>CAZEXP010000006.1:0-6807 GCA_964516845.1 uncultured bacterium
GAGTTCACGCAGCTGGAACTCTACGAGGCCTACGCCGACTACAACGACATGATGGAACTCACGGAGGCGCTTTTCGAGAGGATCGCGCTCAAGCTCCACGGCAGGACGTCGTTCGAGTACGGTGACATGACGATCGACCTCAAGCGTCCCTGGAAGCGGCTTCGCGTCATGGACGCGGTCGCCGATGTCGTCGGTGCCGACGCGATGAAGGACCCCGTCACGCTCTTCGAGGCGGCCCGGGGCAGGGGCGTCGACATCGAGACGGGCGCAGGCCCCGGCGAGTGCGTCGAGAAGATCCTCGACCAGCTCGTCGAGCCGAACCTGATGGAGCCGACGTTCCTTATCGACTACCCGATGGAGATCTCTCCGCTCGCGAAGCAGTCCCCGGACGATCCCGATATCGTCGAGCGCTTTGAGGTCTTCATCGCCGGGCTCGAACTCGGCAATTCGTTCAGCGAACTCAACGATCCCGACGAGCAGCTTCGTCGCTTCAAAGCACAGGTTGAGAAGCGCGCGGAGGGTGACCCGGAGGCGCACGGCATGGACGAGGATTTCGTGACGGCGCTCATGCACGGCATGCCGCCGACCGGTGGACTCGGACTCGGGATCGACCGGATGGTGATGCTCTTCACCGGCGCGCCCGGCATACGGGACGTCATCCTGTTCCCGCCGATGCGTCCGGACCGGAAGGAGTAGCGGTGTCGTTTGAATGGTTTGTCGCCTGGCGCTATCTGAGGGCGAAGCGGAAGACGAGATTCATCTCGATCATCTCGATCATCTCGATCGTGGGTGTGGCGGTCGGCGTGATGGCGCTGACGGTCGTGCTCGCCGTGATGAACGGATTCGAACAGGAGATCCATCAGAGGATCATAGGTATCAACGCGCACGTCATCCTGCTCAAGTACGGTGCGGAACCGGTGACCGACTACGAGGCCCTGACACAGCTCGTCGAGACCGTCCCCGGCGTGGTGGCCGCCGCACCCTTCACGTACGCGAAGGGCGTGCTCAGGGGGAACGAGCGGTCCGATGGCGGCGTCATTCGCGGGACCGACCTCGTGCAGGAGGGGCGCGTGACCGACGTCCTCGAGAATATCACACCGAGGATCGAGACCCTGCACTCGGGGCCCGGCGAGATTCCGAAGATGGTTCTCGGCGACGAGCTCGCGCTGCGGTTGCGAGCGAACGTCGGGGACACCGTTGCGGTCACGTCTCCGTTCGACTACATCATGACACCGATGGGTCTGATGCCGTCCGTTGCAGGCTTCGAGGTCGTCGGCCTGTACAGCTCCGGGATGTACGAGTACGACCAGCAGCTCGTCTATATCGACCTTGATGAAGCCCGCGCGCTGTTCGGCCTCGGTGACGGGGTCACGGGCATCGAGGTGCGCGTCGACGATCCATACCGGGCGCCTGAGGTCGCCGCCGCGATCGTGGAGCGGGTCGGTGGCTTCCCATATCGCGCGAACAACTGGATCCAGCTGAACCGCAACCTGTTCACATGGATGAAGACCGAGAAGAGAGTCATGTTCTGGATCCTCTCGCTCATCATCATGGTCGCCGCGTTCAACATCGCCAGCACGCTCATCATGGTCGTGATGGAGAAGACAAAGGACATCGGCGTGATGAAGTCGATGGGGGCGACGGCCAGGTCCATCATGCGGATCTTCGTCGCGGAGGGGCTCGTCAGCGGTGTCGCCGGGACGATCATCGGCAGCGTCGGAGGGTATGTCCTGGCAACGCTGCTCGATCGCTACCAGTTCATATCCCTGCCGGGCGACGTCTACCCGATCGAGACCCTGCCCGTGCTCATGCGCGTGAGCGACTTCGCCTTCGTCGCCATCGCCGCGATCGCCATCAGTTTCGTGGCGGCGCTCTACCCGTCGTGGAAGGCGTCGAGGCTCGACCCGGTGGAGGCTATCCGCAATGAGTAGCGCGAACGGGACAGAGACCGCCGTCGACGGGCGGAAGGACGACGGCATGCTCCGGGTCGAGGGCGTGACCAAGACGTTCGATACGGGGCCGACGACGCTTGATGTTCTCCGCGGCGTCGATCTCGACATCACGCGGGGCGAGATCCTCGCGATCATTGGACCATCGGGCGTCGGGAAGAGCACGCTGCTTCACATCATGGGAACGCTCGACCGCCCGACGAAGGGGCGTGTCATGATCGACGGAACGGACGTCTTCGCGCTTCAGGATGAGGCGATGGCGGCCTTCCGCAACCGGACCGTCGGATTCGTGTTTCAGTTCCACCATCTGCTGCGCGAGCTCACGGCGCTCGAGAACGTCATGATGCCGTGTCTCATCGGGGGCGAGTCCGCGCAGGACGCGACCCGCTCCGCGCGCGAGATGCTCGATCGTGTAGGACTCGCGGAACGCGCGGAACACAGGCCGGGCGAGCTCTCCGGCGGCGAGGAGCAGCGCGTTGCCGTGGCCAGGGCGCTCGTCAACGGTCCCTCGGTCATCATGGCCGACGAGCCGTCGGGGAATCTCGACCGCGCGAGCGCACGCGACCTCCATGACCTCATATGGGAACTCAGGGAATCGCTCGGACAGACGTTCGTGATCGTCACGCACAACTCGGAGCTCTACGAACGAGCGGACCGCGTGGTGACGCTTCGTGAGGGACGGGCCGTCGAGTCCGGCGCGGCAGGCACCGGATAGCGATCATGCTCTGCGACGACTGCGGGAAGCCCGCGAACATACGATACGTGGAGATGGTGGACGGCGAACTCCGTGACCTCCATCTGTGCGACGCCTGCGCGAACACCAGAGGGATGGCGCTCTCGCTCTCGCCGCTCGCCGGGCCGCTCGTCAATCTGCTGATGGGGCTTCTCGACGAGATGGGTGCGGGCCAGGTTCCGGCGGACGCCGGGCCGGTCTGTCCCGAGTGCGGCCTGACGCACGCGGAGTTCCGAAGCTCGGGGAAGCTCGGGTGTCCCGCTTGCTACGAGGCGTTCGCCGCGGAACTCAAGCCGTTGCTCCGGCGCATTCACGGCAGCACGGTGCACGCAGGTACTATCCCCTCCAAGGCACCGTCGGACATTGAGAGCAGCCGCCGCGTCAGAGTCCTTCAGCTCGAGCAGCAGCGGGCGGTCCGCGCCGAGGAGTACGAGCGGGCGGCCGAACTCAGAGACCAGATCAGACGTCTGGAGTCGGACATGACCTCGGGCGAGGCTGACGGCGAGAGACCGTCGGCGGATGACGCGGGAGGCGAGGATGTGGACGTTTGAGTCCATGGTGGGGCAGCCCTCAAGCTGGCTCGACGCGTCCGGGCCCCGCGCCGATGTCGTCCTGTCGACACGCGTGCGCCTCGCAAGGAATCTCTCCGGTCACCCGTTCCCGACGAGGGCGGCCATCGAGGATCTGGAAGCTGTCGAGGAGAAGGTGCTGACGTCGGCGTCGAAGAGCAACTACCTCACGAACGCGCTCGTCATCCGGATGGGCAAGGCGGGTCCGCCCGTACGCCAGATCCTCGTCGAACGTCATGTCGCGAGCCCCTCCTTCGGGACACAGCCCGAAGGCAGGGCCGTCATCATCGGCGAGAACGAAGTCGTCAGCGCAATGGTTAACGAGGAGGATCATCTCCGGCTCCAGAGCCTTCGGAGCGGCCTCCAGCCGCTCGATGCGTGGAGGTTCATCTCGCGGGTCGACGTCGAAGTGGAGCGGAATTTGCAGTATGCGTTCTCGAAGGACTGGGGCTATCTGACCTCGTGCCCGACGAATGTGGGCACGGGGGTCCGTGTCTCGGTGTTCGTGCACCTGGTAGGTCTTGCCAGGCTAGGCGAAATTGCGCAAGTGCTTGGTGGCATTTCGAAGCTCGGGCTCTCGGTTCGCGGCTTCTACGGCGAGCGGAGCGCGGCGCTCGGCGGGTTCTTCCAGGTGTCGAATCAGACAACGCTGGGTCAGTCTGAAGAAGACATCGCATACACCGTCGAACGGATCAGCAGTCGGATCGTCGAACTCGAGCTCAAGGCGCGCGAGGAACTCGTCGCCCGGGCCGGAAGGAAGATCGAGGACGAGGTCTGGCGTGCACACGGGATCCTCACGAGCGCCAGAGTGATGTCGTCGGAAGAGGTCATGTCGCTCTGTTCCTCGCTGAGACTCGGCGTGGCTCGGGGCATCATCGACGGCATCGATCTCGGGACGCTGAACAGGCTGCTCGTCATGACACAGCCGGGTCACCTGAAGTACTTCCACGGTGAGAACCCGAGCAGCGACGAGCGCGACCGGATGCGGGCGGACCTGATCAGACGAGAACTGAGTGACCGGAAGCGCACGCAGTAGACGGCCGGCGGCACGATGACGACGCCGGTCCGGCCGCCGACACGGCGACGCGGAGGAAACAATGCACAGACAAAGGGATTTCACGCCGAGGGTGCGGAGGGTGCTCTACTTCGCTCGTGAGGAGGCCGCGCGTCTCCACCACGACTATCTTGGCACGGAGCACCTCCTCCTCGGGATAGTGAGAGAGGGAGAGGGCGTGGCGGCGACGGTGCTCCGGGAACTCGCCATCGATCTCGATGCTGTCCGCGAGCATGTTGAGGAGTACGTCGCGCGCGGGAGCTACAGCGCCTCCATGAAGGAGACGCAGTGGACGCCCCGGGCGAAGACTGTCCTCGAACTCGCGCGCGAGGAGGCGAGGATCCTGCATCATCAGTACATCGGGACCGAGCATCTGCTGCTCGCGCTCATCCGCGAGGGCGAGGGCGTCGCGGCGAAGGCGCTGCGCGATCTCGACGTGGACCTCAGGACCGCCAGGGAGACTGTGATGCGCGTGCTGGGTGGCGGTGGTGGCGCTGAGATGGTGGCCGAGCCGGCCGTCGAACCCGCGGAATCCGAGACGCCGACGCTGGACCAGTACGGTCGCGACCTGACGAAGATGGCGCGGGCCGGACTGCTCGACCCCGTCATCGGCAGACAGCATGAGATCGAGCGCGTTCTACAGGTGCTGTCGCGGAGGAAGAAGAACAACCCGGTCCTCATCGGCGAGCCCGGTGTCGGCAAGACCGCCGTCGTCGAGGGGCTGGCGCAGAGGATCGTTGAGAACGAGGTCCCCTCGACGCTGAAGGACAAGCGTCTCATCATGCTCGACCTTTCATCGACGGTCGCCGGCACGAAGTACCGCGGCCAGTTCGAGGAACGGCTGAAGACACTCATCACCGAGATTCGCGAGTGCGACAACGTCATCATCTTCATCGACGAGCTCCACACGATCGTAGGGGCCGGCGGCGCCGAGGGCGCCATCGACGCGGCAAACATGCTCAAGCCGGCTCTGGCGCGCGGAGAGCTTCAGTGCATCGGCGCGACGACGCTCGACGAGTATCGCAAGCACATCGAGAAGGACGGAGCGTTGGAGCGCAGGTTCCAGCCTATCATCGTTGACGCGCCGACCGTCGAGCAGACGATCGAGATCCTCAAGGGGCTCAGGTGCCGGTACGAGGAGCACCACAAGGCGGAGATCACTGACGAGGCCATCGTCGCGGCGGCGAAGTTCGCTGACCGATACATCTCGGACCGCTTCCTGCCGGACAAGGCGATCGACGTGATCGACGAGGCCGGGGCGCGGGCGCGTCTGGAGATCAATGCCATACCGCTGGAGATCCGCGAACTCGAGCAGAAGCTCGACGGCGTCTCGTGCGAGAAGCGCACGGCCAGCGAGTCACAGGAATTCGAGCGGGCCGCGGAGTTCAGAGACCGGGAGCGCGCCATCAAGGAGAAGCTCGAGAAGGCTCGGAAGGAACTCGTCAACGCGAAGCAGGAACAGAAGGCGAAGGTCACGGCAGAGGATGTCGCCGAGGTCGTCGCGGGGATGACCGGGATCCCGGTCAAGAAGCTGGCGCAGGAGGAGAGCAGGAAGCTCCTCCACATGGAGGACGAACTCCGGAAGCGCGTCGTGGGTCAGGAAGAGGCGCTGACGCAGATATCGAAGGCCATTCGCCGGAACCGCGCCGGGCTCAGGGATCCGCGTCGCCCGATCGGGTCGTTCATCTTCCTCGGCCCGACCGGCGTGGGGAAGACCGAGCTGGCGCGAACGCTCGCCTCGTTCATGTTCGAGGACGACAATGCGCTCGTGCGGCTCGACATGTCGGAGTACATGGAGCGCTTCGCCGTCTCTCGTCTGATGGGTGCTCCTCCGGGCTATGTCGGATATGAGGAGGGCGGACAGCTCACCGAGCGCGTGAGGAGACGCCCGTACTCGGTCGTGTTGTTCGATGAGATCGAGAAGGCGCATCCGGACGTTTTCAACATTCTTCTCCAGGTACTCGAGGACGGCCAGCTCACCGACAGCTTCGGTCGCGTGGTCGACTTCCGCAACACGGTCATCATCATGACGTCGAACGTCGGCGCGCGCGACATCGCGAAGCGTGGCGGGATCGGTTTCCAGCAGGAAGAGAACACCGAGAGCGACTACGCACAGATGAAGGGAAAGGTTACCGAGGAGCTCAGGCAGGTGTTCAACCCCGAGTTTCTCAACAGAGTTGACGCGAGCGTCGTCTTCCACTCGCTCGGCGTCGATGAGATGCGTCTGATCATCGACATACTGCTCCGGCAGGTCGAGGAGCGGCTCGAGGAAGCGAACATCAGTCTCAAGATCAGCGCGGGGGCGAAGGACGTGCTCATCGAGCAGGGATTCGATCCTGCGTTCGGAGCGCGGCCCGTGCGTCGGGCGATCCAGCGGCTCCTGGAGGATCCGCTCTCGGAGGAGATCCTCAAGGGGCGGTTCGACGATGGTGGCTCGATCAACGTCGAACGCAAGGGTGACGAACTGGCATTCAAGACGGCCCGCAAGACGGCGGCTGCTGC
>CAZEXP010000006.1:6907-83831 GCA_964516845.1 uncultured bacterium
AACGCAAGGGTGACGAACTGGCATTCAAGACGGCCCGCAAGACGGCGGCTGCTGCAGCCTAGCGGTCGCTTTGCGACCGCCGGTAGCAGCGGCTTGGCAGTTGCTGCGCAACTGCAGACGCCGGTGAGTCGAACAGGGTGAAATCACACGTCGTGCGGCCGCGGAGACGCGGCCGCGGGCGTGTTTGCGCGTTCCTGCCACATGGACCACTGCTGAGGCGGAGAGGAAGCGATGCGACACCGCAGATGGGTCCTCATCCTCGCCGTCATCCTGCTTGGCATCATTCCGGCGACACTGGTTGCGCTCCGACTTGCGACCCGTCGCCCCGCCGTCCGGAGCGCTCTCCTCTCACGATTCGTTCCATCGATCGAGGGCACGATCGACGTCGGCGACCTGGAGGTCGGCGGCGCCTCGGTCCGGTTCACGGACGTCCGCATCAGCCTTGATGACGGGAGCTCGGTCGTTCTGCCCTCCGGCAGCGCAAGCGTCAGCTACAGGGATTTCCTTGCGAACGGTTTTGACCTCGGCAGCAGCCTGAGCACTCTGATCCTGACGGATCCATCCATCACGATCGAGGTTGGAGGAAGTCCCGATGAGCTCGGCGCGAGAGGCGCCGAGGTGACCGGGACCAGCGAGGGTGTCGATCTGCTGATGCGGAGTCTTCCCGACTACCTCGGCGTCAGCGGCGGAACGGTGATCGTCCTCGACCGGGCCTCCGGGCGGTCGCTCGAGATCAGCAACCTGGACATGCTTCTCGAGCGCACGGCCGAGGGAGACCTCGACGGGCGGGCCGGCGGTGCGATCATGTCTGCCGGCGCGTCGAACCTCTCTGCACGGGTTCGTCTGGCCGAAGAAGGACTCTCGGTGGTTGGACATATCGAGGCGGCGCGGGTCTCTCCCGACGTCTACCTGCCGCTTCCCGACGGTGTCACCGCCCTCGAAGGCGTCGTGTCCGCGGGCTTTCACATTCAGGCGGCAGCGGGGGAGGGCTTCGGCCTTCGGATCGACACGAAGCTCCGCGGGGCGACGTTCGAGGTCGGAGATGCCGACACGGTCAAGGGCGTAGAGGGATCGTTCGCGTACGAAGAGGGCGTGGTCTCGATCGAGGGGATCGACGGCCGCTGGCGTGGCGCCGAGCTTTCGGTCCGCGGCGGCGAGCTGGATCTGGACTCGGGCACGCTGCGAGATCTGAGCGTTGAGGCGACGGGCGTGCCGGCGGGCGTCGTGCGCGAGCTGGGAGGGGAAGATCTGCCGACGCTGGAGGGCAGGATCTCGCTGACGGCTGAGCTCTCGGGGCGCATGTCATCGCCGGATGCCATCGTCACCATCTCCTCGCAACATCTCGTCGTTGCGGGGGTCGCCGTCGAGGACATCGCGGCCGCCGGACGGTATCGGGACGGGACCGTGGAGATCGAGCAGGCCCGCGCAGCGCTTCTGGGCGGCGCGGTCGGCGCCCGAGGAACGCTGACGGCAGACGACGGGACCGGCGAGCCGTACATTGAGCTTCGCGGTTCGGTCTCGTCGATCGACCTCGCCGAACTGGCTGCTCTCGGTTGGGCCGAAGCGCTTGCCGGGACGGCGAGCCTGAACGATATCGTTCTCGTCAGCCGCGGCGGACGCAACTCGGGCGAGCTCCTGTTGAGCTACGACAACGTCCGCTACGGAGAGATCGCTCTCGGCAGCGGCGCTGGAGGACTGCTCGTTCGCGACGAGAAGGCGTATGTCACCTTGAGTTCTCCCGAGATGGGCTACGGGCTCTCGGGTGAGGTCGAGCTGGGTGGTGAGGGGCATCGGATCGACGGAGACATCCTGCTGTCGGGTCTGCGGGGTGACGCGCTCGTCGCCGGTCCCGCCGGGCGGTATCTGCCTCTGAAGCTCGACGGCCCCATCCACGTGTCGGGTTCCATTCCGGAGGTCGACATCGACGGCATCGTCGGTCTGACGGCGGCGGAGGCGGCGGCCACGATTCGTGTGACCGGTCGCGGCCGTTCCGCCGGGTCCGGGACGGAACTCGCGCTCATGCTCGAATCCGATGATGCGTCCGCGCGTGGCGTCGATCTGCCGTTCGTGGCGGAACTCTCCGTGTCGCCTGCCGCTCTGACGTTGAGCCGGTTCGAGGCTGCCGGATTCGCCGAAGCCTCCGGAACGTTGACCCTGGGCGACACGCCCGGTCTCCGGGCGAGCGCGGTGCTCTCCGGGGCGCCGGCGAAGAGCGCGTATCGTCTGGCGACCGGGGCGGAGGCCCCCGCATCGCTCGACGGCCTCGCATTCATGTCGGCGTCGGTGCGCGGGCCGGTGGGCGATCTCGAGGGGTCCGGGCAGCTGCAGCTGGCTCGGGCGAGCGTCGGCGATGTGAGCGACCTGAATGCCGTGCTGGTCGCGGGCCTTGCCGACGGCGTCTTCGACATCCGAGAGGCGACGATCGAACACGGCGGCTCCGAGATCCTTCGGGCTGATGGAAGCGTCGGACTCGGTGGCGCCGTCACGCTCGCGATCC
This sequence comes from uncultured bacterium, assembly GCA_964516845.1. GTDB lineage: Bacteria > Joyebacterota > Joyebacteria > Joyebacterales > Joyebacteraceae > JAPEKQ01. The sequence goes on from CAZEXP010000006.1 coordinate 9,405, forward strand.
ACGGAGACGGGATTCCCGGTCCGCTCATGGGCGGCGACGAGAGCACCCGGTTCTCGCTCGCCATGGGTGTGGACGGGACCATCGAAAGCCCCACCTTCGACTGTAGGGTGGAGTCGGAGCACGGGGAGTTCCTAGGCGTGCCGTTCGATCGGTTCCTTGCGCGCGCGTCCGCCGCCGGCGGAGAGATCTCGCTCGACCAGTTGACACTCGACCGCGAGGGATCGTACCGCGTTCGCGCCACCGGGCGGACGCCGCTCGGTGCCGTGGTCGACCCCGAGGGACCGGCCGAGGGCGAGCTGACGCTCGAGGTCGAGGACGATCCGATCGCGCTAATCGGCGCCCTGACCGGGATCTTCGAGGAGGCAAGGGGCGACGGGCGGATGATGCTCCATTTCGTCGGCGACCGCGAGTCGTTTGCGCTCGTGCGCGGCGAAGTGGACGCGCGGGCCGGCAGGGTCAGCTCCGCGGGTGTGTTCGACGAACTCACGGACGTGGTCGTCTCGGCGTCGATTGTCGATGGTTACCTCGCGAGCGGCCGGATCACGGCCGCCGTGGATGGGCGAATGATCGAGATCACGTCGCGCCGGAGCGTTCTGGTCGACGGACGGATCCTCGAACCTCTCGTGGTCGGGGGCGTGGATGTCGGGATCCTGGCGCTGACGACCGACGAGCGCGGTGTCGAGGTCAGCATCCCCGGGTTGATGGAGCAGGGAGACGTCGGCAGAGCGGTGGCCCGCGGCCGCGGCGATGTCGGGGCGATGCTCGTGGCCGGACCGGCGGAGCATCCGCTTCTGTGGGGCACTGTCACGTTGTCGGACATGTCGTTCACGTACCCGTTCTCGTCCTCGTCTGATTCGCCTTTCAGCGGTGACTTCTTCTCAAGAGCGGAGTGGTCGCTGACGCTCAGCGCGGGGAGGAACCTCTGGTACCGCAGATCCGACGCCAGTCTCAAGATCGACCGAGGAACGGGGCTCGACTTCGCAGGGGTGCCTGAGGACCACACGTTCTGCGTCGCGGGGCGAGCCAGCTCCTCGCGCGGCACCATCACATATCTCAACGCCGACTTCGACGTACGGACCGCATTCATTGACTTCCCGTCCTTCTGCGAGCCGCCCAGATTCTACATCGAGGGCACGACGCGCACGAGCGACGGCACGGAGATCACACTCTCCGTCGTGGCGGAGGAGCAGGCCGGGGCGGCGCTTGCCGGGACCGGTACGCCGTTCGACGAGTCGACCGTTCGGCTCAGGTCCGACGCTCCCGAAGATGTGACCGGCGAGGATGTGCTTGCCCGGTTGACGTACGGCGTCAGCCGGGAGTCGCTCGAGGAGGGGGACATCGCCACGCTCGAGCGCCGTCGCGCCATCGAGGTCGTCGCTTCACAGGTCGGCGTGATGGTCGTCAGGCCGCTTCTTTCTCCGGTCGAGGGTCGGATGAAGAGACTGCTCGGGCTCGACCTCGTTCGGATCGACGTCGACTTCGTTGAGCACTTCCTCTACCAGATCGACCAGTGGCGCGCCCAGGAGGGCGCGGATCGCTACCAGCCGTTCATCACGGACTCGAAGCTCACGCTCGGCAAGTACTTCGCACACAACTGGCTGCTGTCGTACGAGGCGAGCGCGGAGGCCTACGAGGCGTCCGTCGGTCGTCAGAGCGTCGGCGCGCAGCACGAGTTCGGGATTGAATACGAGGTCTCCCGCAACACGTCTCTCTCCGTGAAGGCTGTCTACGACCCGACACTGGACGGTTGGGACAGGCGCATCTCCATCGAGAATCGCTTCCGGTTCTAGCCTCAGAAAACGGTGTCTCCGACCGGCCGTAACTGCTTTGCTCTCAAAGAGTTTGGTCAGCCAAGTTTTCATTTACAACCCCGGCATCGCATGCTAACATGCCGTGTCGGTATACCCTATGGAGGTGGCATCAGTGCGATTCAGTCACATCATGAGTCTGTCAGTGTTCTCCGCCCTCCTGTTGTGGGGGGCGGTGGCACAAGGTCAGACGCCGAGCGTCGGTGGGGTCTCCACGACCGGGCAGCAGCGGGTCACTGAGATCACCGTCGAAGGCAACGAGCAGGTCAGTAAGGATCGGGTCGTCCTCGGATTCGGATTCGCGTTGGGGGACGAGCCTACGACCGAGAACATCCGGGAAGGCATCCGCCGTGTTTACGCGATGGGTCATTTCTCGGACGTTCAGGTCTTCGTGGAGCCGGCGGACGGCGAGGGTCTTCGCCTGACCATCGTCGTCGAGGAGCGCGCGCGCGTCTCGAACGTCGAGATCCGCGGCAATGACCACGTCAACAGCGACGACATTGAAGCCGTGCTCAGGATAGAACGCGGCGTCCCGTTCGAAGAGAGCCGTCTCGAGGACTCGCGGGCTGCCGTGATCGCGCTCTACGAGAGCAAGGGCTTCCCCTCGGCTACCGTGGAAACACGCGTCGAGGACCGGTCGGGGAACAACGTGGAGGTCGTCTTCGATATCGACGAGGGCACGAGGGTCATCGTTCGGAATATCCGCTTCAGCGGCATCGGCGGTCTTTCCGAGAAGGAGCTTCTCAACGATGACGTGATGAAGACGAAGGAGGACCGTTGGTGGCGAACCGACGCCTTCTTCGACCGCGAGGTCCTGGAACTGGATCTCGTCCGCGTTGTCGAGCGGCTCAGACGTGCGGGCTACATCGATGCGACCGCCCTGCCGTATGACACGCTCTATGAGAACGACGGTGAGCGCGTCACGATCACGATCAACGTGGACGCGGGCGAGCTCTACGACGTGACAAGGATCGAGTGGATCGGCGCGTCGGAGTTCGCGGTCGACGCACTCAACGATCTGACGACCGTCAAGCCCGGGAAGGTCTATTCGCCGGATGAGGCCGAGAAGACGATTCGTGACGCCTACTCCTGGTACGGAGAGCGCGGGTACATCCACGCCCGGATCTTCAAGCAGGAAGTCGTCTCATCGGGACACGAGCTGGCCGTCGTGTTCAACGTCGACGAGAGTGAACCTGCTCGAGTCGGTCAGATCCACATCGCCGGCAACACCAGGACGAAAGAGAAGATCATCCGGCGCGAGCTGTCCATCCAGCCGGGCGACCTCTATCGGACCTCCGAGGTCATCTCAAGCCAGCGGAAGGTGGCCAACCTCGGCTTCTTCGACGGGCCGATGGTTGAGTTCATGGACAGCGCGAGCCCCGACGATATCGACCTCGTGTTCACGGTCAAGGAGCGGCAGACGGGCCGTGCCGGTGTCGGCGTCTCGCACACGAGCGAGAAGGGCGTCACCGGGTTCCTGGAGCTTTCCGAGGGCAACCTCTTCGGCAACGGGCAGTACCTCGACGTGAAGTGGGAGTTCGGGAAGAAGAACACGGAACTCGTGCTCGGGTTCACGGAGCCCTGGTTCATGAACCGGCAGCTCTCGGTGGGGTTCGATCTCTACGACACCAACGACAAGAGGAACTACAGTCTGCTGCCGGATGATTTCTACGAGGAGGCCTTCTCGGACTCTGCTGATTCCGACATCTGGACCGTCGGTGACGAGCAGACACGGTACTACGTAGTCGAGCGCGAGCGGCGCGGCGGCGACGTGCGCGTCGGCTGGCCGTTCTTCGGATCGCGGCACACGATGCTCTACAACAAGTACACGTTGGAGCAGGTCAAGCTCTATGAGTACGGTGAGCTGACAACGGCGGTCGAAGACACCGTCAACAACGAGACCGATTACGACACCGAGGTCTTCGCCCGGACCGATGATGCCTGGGAGTGGCGGAGCGGACTGACGACGACACTCATGCGCAGGACGACCGATCGGCGGTTCCATCCGCGGCTCGGAAGCTACACGCGTCTGACGGCCGACCTCTTCGGCGCGGCATTCGGCGGAGACGTCGAGTACCAGCGCTACATCCTGGAGTCGCGGACGTTCTTCCCGGCGCTCTTCGGTTCGACGCTGATGCTGAGGGGGCGGGCGGGTCTGGTTACCGGATACGGCGATCCGGAGACCGTGCCGAGCGACACACGCTTCGAACTCGGCGGCGTGGGGCTCAACGGCGTTCGCGGATACGACGACCGCTCGATCCTCCCGGTAGGGAGCGATCTGTACGGCGGGCGCACGATGCTCATCGGGTCGGCGGAACTGAAGTTCGCGATCATGGAAGGGCCCGACACGATCCCCGTCTACGTTCTCGGGTTCGTCGATGCCGGGAACACGTGGGAGAGCGCCGAGGACACACACCCGACGGACCTCTACTGGGGCGCCGGGGTCGGCGTGCGGGTGGAGGTTCCCGTACTCGGCAACATGGGGATCGACATGGGTTACGGATTCGACGAGGAGACCGGCGGTGAGTGGCGCGTCCACTACCGCTTCGGGATGGAATACTAGGGACGGACAGCAGACTCGAAGGGCCTCGGGCCCCGGGAGGTTCACTTGCTCAAGAGAATGACGATACTGCTGGGTGTGACGCTGGCTGTCATGATGGCTGCGGCGTCGGTCTGCTCGGCGGCGGACATCGCCTTCATTCATTCCGAGCGTATTCGCGTCGAGTACACCGGCGCGCGGGACATCGACAATCAGCTGCAGGCGAGCGTCAACGACTGGCGAGCGCAGGCTCGCGACCTCGAAACGGGTATCCAGTCGATGCTCGGCGAGCTGGACAGCCAGAGACTGCTTCTCTCGCAGGAGGCGGTGCGCGAGAAGGAGCAGGCCGTTCAGCAGAAGCAGATGGAGTACGAATCGTTCCTCAATGACGTCTGGGGCGTCGGCGGGCTCGCGGCGCGTCGTGAAGCGGAGCTCTGGCAGCCGATCATCGAACGCATCAACGTGATCCTGAGCGACATAGGCGCGGCCGGCGAGTACGACATGATCTTCGATGCGGCGGGCGGCACGATCGTCTATGCGGCCCCGGGCGCCGACCTGACGGACCAGGTTCTCGAGCAGCTCAACGGCACGACCGAGTAGGCTCGCGACAGTGCAGGTCTGGAGGGTTGGACATGGAGCGGAATCGCTCGCTCACGGCAGCAGAAATCGCCGGCATCGTCGGCGCGAGAACAGCCGGCGATCCGTCGGTCGTGATCACCGGCCTGGCGTCCATCGATGACGCCGGCCCCGGCGATCTGACGTTCCTCGCCAATCCTCGCTACGAGAAGTATCTGAACTCCACCGGTGCGTCCGCCGTCATAGTCCCGACGCAGTACGATGGTTCGCCCCTTCTGGAGGGGAGAACGGCTCTCCTTGCGGACGACGCATACGTCGCCTTCGCCGCGGCGCTCGCCCTGTTCGATGCCGGGCCGGAGACTATCTCCCCGGGTATCGACCCGCGAGCGTGTGTCGCCGACACGGCTGTGCTCGCCGGTGGCGTGTCCGTCGGCCCGTGCGCCGTCATCGCGGGCGGCGCGTCCATAGGGGCCCGGACGGTCGTTCACGCCGGAGCATACGTCGGCGCGAACAGCGTCGTGGGGGAGGACTGCATCGTCTTCCCGAACGCGACGATCAAGCGTCACGTGACGATCGGCGACAGGGCGTCCATCCACTCGGGGTCCGTGATCGGGAGCGACGGGTTCGGGTTTGCGTGGGACGGGGAGCGCCACAGGAAGGTCCCCCAGATCGGGACCGTTGTCATCGGGGACGATGTCGAGATCGGCGCGAACACCTGCATCGACAGAGCCACTATCGGCGCGACGAGGATCGGCAGGGGCACGAAGATCGACAACCTCGTGCAGATCGCTCACAACGTCGAGATCGGGGAGAACTCGATCATCGTTGCACAGGTGGGTATCTCCGGGAGCACGCGGATCGGGAATGGAGCGGTTCTCGCCGGGCAGGCCGGGATTGCCGGACACATCGAGATTGGTGATGGGGCGGTCGTCGCGGCGCAGGCAGGCGTGATGAGCGATGTGCCGGCCGGAGAGAACGTCTCGGGTTACCCGGCGCTCAAGCACACTCTCTCCAAACGACTGCATGCAGGGGTCCGTCATCTGCCGGATCTCTTCAAACGAATAAGAGAGATCGAACGTCGGCTCGACGATCTCGACAAGGAGGCCTGATGGCGAGGAGTCAGCAGCGGACGATTCGGGGCGAGTGCTCGTATACGGGCATCGGGATCCACACGGGGCAGGAGACCACGGTCACATTCAAGCCGGCCCCGCCGAACTCCGGTATCACGTTCGTTCGCGTGGACCTGCCGGGAGCGCCTTCCGTCGAGGCGTCGATACGCAACGCCGTGACCTCCGACGATGCGATGCGCAGGACGATGCTCTCGAGGAACGGGGTGAACATCTCCACGGTCGAGCACGTCCTCGCTGCGCTGACCGGGCTCGGGGTCGATAATGCGGTCGTGGAACTCGATCGCGACGAACCCGCCGAGCCGACCGACGGGAGCTGCAAGCCGTTCGTGGACATCCTGACCGAGGCGGGGATCAAGGACCAGGACGCTCCGCTTCAGTATCTGGAGATCCTCGAGCCGATCACCGTGCAGGACGGAGACGTCTACGTTACGGTGTCGCCCGATGAGGACTTCAGGATCAGCTTCACGATCGACTACGACAATCCCACCATTGGAACGCAGTTCGCGAGCTTCAAGATCACCGAGGAGACTTTCCGCAACGAGATCGCTCCGGCGAGGACCTACGCACTCAAGCGTGATATCGACGGGCTCAAGAAGATGGGTCTCATCAAGGGCGGCAGCCTGGAGAATTCGGTCGTCGTTGACGATGATGGGATCCTCAACACGGGAGACCTCAGGTTTCCCGACGAATTCGTTCGGCACAAGGTGCTCGATATGATGGGGGATCTGGCGCTTCTGGGGATGCCCATCCAGGGACACGTCTACTCATCGAAGTCGGGACACGCATCCAACGTCCGCTTCGTGCGGGCGCTGGTGGACGGGATCAAGCTGGGCAAGATCCGGTACCGCGAGACGACGAGCTGGGGCATCGACGACATCGAGAAGGTGCTTCCTCACCGCTACCCGTTCCTCTTCGTTGACAGGATCCTCGAACTCGGCGACCGGCGTGTCGTGGGTATCAAGAACTTCTCGATGAACGAGTGGTTCTTCGTGGGGCACTTCCCGGGACATCCTATCGTGCCTGCGGTCGTGCTGATCGAGGCGATGGCGCAGGTGGGCGGGTTTCTCCTGCTCTCTCGCGTCGACGCGCCCGAGCAGAAGCTTGCGTACTTCGGCAAGATCGACAACGCCAAGTTCAGGAAGCCGGTCTTCCCCGGCGACACGGTGCGATTCGAACTGGAGCTCCTGAGGCTCAGGGGTGGTACCTGCAAGATGCGAGGTACGGCCTATGTCAAGGGCGCCGTCGTGGCCGAGGGCGAGTTCTGGTCACACGTCGTGGATCGATAGGCGGAGAGACAATGACGCAAATAGACTCGAGAGCGGTGGTGCATGAGAGCGCAAACCTGGGCGACGGCGTTGTCGTCGAGCCCTTCGCCATCATCGGCGCGAATGTGACGATCGGGAAGAACACGGCCATCAGGTCGATGGCTCTTGTCGACAGGAACACCGAGATCGGCGAGGATTGCGAGGTCTGCCACGGGGCCGCCGTGGGCGGGGATCCGCAGGATCTCAAGTACGCCGACGAGGAGACGTTCCTGCGTGTTGGCGACCGCACGGTGATCAGGGAGTTCGCGACGCTCAACCGCGGGACGGGCGACGGAGGGACGACCGTTGTCGGAAGCGACGGGCTCATATGCGCGTACGCGCACGTAGCGCACGACTGCTCCGTCGGCGACCATGTCGTGCTCGTCAACGCCGTCAACATCGCGGGTCATGTGGCGATCGAGGACTACGCATTCATAGGCGGCATGACGGGCGTCCAGCAGTTTGTCCGTATCGGGGCTCACTGCTATGTCGGCGGCGGCTGCCGCGTGACCAAGGACGTTCCGCCGTACTTCAAGATCGGCGGTGTCCCGACGCGTCCGATCGAGGTCAACACGATCGGCCTGATGCGTCGCGGGTTCGGTGAGGAGGCGCTGTCGGCGCTCAGGCTGAGCTATCGATTGCTCTACCTCTCCGATCTCAACACGACGCAGGCCCTCGTGCGGATTCGCGAAGAGGTCCCGGAGACCGCGGAGGTCCTGCAGCTCATCTCGTTCATCGAGAGTTCATCTCGGGGCATCATCAAGTAGCGGATGCGGGACGTAGCGGGCCGGACGCGATGTGTGACGCTCCCCGTCAGGGGCGCGCCCTCACGCGGCGGGCGCGCCTTGTCGCGCCCTGTCGTTCCAGCGGCTCCGCAGTGAGGGGAATGATATGCTGAAGGTCGGTGTGATCGGGACGGGGCATCTGGGGCGCTTCCATACGCGCGTCTACTCCGAGCTCCCGGGATGCGAGCTCATTGGTGTCTATGATACGGACAGTGAGCGGGCGGCGGCGGTCGCTGCCGAATACGGCACGGTCGCGCTCCCGACGATGGGCGCGCTGGTGGAGGCGGCCGAGGCCGTCAGTATCGCGGTCCCGACGACGGCGCACCACGAGATCGGGATGGCGTGTCTCGATGCGGGCGTGCACGTTCTCATCGAGAAACCGATCGCGTCGACGGTGGAGCAGGCACGCGAGCTCGTCGAGACCGCCCGGAAGCGCGACCTTCGCATACAGGTCGGCCACATCGAGCGCTTCAACCAGGCCACACGAGCCGCGCTGGCCGTGCTCCGCGAGCCGAAGTTCGTGGAGGCGCACCGCCTGGGCGTATTCGTGCCGCGAGGTACCGATGTCGCGGTGGTTCTCGACCTGATGATCCACGATATCGATCTTATCCTGTCGGCGGTCGGCTCGCCCGTGGCGCGGATCGACGCCGTCGGCGTCCCGGTGCTTTCTACGAACATAGACATCGCGAATGCGCGGCTGACGTTCGAGGACGGCTGTGTCGCGAACGTCACAGCCAGCCGTGTTTCACGCGAACGGATCAGAAAGATCCGCTTCTTCCAGGCGGACGCATACGTCAGTGTTGATACGATGGGTCCGGCCGTCGAGGTCATACGCCGCAAGGACGTCTCACAGGAGCTGCTTCTCAAGATCGCGAGCGGCGAGGTCGAGGGTGGCCTCGAGAACATCGTCGAGATGGAACGGCCCGTGATGGACGGGGCCGATGCGTTGGAACTCGAGCTGTCCGCGTTCGTGCGCGCCGTGATGAACGGGGAGCGTCCCGTCGTCGACGGGGAGGACGGGCTGAAGGCGCTCGAGGTCGCGCTCGAGATCATGAGGCAGATCGGCCTCACGGCAGGAGAGTAGCTCCCGCCGTCCCGCTCCCAGGCTCCTGGATCGGATCATGGACTGTCGTGGTTCCTCCGTACTGATCGTCGCCGGCGAGGCGTCGGGCGACCTGCATGCATCGAAGCTCGTCTCGGAGCTTGCTGCTGCCCGCCCGGGGATTCGCGTGTTCGGTGTCGGTGGTGACAGGATGCGTGCGTCCGGCGTTGAGATCCTCCATCACTCCGACGAGTTCGCGGTGACGGGTCTGGTCGAGGTCGTGGCCCACATCCCGCGGCTGCGCAGGGCGATGGGTGGCCTCGTCCGCGAAGCTCGGGCCCGGGACGCGAAGCTCGCCATCCTCGTCGACTACCCCGGCTTCAATCTGCTTCTCGCCCGGCGGCTGAAGGCCATCGGGATCCCTGTCTTCTACTACATCAGCCCCCAGGTCTGGGCCTGGGGCGAACGCCGGGTTCGGGCCATCGCGCGCGATGTCGACCGGATGGCCGTCATCCTTCCATTCGAAGAGCAGTTCTATCGCGAGCGCGGCATGCGGGTCGATTTCGTCGGGCATCCGCTGCTCGAGGAGCCGGCGCTGGCTGTCCCCGGAGCGCCGAAGACGATTCCCGAGGGGCCTCCCGTCATCGGGATTCTCCCGGGCAGTCGCCCGAACGAGCTTGAGCGTCATCTTCCGGTCATGCTGCACGCCGCGGGGCTTCTGCGCGGTCGCATTCCGGGCGTGCGATTCCGGCTGGGCCTGGCTGGTGAGACGGGGCCTGCAGGCGCGCATCCTGCCGGCATCGGCGACCACATCGAGATCGCGCCGCCGGGTTCCGCCTACGACATCATGCGCGAGTCGACGGCACTCATCGTTTCGTCGGGGACGGCGACGATCGAAGCGGCCTGCTTTGGGACGCCGATGGTCATCGTCTACAGGATGCAGCCCGTCTCTTTCGCTATCGGACGGCGGCTCGTCAGGATCCCGGACATCGGTCTCGTCAATGTCGTGGCGGGTGAGCGCGTCGTTCCGGAGCTCGTTCAGGGTGATGCGACCGCGGAGCGAATCGCGGCCGAGGTGGAAGCGCTGCTCGGCGACGGCGAGCGATACACATCGCTCTCGGCGCGGCTCCTGGATGTCTGGGGAACGCTTGGGGAGCCCGGCGCGAGCGCTCGGGCGGCCCGGATAGCAGCAGCGATGCTGGAGGAGCGTGGAGCGTGACCGTGAGTTCTCCAGCGAGACGGAAGAGAGCGACCGGCCGGCTCAGCCTCGGTGACCGGCTCCTGGTAGGCTTCGTTGGGGCGTTCGGGCCGGCAGTCGTCAGACTCCTTGGTGCCTCGTGGCGCGTTCGCTTCGTCAATGCCGGCGCTGTTGGGTCGGTGCACGCGTCGGGGAGACCGCTCATCTACGCGTTCTGGCACAGCTACATACTGCCACTCGGGTACACACACCGAGGCCGCGGCGTCGTGGTGCTGTCGTCATGGCATCGCGACGGTGAGATCACCGCACATCTGCTGAGGGCTCTCGGTTTCGCTGTCGAGCGAGGCTCGACAACGCGCGGTTCCGTCCGGGGCGTGGTCAGGATGGTGGGGCGCGCTCGTGAGGGGCGCGACCTTGCGATCACTCCCGACGGACCGAAGGGGCCGGCGCGGGTCTCTCAGACCGGTGCCGGATTCGTCTCGCGGAGGGCCGATGCGCCGATCGTCGCTCTCGGTGTCGGCGTCGACCGGTGCCGCCGGCTTTCGGGTTGGGACCGTTTTGTGATCCCGTACCCGTTCGCCCGCATCGTCGTGCTCCACAGCGACCCCATCGAGATCGCAGAGGGTCAGGGCCTGGATGCCGCCGCGTCGTCGCTCACCGCCGAGATCGATCGGCTCTGCATAGAGGCACAGGCGCTCGCGGAGGAACCGTCCCGGTTCGACGCGCTGAGCCGCGGCACATCCGGGGATGCGGAGGGCCGGACGCGTGAGTAACCAGCGAACATGGACACCGTTTGCCTATCGCGTCTATCGATTCGCGACATGGGCCGTCTGGTGCCTGGTGTGGGTGGGCCTGCGCGTTGCGGGGCTGAAGAGCCGGGAGTGGCGCGAGCGACTCGGGAACGTTCAGGACTCGCCGCAGGGGGCCGTCTGGGTCCACGCCGCATCCGTCGGCGAGGTCGGTGCCGCGCTCCCGCTCGTCCGCGAGCTGTCGTCGCGCGGATGCGACGTGCGCGTGACCGTTGTGACCCCGGCCGGCGTCCGCATTGCCCGGACGTCGCTGCCGGAAAGCATCCCCGTGTGTTTCGCGCCGCTCGACTTCGTCGCCGTCACCAGGCGCGCCCTGCGCGCCACGCGCCCGTCGCTGATCATCCTCATCGAGACCGAGCTCTGGCCGAATCTCCTGTTCGAGGCGAGGGCCTGCGGTGTCCCTGTGGTGATGGCGAACGCGCGCCTGTCGGAGCGGAGTCTCTCGCGCTATCGTTCGAAGGGGTCGCCGCTGCGCGGTGTGGCGCAGCTCATTCGAGCCGCGGTCTGTCAGTCCGACGATGACGTGCGGCGTTTCGTCAGACTCGGGTTTGACCGGTCGAACGTGCGCTCCTTCGGCAGCACCAAGTTCGATTCGCTTGACGCTCCGTTGTCCGCCTCGAAGCGGGGGGAGCTGAGGAGGTCGTTCGGGTTCGATGCGGCTGCCCCCGTGCTGGTCTTCGGAAGCGTGAGGCCGCTGGAAGAGGCGGAGGTGGCCCGCGCTGTGGCACAGTGCCTGGCCGGTCTGGACCGCGCGCGCGCCGTGATCGCGCCGCGACACCTGGAGCGCGTCGCGCCGCTCATCGCGGCGCTCGGAGGCTCGGGCGTCGCCGGCGTTCGCAGAACCAGGCTCGTTCAGAGTGCGGCGGACGTGACGGAGCGTCCCGGCGTCGTCATCCTCGACACGACCGGCGAGCTCGGGGATGTGTACGCGATAGCCGACGCGGCGTTCGTGGGCGGGACGCTCGCGGACTACGGTGGGCACAACCCGCTCGAACCGGCGGCGCAGGGAGTGCCGGTCGTGCTCGGGCCGCACACGGAGACCTGTCGGGAGAACGCCGAGCTGCTGCTCGACGCAGGCGCGGCGGTGACGGTGTCGAATGGCGAGGAGCTTGCGGAAGAAATGGTCCGCATCGTGCGGGACGACGACGTTCGTCGGGCGATGTCGGAGGCTGCGCTCCGTGTGATGGAGGAGGGACGGGGAGCCTCCGCGCGCGCCGTCGAGTGGCTTGCCGGACTCGGACTGTTGCGGGTCGCCGGGCCCGGGGAAGGATCGACGTCGTGACCCGCCCGGAAAGGACTGCGCCGACCGGTGCGCCGGCGAGCGCGACACCCTCGTTGAGACGACGCAGCGCTTCGGCGTGGTGGCGCGATGTCGCCTACGCCCGAACGGATGTGCGCCCGCCCGGCTTGTATGCGGTCTGGTTCCTCGTGTTCTGCTCGGTCGTCTACGGGATCATCTCGTTCCTGGCGATGCGCCTCCGGGCGCGTGGAGCGGTCAGCGCGACGGTCCCCGTCATCTCGGTAGGGAACCTCGTTGTCGGTGGCACCGGCAAGACACCACTCGTGGTCTATCTTGCGCGGATGCTCGTGAGCGATGGTCACCGGGTCGTGGTCGTCAGCCGGGGCTACGGACGGGCCGGGCGGACGCCCGTCATCGTCTCGCGGGGCGACCGGGCGCTGGTCGGGTGGCGCGAGGCGGGTGATGAGCCCTCGCTTATCTCCATGCTGGCTCGCGGCGCCGGAGTGGTCGTCGCCTCTCGGCGGTCGGAAGGCGTGCGCGTCGCGGTGGAAAAGCTCCGGGCCGGTGTTATACTTCTTGATGACGGCATGCAGCATGTGCAGCTTGCCCGCGATCTGGATATCGTCGCGGTCGACGCACGCTCGCCGCTCGGGAACGGTCATTTGCTCCCGGCCGGTCCTCTTCGGGAACATCCGCTCGGTGTCATGAGGGCGGGGCTCATCGTCGCGACGCGGTGCGACCGGGCCGGAGGTGCGGCGGACGTGCGGCGGACCGTGGGTTCGCTTGCCCCCGGTATCCCGATCGTCGAGACGAGAATGCGTCTGGCCGAGCTCTGGGACGTCTCGACGGAGCGCCCCGTCAGGGCGGCCGACATCCGCGGTGGAACGGCGTTCGCGGTGGCCGGGATCGCCGATCCTGACGACTTCAGGGAGACGCTGCGCGAACTCGGCTTCCACGTTGTCGGTCTGCACGCGTTCGCCGACCACCACGAGTTCACGGACGACGACATCGCCGGTCTCGATGAGGAGCTGGACGAATTCGGGGCGAGTGTCGTCCTCACGACGGAGAAGGACGCGGTCCGGCTCCGTGGCTGGCGTCCGCGCGTGCCGCTCGTCGCCGTCGGGATCGACATCGAAGTGACGCGGGGCGAGAGCCTGGTGCGCGACGCGCTCAGACGCGCGATCGCGCGGGGAGAACGAGATGACGCTTGAGGAATACGGAGGTCTGTCGACCGAGGAACTGTCGGAACGGATCCGCCGGTCGAAGGAGGAGAAGCGGGCGGTCATCCTGGGCCACAACTACCAGGTGCCGGAGGTGCAGGTGCTCGCCGATCACCTTGGCGATTCGCTGAGGCTGGCGCAGCTCGCGACCGAGACCGATGCTGAGCTCATCGTTCTCTGCGGTGTGTGGTTCATGGCGGAAAGCGCGAAGATCCTCAATCCGGACCGACGCGTCATCATCCCGTCAAGGGACGCGGGCTGTCCAATGGCCGAGATGGCTACCGCCGAGGGCGTTGTCAGGCTCAAACGGCGGCATCCGGGCGTCCCCGTCGTCAGCTACGTCAATACGTCCGCGGAGGTCAAGGCTGTCAGCGACGTCTGCTGCACGTCGGCCAATGCGGTCAGGATCGTCGAGGCCGTCGAGGGCGACACGGTCATCTTCGTTCCCGACAGGAACCTCGGCGCGTACGTGGCCTCGAAGACCGGGAAGAACGTCATTCTCTGGCAGGGGCACTGCTACGTGCACAACATGTTCGTTCCGGAGGACATCGAACTCGCCCGCGGCGAGCATCCCGGTGTTCCCGTGGTCGTCCATCCCGAATCGCCGCCCGACGTCATCGCGCGGGCCGAGTTCGTGGCGTCGACCGGAGGCATGATGAAGCTCGCCGAGGAATACGACGAACTCATCGTCGGGACGGAGATCGGACTCATCGAGAGAATGAATCGGGAGTTTCCCGAGAAGCGCTTCTATCCGCTCTCGGCGTTCGCGGTCTGCCGCACTATGAAGATGACGGACCTTCCTCGGCTCGCGTGGGCGCTCGAGCACGAGGAGTACGAGGTGACGGTGCCCGAGGACATCCGTCGGGGCGCGGAGCGCGCGCTCGCGCGTATGCTCGAGCTCTCCTGAGCCGGGCGTGGGGGAGGCATGACGTGGAGAGGTCCGACTTCATCGTCGTCGGAAGCGGGATCGCCGGGCTGACGTTCGCTCTGAACGCGGCCGAGAGCGGGCGGGTCCTCATCGTCACGAAGAAGGACGACAAGGAGTCTGCCACGAATCTGGCGCAGGGCGGCATTGCCGCCGTCGTGGCGCGCGAGGATTCGTTCGATCGACATGTCGAGGACACACTTGCCGCCGGCGTTGGCCTCTGCAATCGCGAGGCCGTGGAGATCGCCGTCCGGGGTGGCCCGGACGCCGTGCGTCGCCTCACCGAGTGGGGGACTCACTTCTCCACGGAGACCGACAGCGCGGGCGGCACATCGCTCGCGCTTGGTCGAGAGGGCGGCCACTCCGAACGTCGCATCGTGCACGCGGCGGACATGACCGGACGCGAGATCGAGGCCGCGCTCCTCGGAGCGGTCGACCGGCATCCGAACATCGAGGTGCTCGAGGACCACATCGCGCTCGACCTCATCACGACGGGCGAGGGAGTGGACAAGGCCTGCGCCGGCGTCCAGGTGCTCGATGACCCCGCTGGCGAGGTGAAGACGCTCCTCGCGTCGGTGACGGTGCTCGCGACCGGCGGATGCGGACGCGTCTACCTCTACACGACCAACCCCGATATCGCCACGGGCGACGGCATCGCCATGGCGTTTCGGGCGGGCGTCGCCGTGCGGAACATGGAATTCGTGCAGTTCCACCCGACCTGCCTCTATCATCCGGACGTTCGTTCGTTCCTTATCTCGGAGGCCGTCCGAGGCGAGGGAGCCGTGCTTCTGAGTCTCGCGGGCGAACGGATCATGGAGGGTGTCGATCCCAGGAAGGAACTCGCTCCGCGCGACATCGTTGCTCGGGCCATCGACCGGACCATGAAGCAGACCGGTGACAAGCATGTCTATCTCGACATCACGCACGTCGCGCCCGAGCGTGTGACGGCGCGCTTCCCGGGCATCTCATCGCGTCTGATGGAACTCGGCATCGACATGACGAGCGAGCCGATCCCGGTCGTCCCGGCGGCGCACTATCTGTGCGGCGGTATCGAGGTCGACATGGACTGCCGAACCAGCCTCCCGGGTCTCTACGCATGCGGCGAGACCGCGCACACCGGGATGCACGGGGCCAACCGTCTCGCGAGCAATTCCCTTCTCGAGGCGGTCGTCTTCAGTGAGCGTGCCGCGCGGCGCGCGACCGCCGAGCTTGCGGAGCGGCGTGCGGCTCGCGACGCCTCCGGCGACGTCGAGTGGGACGGCATGGGGGTCGGCCCGATTCCCGAGGGTGTGCTGATGGACTACAACTGGGACGTCGTGAGGCGTCTGATGTGGGACTACGTGGGCATCGTCCGGACGGAAAGGCGTCTCAGACTCGCGGTCGCGCGGATGGCCGCGATCAGACGCGAGGTCATGGATCTCTACGCCCGGTACCCCGTCAACGCCGACATCCTCGAGCTTCGGAATATCTCGCTCGTCGGCGAACTCGTCATCCGTTGCGCGCTCGACCGGCGTGAATCCCGGGGGCTCCACTACCTGGAGGACCATCCCGACCGCGATGACGAGAACTACCTCCGCGACACCGTGATCCCGGGGGGGTCCGGGCTCTAGCACGGGAGCGATCACCATGAGACTGCGACACACGTGGGCGGCGGCTGCGATCATCCTGGCGGCGTCCTGCCTCTCGGCGTGCGCCCGGGGAAGCGAGGAGACGATGAGCAGCGAACGCTACGAAGTGAGACGCCCCGTGGTCGCGGGGACGTTCTATCCCGGTGACGCCGCGGAACTTGGCGCCGAGGTCGACGGATATCTGGAAGACGCCGAGCAGCTCGAGCTTCCCGGCGAGATCGCGGCCGTCATCGCGCCGCACGCGGGATATGCCTATTCGGGCGGGGTAGCCGGTGCGGCGTATGCGCAGCTTCGCGGGTATTCGTTCGACACGGTCGTCGTGGTTGCGCCGTCGCACCGCGCGGCGTTCCGCGGGTCCTCCGTTTACGGAGGGGATGCGTATGAGACGCCGCTGGGGACCGTTCCTGTCGATGAGACACTCGCGGACGCCATCCGCGGGCGCGGTGAGGCGTTCGCCTATCGGCCGGGGGCGCATTCGGCCGAGCACTCGCTCGAGGTCCAGGTTCCGTTCCTTCAGCGTGTGCTGGAGGACTTCGCGATCGTGCCGATCGTGATGGGGGAGCAGACCGAGTCGGCCGTGCGGGCGCTGGCGGGCGCCATCGCCCGGGCGGTCGAGGGGACCTCGTCGCGCGTTCTTCTCGTGGCCAGCACCGACCTGTCGCACTATCACGACCAGCAGAGCGCGAACGCGCTCGACCGCGTCCTGGTTGACCGCGTCGCCGCCTTCGATCCGGAGGGGCTTCTGGCCGACCTCGCCGCGGGCCGATGCGAAGCGTGCGGGGGAGGACCGACGGCCGTCGTCATGATGGCGGCCAGACACCTCGGAGCCGATCGCGCCACCGTCGTGAGGTACGCGACGTCCGGCGACGTCTCGGGAGACATGAGCCAGGTCGTGGGATATCTCTCCGCGGTCCTGACTCGACGGCCCGCGGAGCAGAACGCCACGACGTCGGCCGGTGCGACGCCAGCGGCGCCGGGCACTGGGGACGGGAGCGGGTCCGCCGGGGACGCCGTGGCTCCGTACGAAGGTCTGACGAACGACGAACGCCTTACGCTGCTCGGACTCGCGCGCGCGACCGTTGAGGCCGCCGTGCGTGGTAAGCCGCTGCCGGGTCTCGATGCGGTCACGCCGGCTCTCTCGACGCCGTGTGGTGGATTCGTCACGCTCGACAAGCGTGGGCAACTGAGAGGGTGCATCGGGTACGTCGTCGCCGTGAAGCCGCTCCACGAGACGGTCTCCGAGATGGCGGTTCAGGCGGCGCTTCACGATCCGCGGTTCCCCGCGGTGACCGCTTCGGAGCTCCCCGACATCGAGATCGAGATCTCCGTGCTCTCGCCGCTGCTGGCGGTCGATGACGTCTCCGAGATCCAGGTCGGCCGCGACGGGCTCGTCATCAGAGGACGCGGGACGAGCGGGCTGTTGCTCCCACAGGTGGCCTCCGAACGCGGATGGGACCGGGAGACGTTCCTCGATCAGACATGCGTGAAAGCGGGTTTGCCTCCGGGGACCTGGCGTGAGCGGGACATCACGATCCAACGCTTCTCGGCCGAGGTCTTCAGCGAGAAGGATATGGGCCTGCGGTGACGTCGCGGGTGAGCGAAGGTCGGGAGGCATCATGAGGTGGTTCACGCCCCTGCTGCTGACAGCGGCGCTCGCGGTCGGAATTCTCGGCGTCACTGGTCTGGTGACGTCCGGTTCCGACGGCGGCGCTCCGGGGTACACCGACCCGCGTGTCGCGCTCTACTGGGAGGACGCGGGCGGAGGGAACGTCCGGTGCACGCTGTGTCCCCGCCGGTGTGTCGTGCCGCCGGGCGCGCGAGGGCATTGCGGCGTCCGTGAGAACCGCGGCGGGACCTACTACACGCTCTCGTACGGCAACCCGTGCGCCGTGCACGTCGACCCTATCGAAAAGAAGCCCTTCTATCATTTCCTGCCGACAACCTCATCGTTCTCGATCGCGGTGGCCGGGTGCAATCTCGACTGCAAGTTCTGTCAGAACTGGCATATCTCGCAGCGTCGACCCGAGGAGACGTACAACTACAGGCTTCCGCCCGAGGAACTCGTCGACCTCGCCCTTGAGAGCGGGTGCAACAGCATCGCCTACACCTACTCGGAACCGACCATCTTCTACGAGTACATGCTCGACTGCGCGCGGGAGGCGCGGGGGCGCGGTCTGCGGAACGTCTATCACTCCAACGGATTCATCAATGAACAACCGCTCCGCGAGCTCTGTTCGTACCTCGATGCCGCGAACATCGATCTCAAGGGTTTCACGGAGGAGTACTACTCGGAGATGACCGGAGGAAGCCTCGCGCCGGTGCTGCGGTCGCTCCGGATCCTCGTCGAGGAGGGTGTGCATCTGGAACTGACGACGCTCGTGGTCCCGGGCGGGAACGACGACCCCGACGATCTCCGGGCGATGTGCCGCTGGATCCACGAGAATCTGGGGGACTCGGTTCCGCTCCACTTCTCGCGATTCCACCCGCAGTATCAGCTGACCGGGCTGGCGCCGACGCCGCTGGCAACGCTCGAACTCGCGCGGCGGACGGCGCTCGAGGAAGGGCTCCGCTTCGTCTATATCGGCAACATCCCCGGACACGAGGCGAACAGCACCTACTGTCCCTCCTGTGGCGAGCTGCTGATCTATCGGGTCGGGTATGACGTTGAGATCCGGGGGCTCGATGCGGGGGTGTGCGCGACGTGTGGTGATGTCATCGAGGGCGTCTGGTAGCGTTCGTGCGGGTGATGGGCGCTCCGCAAGCGCCCACACAGTGGGGGGCACCGCGAGGTTGACAGGCCGCTCACCATCGTCTATTGTCTAGGTGAAGTATATCCAGGTTCAGCGACCGGAGATCTTGGAACCTCTCAGTAGCGAGAAGGAGGAGCAGATGCGTTGTCTCCTGGTGGTTCTCATTGTGGGGCTCTTCGCGGCGGTCGGGATGGCCGACGTGATCGTGGTGCCGGATGAGGAGAACGATATCGAGTGCATCCAGCAGGGTCTGGACCTCGCTTCGGCCGGCGACACCGTGCTCGTATACGCCGGCGTCTACGACAGCGTGCATTACTTCCAGACGCCCATCGGGACGCGGTCCGCTATTTGCCAGCTCAAGGATGGCGTGACGATTCGGGGCATCGATCGGGACGACGTGGTGATCGATCACACCGATGCGGACTACGGCATTCTCTGTGTGGACGTGGGAAGCGGCGCTCAGGTGAAGGCCCTGACGGTCGTGGGCGGTGTGTCGGTTCGACAGGACAACGTCATCGACGGTGACGGGAGAGATCTTCGGGCGGGGATCAGCTGTCTTTCGAACGCCTCGCCGGTCATCCGCTACGTCACGATCGAGGAGTCCTCGACGGGTCTGTTGTGCCGCACCAACTGCGCGCCGACCGTTGAAAACTGCCTTATCGTGCGCGGTGGCCACCACGGCGTCTATGTCTACATGAACGGCGCGACGCCGGTCACGCTCGACCGCATGACCATCGTCGGCAACTTCGATTACGGTGTGTACGTGTTCAGCGGCGCGGTGGATGTATCGAACTCGTGCATCACTCATAACCACAAGTCCGGCGTCTACGACTATCTGTCGACGGTGGGCGTGGACCACTGCAACGTCTACTGGAACGACTATGTCAGCACCGACTTTCTCAATTACGGCGGGGGTCTTGCCGACCAGACCGGTCTGAACGGGAACATCTCCGAGGAGCCGTACTACTGCGACTACGTTGGTGATGTGGGGTATGACTACCAGGTCTGCTTCACCTCGCCGAACGTCGATGCGGGCGTGGGCGGTTCCGACATCGGAGCCGATACCAGCGGGTTCGGAGTCGGTTCCTGCTCGAACTGTGTCTCGCCGGTGAGTCAGGTCAGCTGGGGCGCGATCAAGGCGCTCTATCGCTGATAGGCAGCTCCGGGCTTTCGCCCGACGCATCATGTGCGCGGCAGGACTGCGCTATTCGACCATTACGAGGCCGTCTCTTCGGAGGCGGCCTCGTTGTTTGCGCATAGATCTCAGCGTGTTGGAGCCGTGAGGGTGAGCGACGCGAGAACCGAGGCGTTGAGGACGGCGAGACCGATCATCGTGCCGAGCGTTCCGAGGACCGGCAGGAGAAGCACGGAAGCCGTGATGGCTCCGAGCGCCGCCCCGAAGAGATCGGCCGAGTAGAGGGCGCCGCCTTGCCGTGTCACGTCCGCCCCGCTTCGCCCGCGGAGAATGGACGTCGCGAGCGGGAACTGGATACCGGCGAGCACGGCGGACGCGGCGACGAGGGCGGGGAAGAGGGCGGCGCCGGCAAAGCCTGAGGAGGCCGCCGCTCCAAGGCGGGCGACGGCGATCCCGAAGCCGACCGGGACCGCGGTCAGTCCGCACTGCAGGAGGATGTACCCGCGGTCGAGCGTCGGCAGCGACGTCATGCGCGTGCCAAGCCACCCGCCGAGCGCGAGTCCCAGCATGAACGCGGCGGTGATGAGCGCCAGGTGGCCGTAGACGTACCCGTAGAAGCTCTGATACGCCACGATGGCCGATATCTCCAGTGTCATTTCCGTGAATCCGACAACGACGACCGAGAGGATCACTGCACGGGCGAACGACGCGCGACGCGTCGCACTCGTCCCGACCGCGGATCGTCTCCGAGAGAGGATACGGGGAGCCGCTCCGAATGTGATGGCGAGAAGGGCGGCGAATGCGGTGAGTCTCGACAGATCGACGGCCCGCCGACCGGTCTCGAGGAGGCGGCTCGTGCCGCTCCGAAGCTGCGAGCGGACGACGAGACCGGCGAGGTACCCGCGCGGGCTGAGGTCGCGGTTCAGTCCTGCCGTGGACGCTCGACCGATCGCTTCGTCGCCCGCTTCCAGTCTGGCTGAGCTGAAGCGGTCCTCGAGATAGTATCGAGCGATGAAACGTGTGTCGATCCCGCGTCTCTCGACTTCGTCGGCGAGCTGTGAGCCTCCGCGGATGAGCCGCGAGGCCGGACCGCCGGCGACGACGTGGGATGGGTCTCCCGGGAGCAGCGCGACCCGGGAAAAGGCGCTCTCGAGCGACTCCATGAGACAGAGAACGAACTCGGCGAGGTCTGGAGGGATGTAGTTCTCAGACCCGGAGACCGTCAGGGCGATGACGCCGTCATCCGCGAGCACGCGGCGTGCCTCCCGGAAGAACTCGACCGTGTAGAGGCGGTTGAGCTGCGTGGTCGTCGGATCGGGGACGTTGAGGATGATGACGTCATAGCGTGCGTCCGTCGTGCGGATGAACAGCCTCGCGTCGCCATGGTGCGTCCGGACACGCTCGTCCCCGAGTCCTGCCAGGAGCGAATCGTGGAAGGCCTCCCGCGCTGTGAACAGCAGCGCCGGGTCCAGCTCGACGTAGTCGATGCTCCGAACCGACGGGTGCTTGAGCGCCTCGGCGATCGAACCGCCGAGACCGCCGCCGACGAGCAGTACGCGTTCGGGCGCGGGGTGTTGAAGCATGGGGATGTGTACTGCTTCCTCAGCCGCGAGTTGATCGGGGGCGGACCCGGCGAGTACGCCGCTCTCGTAGATGCTGAGCTGGCCGTCCCGTCGCGTCGCCACGACCCGACCGTGCACGGAATCGTGCGAGAGCACGAAGCCGAGTTCGGACCACTGAGCGCGCACGGTCATCTCATCCAGACTGCCCCCGAGCGGCGAGAGAAGCGCGACGCCGACAAGACCGGTGAGGACCAGGGCGAGCTGCGCGGGCGCCCGGCGCGGGAGGAGCCGGAGCGCCGAGAGCGTCAGCAGCAGCGTGCAGAGACCGGCGATCGCCAACGGCTGGAGATGCGGGATGAGCACGAAGCTCAGAAGGACGCCGGAGCACACGGCCCCCGCGGCCTCCATCGTGTAGACGCGCGCGGTGGTGTCGAGACGGTCATTGCCGGCGTTCACGGCGAGGACGCGGACAGTGAGACTGAAGGCGGCGCCCGCAGCGAGGGCGAGAGGGCCGGCGGCGAACACCGCGGCGACCAGAAGCTGTCCCGGACCGGCAAGCTCACCGGCGTGAGCCCCGAGGAGAGCGCGTCCGGCCCTCGCCGCGAGAAGGGAGAGCGGGCTGAGAAGCGCGAGGGCCGCCAGAACGGCGGCCAGGCGGGTGTGAGGTGACCGCGTTCTCCAGAAGAGCCTGCCGCCGAGCGCGCTGCCGAGTCCTGCAGCGAGGAGCCAGACGGCCAGAGCGATCCCGAACGAGGTCTCATCTCCGAGCCACGCGACCATGAGTTCGCGAAGAACCATGGTCTGCACGAGGATCGTCGAGAAGCCGAGTGTCAGGGCCGCCAGGTGTCCCGGCCCCGGGAACCGCCCCGGTCGGGGACGTCCGGGAGCGGAGCAGGACCGGCCAGGGAACGTGTTCGAGTCGCTTCCATGCATGGTTCGCAGAGTCTAGCAGACCGGGTGGGCGGGGAGGCGTTTCGGGACGCCGAAATGACGACAGGGTCGTCGGTTAGGTCATGAGAAAAGCGTTGACACCTTTGAACGGGGTCTGCTAGCCTACGAGCCAACGCGGGCGAACGGTGGGCCGGGGTTCACCGATCGCCACGCCGTTCGGTATGACACACTGGGCGAGCGATGCCGGGGAACGCGCGGATCCCCGACAGGCGCATACGTCGGTGTGTGCGTCTGATATTCTGGCGCTCGCCGTGGACGCGGCCGGGGTCAGGCTGTCAGGATGTCCGATATCTCCGGGCTCCAGGCATCGGTTGTGGAGGAACGCATGGCAGCACGCGAGACACGGGGCGGCTCAGCAGCGGGTGAGCCGTCGGTCTCCCAGATGAGCGACTCGAAGCCGAAGGTCGCGAAGACGTCACGTCTTGGCCGCCTGCTTGGGACGTATATCGAGCGCTTCGACAGGCCGGAGCCGATCTCGTTCGGAGCGGCTTTCGGGAGCGTCGAGCGCGTGCTCGTCATCCCGGAGTGTGGAGTTGCGGGCGCGCTGTTCGCGGTTCCGACGCTTCGCGCGATGCGCCGCGGGTTCCCACGGGGGAAGATCGCAGTGCTCGTGCGTGACGAGGACAAGGAGCTGCTCGAAGGCTTGATCGAGGTGGACCGCGTTATCGGCTACTCGCTGCCGCGCGGCATGAAACGCTTGTCGGCGTTCATGACCCTTGCGAAGCGGCTGAAGTCCTACCGGTTCGATGTCGCCATACTGCTCGACCGGCAGTCGGATTTCGAGAGGATCTACCTCTGCTACATGACCGGCGCCAAGATCCGTGCAGGACTCCAGGGAGACGAGAGCCACCCGTTCCTCAACCTCGAGGTGAGCCGGCGGGTCTCCGGGAGCACGCGTGCCCAACTCGGTCTGGAGATCGCAGGCGTCATGGGTATTGACGTGAGCGAACTCGGCTTGAGGTGGGAGGTCCCCGAGCAGGAGCGCCGAACGGCCGAGCAGCTCATCCACTTCAGGAAGCCGCGCGAGGATGAGCTCCTGATCGGTTTTGATCCCGGTCCCGGTCGGGGAGGGACGTCCGTTTCAACGGCGCAGCAGGCGAAGCTTCTCGACCAGTTGTGCGCCGACTACAACGCGCGCGCCATTCTTCTGACATCACCCGAGCACCACGACCATGCGAAGAAGCTCGAGAGTCTCTTGTCAAGGGAACCGATCTTCGTGCAGCAGCGTCGTACGCGCGACGTCGTGAGCCTCCTGGGCCAGTGCGACCTGTTCGTCGCGGGCAACACCGATCTGGTCTACTTCGCCATCGCCCTCGGCATACCGACCGTCTCCATGATGACCGCCGGCGAACTCGAGGCGGAGGCGTACCCGGATCGGGGTTGTCTGGAGATCATCACGCTGGTTCCGGGTGACCGGTTCCCCATCGAGGAGTTCATGGAGAGGACGCAGAGCGCGATGCTGCGCGGAGCGTCGGAGGAGGGCGGCTAGGATGCGTCCGTTCATCCGACTGCTTGGCTTTGTGAAACCGTACTGGCGCCGCCTCCTGGCGGCGCTCGTCTGCATGGCGGTCTTCGCGGTTCTCTCAGGCGCGTCACTCGGCATGATCCTTCCGTTCGTCAACGTGCTGTTCGAACGTGATGCCCTCGTTTCGGACGAGGCGACGACGGTCGTCGCGGGTGCGACGACGGCCGCCGAAAGTGAGACGGAGGCCGTCGAAAGTGCGACGGCTCAGATGACGGAGGCATCGGGGGGCGCGGTGCCGACCGTTCCCGCGATCGACGACGCGGGCGAATCGGATGTCGGCGCCGGCGCCGGCGCGCCGATACGCGATCTCAAGGTTGACATACGGGCTCGGATCCTCGAGATGTTCGCGAGCGATTCGCCCGAGCGCGCACTCGGCAAGGTGTGCCTGGCGCTCCTGGCCGTCTTCCTCACCCGGGCACTCTTCGGGTACCTTCAGACCTTCCTGATGATGACGCTCGAGCAGCGCGTCGTTCGCGACCTTCGGAACCGGCTCTTCGAGAAGCTCAGCGGGCTCTCTCTGTCGTTCTTCCACGGGGAGCACACGGGCACGCTGATCTCGAGGATCACCAACGATGTAACACTGGTTCGCGGGGCGCTTGTCGCCTCGTTCGTCAACCTGTTTCGCGAGACCTTGCTGACGTTCATCTACCTTGGCGTCGCCATCTGGATCAGCTGGCGGCTGGCGATCATCACCTTCGTCGTGCTGCCGCCGATCATGTTCCTGATCACGAGGATCGGGGCGCGGCTCCGGAAGAGAAGCACGCGTATCCAGGAGAAGATGGCCGACATCACATCCACGCTTCAGGAGACGATCTCGGGGATTCGCGTCGTGCAGGCGTTCGGGATGGAGGAGTACGAGCGGCGTCGCTTCTACGCGCACACCGGGGAGTACTTCAAGAGATTCGTGCGGATGGAGGCGCTTGGCGCCCTCGCGGGACCGCTGACGGAGTTCATGGGTGTTATCGGTGTCGTCGTTCTGCTCTGGTACGGCGGTCGTCAGGTGCTCCTCGCGGATTCCATCTCCCCGGACTGGTTCCTCATCTTCCTGGGCGCGGCGCTCTCGACGATGCAGCCGCTGCAGAAGCTCTCGAAGGCGAACAACCAGCTTCAGATGGGACTCGCGGCGGCGGAACGCGTCTTCCAGGTGATCGACACCAAGCCGGACGTGGAGACTACGCCGGGTGCGCACGTGCTGACCGGATTCTCCGGTGCCATCAGATACGAGGATGTGACCTTTCGCTACTCCACCGGAACGGATGTGCTCGAGTCCGTCAACCTCACCGTCCACAAGGGTGAGATCGTTGCGGTCGTCGGTCCGAGCGGCGCGGGCAAGTCGACGCTGCTCGATCTCGTTCCGCGGTTCTACGACCCGACCGGCGGGCGCGTCATTCTCGATGGACACGATCTCCGCGACGTCGATCTCGCATCACTCAGGCGCCTGATGGGTATCGTCACGCAGGAGACGATCCTCTTCAACGACAGTGTCCTTGCGAACATCGCATACGGCCTCGAGGGTTCCTCCAGAGAGGATGTCGAGGCGGCGGCGCGCGCCGCGAACGCGCACGAGTTCATTCAGTCGATGCCCGAGGGCTACGACACGGTCGTCGGTGAGCGCGGAGCCAGACTGTCCGGCGGTGAACGTCAGCGTCTTGCCATCGCGCGCGCGATTCTCAAGAACCCGCCCATCCTCATATTCGACGAGGCCACGTCGTCGCTCGACACCGAGTCCGAACGGCTCGTGCAGGAGGCGATCGAGCACCTGTTCGCGGGGAGGACCGTCCTCATCATAGCGCATCGTCTGTCGACAGTGCGGAACGCCGACCGGATCGTTGCGATGGAGGCCGGGCGCATCGTTGAGGAGGGAACCCACGATCAGCTCATTGCGTGGGACGGCCTGTACCGGCGACTGCACGACCTCCAGTTCAGCGGCGCCGGCTCCGAGAGTGATGGTTCCGGACGGCCGGCGGGTGACGGCGTCGACGAGGCGGACGAACAGTAGGGAGAGATGAGCGTGCTCACTGCGATCGACGACGGCGGAGACCCCGGGGCGCGTGATAGCGGGACGCGTGGCGGTGAGGCGCATGATAGCGAGGCGTGTGGCGGGAGTGCGTGCACAGGGAGTGCTGTGCCGCTTCCGCAGAGCGGGATCGCCGTCGTCCGGCTGAGCTCGATCGGCGACATCGTCCTGACCGAGCCTGTGGTCGCGGCTCTCAGACGCGCCTACCCGGATGCCGAGATAGCGTTCGTCGTGAAGAGCCGCTATCGCGAACTTGTCGACGCTCACCCTGACATCACGCGCGTCCACGAGCTTTCAGGTTCTTCGCTCGCCTCGCTCAGGAAGCTCTGTTCGGAACTCAGGTCCCACCGATACTCCACCGTGGTCGACCTTCATCACAACCAGCGCAGCATGGTCCTCGGCGCGTGCGCCAGATCATCGATCGTGACGACCTATCGGAAGCGCGAGCCCGGGGATGCCGCACGCGTGCGGTTTGCGCGCCGGCCGTTCCGCGCGAGCAAACGACTGGTTGCGAGGTATCTCGAGAGTCTCAAACCGCTGGGCGTCGGCGCGGAGCGCGATCGGCCGCGGCTGTTCGTGTCCGAGGCGGCGGGAGCAGCGGCCCGGGGCCGACTTCTGGAGTGGGGAGTCGGCGATCAGGCGTTCGCGGCAGTGGCCCCGGCTGCGCTGTGGGAGACCAAGCGCTGGCCCGCCGCGCGCTTCGCCGCTGTCGCATCCGGGCTTGCCCGGGAACACGGGCTCGACATTCTTCTTGTGGGATCGAGCGCCGATCGCGGGCTCTGTGAGGGCCTGCTCCAAAGCGTGGATGCCGGGTCGCGGCGTGTCGTCAACGCTGCGGGCGTCATCGGACTCGGGGAGCTTGCTGGTGTTCTCGGAGCCGCCCGCGTGTTCGTCGGCAACGACACCGGGCCGATGCACATGGCGATGGCGCGCGGGACGCCGACGGTGGCGATCTTCGGCCCGACCGATCCGGGGCAGTTCGACTTCTCCGACGACGCCGTCGTCTACGCCGACCTCAAGTGCAGCGCATGCTCGTTCTACGGAACGGCGACCTGCCGTCTCGGCCATTGGGACTGCATGAACGGGATAGCCGCGGAGACGGTCCTCGCGGCGGCGGTCGAGCTCATGGAACGGCGACCGTCGCGCGTCGAAAGGTCGTGATGAGAGTACTCGTCATCCAGACCGCGTTTCTCGGTGACATGATCCTGACGCTGCCGTTGCTGAACCTCCTGCGCTCGAGCGGCGCGGCGTCTGAACTTGCGGTCCTGGCGGCGCCGGCGGGAGCGCGGCTGCTGGAGACGCAGGGCATCGCCGACGCGATCATCGAGTTCGACAAGCGGCATGGCGACAGCGGCCCGGCAGGCACGCTGCGCGTGTCCCGGGCGGCTCGCGCGTTCGGGGCGGATGCGGTCCTGGTGCCTCATCGCTCATTCAGGAGCGCGGCGATCGCGGCGATGACCGGCGCGCCCCGACGCATCGGGTTCGACGAGAGCGGGGGGCGGGCGCTGCTGACGCAGACCGTCGCGTACCGGGTGCGCGGACACGAGATCGAGCGGGTCGCGTCTCTCGCGACCGCGCTCGGCGTCTCGCTTCCGGATGGACATATCCCTTTTCATATCCTGGTCCCGGAGGACGCGGTGCGCCGGCTCGAGCAGCGGTTCGGGGAGCAGCTTGGGGAGCGGGGTGCGCATCAGTCGCTCCAGCAGCCCCGCACCGAAGCCCCGGGTCGCCTCGCGGTGCTGGCCCCCGGAAGTCGTTGGGCGACCAAGCGGTGGCCCGCGGATCGATACGGGTCACTTGCGGACCGGCTCGCATCGGACGGTTTCACGGTGGCGCTCGCCGGTGGACCAGGGGACCGTGAGATCGCGGCGGATGTGGTATCGAGCGCCCGGGTCGACGTGCTCGACCTGAGCGGAAGACTCGACACGGGAGAGTGGCTGGCTCTGGTTGACCGGAGCACCGTCCTCGTCTCGAACGACTCGGCCGCGGCGCACGTGGCCGCGGGCGTCGGAGTTCCGGTCGTGGCGATCTTCGGGCCTACGGTGCCCGAACAGGGGTTTGCGCCGTACGCCGATTGCGCGCGCGTCGTGGCCTCGGAACTCGATTGCAGGCCTTGCGGGCGGCACGGCGCCGACCGCTGTGCGCGGGGGACACTTCAGTGCATGACCGACATCGATGTGGAGAAGGTCCACGGTGAAATCCTCGGTCTGCTCGAGAGTGGAGCGCGTCGAACGAACGGATTGTGAGCAGGGGGACCTGATTGCGCACGCTCGTCGTCACCGACTCGATGATATGGAACGCTGAGACGGAGTACGCGCTGGCCGTGGCGGGCGCCGAGGCGGCGATGGGCTTCGAGGTGTCGCTGGCCGCTCCCGGCGGGAGCGTGGCGCTCGCGAAGGCGCCGACGGGCGTCGCGACGCACGTGCTTCCCGGCGCATCGCTCTCGCGGTCGCCCGCGGATCTCCTTGCGGCGTGTCGCTGGATCTCGAGTCGCACGCTGGATTCGCCGGGCGCGATCGTGCACAGCTCGCGCTCTTCCGCGCACGTCGCCGTCGCGCTCGCCAGGTCCGGATCGACGAAGCTCGTTCACCTGCGCGGCGGCGCGGTGCCGCCGTCGGCGGGGGCGCTCAACCGGTACCTGTACCGTCGCCGGACCGACGCGGTCATCGCATCGTCGGGGCGGATTGAATCGTGGGTACGCGAGCGGCTCGGTGTGCGCGAGGAACGGGTCTTCACGATCTACCTGCCGATCGATATTGAACGGTTCGCGGCCGGCGGCGACGGCGCCGGCGTCAGACGTGAGTTCGACATCGCTGCCGGATCCCCGCTTGTTGTGAACGTGGCGCGCCTGGCTCCCATCAAGGGGCACGCCGTGCTGCTTGAGGCGTGGAGCCGCGTCGTGGGCAAGTATCCGTCCGCAGTGCTCCTGCTCATCGGCGAACCATGGTCGGGGCAGCCGGAGGGGCTCGCGGCGCGAGCCGGGGAACTCGGTGTGTCGTCGAACGTCCGGTTCGCGGGGAGACGGGACGACGTTCCCTCTGTTCTGGCGGCCGCCGATGTCTGCGTCTGTTCGTCCGTGGGGAGTGAGGAGAACTCCCGGGCGGTCAGCGAGTACATGGCCGCGGGTCGTCCGGTCGTCGCGACGAACGTCGGTGTCATCCCCGAGCTTGTCGTCGATGGCGGGACCGGCCTGCTTGTGGAACCGGTCGACGTCGGCGCGCTGGCGGAAGGGCTCGCGCAGCTCCTCGACGATCCGGATCGCGCGGCGAAGATGGGTGCGTCGGGGGCCGTGCGAGCGCGCGAGCTCCTGTCCCGAGAGGCGTTCGCCTCCGGGCTGGCCGGTGTGCTGGCCGCAGTCGGGGCTGCCGACGAGGGGACGCGATCGTGAGGATCTGCTTCGTCAATTCGCTCAGGACATTCGGGGGTGGCGAGCGATGGCTGCTCGAGGCGGCCGCCGGCCTCGCCTCACGAGGGCACACGATCACCGTGGTGGCCCGGGCGGAGAGCGCCCTGGCGACTCGTGCGCGCCGTGCGGGATACGACACGCTCGAACTGCCGATGCGCGGTGACGGGGACCCGACCTCGATTCTGCCCCTGGCGAGCTGGTTCCGGTCGACGCGCTGCGACATCGCGAGCGTCAACGTCCAGCGCGCCGTGCGGGTCGGCGTGGTCGCGGCCCGTATCGCCCGCGTGCCCGGCGTCGTCGAGCGCCGCGGGTTGCTCTTTCCGGTCAAGCCGTCCGCCCTCAACCGGTTCATGTATCGGAGGCTGGTGACGCGCGTCATCGCGAACTGCTCGGCGATCGCGGCGGACCTTGCGGCCGGCGGTGTGGTTCCGGCGGACCGCATCGTCGTCATTCCGAACGGGATTGATCCCAAACGCGTGACTACGGGAGAGGGTGCGAAGCTCCGGGCGGAACTGTGTCTCGCGGCCGACACGCCGACGGTCGTCGTGATCGGCCGGCTCGTCCCGGACAAGGGGCACGAGGTCGCGCTCGCGGCCTTCGCGAAGATCGTGGAGCGCGAACCGCGCGCGCAGCTGCTCGTGGCGGGGACCGGGAAGCTCAGACAGCAGCTCAGGACGATGGCGGAGGAGACGCTTCCCGAGGGCAGCTGGCGATTTCTCGGACACCGGAGCGACATCGGCGCCGTGCTCGCGGCGGGAAGCGTCGTGCTCGTCTCCAGTTTCCGCGAGGGCATGCCTCACGTCGTGCTCGAGGCCATGGCGGCCGGAACACCGATCGTGGCGACCGGTGTCGCGGGCATTCCCGAGATGATCGAGCACGGGCGGGATGGGTTGCTCGTGCAGCCCGGCGATCCTGACGCGGCAGTCGAGGCGGTGCTGCGGATGTTGGGTGATCGCGCGGGCGCGAGCGCGATGGCTGAGTCCGCAGGACGCCGCGTGCGGGAGGAGTTCTCGCTCGACATGATGATCGATCGTGTTGAGGCGTGTTTCGCAGAGGCCGTGGGTCGAGGGAAGGGGGGAGAGCAATGAAATCCCGGACCTTCCACCCGGAGGGCGTCAGGTCGATCCTCGTGATGCGGCTGTATTTCCTCGGCGACGTCGTTCTCTCGACCCCGGTCCTGGAGGCGCTCAAGCGCCGCTTCCCCGACGCCAGGCTGACGGTCCTTGCGAAGAAACGCGCCGCCGGCGTTCTTACCGCCAACCCGAATGTCGATGAGATCGTCCTGTACGACGCCGTCGCCGACTACCACATGCCGCGACATCAGTGGAGGCTCGCGCGTCGCCTCCGGCGCGAGCGGTTCGACCTTGCCGTCGACCTCTCGGGGAACCTGCTGAGTTCATGGCTTCTCTGGGTGGCCGACCCGGGATATCGCGTCGGGTTCAACCACGCGGGGTTCCCGCGCCTTCTCGATCACCGCATCCCGTATGTCACGGATGGCAGCGTCGTGGAGCATCTGCTTTCGGCCGTCGAGCCGCTGGGTGCGACCGCCGAACCGCTGCCCAGGATCTATCTGACCGACGAGGAGCGGACCGCGGCGACGGAGCTGCTCGAGCGCGAGGGCGTTGGGCGAAACGAGCCGTTCGCGGTGCTGGCACCGGGCGCCAACTGGGAGTACCGACGATGGCCCGCGGAGCGGCACGCGGCGCTGGCTCGTCTTCTCGCGAGCGAGGACGGGATCCGGAGTGTTCTGACCGGCGGGGACGAGGATGAGGAGATCTGCGCAGGCGTCGCGGCGGCGTCCGATGGGAGCGCGCTGAGCCTGGCCGGGCGGCTCGACGTGCGAGGCCTCGCGGCGACGGCCGAACGGGCCGTGCTGTTCGTCGGAAGCGACAGCGGACCGATGCATATTGCAGCCGCCGTGGGCACGCCGGTGGTAGCGCTCTTCGGACCGAACACGCCGGACCGCTTCGCACCCCGTGGCTCGGCCTCGCGTGTGATCAGACACGAGTACCCCTGCTCGCCGTGCGACCAGAAGCAGTGCGTGCGCCCGGATGATCCCTGTATGGCGGCCATCACGGTGGGCGAGGTTCATGAGGCGGCGCGCGAGCTTCTGCGCGCGACGGAATCGGGCGGGACCGGAGGTGGACGCGATGACTGATCGGGAGACGGGGTCAGCCGTCCGCGGGGTCCCTCCGATACGCCATGACATCATCTGCATGTCGACCAACCACTGGACCGGACTGCCGACGAGCAAGCAGAGTCTCATGCTCGAAATGGCGCGCTCGGTCCGTGTGCTCTACGTCGAACCACCGCTCGACATCTTCTCCGTGGTCGGACGCCGCCGAAGGTGGCCGAAGCTCAGAGGACTCAGGCAGGTGCATCCCAACCTGTGGGTCCTCTCGCCGGTGGCGTTCTCGGTGTCATCCCGGCCCGCGGTGCGGACGAGGAGCACCGAGCGGCTTCTCCCGCGAGTGGCAGCGGCGGCCGAGCGGCTGGGGCTGGGGGACAGAGTCCTCTGGTGCTTCGCTCCCGAACATGCGGTGCTTGCCGGCAGGCTCGGCGAATGCGCCCTGGTCTACAGCGCGGCTGATGAGCCTGCGGCGTTCAGCACGGCGCCGGACGCGACACGGGAGACGGAGCGGCGCATGCTCGGCGTGGCCGATCTCGTCCTCGTGGTGTCCGAGGCGCTCCTCGATGCGCGGTCGGACCACCCAAACGCGCACCGACTTCCGAACGCGGCCGACGTGCCGCACTTCAAGAGGGCACTCGCGGGTGACGCCGAGGCCGGCGACGCGGAGTTCATCGCGGCGCTCGGCGGCACCCCCGCACCGATGGATCTCGTGAACGTGCGTCGTCCCGTGATCATGTACGGGGGAGCCGCCTACGGTTGGTTCGACTTCGATCTCCTCCGGGAGGTCGCGGACCTGAGGCCAGGCTGGATGATCGTGCTGGTCGGGCCCGGCGGGACCGGGGAACGTCTCCCCGCGAACGTCGTCCGGCTGGGGCGCCGGCCGTACGACGAGTTCCCGCGATACGTGGCGTCGTGCGATGTGGCCATCATCCCATGGCGTGACGGGCTCTTCGCGCGGAACGCCGACCCGATAGTCCTCTATCAGTATCTGCTGTGCGGCAAGCCGGTCGTGGCGACGCCGTTTCCGGCGGCGCTCGAACGCGGGGGACTGGTCGCGACGGCGCGGGATCCCATGGAGTTCGTGAACGCCGTCGAGCGAGCGCTGTCCGACCGTGACCATCTTGCTCATAGTGCCGAACGGACGGCGTTCGGTCTCGCCAATACCTGGCAGGACCGGGCCGCGCGGGCGGCCCTGCTCATCGAGTCCGCCGTGAGCATGCGGACGGGCTCGCCTGGACGGGAGGCGCAGGGCGACGCGGCGCCGTCGGAATCCGGGGAATCCGTATGACGAAACGCGAGAGGACGGCGAACGTGCTCGAGGCGCTCCAGTCGTTCGGACTGGTGCTCCTGCTGGTGGCGCTCCCGTACTCGGAGGGACTCAAGACCACAGGGTTGGCGCTGGCGTTCATCGGTTTCGCCGGGAAGACCCTCATGGGGCGCATGCCCCGGTTCGACGATCCCGTCCTAGCGTGGTCGCTTCTCGCGTATGTCGGGGCGTGTTTCCTTTCGTTCGCGCTCGCCAGACCCGAGCTGCAGCGTCCGTGGGAACTGCTGACGGTGCTGATGACGACCGCGCCGTTCTTCCTCGCGGCCGACGCGTGTTCCAGGCGTCCCTCGAGGGCCCTTCTGTTCACGTGGGCGATCCTCACCGGGGCGCTGCTTGCCGGTGCGGCGGCGTACGGCTCGTTCCTGACGGGGTATGAGGAGCGTCTGTCGCTCGGCTCCATCGAGAACCCGGTGCCCGCCGCGGAGTATCTTGGCATCGCACTGGGCGTGAGCCTTGCGCTCCTGCTCGCCGAGTATCGGGCCGGCGTCGCCGGACCTCTTCTGGTTCTCACGGCGGGTTTCACCGCCATCCCGCTCGCGATGACGAGTTCGCGGGGCGGCCTCCTGGGCGCCGCGTTCGGGGGCGCGGCCATCATCGCCGCATCGCTCCGGCGGAGACGCTACGCGATCGTGGCGCTCCTGATAGTCGCGGGTCTGGTCGCGACGTTCGCCGTGGCGCACCCGAACTCCCGTCTGTTCGTGGGGAGGAACATCACGGCGAGACTCAGCACGTGGCAGCGGAGCGTCGAACTCGTGGCCGAACGGCCGCTAACGGGACATGGGCCGGGTATCTACTGGGCGCTCGGCGTAACCTACACCGACCGCGAGGGGGAGGAGCACCAGCTCAACGCTCACAACACGCTCTTCCACACCGCGGCGGAGTGTGGACTCGTGGGGGCTGGCGCGCTCGTCGCCTTTCTGGTATTAGCATTACGAGGGGTCGTGCGCTCCGCGCGGGCCGCGAGGCACGCGATCGATCGGGCCGTGGCGATCGGTGCGCTGGCAGGCATTGTCGCGTCGGTCGTCGCCGGTCTCACCGCTGTGTCGACCGACGCCGAGCCGGGCATGTTGTTCTATGCTCTGGTGGCCGTCGGCGCCGCGCGCGGTGTGATGTCGGCCACCCCTGATGAAACGGGCACGCGGGTCGGAGGTGAAGCATGACAGGACGACCGGCACTGTTCCTCGACCGCGATGGCGTCCTGACCGTCGAGGACAGCTATATCGCGCGGCCTGAGAACCTCAGGCTTGAAGCGGGAGCGGCCGAGGCCGTGCGCACGCTGAATGCGGCGCATGTGCTCGCCGTCGTAGTGAGCAACCAGTCCGGTGTAGCACGCGGACTGATGACCGAGCAGGATATGGCCGATGTTCACGCGCGGCTGGAACACCTCCTCACCGAGGATGGTGCGAGACTCGACGCGGCGTACTACTGCCCGAACCATCTGGAGGGTTCCGTCGAACGGTTCAGCCGCGAGGCCTCGTGTCGCAAGCCCCAGACCGGGATGATCGACGCGGCCGTTCGGGATCTGGGCATCGACCTCTCCGCAAGCGCGATGGTGGGCGATCAGCTCACGGACGTCGAACTCGCGGAAAGGGTCGGGATCCCGTGTGTACTCGTGGAAACCGGCAAGGGTGTGGTCTCCTTTGAGCAGGCACGGGCCGGAGGGCTGCCGGTCGCGGAGCTGGTCCCGGGCGTGCTCGACGCGGCGCGGTGGATCGTGGCGCGACTCGAGACGAGGTCATCATGAAAGTGATTCTGACATCAGCTCTCATTCTGCTGACCGCCCTCGGGTCCGCCGGCTTGGAGACGGGAGTGCTCGGTGAGGACACGGGGACGGGCGCGCAGCGCATCCCCGCGCTCTCAGCCGACGGCACGGTGAGCGTGCCTCCGTTCGGCGTTGGGGAGCGACTCACCTTCGAGATCGGGTACGGTTTCGTTGACGCCGGCACCGCGGTGCTGGGGATCCCGGAGCTCGTCGAGCACCGGGGGCGCAGCTGTTACCGCATCCTCTCGGTCGCCGAATCGAACTCGTTCATATCCGCATTCTTCCCGGTCCGGGATGTGGCGGAGTCGTATCTCGACGCGCGGGATCTCATCTCACGCCGCTTCGAGAAGAACCTCCGGGAGGGGAATTTCCGGGCGCATGATCTCGTCGAGTTCGACCACGAGCGACAGGTCGCCGTCTACCCCGATCGGAAAGAGGTCATGCCTCTCGCGGCGGAGGCCCAGGACATCCTCTCATCGCTCTACACGGTGCGCATGATGGACCTCGAGGTCGGTCGCTCCGTGTTCATTGAGAACCACGCGGACCGAAAGAACTACCCGCTTGAGATCCTGGTCCTGAGAAGAGAGCGCGTGAGCGTTCCGGCCGGGCGTTTCGACTGTATCGTCGTGGAGCCGCGGATGCGCGGCGCGGGTCTCTTCAGCCACAAGGGGAGGCTCTGGGTGTGGTTGACCGATGACGAGCTTCATCTCCCTGTGTTGATGCGGAGCAAGGTCGTCATAGGTTCCGTGTCGGCGGAGCTCTCCGCCTATGTGCTCGCGGACGGATCCCGACTGGACTGACAACTCATCTCTTTGCGGCAAGGCTGAAGGAGGACACATGCCATCTCGATACCCCGAAGTCGATCCGGCGAAGCTCACGCGGATATCGATCGCGGAGCGCGGCGGCCAGGTGCGAGTGGAGAGCTTCGTGCTACCCGAGCCGCCGGACGAAGGGTTCGATCGGCTTGCGGCGATGATTCCCGACCTCTTCGGCGGGAGCGATTTTCACAGCGCGTGGCGCGCGGTTGTGGCGGCGAACTCGGGTGGGCGCGGCGTCCTGGTGATGTTTGGTGCGCACTTCATCAAGTGCGGGTTGAGCAGGCTGCTCGTCGATCTGATGGAGCGGGGAGTCGTGACCGCCGTGGCGACGAACGGCGCGGGAGCGATCCACGACTATGAGATCGCGATGTTCGGTCTGACGTCCGAGGACGTGGCCGTTCGGCTTCCGGATGGCTCGTTCGGGATGTGCGCGGAGACGGCCGATGGGCTCAACGGCGCGATAAGCGCAGGACACGCCGACGGTCTTGGTTTCGGCGAGAGCGTGGGACGCGCGCTTGCTGATGCGCCGCACGCGGATGCGTCGGTGCTCGCGGCCGCACACCGTCTCGGCATCCCGGCGACGGTGCACGTCGGCATCGGTACGGACATCGTTCACCAGCATGCGAGCGCCGACGGAGCGGCGATCGGCGCGACGAGCCTGAGGGACATGCGGATCCTGTCTGGTGCGCTTGGCAACGTCGACGACGGGGTCGTGCTGAACATAGGCTCAGCTGTCATTCTGCCCGAGGTCTTCCTCAAAGCCCTTTCGATGGCGCGCAATCTGGGCACTGCCGCCGGACGGTTCACAGCGGTATCGATGGACATGAATGAGCCCTATCGGGCGCTGACGAACGTGGTCAGGCGGCCGACAGCGCAAGAGGGCACGGGGCTTGCACTTCGCGGGCGACACGAGCTGCTCTTCCCGCTGTTCTGGAGCGCGGTTGTCAGGGGCGTCTCGGGCGCCGGCGGAGCCCCGAAATGCGGTTGACACCGGACAAAGCTTGTGATACACTAGCATTGTCGGTGGAGAGAGAGAAGCAGCCCACACCACGCGCGGAAGGACTCGCATAGCACCATTGCTAAGGGTTTTTTCTCAAGTCTGACAGCGATCTGAAGCGACACCGTAGGCGAGACCGCATGCTGCAGTCAGTCCGGTGTTTTGCTGTTGGACCTGGGCTCGCCCTCGGCAATGTCAGCACGACGGAACACACCATGCCGGGTGGGACCAGTGTCCACGCCCGGTTTCTTGTTTATGGGGCCGGGTCGGGGGTCGCGAACACAGGAGCGGGACTGTGTACTTCGTCGACGAGAGATTCGGATACGGCACGATCGAAGAAGGCGCACGCGCCGAGAGAGAGTCGACGAGCGTGTTTCGCGGGACGTTGTACAGACGCGTCCTGAAGCGACCGTTCGACATTGTGGCGAGTCTTATCGGGATCGCCGTCCTCTCACCGGTGCTCATCGCCATCTCGCTTGCCGTGAAGTCGGGCTCGCGGGGTCCCGTGCTCTTCCGCCAGATCAGGGTGGGGAAGGACGGCCGCGAGTTCTGGTTCTACAAGTT
Source organism: uncultured bacterium (assembly GCA_964516845.1). Taxonomy (GTDB): domain Bacteria; phylum Joyebacterota; class Joyebacteria; order Joyebacterales; family Joyebacteraceae; genus JAPEKQ01. The sequence goes on from CAZEXP010000006.1 coordinate 46,554, forward strand.
CAGGTCGATGGTCGTCGATGCCGAGGCGCAGAAGAAGAAGCTCATGCACCTCAACGAACTCGAGGGTCCGGTCTTCAAGATCTCGAACGATCCCCGCATCACGAAGATGGGGACGTTCCTGAGGAGGACGAGCCTGGACGAACTGCCGCAGCTCTTCAACGTGCTCAAGGGAGACATGAGTCTCGTTGGTCCGAGGCCGCCGCTGCCGAACGAGGTCGAGAAGTACGAGGCCTGGCAGCGCGAGAAGCTGACCGTCGTCCCGGGGATCACGTGCCTGTGGCAGATCAGTGGTCGCAACCACATCGGTTTCACCGAATGGATGCGGCTGGACATCGAATACATCCGCCGTCAGTCGTTGGGGCTCGATGTGAAGATCCTCAGCAGGACGCTGCCGGCGGTCCTCTCGCGCAAGGGGGCGTACTAGGCAATTCGTGAAGACAGCGGCTGTGGCCTGACGCGCAGTGACAGAACACCATGGATCCGGCAGCGATTGCGCAACCAGAACCCTCACTCACACCGCACCGCTGCCGGATTCGTATATCTTGGATACGCATCGGAGACCTCAAAAACACAACTTGTGATGAACCGGCGGACTGTGGGGACTCGGATCCGACTGCGCCGTTGACACGTCATCGGCGCTTCGCGTAATCTCCCTCATTGGTATCGAAGACCCCGTCGGCTCATGAGTTCGGTGAACACAGGTGGTGCTGAATCGTGAGTCGGATAGACAGAAGGCGCAGCGTGCGTGGCGGCGCTGATGATGCGTGGCCGCGGGCGGGCGGCGGGAGTGTGACGTGGTGGCTGGTTGCCCTCACAGTCGCGGCCGTGGTGTTGCGCCTCTACCGCATCGGGTGGCAGAGTTTCTGGGTGGACGAACTCTGGACGCTCAAGGCGGCGGGCGTGGGTGGTACGCTCACGGCGGCGTCGCTGTTCGCGAATGTCCAGGGCCCGGGTCACGCGGCGCTCGTCCACCTTGTGAGCACACTCACATCGAGCGAGGCGGCTCTCAGAGGGATCTCCGCGGTCTTTGGAACGCTGACGATCCCGATCGTATATCTCCTGGGGGCCGAGACCGTCGACCGGCGGACCGGCCTGATCGCGGCGGTTCTCGCGACCGTCTCTCCGTTTCTGATCTGGTATTCCCAGGAGCTCCGCAACTACGCGATGCTCGTGTTCTTCTCGGCGGCCGCGACGTTGGCCGTCTGGCGTTTGGTTTCATCCAGGGCGCGTCCGTGGGTTTCGTATGCAGCGACGATCGCGCTCGCGGGGCTGTCGAACCTCTCGTCGGTGTTTCTTGCCGCGGCGCACTGGGTCTTCGCGTTGCCACGAATGAGGGAGGATCGCCGATTCCTGGTGCAGTGGGTCACGGCGTACGCCGTCGTGCTGATCGTGTTGTCGCCGTGGATCTGGGGTGTGAGCCACTGGGTGCGCGTCGACCGTGTCGGAGAGCGGGTGACGGCCCCGGTCGGCGCCGAGGAACGGCAACTGCTGAGGGGCGAGACGACATTCACTCCAATGGCCATCCCATACTCCGTGTTCGCCATGGTCTACGGCTACTCCGTCGGTCCGTCGAGCGCGGAGCTTCATACGCTCGGACCGGCGGCGGCGTTTCGCGCGCATGGACCGGTCGTGCTCGGAGCATTGGCGCTGATGGCGGTGGCGGGATTCTCGGGACTCGCCGTGTTCCTGCGGGACCGGCAGCGTCTGCGACTTCTGCTGAGCGTCGCGCTCGTCCCGATGGCGGCGGTGACGCTTCTGGCAGTCCTCAATATCAAGGTATTCAACGCGCGCTACGTCGCGGTGATGACGCCGCTGGTGCTCGTTGTGCTGGCGGCGGGTGTTCGACGACTGCCGGCTCCGGGCGCGTGGGTCGTGGGCGCCGGGATCGTGGGGCTCTCGCTCTTCGGTGTGGGGAACTACTACTGGGAGCCCGACTACTGGCGGGAGGACGTCCGCAGTGCGGTGCGGTACATCGAATCGGCTGAACTCGACGGAGACGTCGTGCTCGTGCCGGTCGTGACGGACGTGTTTGACCATTACCACGGGGGCGACGCGCCCCGCTTCCTGCTCTATCCGGGGCAGTGTGGTTCGGATGAGGAGGTGGCCGAGCGCGTAGACGCGGGCACGCGGGGGCATCTCCGACTCTGGCTCGTCCGTTCGAGGCTCTGGCACGCCGACCCGGACGACAGGATCACCTCGTACGTCAACGCTGGCCACAGGCTCTTGCAGAGTGCGTCTTTCCCCGGTGTTGAAGTGGACCTGTATGAACTCCGAGATAGTGCATCGGTCTCGGAGAACGCTGTGGATGGCAGCTGAACGCGCCTTCACTGCACGCCGAGACCCCGGAGGTCGCGGAAGCCCTAACAGTGGCATGAGTTATGCTTTAGCTTGGTTGTTGTCGGGGCAGAAGAAGCTCCGGCGCAGGTGCAAGGGTGCATCAGGGGGCCCGTCTATGTTGTCAAGGAATACGATGCTTCTCCCGGTTCTGCTGGGGGTGGCGGTCATCGCGTGTCTGTCCGGGTGCGCATCACAGCGCACGCTGGTGGAGCCCGTGAGCGCCGAAGGATCCACGACGGTGACGCAGTCGGGTCCGTATCGGCTGCGCATCGGCGACACGATCGATGTCGGCTTCCTGACCGATGGATCGCTCAACTTCTCCGGTCCGGTGACCCCGGCCGGGGGCTTGAGCGTCCCGCTCGTGGGTGAGGTGCCCGCGGCCGGCAGGACGGTGTCGGAACTTACGACGGACCTCGAATCCAGATTCGGCGAGTACCTCCTCGATGCGACGGTCACGGTCGTCGTCTCGGCCATTGCCGAGCAGCCGGTGTTCGTCATCGGAGAGGTCGACAATCCGGGACGTATCGAGTCGAGCGGAGAGATGACGGTCACGCGCGCCATAGCGTCGGCAGGGGGTCTTCTCTCGACCGGCAGGCCGAGCAGCGTCATGGTCATTCGCACCACGGGCGTTGCCGAGCCGGAGGCATTCAAGGTCGATGTGACGGATGTACTCAACGGCACCAACATGTTGGGTGACATGGTCCTGGCACCCAACGATGTCGTCTACGTACCGAAGTCGGTCATCGGCAAGGTCGGGGAATTCGTCGATCTCTTCTTCGACAACATCGCCCCGGCGCAGATCTTCTATCTCCGGGGTTGGGAGATGGCGAACGTCAATAACGAAGGACGGCGATACTACTAGCGAGAGACCGGGGCCGCGACCGACGCGGTCATGGGAGCGTTGCGAGAGGGCTCCGTTGTCCGGAGAGCCCCATCGGGAAGGGTTCCAGCAGTGGCTGCGACCATCAACACGGCAAATACCGCCAGCACGGCGGAGAGTGCGTCGCTCCTTCGCGACATCGCGTATGTCGTGTTCAAACGGAAGCTCGTTCTGATCGTGTTCACGCTCGTGGGGATCGCGGTCATGGTGTATGGAATGACGGCGGTCGTTCCCAGGTATGAGGCGGTTGCGCGCGTCTACGTGAAGCGCACGCCTCAGGGTTACTCGATGCCGGCGGAATCGCATGCGGTGCTCAAGCGTTCCGAGGTCATCAACTCGGAGATCAACATCATCCAGAGTTCGGCCGTCGCGGCCGGCGTCGTCGATGCGCTCGGGCTTGGGGACGGGGATCGGCGAGGTCTGGCCATCTATGACATGGAGCGCCGGATCAAGGCGCAGGACCAGCAGGAAGCCGACATCATCGACATCTCGTATCGGGACACGGACCCGGAGAAGGCGGCGGCCGTGGTCAACGCCGCGCTCGACGCGTATCTGGAGATCCGGAAGAGCGTGTCGCTCAATTACGACGCCGTCCGTTTCCTGGATGAGCAGGCGAAGCGCATGAGAGCGGAGCGGGACTCGATCGCGATGGCGATCGCGGAGTTCGGTGGGGAGAGCGGCAGTCTTGCGCAAGGGCGCAAGGGCGAGCAGCAGATGGGGCTCCAGAACCGGTTCCACAACGAACTCGCGGGACTCAACTCGACGATCGCATCTCGCGAGGAACAGCTCGCGATGGTGCGTGAGTGGCTCGACTCCGGCGCAGACCCGTCGGCCGTCCCAAGCGGTGACATCTACGTGATGCCGACCGTGCAGCAGACCAAGGCGCAGCTCATCAATCTGAACCTGCAGCTCGCCGAGGCGACGTCGCGGTACACGCCCGGGCATCCGGAGGTTCTCAAGCTCGAGCGGCAGATCGAGTCGACGCAGTTGATCCTGAGGTCCGAGGTCGAGCAGGCGCTTGCGAGACAGCAGATGCGACTGGACGAGTGGAAGGCTGAGCGCAGAGCGGTCGTTGCGATGCTTGGTGATCTTCACTCGGATGATGGGGAGATCATGGAGGAGGCGCTGACGATCCGTCTTCTCGAACACGATCTCTCGATCCGGGCCGACCTCTACGGGATCATCATGGATCGTCGCGAGCAGTTCAGGATCACGGCAGCAACGGATCCGAACCTGCTCAACGTGAGCATCGTGTCGAGAGCGTCCGTCCCCGCGCGTCCGATGTCGCAGCCGGTCAACATGCAGATCGTAGTGGGACTGTTCACGGTCGTCTTCGGTGTTCTGCTCATGTTCATGCTGGAGAGGATGGACAACTCGCTCGAGCGCCGCGAGGACGTCCAGCGGACACTCGGACTCAGGGTGCTTGCGACGATACCGGACCGCCGCTAGCTGCTGCGCATGGTGCGCGCGGCGGCGGACAGGGAGCCGACAACCGTGTATACAAGGTTCTACAAGCTGGCCGAACGGCCCTTCGAACTCTCACCGGACCTCAGGTATCTCTACCTGAGCGAGAAGCATCGGGAGGCGCTGGCACATCTGACGTACGGCGTCAAGGAGCGGCGCGTGTTCGTTCAGCTGACCGGTGAGGTGGGGACCGGCAAGACGACGATGCTCGACGCGCTCGTCTCTCGCCTGGACGCATCCACGAAGGTCGCGTGGCTCTCGAACACAACGATCGGGAAGACCGATCTCCTGCGCGTGCTTGCGTGGGAACTCGGCATCGAATTCAAGGGCACGACCAAGATGGAGATCATGAGGGAGATCGCCGCGTTCCTCGGTTGCTTGACGGCCGCAGGGAAGAACGCGGTCTTCATCATCGACGAGGCGCAGAATCTGAATCTGCCGCTTCTCGAGGAGGTCAGACTGCTCTCGAACCTTCGTTCGATGGGGCGGTGCAGTCTCCAGATCGTGTTGGCGGGGCAGCCGGAGTTCCGCCGCAAGCTGGAGCTCCAGCAGCTCAGGCAGCTCAGGCAGCGGATCAGCATCCGGTTCGATCTTGCGCCGTTGTCCCGACAGGAGACTGGCGAGTACATCCGGCACCGGCTGACCGTTGCCGGCGCGACGGATCTCGAGATCTTCGACCGAAGCGCGGTGGACGAGGTGTACGACTACTCCGGCGGCGTGCCAAGAGCCATCAACACGGTCTGCGACAACGCGCTGCTCGCCGGGTACGCCGACAACAGGCCGTGGATCGGCCGACGAACAGTGGAAGAAACGATCGAGGCGGTCGAGTGCAAGACGCCGTCGTCGGACAAGGACCGGCAGCAGACTCAGCCGGGCGCCGCCTAGGCTGCGCCGCGGGAAGGACCGGGATGAGCAAGATCTCGAAGGCGATGGACAAGGCCGCGCGCGAGAACGAGCGCGACGACTTCAGCGGGCCGGACGGTTCTGATACCAGAGGATTCGTTGCGGACGAGCCCGGTGTCGAGCGTGAGGGCGGTGAAGCCGTGACCGCCCGCAGGATTTCCGTGCCCGGCACTGTCGGACCGCTGCCGCCGCCGGAGAACGTCGAGGAGTACCACGGTCTCGCGTCCGAGATCTACCTGGCGCTTCCGGACATCCGGTCGAGGGTCATCATGCTCACAAGCGCCGTCGACGGCGAGGGGACAAGCACGGTCTCGCGCGAATTCGCCCAGACGCTCGCGCTCGCCAACGAGGTCGACACGCTGCTCGTCGATGCGAATCTCCGCAGGCCCGGGCTTCATCGCGCGCTTCGCGTGCAGCAGGATCCCGGCTTGACGGATGCCGTTCTGGGCGGCGTGCCCGTGGAGCAGTGCATCCAGAAGACACCGGTGCCGCACCTGTCGTTGTTGGCGGCGGGACGGCGCGTCGTGGCGCCACCGCGCGTGTTCACGGACCCGAACATGGATGATGTCATCGGTTCGATACGCAGGAAGTTCGCGCTGACGGTCATCGACATGCCGCCGGTGCTGTCATTCTCGGAGGGGCTTCAGCTCTCGGGGAGGGTTGACGGCGTCGTGCTGGTCATTCGCGCCGGCGGAACGAAGCGTCAGCTCGTGGAACTGGCTGCCGAACGGCTGCAGGGCGCCGGAGCCAACATTCTGGGAACCGTCCTGAACAGACGCAGGTTCTACATACCCCGCATGATCTACGAACGGTTGTAGCGACGATCATCCGCGGTCGCGCTCCGGAAGCGGGGAGAGCGCCGCCCTGGAACAGACAAACCGCTCTCCCGGGCCCGCGCAGATATCCATGCGGCGCCACACGGGGCGCTTGTGCGCCCGGATGCAGCGCCGGAGGGTCAGGAGGGAGCGAGCATGAGTGGTCTCACCCAGCGCCTGCAGGATCTGTACGAGCGGAGCGAGGAGTTCCTCGGTCGCTCGTGGCCGGTGTGGGTGGCCGCTATCCTCTTCTACGCTGCCTGCTCATGGGTTCTCCTCACCAAGGTCCGATTCTCCGATCCGCTCTTCTTCGTCGTCTTCGTCATGGCGGTCGTCATCGTCACGCTGACGCTCATTCGGATCGAATGGGCTCTTCTCGGACTGTGCGCCATGATCGCTTTTACGCGGCCAGGCATCAGCTTCGGGGTCCATAACGCCTTCCATGTCAGTGGCTTCAATGTCGCCCTGCTCGGTGTGTGGGTCGTCTATCTCATTCGATACGCGTCGGACCGAACGTTTGCGGCGAAGGGGCCGCTCGTGCGCAAGACGCCGATCGATCGCATCGCGGTCGCCCTTCTGCTGCTCATGACGCTGGCGATGATGGTCGGTCTGACCAAGAACACGGGCGGATACGCGCTCGGTCGGGTCGTACTCTATTGGAAAGAGCACGTTCTGTACTTCGCGTGGTTCTACCTTGTCGTTACGTTCCTCAGGGAACCTCGGGATCTGAGACGGTTCGCGACGACATTCGCGGTGGCAGGAGTCCTTGTCGCCGCCATCGGACTGCTGCAGCGATTCGGGGGCGCCGTCGAGGCCGCTCACGCTACCGAGGAGCAGCTCGAAGCCGGAGTGATGGGAGGAGGTCGCTCGGAGGGAACGGGCTTCCTCGGACTGGGGCACCCGAACTTTCTCGGGGCGTTCCTCATCATGTCGCTTCCCACGTGGTTCTTCATGGTGGATCACCTGAAGCGGTGGTACCACAGAGTGCTGGCCGATATTGGCATCCTGATGGGCCTTCTGGCCCTGCTCTTCACCTATTCACGGAGCGCCTGGATGGGTGTTGTCGGGGGCATCGGAATGCTCGGTCTGACCGATCGGCGCGCGCTCCGCAGGATCTTCGTGTTTCTCATTCTGTTCGCGATCGTCGCACAGAGTCTCTCGCTGGCGTACGCCGGACGTGGCGTTGTCGATCTGATCTCCTTCCGATTCCAGGAACTCAGCAGGAGCGGGTACTCGTCGCGTCCCGCGATCTTCCGTGCAGCGTTCGACGTGATCGCTGAGAATCCGGTCGTCGGCGTGGGCCCGTCCGCGTTTCCGTGGCATGCCGACCACAGCATGGTCGGGGGCCGATATCTCTCTCAGGCACACAACCTTCTGCTGACACTTGCAGCGGAGGACGGCATTCCCTTCACGCTGGTGTTCATGTTGTTCATGGGGGTCATCCTGAGAATGGCGTTTCGCAATCTGCGGGCGCTTGCCCGCTACCCGGGATATGCGTTCATCGCGCAGGGTGCCTACGCGGGGTTGCTCGCCGTCCTGACTCAGTCGTTCGTTGTCCATCTATTCTATCATCGCAATGTCGGATTCGCTTTCTACGCGCTGCTCGCCATCATCGTCTCTCTGGATCGGATGATCCGTGAGGGCCGGTTCGAGCCGCCCGCGGTCGGTGAGATCGTGGCGCCGGACGGCACGTGGAAGGGGCAGTCATGATGTCTCGGGTGCGCTCCGGCGACATTCCCCGGACGATCGCTTTCTATACGGACGCCCGCGCGTGGGGGGGGGCTGAGGTCTATATGACCCAGCTTGTGTGCGGACTCCGCCGCGCGGGATACGAGACGCCGCTTTTTGTGGCGGACTGGCCCGTGGCGGACACGTGGGTGGCTCATCTCGAGGAACTCGGCTTCGACGTGACGAGGTACCGTCGCGGCAAGGAGTACAGCCTGCGGATGTTCGTCGACTCGCTCAGGCTCCTTCGCGGATACGAGTTCATTCACTTCAACAAGACTCACCCCAGGAACAGCCTGCCGGCCGTTCTGGCCGCCCGGTTCGCGGGTGCTCGCGCCGTCGTCACGACCGAACATCTCGCGATCGCGCCGGACTCACATTTCCCGTTCGGCAGGTTCCTGATCACGAGCCTTGTCCGGCTCTCCAATCTGCCGGTGGACCGCACGATCGCGGTGAGCGAGCTGAGTCGTGAGATGCTGATCGACCACTACCGCATCCCGCCTGATCGGATCCTCGCCATCCGCAACGGGATCGAGATCGAAGGGGCCGACGTGCTGCATGACACCGCGGCGACCCGTGAGGCTCTGGGGTTGGCGCCGACCGATGTCGTGGGTGTGCTGGTCGGCCGGCTCGTTGGAAGGAAGGGCCACAGCACGTCGCTTCAGGCGCTCCCCGCCGTGCTCTCCCGGGTGCCGGGATTCAAGCTGGTCTTCGTCGGGGACGGCGACATCGAAGACGAACTCCGCGCCGAGGCCGAGGCGCTGGGCGTCGCGGAGCACGTCGTGTGGGCCGGCTTCAGACGAGACGTCCCCGACATTCTTGCGTCGGTCGATCTCCTCATTCTCCCCTCCGAGGCGGAGTGTCTGCCCTACGTCATCCTTGAGGCGATGGGAGCGCGGTTGCCCGTTGTGGCGGCCGACGTGGGTGGCGTGAGCGAGCAGATCGACGATGGAGTGACGGGGAGGCTCATCAGGCCCAGGGATCCTGACGGACTGGCTTCGGCGATGCTGGAGATCATGGAACGTCCCGACCGCGGGGCATCCATGGGTGAAGCCGGACGCGCGAAGCTCGAGCGCGAGTTCTCGGTGGACGGGTGCGTGAACGCCGTGCTCGATGTCTACGACGAGGTGTGGAAGGCGAGACGGGGCGACCGATCATGAGCGGGCCGTTGAACATCCTCTGTATCAACCAGTTCTTCATACCCGACAGCCTCGGGGGCGTCGAGCGTGTCGCGCACGAGACGATGACGCGGCTCGCTGCTCGCGGTCATCGAGTCGACCTCGTCGGACAGCGGACGCGCGCGGGGACACCGGACACCGAGGTCATCGACGGGATTACAATGCACCGCTACGGACGCGCTGAGAGCAGTCGCCGGCCGGGCGGCAGGACGCGCGACGCGCTCCGGGCGTCGCGACCGGTGCTGGCCGACCTGGCGCGGTCGAAGCGGTACGATGTCGTGCTCCCGCACCACTACTTTCCGTACTACGCATACCTCCGGACGATTGAGGCGTCGCAGACGCCGGAGATCATGACGTTCCACGCGTCATACTGGCAGGAACTCAGGCTCGAGGGTGCGGAGCGGACGTTCGCCAAACCGCTCGAGTCTCTCCTGTTCGGACGCATGGCGCGACGGACCGAGGTCGCCTGTCTCAAGCGGGCCGACCGGGTCGTGGTCCTCTCCGATTTCTCGGCGGACCAGCTCGACAGCTACTACGCGTTCGCCAGACCGAAGGTCATCAAGATCCCGGGAGGCGTCGATCTCGACCGTTTCCATCCCGCTGACGACAGAGCGGAATCGAAGCGCGAACTCGGGCTTCCGGAGTCGGGGCCCATTCTGTTCACGGCAAGGAGGCTCGTCCCGAGGATGGGGCTTTCGAACCTCGTCGCCGCGTTCGCCGAGGTGCACCGCTCGTGGCCCGACGCGACGCTCGTTATCGCGGGGCGTGGCCGGCTCGAGAGCGATCTGAGAATGCAGGTTGCCTCGCTCGGGCTCTCTGAGTCCGTGCGGTTCGCGGGCTTCGTCTCGGAGGAGCAGTTGCCGCAGTACCATCGGGCGGCCGACCTCTTCGTGCTGCCGTCGGCGGCGTTCGAGGGGTTCGGGATGGTGACGCTCGAGGCGCTCGCGAGCGGAACACCCGCTATCGGGACGCCGGTCGGGGCCACACCGGAGCTTCTCAAGCCTCTGGCTCCGCAGCTCGTGTTCGCTGGGGCGGATCGCGCTGCGCTTCGACGCGGCATATGCTCGGTCCTCGAGTGGCTGTCGAACGAGCGAGCGGCGACCGATCTCAGGACCAGATGCCGCACGTACGTCGAGGAGAACTACGGGTGGGACCTGGCGATCGATGCCCTGGAAGCTTTGATCGGCGAGACGATCGCAGAGAAGGAGCGTGCTCGTGGCTGACCGCTCGAGACTCGCGTGGGGCGCGAAGCGGCTCCTGGCGATGACGCCGTCCGAGATGACGGTGCGTGCGGCGCGAGCCGTGCGGAACCGGGTCCGGCGTCCTTCGGGCGTCGTGAGTGCTTCGGAGCTTGCTCGTTCGGCCCGGATACTCGCTCCGAGCGAGCTGCACGGACACGAGACCAGCGTCGGCGCGATCAGGGCGACGCTCGACGAGGGCCGCGGAACGCTGCTTCCCGGCGCGCGCGAGACGGCGGGGATCGCACGCGAGCTCGACCGGATGGGTATCTCCCCAACGCGCGTAGTCGCGGCGGCGGACGCGGTGCTCGAGGGCCGTCTTCCGGCGTTCGGGTGGACGAGCTTCGAAGCCGGGTATCCGCCGGACTGGCATGCCGATCCGATGTCGGGGGAGCGGTGGCCCCTCGAGTACTGGGCCGAGCTGGACTTCCGTTTCAAGCCGGGTCTTGAGGAACCACGATATGTTTGGGAGGTCAACAGACAGCATGAACTTGTGACGCTCGGTCGGGCGTGGGCGCTGACCGGCGAGGAGCGGTACGCGCGAGCCGTCTGGGAATCGATGGTGTCGTGGGCCGAGCGGAATCCACCGTTCTTCGGCATAAACTGGACGAGCGCCATGGAAGTCGCGATTCGACTTGTCTCGTGGTCGCTCGCGATCGATCTGGTGGGCACGGTTGGTGCAACGGATACCGACGTCCGTACGGTTGTCGCCAGCGCCGCATTGCAGGCCGCTCATCTGTCTGATAACCTATCGGTTTACGCCTCTTCGCGGAACAACCACCTGATCGGGGAGGCGGCGGGGCTTGTGGTCGTCGGCGCGAAATTCCCGTTCCTCAGAGGGGCGGGACGGTGGCTCGCCTCCGGACTCGGGCACGTCCGGCGCGAGATCGTCCAACAGGTCACGGTCGACGGCGTGCCGAGGGAGCAGGCGCTCCACTACGGTGCGTTCGTCATCGAGTTCGCACTGGTCGCCTCGGCGGCGCTCCGAACGCGCGGCTCCGATCTGCCGGCTCCTGTGAAGGAGCGTCTGGCCCGGATGGCGGCGTTTCTCGGATCTGTCGCGTCAGCCGACGGTGTGGTTCCCGAGATCGGGGATGCCGACGGCGGCAGGGTCTTTGAATTGTCCGACCGCGAGGGCAGGCAGGCGATGCGTGCCGCCGCCTGCGCGGCGCTTGAGGCGGGCGCATGGATCCCGGCCGCAGCCGAGGAGGCCGATCTGGAACCGGCGCTCTGGCTGCGCGGACCCGATGTCGTGCGCCACGCGCTCGACTCGGAGCATGACCGGCGGACGCGCGAAGGCGCGGGGTTTCCCGAGGGAGGCTACTTCGTACTCTCGCACGGCCGGTCTCAGGCCGTCGTCGATTGCGGCGAGCTCGGGTATCTTTCGATCGCCGCGCACGGACACGCGGACTGCCTGTCGCTGCTCTACGGGACGGGCGGCCGCTGGCTGACGGTTGACCCGGGAACATTCTGCTACCACGGGTCTCGCGACTGGCGTGATCACTTCCGCTCGACGGCCGCGCACAACACGGTCGCGGTCGACGGACGGAGCCAGTCGGAGAGCATCGGTCCCTTTATGTGGGGCGCGCGCGCGCGATCGCGACAGCACGTGTGGTGCAAGACGCTCATGGGGGATGTGTTCGAAGGAAGCTGCGACGGCTACGGCCCGTCGAAGGTCACGCATACGCGAACGGTGGCGCTCATGGCGAGCGGCTCGTGCGTTGTCATCGACCGGCTCACCGGAAGCGGGCGACACACGGTCTCGTCGGGCTTCCAGCTTCCGCCGGGCGTCTCCGTGACGGAGACGCCGTTCTCGATGAGAGCGCTTCGCGCGTTCGAGATCGATGGCGGGAACGGCGGGATGATGACGGTCCGCGTGACTGTTCCTCCCGGGTTGGTCTGTGACGTCGCCGAGGGGGCAGAGAGTCCGAAGGCGGGGTGGACATCGCGCGGATTCGGCGAGCGTTCGCCGGCGCCGCGAATCCAGGTCGGGGGGGAGGTCGATCTCCCCGCGATGCTCGTCACGGTCTTCGTCCCGGGGGACATGAGCGCCGGTGCGTCGGTCAGGGTTGAGGGAGACGAATACGGTGTGTCGGTCTCTATCGGCTCCGACGCGGGACGAGAGCGAGTTATCGTGGGTCGCGTCGAGATCGGCAACCTTCGCTTCAGCGGTGCCCTGGGGATGTCCCTCGAGCAGAATCCCAAGACGGGCATGGCCGGGACCCCACGCGGGGCTGTTGGACTGGGCGTGGAAGAGTGGATGATCGACGGCGAGCCCGTCGACTTTGAGCAAGCCGCGAACCGGCTGTAGGGCGAACGATGGAGAGGAGCGGATCTTCCACCATGAGAATCAGCGTATTGGGTCTTGGATACGTCGGCTGCGTGTCGGCAGCGTGCTTCAGTGATCTCGGCCACACGATCATCGGTCTTGATGTCGATCCGAGGAAGCTGGAACCACTGAGGAACGGAACGAGTCCGATCGTCGAGCCGGGCCTCACCGATCTGATCGCGAAGGGTGTTGCCGAGGGGCGGCTGACGGTGACGGAGGACTACGAGCACGCCATCATGAACACTGACATCTCGCTGATCTGCGTCGGCACGCCGTCGATGGAGAGCGGGAGTCCGAACCTCGATTACACGAAGCGCGTGTGTGAACAGATGGGTGAGGTGTTCGCGAAGAAGTCGGCGTTCCACACGGTCGTCTTTCGAAGCACCATCCCTCCGGGCACGGTCGAGAATGAACTCCTCCCGGTGCTCGAGAGGGCGTCCGGGAAGCAGGTCGGGGAGAGCTACGGCGTGCTGTTCAATCCGGAATTCCTCCGTGAGGCGTCCGCGGTCCAGGATTTCTACCACCCGCCGAAGATCGTCATCGGTGAGCTGGAGCCCGGCTCGAAGGCCGGCGACGTTCTCGAGGAACTCTACAAACCGATCGATTCGCCGCTCGTGAGGACGAACATCAAGACGTCCGAGATGGTCAAGTACGCGGACAACTGCTTCCACGCGATCAAGGTCTGTTTCGCCAACGAGATCGGTATCGTCGCGAAGGGCATGGGTGTCCCGGACAGTCACAAGGTCATGGAGATCTTCTGTCTCGACACGCAGCTCAACCTGTCGCCGTACTACCTCAAGCCCGGCTTCGCGTTCGGCGGTTCGTGTCTGCCGAAGGACCTCAGGGCGATCGTGCGTATGAGTCAGCGGCTCGATCTCGAGTGCCCTGTGCTCGCGGGCGCCACGCCGTCGAACAAGGCCCACATCCAGAGGGCCATCGACCACATTCGGAACACCGGCATGAAGAAGGTCGGCGTACTCGGCATGAGCTTCAAGGCCGAGACCGACGACCTGAGAGAGAGTCCGATCGTCCAGGTCGTATCGACGCTGATCGGGAAGGGATACGAGCTCTGCATCTACGACGAGAACATCAACTGGCAGGAGCTCTTCGGATCGAACCTCGGCTTCCTCAAACACGAGCTGCCGTACGCGGAGACGCTTCGCGCGTCGAGCGTTGACGAGCTGCTCGAGCGGTCCGAGGTCATCGTCGTGGCCAACGGCGCGAAGGAATTCCGGGATGTGCCTGAGCGCATGCGCGAGGACCAGGTGATGGTGGACCTCGTTCGCATCGTGGATGATCCGTCGGTCGCGCGCGGCCGATACATCGGTATCGCCTGGTAGAGCGCCCGCCGGCGATACGTCCGGCGCGAGGGAGAAGCACGGAGGAACAGCGTGGAGAAGAACAAGAGGATCCTCATCATCGTCGAGAACCTGCCGGTGCCCTTCGATCGGCGCGTGTGGCTCGAGTCGACGACACTGAAGTCGGCCGGATACGACGTGTCCGTCATATGTCCCCAGGGCAGAGACTTCCCGGACGAGTTCGAGGTCATCGACGGGATCAGTATCTATCGGTATCCGCCGCCTCCGCCGACGACGAACAAGCTCTGGTACGCGTGGGAGTTCCCCTACTGCTGGGCCATGACGCTGAAGCTGGCGGCCCGAGTGGCGAGGGATGAGGGTTTTGACGCGATCCATGCGTGCAACCCGCCGGACACGTTCTTTCTGATCGCCGCGTTGTTCAAGATGCTTCGAAGGAGCAAATTCGTCTTCGATCAGCACGACCTCTGCCCGGAGCTCTACCTGTCGCGCTTCGGCGGGAACAGGGCGCTCAACTTCAGTCTCCTCCGGGGACTCGAGTGGCTGACCTATCGAACGGCCGACATGGTGCTGGCGACGAACGTCTCATACAAAGAGCACGCCGCCACGGTCGGAGGGTTCCCCGCGGAGAAGGTATTCGTCGTGCGAAGCGGTCCGAAGATCACGAGGTTCACGCCTGTCGAGCCTGAACCCGAACTCAAGCGCGGGAAGCGCTTCCTCATCTGTTATCTGGGCGTCATGGCTCCGCAGGACGGCCTGGACTATCTCCTGAGGTCGATCCGTCATGTCGTCGATGTCGTGAAACGGCGCGACGTGCATTTCGTGCTGATCGGCGCCGGCGACTCGTTCGAGAACCTCAAGGCTCTGCGGGGCGATCTGGGTCTCGATGAGTACGTCGAGATGACCGGCCGCATACCGGACGAGGACGTCCGGCGGTATCTGTCCGCCGCCGACCTTTGCGTCTGCCCTGACCCGAGGAACCCGCTGAACGACGTCTCGACGATGAACAAGGTCCTTGAGTACATGACCTTCGGGAAGCCGATGGTGTCCTACGACCTCAAGGAGAGCCACTACTCGGCTCAGGACGGCGCGCTCTACGCGAGGCCGAACGACGAGATCGAGTTCGGCGAGCGTATCATCCAGCTTCTCGACGACCCCAGGCTCAGAACGCGGATGGGGGAGATGAACCGGAAACGGATAGAGGACGAGCTCTGCTGGGAGCGCACCAGCACGGAGCTCGTCAAGGCATATGACTCGCTCTTTGGTTTTGGTGACGGGAGTCCGGAGCCGTGAGCGGGCCGATCGATTGCGTCGTGGCGGTCACGTACCGCTGCAATTCACGATGTGTGATGTGCGACATCTGGAAGTCGGGCGGCGACCGGGAGCGGGAACTCGCGCCCGAGGACTACCGCTGGCTTCCGACGAGCCTGCGCTCGATCAACGTCAGCGGCGGGGAGCCGTTTCTCCGCGACGACATCGTCGACATCGTCCGGATCATGCGTGAGCGATGTCCGGGCGCGAGGATCGTCATCTCGACGAACGGGCTCCAGCCGGAACGGATCGAGCAGGCCGTGACGCAGATGCCGGGCGTCGCGATCAGGATCTCGGTCGATGGTATCGGCGAGGCGCACGACGCGGTGCGTGGAGTGCCCGGCGCGTACGACCGCGCGATGGAGACAGTCGAGCGCCTGAGGGCTATCGGCGTTGCGGATCTCGGGCTGGCCGCGACGGCGACCGACTCGAACGTCGGGGGTGTCACAAGGGTTCGCGACAAGACCAGGGAACTCGGCCTCAAGTTCAGCGTGACCGCGGCCCACAGCTCGCCAATCTTCTTTGGCGAGCACTCGGTGGAACGGCCGCATACTGCGGAGTCGGTCCGTGAGATGGCCGGCATCATGCGCGACCTCCTGCGTTCGTGGAGGCCGTTCGAGTGGGCAAAGGCCTACTACGTGCGCGGGCTGATCGAGTACATTCGCGGACGCCCCAGGAGGCTGCCGTGCCGCGCCGGGACGGACTTCTTCTTCCTCGATCCGTGGGGCGACGTCTATCCGTGCAACGTCGGAGGAACGCTGATCGGCAATATCCGTGACGGGAGTTTCGCGACGATCCGAAGACGCGCCTGGACGAAGGTCAGCGAAGCCGTCAACGCGTGCGAGGTGCAGTGCTGGATGGTGTGCACGGTGGGTGCACCGATGAAGAGACGGCCGCTTCGGCCCATGCTCTGGATACTGGGGGCCAGGCTGCTCGGGCTTGACACCCGTGTGGACCGATGAGACGCTCTGATGCGTCGCCCGAAGGGAGTCCGGACTCTCGATGAAGGTGCTCGCCGCGAACAAATTCTACTTCGTGAAGGGTGGCGCCGAGCGCTACTTCTTTGAGCTCGCCCATATCCTTGAGGAGCGAGGTCATCGGGTCGCTCCGTTCGCGATGCAGCACGAGATGAACGACGAGAGCGAGTTCGACCGCTACTTCGTGTCGAACGTGGGTTTCAACGGCGAGATGGGGACGGCGCGGCGTCTCAGGATGGCGTGTCACGTGCTCTACTCCCGTGAGGCGAGCAGGGCGATCGGGCGGTTGGCGGACGCCTTCAAGCCCGACGTGGCGCATCTGCACAACATCGCGCACCAGCTGTCACCGTCGATCCTGTACGCGCTCAGACGGAGAGGCGTGCCCATCGTGCAGACTCTGCACGATCACAAACTGATCTGCCCGAACTACCAGATGTTCGTGCACGATGAACCGTGCCGTCGCTGTCGGACGTGGAGATACTACAACGCGGTGAAGCACCGGTGCATGCATGACTCGCTCCTGTGGAGCGGTCTCGTCTGCGCCGAAGCGTACCTGCACAAGTTCCTGGGGAGCTACTCGCGTCTTGTGGATCTGTGGATCTCTCCGAGCGAATCGCTCCGGGAGCGCATGATCGAACACGGCGTGCCGGGCCGCAAGATCGTCCATCAGCCGTACGCGATCGCGCTGGAGCGGTTCGAACCGAGGTATGAGAGCGAGGGCTACGCCGTCTCCGTGGGGCGTCTGTCGACCGGGAAGGGACTGACGACCGTGCTCGAGGCGCTGAGGAGCGCGCCCGGGGTACGGTTCAAGATCGTCGGCTCCGGCCCGCTCGAGGACGAACTGAAGCGGCGCGCGCGGGAACTCGGACTCACGAACATCGAGTTCACCGGGTATCTGAAGGGACAGGCGCTTGCGGACCTCATGCGCGGCGCCCTCTTCGTTGTGATGTCGTCGGAGTGCTTCGAGAATTCGCCGTTGACCGTCTATGAGGCGACGGCGTATGGGAAGGCGGTTGTCGGGTCGCGCATGGGCGGGATTCCCGAGCTCATCGCCGAGGGGGTAACCGGCCTGATCTACGAGCCCGGGGACCACACCGGGCTGGCGGACCGGATGAACGAGTTGTGGAACGACCCGGGCCGGGCGATCGAGATGGGGCGCAGGGCGCGGGCGAGAGCCGAGGCCGAGTACGGTCCCGATGCGCACTATGAGAAGATGATGGCGATATACGAAAGGGTCATGCATTGAAGATCGCGATGCTCGGGCAGAAGGGGATTCCCGCCACGTACGGCGGTATCGAGCGCCACGTAGAGGAGCTCGCGACCCGTCTCGTGGAGCGCGGCCATGAGGTGACCGTCTACTGCCGGCCCTACTACACGAAGGTCACCGGCGACTACCGGGGCGTGAAGCTCCAGTCGATCCCCAGTATCAGAACGAAGCACATGGACACCGCATCGCACTGCGCGCTGGCGATGCCGCACATCATGTCGCAGGGCTACGACATCGTTCATTTCCACGCGCTCGGGCCGTCGCTCTTCTCGAAGCTGCCGCGACACCGGGGGATGAAGACGCTCGTGACCGTGCACGGTCTCGACTGGCAGCGTGAGAAGTGGGGTGCTTTCGCGACCTGGGTCCTCAAGCGCGGCGAATACACGTCGGTCTACTATCCCGACCGCACGGTCGTCGTCTCGAAGGCGCTTCGTGAGTACTTCTGGTTGCGCTACGACTACAGCGCAACGTACATTCCGAACGGAACGGTGCTCCCGCACGTGCGCGAGGCCGAGAAGATCCGCGAGTTCGGTCTGGATCCAGGCAACTACGTGCTGTTCGTCGGTCGTCTCGTTCCGGAGAAGGGATGCCACTATCTCCTCGATGCGTACCGGAAGCTCAATACGGACATGCCGCTGGTTGTCGCGGGCGGCACCAGTTTCTCGTCGGACTATGTTGACCAGCTCCACAAGCTCGGCGGGGACCGCGCGCGGTTTCTCGGGTATGTCTACGGTGACGTGCTCGATGAGCTCTACTCCAACGCGCGCATCTTCGTCCTTCCGTCGGATCTCGAGGGACTCCCGATCGCGCTGCTTGAGGCCATGAGCTTCGGGAACTGCTGTCTGACGAGCGACATCGCTGAGAATCTGGAGGTCATAGGAGACTGCGGCGTGACGTTCAAGCAGGGCGACATCGAAGACCTCGCGTCTCACCTGCAGGAACTGATCGATGACCCGGACCGCTGCAAGTCGCTCGGCGAGCGAGCCAGGCGGCACGTGCTGCAAACGTACGATTGGGATGGTGTGACGCTTCACACGGAGGCGCTCTACTACTCGCTGATGCGGGGGTTCTAGTGGAGACGGCTGTCTCGCGCGCCCGGATGAACCGACCGTCCCGGGTCCAGGGTTCCCGGGATGAGACGGAGGAGCGAGTGGATTTCGCCCGGATGCTTGATGACGAGCGCAGGACCGTCGAGCGCACGTTCGACACGTGTCTTCCGTCCGAGGGCGAGTATCCCACGGTCATTCACGAGGCGATCCGCTACGCGGCCCTCGGCGGCGGGAAGCGGATCCGTCCCATCCTTGTGCGGGCGACGGCGCGCGCGTTGGGATTCGAGCCGGAGCGGGTGACGAAGGCTGCATGTGCTGTGGAATACGTGCACTGCAGCTCGCTCGTGCTCGACGACCTTCCCTCGATGGACGACGCGACGACGCGGCGCGGCCGTCCGACGGTGCATCGCGCGTTCGGTGTCGCCACGGCCATCCTGTCGGCTGACGCGCTTCTCATGCACGCCTTCCGACTGGTGGCGGAGAACGGTGTCGAGGTCGGGGCGAACACCAGGAGCCTGGCGACGGCCATCAGCGAGTTGGCGACCGCGGTCGGGTCCTACGGGATGGTGGGCGGTCAGCACGTAGACCTGGAATCCGCCGCACTCCCCGAAGCGACGGCGGAGACGGTAGAGTACATACAGAGCAGGAAGACGGGCTCTCTCTTCGTTGTGGCCGGCACGATCGGCGCGACGCTGCTGGGTGTATCGGCGGAGACGCGAGCGGCGCTCGCGGCGTATGCCAGGAACGTCGGGCTGGCGTATCAGATCGTGGACGACATCCTCGATGCGGAGAGCGACGCCGGGACGCTGGGCAAGGACGTGCGCCAGGACTCGGGGAAGCCGACGTTCGTGACCCTTCGCGGCATCGACGGGGCGAGGTCGCTGGCCGTGGAGCTCGCTGAAGAGGCGCGCGCGACGCTTGGCACACTGGATGCCGACACGGACGAACTCGACAGACTGGCCGAATACTGCGTGGACCGGTCCCGTTGAGACGGGGGTACCACGGGGGCCGGATGACGGTGAACGCCTGGAGGATGGGCCGGGCCCCGAAGATGGAGCTGGTCCTGACGATGGAGAACATATGCTCTACCCGGTGATACTCGCGGGAGGATGGGGCGAGCGGCTGTGGCCGATGAGCACGCCCACCCGACCGAAGCAGGTCCTTACGCTCGGAGGAGACCGGTCGCTCGTCGGCCGGACACTCGACCGTGTGGCGTCCGTCGCGGTCCCCGAGCGAGCGCTCGTCATGACGAGCGCGCAGATCGGCGGCAAGATACCGGCGGAGCTGCCCGGCGTGCCCGCGGAGCGCATCATCGCGGAGCCCATGCGGAAGAACACGGCTCCGGCGATCGCGCTGGCCGCGCACCTGCTCTGCATCGAGGACGAGGACGCCGTGATGGTCGTGCTCCCCGCGGATCACATCATCGGGGATGACGACGAATTCCGTCGGACGATCCAGGTCGCGGCCGACGCGGCGAACGACCTGCGCGCGCTGGTGACGCTCGGCATCACTCCGTCGCGCCCCGATACCGAATACGGCTACATCGAAGCGGGGGACGCCGCCGGCAACGGCGCGTTCCGGGTTCGGCGCTTCACCGAGAAGCCGGACGCGGCGACGGCCGCCGGTTTCCTCGACGCCGGGGGGTACTACTGGAACAGTGGCATGTTCATATGGCGTGCGGACGTGTTTCTCACAGAGGTCGCGGAGCAGTTGCCGGACGTCGCATCGGCGCTCGCGGGTGTCACCCTGACCCCGGGCGCGCCCGGGTTCACCCGGCAGATGAACGCATTCTACGAGGAAACGCCGTCGATCTCGGTCGACTACGGCATTATGGAGAGGACGCAGCGGGCACTCGTCGTCCCCGCGGACTTCGGATGGGACGACGTCGGAGCCTGGTCGGCGCTCGGTCGCGTGTGGGCGCCCGATGAGCGCGGCAATTCCCCGCAGGGGGAGGTCGTGCTGCTCGACTCGAACGACTGCATCGCGTACGCTGAAGGCGGCGTTGTAGCGGCCGTCGGGGTCGAGGGGCTCATCGTGGTCCATACGCCCGAGGCGACCATCGTTTGTCCAAGAGAGAGAGCCCGCGAGGTCCGTGACCTTCTCGCGGAGGTCAGACGGCGTGCGGCGGGCAAGCAGTAGAGGGAGAGGGAGCGGATGCCCCAACTGAGAAAAGACCCTGTCCTCGGACGCTGGGTGATCATCGCGACGGAGCGCGGGAAGCGCCCGACGGACTTCGCTCATGACAGGGAGCGCCGCCGCGGCGGTTTCTGTCCGTTCTGTGAGGGCAACGAAGACAAGACACCTCCGGAGGTCTTCGCCTACCGGCCGAGGTCCTCGAAGCCGGACATGCCGGGTTGGGATGTGCGTGTCGTTCCGAACAAGTTCCCCGCTCTCGCCATCGAAGGCGAACTCGAGCGGGCGGGCGAAGGCATGTACGACAAGATGAACGGCGTCGGGGCGCATGAGGTCATCATTGAGACGACGGACCATGACGCGGAGCTGGCAGAGCAGTCTGCCGAGCACATCGCCCTGATCCTCAAGGCGGTTCAGGATCGGATGGTGGACCTTCAGGGCGACACGCGGTTCCGATACATCCAGTTCTTCCGGAACCGGGGCGGCGCGGCGGGGGCGTCGCTTGAGCACCCGCACTCGCAGCTGATCGCTCTCCCGATCATCCCGAAGCGACTTGTCGAGGAACTGGCGGGAAGCAAGAAGTACTACGGTTACAAGGAGCGGTGCGTCTTCTGCGACATCGTCGCGCAGGAGTCGTGGACGCGGAACCGCATCGTCGTCGAGAACGACGGCTTCATCTCGGTGGCGCCGTTCGCGGCACGGTTCCCGTTCGAGACCTGGATCCTCCCGCGGAAGCACGATCCATCGTTTGAGGACATCGGTGAGGACGACCGACTTGCCTTCGCTGAGGTGCTCAAGGAGACGCTGATGCGGATGAATGCGGCTCTCGATGACCCACCATACAATCTCATTCTTCACACCTCGCCGGTCGGCGAGAGGGATCTCAAGTACTACCACTGGCACTTCGAGATCATGCCGAAGCTCACCAAGGTCGCGGGGTTCGAGTGGGGCTCCGGGTTCTACATCAACCCGACCCCGCCCGAGGACGCGGCCAAATACCTCAGGGAAGTGGAGCTCTAGAGATGAGGGTCGTCTTTGCGTCGGCGGAGGTTGCTCCATACGCCCGCGTCGGAGGGCTGTCCGACGTCGTCGGCGCGCTGCCCAAGGAGATCGCCGCGCTCGGTCACGAGCCGATCGTGTTCCTGCCGCTCTACGCGTCCGTCGACAGGAAGGCGCACGGTGTGATTCCCGTCGAAGGTCTCGGGGCGCTCCGAGTTCCCATGGGGGAGAAGACCGAGGAGGTCGCGCTTCACACGGCGACGATGCCGGGCGCGCCCGGTGTGCGCGTGTACTTCGTGGGGCATGAGGGAGCCTTCGGGCGCGAGGGGATCTACGTCGATCCCGCGACCGGCCACGGCTACCCGGACGAGGTCGAACGGTTCGCGCTCCTCAGCCGCGCTCTTCTTGAGTCGCTGCTGGCGCTCGAGCTGGCACCCGACGTCATCCATCTCAACGATCACCACACCGCGTTCGCGGCCGCGTATCTGCGCGAGCTCTACCGTGACACGGCGCTTGCGCGCGCCGGGATCGTCTTCAGCATCCACAACCTGGCCTATCTCGGAACGTTCGATTCCTCCAGACTCCCGGGCATCGGATTCCCCGAGGAAACATGCGCTCCCGGAAGCCCCTTCGAATACAAGGGACAGGTGAGCGCGCTCAAGCTCGGGATCGAGTACGCGGACTTCGTCAACACGGTCAGTGAGCGGTACGCCGTCGAGATCAGCTCAGATCCGAAGTTCGGTCACGGGCTTGAAGGAGCGCTTGCCGAGAAGCGCGGGCGGGGAAGGCTCCTGGGTATCCTCAACGGTGTGGACTACAGCGTGTGGGATCCGTCGGTGGACGCGCTCATTCCGTCGCGGTACGATGCCGCCGACCTCACGGGCAAGACGAAGTGCCGGAATGCGCTCGTCGAGCGAGCGGGCCTCGTCGAGTCCGACGGCCCGATCATCGGTATCGTGTCCCGCCTGGCGGACCAGAAGGGTTTCGACCTGATCCGCGAGGTCGCCGACGAGATCATCGCGTTGGGAGCGCGCCTCGTCGTGCTCGGGACGGGACAGCCTGAGTACCACGAGTTCCTCGCGGAGCTCTCGGTACGGCACGAAGGTCTGGTCTCGACGACCCTGGCGTTCGACAACAAGCTCGCGCATTGGATCGAGGCGGGGTCGGACATGTTTCTGATGCCGTCGCTCTATGAGCCGTGCGGGCTCAACCAGATGTACAGTCTCCGCTACGGGACGGTGCCCGTCGTTCGCGCGACCGGAGGTCTCGTGGACACCGTGCAGGATTTCGATCCGGCGACCGGAACGGGAGTGGGTTTCGTCTTCGGGCCGTACGAATCGAAGGCCATGCTCGGAGCGATCGAGCGCGCCGTCGCGACCTATGCGGACAGCGCGATCTGGAGAGGCATCGTCCAGCGGGGCATGGCGCTGGATTTCAGCTGGAAGGCCTCTGCCGTGCGCTACCTCGAGCTCTACGAGCGGGCGGCTTCCAGGCCCGCAAAGCCCACTGAAGTGGGGCTTTCGGCTTGACACATCCGAACCCGGCAGCTATACTGACCATCTGATGTACAACAGTGCGGGAATAGCTCAGTGGTAGAGCGCCACCTTGCCAAGGTGGATGTCGCGGGTTCGAGCCCCGTTTCCCGCTCCAGACATATGTGGCAGGGGCTGGGCTTCACGGCCCCTGCCCGCACGATACGGCGGCGTAGCCAAGTGGCTAAGGCAGTGGATTGCAAATCCATGATCCCCCGGTTCGAATCCGGGCGCCGCCTCCAGAACATCACCGGGCCGGTGGCCGGATCCCGTGCGTCAGGCACGCGGGCACCGGCTGTCGGCCCGGCTCTTCTTCCGCCGCCGGGGTGGCGAAACTGGTAGACGCATCGGACTTAAAATCCGTCGGGTCTTTCGACCCATGCCGGTTCGAATCCGGCCCCCGGCACCACACCATTCCCCGCAGCACTCCAGCATCATGGCTGACCGGCTCACACGCTCCAACGGAGAGGTCGTGTATTCGTAACAGGGCACAAGTTATGCAAGTTAGCATGACGCGGAATGGCTGCGCACGCCCTTCTGTGACGCTCCCCGTGGAGGGTTGTGCCCTTGGAAACGTATCGTCATGCATCGACCGCACGTGTGGTCCAGCGTTCGCGTCCGGCGCCGAGGCCCCGCACCCGGGTGCTGTGCCGCGGGAGCGGGCGCGCGCGGACACTTGTGCTTCTCGCGTTGCTCGCGACGCTCGCGCTGACGCTGCCCTCGCCGGTCGAGGCCGCCTATCCGCTGATCGCCAACATATACTTCCCGGACCTGTCGACGGCGGACCTCGCTTCGCTGGCACGCTGGGATGTTCTGATCCTGCCGAAACGAGCGGCCGATGCCGACCTGTCCGAGCTGGCGACACTCAGGGCTCTCAACCCCGACATCAAACTGATCGTGCACATGCCGGTCGGCTACCACGGCGACTGGACATGGCCGCCCATCAACGGCGATCTCGTCGCCGCACTCAATGCCAACGACTGGTGGCTCACGGACACCGCGGGCGCGCGGATGATGCTGACGTGCGGCGACGCCGTCCTCAACGAAACCCTCTGGTGTCCTGAGAACGGCGAGGGAGACCGGCTCTGCGACTGGATGCCGGAGTACATCGCGGAACGGCTCGGTCCCGGCGGACCGTGGGATGGAGTATTCCTCGACTATTGCATGGACGACATCGCGTGGGTCAACAACGACAACGCTCTCCCCGCTGACGCCGACCACGATGGGATCGCCGACGACCCCGCCGAACTCAACGCGGCGTGGCGCGCGGGTATGGAGATCCTGACGCTCAGGCTGCGGGAACTCGTTGGGAGCGAGTTCATCGTGACGACCAACGGAAACAACACCTTCTACGACCAGTGCAACGGCTCGACCCGTGAGGGGTTCCCTCACATGCACGGGGAGTGGCTCGAGAACATGACGAACCCCGTGTGGGGTTACCAGGCCATCTGCACGAAGTTCCAGGGCCCGGTCCTCTCGACCGTCAACACGATGTGGGACGGTCCTGTCGAGGACGGGGAGCTGGTCCGCGATGATGCCTTCGAGAGGAAGTTCACTTTCACCTTCGCCAGTACGATGGTCTACGGCGATGGCTACTACTCGTTCGATGGCGGAGAAGGACTGCCCGAGCACTCGCAGGACTGGTGGCACGATTGGTACGACGTGGACCTCGGCATGCCTCGTGGTCGGTCCGAGGAGGTCGTCATGAGCGCCAGATGGGTTGAGAACGCTCACATGGTCCGCGCGCGGCGCTTCGAACGCGGTGTCGTCGTGGTGAACCCCACGACGGTCACGCAGACCGTACAGCTGCCCGGTGTCTACGCTCCACTCGATGGGTTCAATGGCCGGTTCTACCCGCATCACGCGATGCGTACGAGCGTGGCCGTCGGCCGTCAATCGGGCGTGTTGCTCGTGGGGCCGGGTCAGCTGCCGCTGATGCAGGCCGGGGTGAACTGGACGCGAGGCGATGCGGACGCGGTGACGCTGACGTGGGAGCCCGTGGACGGAGCCGCGAGCTACAGCGTGTACAGGTCGCACCGGCCGGAGGGGACCTTGAACCCGGCATACCTGGAGGCGACGGTGCAGACGGCGTCGTTCGTCGACACGCTGGATGCGTGGGAATCCGCGTTCTACCGCATCGCTCCGATCGACGAGATCGGGTGTGAAGGACCGCTCTCGGGGATCGTGGTGATCAGGCCCGGGCGGGCCGCGGGCAGGATCGACGAGAGCGACAGCGGGCTTGATTCCGACCTGGATGACTCCGGGCGGGCGGATGGGACCGGGATCGTTGACGGGACAGACGAAGCGCGTGTGGACGAAGAGTACCCGTGGGGTTGCACCGTGGACGTCGACGGGGCGGTGGAGCCGCGCGGTGATAGCAGCGCGTCGGAGAGGGACGAAGTCGCGGGTCCGGTCAGGCTCGTCGGCGTGAGCCCGAACCCCGCGCTCTGTCTGACGCGCGTCGTCTTCCACATCGATCCTGGATCCCCGCCCGGGGGAGAACCGGTCGTGAGGATCTATGACATCAGAGGCCGACTGGTCTACGAGTCGACCGACGGCCGGGCGCGGTCGGGAAGCTTGAACGTCGTCGAGTGGGATCTGAAGGACAGGCGGGGGTCCCGCGTGCCCGCCGGATGCTACCTGGTGGCCGTTGAGGGAGTCGGCGAGCCCGCGCGGGGCAAGGTCGTCGTGATCCCGGAGAACTAGCGAGTGAGTGAGTGACCGGAGAGCCGTGTCGCAGCGAGACGCCGCGGCTCGTATCCGATCCCGCCTCATGTATTGTGGACATCAGCCCGTCCGGGGTTCCCGGGCGGGCTGTTACTTGGTATCTGGCACAGGTGTTGCAATATAGACATGCAGTGTGTGGGAGGGTGAATCCGGGCGGATAGGCAGGGGGAGACGGCCATGGCGAGAGTGCGAGTGGACTGCGGTCGAGATGAGCGCTACTACACCGAAGCCGCCGTGCGCGTGGTGGTCGTTTCGTTGCTGTGCATAGCGCTCGTCTGCGCGGTGCTCGCGGCGTCGGCGACGACGGTGTCGGCTCGCACGCCGGGGTCCTACCCGCGGCTTGCCAATATCTACTTCCCGACGCTCGCCGGAGCCGACCTGGAGGCGCTGGCACGATACGACGTGCTCGTGCTTCCCGCGCGTGGCGAACAACTGACGCGCGAGGAGCTGGCCACCCTGCGGGATCTCAACCCGAGCATCACGCTTCTGGCGCACATGCCGATCGGATATCACGGCGATTGGGGCTCGCCCAGCATCTTCAGCGATGTCATGGACGCGGCGAACGAGCACAACTGGTGGTTGCGCGACCGACTCGGGCAGCGTGTCCGGATGGACTTCGGTGACTATCTTCTGAATCTCACGACGTGGTGCCCGCCTGACGAGGACGGAAGGACATTCGGCAGCTGGATGGCCAAGCACATCGCCGACCGTCTGGCTCCCGGAGGTCTCTGGGACGGCGTCTACCTCGACTACTGCATGGACGATATCGCGTGGGCCGGCAGCGGCTTGACGTGGGGCCTCGACGCCGACAACAACGCCCAGGCCGATGATCCCGCTGAGCTGAACGAAGCGTGGCGTGCGGGAACGGAGATGCTCGTCTCGAAGCTCAGGGAGTACGTCGGTCAGGACTACCTTATCGTGACGAACGGGAACAACACCGTGTACGAGGCGTGCGACGGAGGGACACGTGAGGACTTCCCGAGCATGCACGGGGGCTGGCTCGAGAACGTGACCGCGGCCGGGTACGGCTACAGGGCAATGCAGTCGCGCTACCGCAAGCCGTCCGTGAACATCATCAACACGATCTGGTACGGGTCGGCGGATCCGGAGGCGGACATGCCGGCTGTCGCGGCCGAGCAGAAGTTCCGGTACACGCTCGCCACGACACTCGTGTACGGCGACGGCTACTACTCCTTCGACGGAGGGAGGGGGCTGCCGCATCACTGCCAGACATGGTGGCACGAGCTCTACGACATGGACCTAGGCGTTCCGGTGGAGCGCGGAGCAGCGGTCGAGGCGTGGCCGGGCGAATCCCCATGGATCGAGAACGGCGACATGGTGGCGCAGAGGCGCTTCACCAGGGGGATGGTCCTTGTCAACCCGAGCACCTGCATGCAGCACGTCGAACTCGGCGGCGTCTACTACCCGGCCGAGAGCTGGAACGGGAGCTTCTACCCGTACGAGCGGACCACATCGACAGCCGCGGTCACCTACTGCAACGGTGAATTCTACGCCGGGAGAGGGAGCGTGCTCTCGGCGGTGATGGACATCTCGTTCAAGGAAGGAGCCGACGGCGATCTGCTCCTTGCGTGGAGCAAGGTCGCCGGTGCCGTGGCGTACGCCGTCTATCGGAGCGACGGGCGGCTTGGCGGGGACTGCGGCGAGCTGGTGGCCATCGTCGACGGTCCGCAGTTCCGGGATGATGAGAGCAACATGAGGAGCGACGTCAGGTACAGCGTCTCGCCGATCGACGACCTGCTGTGCGAGGGACGTCCCTCGCTTCCCGTGAGCGCCGTGGACGCGTCCGGCAGCGGGATGGTCGAGGCATCCATGTCCGATCTGCCGCATGACCGTGTCGCGGCCGCGCAGATGATGGAGCCGCAGGTCTACGGGGGACGCCTCTCCGACGGGACCGGGGACCACTCCGAGCAGGGCGCGTGTCCCTCGGTGCTTCACGGCTCGGCGCCCAACCCGGCCGCGCACGAGACCAGGATCAGCTTCACCTTGGGCGACGATGAGCGCTGGGGCGGCGGAAGACCCACGACGGTGACCGTGTTCGATGTTCGCGGCAGGGTCGTGCGGACGCTCGTCAACGACCGGCTCCCGGCCGGACGGCACGAGGTGCGCTGGGACCTCCGCGGGGATTCCGGCCAGCGTGTGGCGGCCGGCTGTTACCTGTTCGCGCTCTCCGCGGGCGAAGAGACCCTCCACGGCAAGCTTCTCGTCGTCAACTAGCTCCGACCAGCCCGAACACACCACGTCCCACAACGGTCGTACCGCTTGCGACACCCGCCTTGACTGAGGCGCGTGCCGGTGCTAGCGTCACGCGGACGGGCCCGAAGCGGCCCCTGACCGTACCAGGAGGGGCTCATGAACGGTGTAGACCTCATTATCCTGATCATCCTGGCCATCGGGCTCATCTCCGGACTCGCGCGGGGCATCATCCGGACGCTCTTTGGTCTCGCGGCGCTGGTTCTCGGCGTCGTCACGGCTGCCGGGAGCTTCGGCTATGTTGCGTCAACCGTGTTCGGATTCGTGTCCGATGAACGGGCGGCCGAGATACTCGCGTTCATTCTCGTGTTCCTGATCGTATTCACCGTCATCGCCTTCATCGGGCGGCTCATCGCGAAGGTGATCAAGATCGCGGCTCTCGGGTGGGTCGATCGGCTCGCCGGCGGCATCGCGGGGATCGTCCTGGCGTCGATCGTGGCGGGCACGCTCCTGCTGCTCGCGGTTCTGGGCGGATTCCACAAGACCCCGGTTCTGGCGCTCTCAACCATGGCGCCCAGGGTGCTCGGTGTGACCGACGCGATCGTCACGCTCGTTCCGGCCGGCGTACGCGCAGGATTCGAAGAGGAGTACCGCTCGCTTCGGGGCGAGTGGGAAGAGGCCCGGCTTCGCGCCCGCACGCGTCTCGTATGAGATGAAAGGACGACGGATGACCGACGAGTCGAGTCCTGACCTTCAGGGAGAACAGCCGGCGGAGACGCAGACCGGGAGCGCCGAAGATCAGTCCGACGGACCGGAAGTGGATGTCCTCGGGCAGATCGGCGTGGATGTCACGGCGCTCGCTGAGGCCGAGGGTGAGCCGCAGCCTGACCTCTGGGCGGATCAGACGCGGCGCGTCATGGAGGTTCTCGGCAAGCGGGAGCGTCACGCGGCGATCCTTGTCGGTCCGCACGGTGTCGGCAAGCGGGGACTCATCTTCGCGCTCGCCGGGAGGCTTCGGGCGAAGGGCGGGCTGCCTCGGCTCCGCGGACGCAGGCTGATCGAGCTTCCGTTCCATCGCGTTCTCGCCGGCGCCCGTCAGCAGGGCGACTTCGAGCGCATCGTCTTTGTGGCCATGCGACAGGCCGCCGCGCGTGACGACGTGATCCTCTTCCTCGACAACTACACGAGTTTCCTCGGCGTCACGAGGAGCGGACAGGCGCTTCTCGACGCCTCGTACGCGATCGAGATGGCCCTCCATCAGCCGGGGCTCTACCTTCTGGGCAGCAGCACTCCCGAACTCTACCGCGCCGCCACGGCGAAACTTCCGTGGCTCGAGCGGGCCATGACGGTGGTCGACGTGCCGGAGCCGTCGCGCGACGCGGCGATCGAGCTACTGGAGCGCGCGTCGGTCGGTCTCGCCGAGTACCACGGCGTGAGCATCGGGTCCGATGTGCTCGAGGCCGCGGTCGATCTGTCCGGGTACTTCGTCAGGGAACGCGTGCTGCCGGGGAAGGCAATGGAGCTCCTCGACGAGGCAGCCAGCAAGGCCGTTCTTCGCGGCGGTCCCGGCGGGGCCATCGAGGTCCATGACATCACCAGCGCGCTCTCGGAGTGGGTCCGCATCCCGCCCGAGAAGCTGGAGGGCGCCGTCAACAGCGAGCTGCTCGAACTCGAGACGGTTCTGGAGCGTCGGGTCAAGGGGCAGTCGCGGTGCATCCGGAAGATAGCCGATGTGATCCGGGTCTCGCGGCTCGGTCTCGACGCGAGGCCCCAGCGCCCGGACGGCGTGTTTCTGTTCGTCGGTCCGCCGGGCGTCGGCAAGAGCGAACTCGCCAGGGCGCTCGCCGACGAGCTCTACGGAGGTTCATCGCGGTTGTTCGAGTTCAACATGACCCGCTATTCGGAGGACGACGGCGCGGCGCGTCTGTTTGGTCTGTCGCTCGGTGATGTTGAGCACGAGGGTGACCTGACCCGGGTCGTCGTGCGGTGGCCGCACTCGGTTATCGTGTTCGAGCAGGTCGAGCGCACGCACCGGGACGTGGCGGTCGCCCTCATGCAGGTGTTTCGCGAGGGGTACGGCGTTGACGGGCAGGGGAGGCCCATCGAGTTCGGGGACACCGTCATCATCATGACATCGAATTCCGAGAATCTCCTGCCTTCGGCCGACGAGAACGGGGCCGTCGGGTTCAGTCAGTCATCGCAGGCGAGCGAGGACCGGTATCTGCGTGAGATCCGCACGGCCGTCGAGAAGTTCTTCCCGCCCGAGTTTCTCGAGGGGATCGACGAGGTGCTGCTGTTCGATCGGCTGACCGATTCGGCGCTCCACGACATCGTAAGACTGCGCCTCGACGACGTCCGGGAGCGGCTCGGCGAGCGCGATGTGGCGCTCGATGTTACGGATGACGCCGTCGCGAAGATCGCCGAGAAGGGCGCGAGCCGCGAGTATGGCGCCCGACATCTTGGTCGAACGGTCGAGGGGCTTGTCCTCAAGCCGATCGCGCGGTTCCTTCTGGCGAACCCGGAGGCCAGGACGATCCGGGTCCACGTCGTCGAAGGCGATATCGAAGTGAGTGGGGCTCCCGCGAACGGAGGGGCGTAGCGTGCGGATGCTCATCGGCGGTGAGCCGGCGGCCGCGGAACACGAGTTCGAGGTTCACGACCCCTACGACGGTTCTCTGATCGATTCCGTCCCGCTCGCCCGCGAAAGGGACGTCGCGGCCGCGCTCGATGCCGCGGAGCGCGGCGCAGCGCTCATGGAAGCGCTTCCCAGGGTCGAACGAGCGGGCATCCTCGGCAGGACCGCCGCGGCGATCGAACGACGGACGGAGGAGCTGGCGGCGCTGCTCAGTCGTGAGGTGGGGAAGACGGTCCGTGAGGCCCGGGGCGAGGTGGCCCGGGCGGTCCAGACCTTCGTTCTCTCCGCCGAGGAGGCGCGGCGGCTCGCGGGCGAGATCGTCCCCTTCGACGGCGCTCCGACCGGGACGGACCGGTTTGGGTTCACGCTGCGCGTCCCTGTCGGGATCGTCGTCGCCATCACGCCCTTCAACTTCCCGCTCAATCTCGCCGCACACAAGGTCGGCCCTGCGATCGCCGCCGGGAACGCGGTCATTCTCAAGCCGGCGAGCGCAACGCCGCTGACCGACATCGTTCTCGGGGAGGTCCTCGTGGAGAGCGGGCTTCCCCGCGAGGCCATCTCCGTGGTGACCGGTCCGGGTGGTACGGTCGGTCGAGCGCTGGTGACCGACCCGAGACCGCGCGTCGTGACCTTCACGGGAAGCGCGGATGTCGGTCGGACCATCATGGCGAGCGCCGGGCTCAAACGCTGCGCGATGGAACTCGGGTCGAACTCCGCCGTGATCGTGGAGGCGGACGGTGATCTGGAGGCGGCCGCGGAGCGGTCGATGCGGGGCGCTTTCGCTCTCGCCGGGCAGGTCTGCATCTCGGTGCAGCGCGCGCTCGTCCACGAGTCGGTCTATGACGAATTCGTCGAGCGTGCCGTCGCCGTGACGCGGGGCCTGGTCGTGGGAGATCCGAAGGACGAGCGGACGGACGTTGGTCCGATGATCGATGAGTCCGAAGCCGCGCGGGCCGAGTCGTGGACCGCCGAGGCTGTCGCGGCGGGCGCCGTGGTCCGGACAGGCGGGACGCGGCGTCGGAGTCTGCTGGCTCCGACCATCCTGACGGACGTCCCCGGTGACGCGCGCGTATGGCGTGATGAGGCATTCGCACCGGTGGTCGTGGTGCGACCCTACGCAAGCTTCGATGAGGCGATCGCGCTCGTCAACGAGTCCCGCTACGGGCTTCAGGCGGGCGTCTACACGGAGGACCTGGAGGTCGCGCTCCGCGCGGCGCACGAGATCCGCTGTGGCGGGGTGATGATCAACGATGTTCCCACGTACCGGGTCGATCTGATGCCCTACGGGGGCGAGAAGGACAGCGGCCTGGGGCGGGAGGGCCCCGGATACGCAGTCGAGGAGATGTCGGAGCTGCGCGTCGTGGGCATTCGACGGCGCCCACGGGTTTCCTCTTGACAGGCAACCGGATACGTCGTATCTTCATGTGTTCAGAAATCGAGCACTGTGGGCGAGCTCAAGCTCCGCCTGAACGCTGGATTCTGATTCGGGCGATTAGCTCAGTTTGGTTAGAGTGCCTGCTTGACATGCAGGAAGTCACTGGTTCGAGTCCAGTATCGCCCACCACAATTTCATATCAAGAAGGAGCATTCCGCTTCTCACCTCGAGGCCGCCGCGTGCGCGCTGAAGAGGTTGATGAGACTGCACGGGGGCCTTTGCCCCGACGTGCAGCGTAACGGGGTGCGTTCATATGCATCCCGTTCGTCGTATATGACCGCCGGCAAGGCCGGCACGTGGAAGGGGGCAAGTTGGCCATACAGACGCCGCGCGTCAACCGTCGGATCAGGATTCCGCAGGTCCGCGTCATCGACAGCGATGGCTCGCAGATTGGCGTGATCTCGACGTCTGAGGCGCTTGCGCTTGCCGAAGAACGTGGTCTGGACCTCGTCGAGGTCTCGCCCAAGGCGAGGCCTCCCGTCTGCAAGATCATGGACTACGGCAAGTATATGTATGAGCAGAACAAGAGCGCCAAGGAGGCGAAGAAGCGACAGCACGTGACGCAGGTCAAAGAGATCAAGATGCGTCCGAAGATCGAGAAGCACGACTACGAGTTCAAGGTTCGTCACGCGCGCGAGTTCCTCGGCGAGGGTGACAAGGTCAAGTGCACCGTCATCTTTCGCGGCAGAGAGCTCGCCCACAAGGAACTCGGAGCGAAGCTGATCAATCGGGCCGTTGAAGATCTGGCCGACGTCGCGCAGGTCGAGGTTCCGCTCCGGCACGAGGGCAGAAGCATTGTGATCGTCCTCGCGCCGCTGCCGGTCTCGAAGAAAAAGGAGAGCAGAAAGGGCGACGATGCCGAAGATCAGAACGCATAAGGGAGCCGCGAAGCGCTTCAAGAGAACCGCGTCCGGCAAGCTGAAGAGGAACAAGGCCTACACGGGCCACTTCTTCATCCGGAAGGGCGCGACGCAGAAGCGGAATCTGCGCAAGGCGGCGTACGTGTCCGACGCTGACAAGAAGAGAATCGATAGGCTGTTGCCGAGCTAGCAGGGAGGTACAAGCAGCAATGTCCAGGTCTAGAGGAGCACCTGCGTCCCGCAGGCGGAGAAAGAAGATCCTCAAGGCCGCGAAGGGTTATCGCGGCGGAAGAGGAAAGCTCATCCGGACAGCTACGGAGACCGTGCATCGCGCG
Source organism: uncultured bacterium (assembly GCA_964516845.1). Lineage (GTDB taxonomy): Bacteria > Joyebacterota > Joyebacteria > Joyebacterales > Joyebacteraceae > JAPEKQ01. The sequence continues at coordinate 80,210 of CAZEXP010000006.1, forward strand.
GGGCAGTACGCCTACAGGGACCGTAAGCGTCGGAAGGGTGATATGCGCAGGCTGTGGATCATCCGTATCAACGCCGGCGCAAGGATGCATGGGTTGTCATACAGCCGGTTCATGCACGGGCTGAAGGCCGCCAACATCGATGTCGATCGCAAGATGCTCTCTGAGATGGCGACCAACGACGAGGCGGGTTTTGCCCGGCTGGCCGAGATCGCAAAGGCAGGTATCGAGCAGGCGTAGCGATTGGCGGAGGGTGGCGACGTGCTGAAGCGGCTTGAGCAGCTGAGAGCAGAAGCCACGGACCTTCTCGGGAGCGCCTCGAGCGAGAACGAGCTCGAGGAGCTCCGCGTCAGGTTTCTTGGTCGGAAGAGCGAGCTGAATCAGATGTCCCGCGGGCTCGGAGGGGTGGACCCGTCCGAGCGGAAGGCCGTGGGGCAGGCCGTCAATGCGCTCAAAAGGGATCTCGGCGCTATGCTTACGGCGGCGAAGACCCGTCTGGCGGGCGGCGACAGGAAGCCGGGGCTCGACCTCACGCTGCCGGGACGGCGGCCGTGGGTCGGTCGCCGGCATCCGCTCATGCGGACGCTTCGTAGGCTCGAGGAGATCTTCACGCTCCTCGGGTTCGAGGTCGCGCTCGGTCCACACATTGAGGACGACTTCCATAACTTTGAGGCTCTGAACATACCGGCGGACCATCCGGCGCGGGACATGCACGATACGTTCTATGTCGAGGGGGACCGCCTGCTCAGGACCCACACGTCGCCGGTGCAGATCCGCACCATGCAGTCCAGGAAGCCCCCCATCCGCATCATCGCTCCCGGCAGGGTCTATCGCAACGAGACACCCGATGCGTCGCACTCGGCCGAGTTCTATCAGCTCGAAGGGCTCTACGTCGACCGCGGCGTGAAGTTCGGTGAGCTCAAGGGCGTGCTCACTCGCTTTCTCCGGGAGCTGTACGGAGATGACGTGGCGGTGCGTCTGCGTCCCGGCTTCTTCCCGTTCACAGAACCGTCGGCGGAGATCGATGTGGAGTGCCGCGTCTGCCACGGGAAGGGCTGCAGTGTCTGCAAGCAGACGGGCTGGGTCGAGCTGCTTGGCGCCGGCATGGTCGACCCTCGCGTCTTCCGCGCCGTCGGGTACGATCCGGATGAGGTGAGCGGCTATGCCTTTGGCCTGGGCGTCGATCGGATCTGCATGATGGAGACCGGGATAGACGACATCAGGTTGCTCATGGAGAACGATCTCAGACTGCTCAGGCAGATCTGATCCCGGAGATGGCTTGACCCCGGAGATGATCCGATGAACGTGAGTCTGACCTGGCTTCGTGACTACGTCGATTTCGAGCTGAACGCTCGTGCGATGGCGCAGAAGCTGACCGAGACGCTGACCGAGACGGAGCTCGTCGAGTCTCCCGCCGCGGACGTGACCGACGTTTTCGCAGCCCGTGTCGTGACCGTCGACGGGCATCCGAACGCGGATCGCCTGTCGGTCTGCGTGGTCGACTGGGGGCGGGGCTCGAGCACTGTCGTGTGTGGCGCTCCGAACGTCAGAGCGGGGATGGTCTCCGCGCTTGCGCTCCCCGGGGCGGTCCTCGCCGGGGGTCGTACGGTAGGTGCAGCAACCATCCGGGGTGTGGCGTCGAGCGGAATGCTGGCGTCGCTCGAGGAGCTGGGTCTCGAGGAGCATTCGGAGGGGATCCTCGAGCTCGACGAGAGCGTCGTGCTCGGGACCGACATCCGGGAGGTCCTCGGTGTCCGGGAGGCAGTGCTGGAGGTCGACGTTCAGCCGAACCGTCCGGACTGCATGGGCGTGCTCGGCATCGCGCGCGAGGTGGCCGCGGCCCTGTCGGTCGGGCTCAGGATGCCGGCCTTCGACCTGACCGAGTCGGGTCAGGGCGCCGACCTGGACGCGACCGTGACGGTCGAGGACGGCGTGGGTTGTCCCAGATACGTCGGTCGCGTCATCCGCAACGTGACGGTCGGACCGTCGCCGCGGTGGCTCGTCGAGCGTCTCCAGAGTGTGGGAGTGCGTTCGATCAACAATGTCGTCGATGTGACGAATTTCGTCATGCTCGAATACGGGCATCCGATCCACGCCTTCGATCTCGACCGTCTCGAGTCCCACGCCATCGTCGTGCGTCGGGCGCGGATCGGGGAGAAGATGACGACGCTCGACGGCGAGGACCGGAGGCTCGACGAGGAGCATCTGCTCATCTGTGACGGTGAGACGCCGGTTGCGCTCGCGGGCATCATGGGCGGCGAGAACTCCGAAGTCGTCGACGATACAAGGCACATCCTGCTCGAGTGCGCGTGGTTCGACCCCGCCGTGGTGCGGAGGGGGGCCAGGCGACTGGGGATGCGGACGGAGGCCTCGCAGCGGTTCGAGCGAGGCATCGACCCCGCCGCGATGGATGATGTGACGGACCGCGCCTGCGCGCTCCTCGCGGAGCTTACAGGCGGAGCCGTCGCACCGGGCAGAGTCGAGGACGGGCCCGGGAAGTATGAACCGCGGACGATCATCGTGCCGGTCGACCGCGTCCGTGCGATGCTCACGTCGTCGTCGGGTGAGCCGGTGGTGACGGTGGAGACGATCGCGAGTGCGCTCAAGCGTCTGGGGTATGCGGTCGTGGGAACACCGACGCAGGACGAGGTTGAGATTGCGATCCCATCGTTCCGCCGGGACGTTTCCGAGGTCGCCGACCTCATCGAGGACGTGGCGCGGATGCTCGGATACGGTCTCATTGTCGCCGAGGTGCCGTATCATTCGCTGACCCCGTCAGTGGACATCGCCTCCACCGCCAGAACGGCGGCGTGCGAAGCGATGGTCGGTCTGGGCATGACGGAGATCGTCACGACATCGTTCGTCAGCGAGCGGGCCGAGTCGCGTGTACGCGCGGCAGGTGCGGGAGCTGCTGATGCATCCGTGGCGCCTGTTGTGCTCAGCAACCCGGTCAACAAGGAGATGCCGCTGATGCGGACGTCTCTGATGCCCGGCATCCTCGACGTCGTGCGCCACAACGTCAATGTCGGGGAGAAGGCCGTCCGCGTGTTCGAACTCGGCAAGATCTTCTGGAGCGAGGGCGGAGCGTGCCGTGAGCGCTGGTCGCTCGGGGTAGCTCTCTGGGGCCTCGCTGAACCTCCTGCATGGGGGCGCGTCCCCCGAGAAGTCGATTTCTACGACCTCGCCGGGATCCTCGAGGGGCTCGGGGAAGCGCTCAAGGTTGACAGTCTCAAGGCCGCCTGCTACGATATCGAGATGATGGATGAGAGTGCCTCAGCGCGAATCCTGCGCACCGGAGAGCCGGTGGGCGTCGCGGGGAAGCTCTCTTCCGAGACCGCGGCCGCCTGGCAGCTGCCGGAGGGCGTCTACGCTTTCGAACTCGATGCCGACGCGCTGCTTGCGGGAGCCCGCCTGATCGGGAGGTACGAGGAACTGCCGCGCTTCCCGGCCAGCAGGCGTGACATCGCTCTGGTTCTCGATGAGGGCGTTCCCGCGGGGGACGTTGTCGGCGAGATCGAGGCTCAGAGCGAGGAGCTGCTCCAGGGAGTCAGCGTCTTTGACGTCTACTCCGGCGGGCAGCTGGCTCCCGGGACGAGAAGTCTCGGTGTTGCGCTGACGTACATGT
>CAZEXP010000007.1:0-55261 GCA_964516845.1 uncultured bacterium
ACGCATCCGATCCCGGAGAAGTACCTGAAGCTGCACACGGCTCTCGGGACATGGAAGGCCGAGCGATGGAAGCCGCTCCTGGACCCGACCATGACCGATGAGAAGCTACGCAAGGACTACGACTAGCCGCATCCGTCCCGGCAGCTATACAAGCGGGAAGGAGCAACCGTGCTGCGTACCATTCTCTTGATCGCTGTTATGCTGTTTCCTGTCTCGGAGATCGCGCTGGCCGTGTTCAAGCGAGCCAATGCGCGGGCTGCCTCCATGCAGGACAGCGGCTCCGAAGGTTTCCTCTGGGTCGTCATCGCGGCGAGCATCTGCATGGCAGACGAGAGTATCCGCATCGACGAGCTCGAGGTCACAGGCGAGAGGCTCGGTGATTGACCCGGCCGTTTGCCGGTTCGCGACGCCCATTGAGCAAGGGACGCAGCTCTCCCTGTCTCCCCTCATGCACGACTGAATCTCCATCCACTGGAACAAGCGAAATGACACCAGCGATTCTCAAGGCTGTTCTCGAGGGCTACTCCCTGCCCTGGGACGGCACGCATGGTCTGCGTCACTGGGGACGTGTACTGGAGAACGGCTTGCGACTGGCCGAGATCACGGGGGCTGATGTTGAGGTCATCCGCCTCTTCTCGGTCTTTCATGACTGCCGGCGCATCAATGAGGGAACTGACCCGGGTCACGGCCATCGTGGCGCGGAGCTTGCAGTACGTCTCTACGGAAGTCGTGCGTTCGCGCTCTCCACGGAGCAGTTCGCACAGCTGTGCTACGCCTGCGAGCGCCACACGGACGGCCTGACCCGGGCGGATCCGACGGTCCAGACCTGCTGGGACGCCGACCGACTTGATCTCGGCAGGGTGAGCGTCGCGCCCCGTCCCGCGCATTTGTGCACTGCCGCCGCGAGGAACGCCTCCATCATCGAATGGGCCGAGGAGCGTTCACGGAGCGACCATCAGCCATCGGTCGTCGACCGGTGGCTTGCGTGGGCGGAGTCTGCGCAGAGTTGAACCAGCATGCCGTGGTATTCGAGCCACTTGTGTTGAGGAGGGAGCCGGATGAGCGACCACGATTGCGAGACGGGTGGGCGGGACGAGAGCATGTCCGAATCCGCCGGCTCGAACTCGGGACACACTTTCCGCGCAGTCATGGACAGCGTGTCGGACGCCATCATCACAACCGACCTCGACTTCGTGATCAGAAGCTGGAACAAGGCTGCTGAGTCGGTCTACGGCTGGAGCGCGGCCGAAGCCGTCGGTCGTCTCATGACGGACCTGATCCCGACCGAGTACGGCGACCCGTCGGATGACGTCGTGCGGGAGAGGTTCCAACAGACCGGAGCGTGGGCGGGCCGTGTCCTGCAGACCCGGAGTGACGGAACCCGGGTTCCCATCCATGCCAGCGTCACCACGGTCGTCGATGAGGCCGGTCGCCCGCTGATGGTCGTAGCCATCAACCGCGACATGACGAAACAGATGCAGACCGAGGACACGCTGCGCGCGGTACTGGACTCGACGCCGATCCCGGTCGCGGTCGTGGACCTGACCGACAACGAGATCCACTTCTGGAGTCGATCCGCGCACGGCCTCTTCGGGCACACGGCTCCCACCGCGTCGGAATGGTACCTGCTTGCCTATCCGGATCCTGAGTATCGACAGCGTGTGCTCGCCCGATGGAAAGCGGCTCTGGATGTGGCTCGTGAGACCGGTCAACCGGTCAACGCGGGTGAGCACGACATCACCTGCGCTGATGGCTCGGTTCGAACCTGCGAGCTCCATGCTTCGTTCACCAAAGACAATCTCATCGTCACGTTCACCGACGTCACAGAACGCAACGCCGCCCTTGAGCGTCTGCTGTTGAAGGACCTTGTCTTCGCCTCCACGATATCCGCCAACAGCATTGCCGACTCCAGCGGCGTCATCACCGACGCCAATACGGCCTTCCTGGAGTTGTGGGGATACGTCCGGAAGAGCGAAGTGGTCGGCAAGCCGATATCTGACTTCGTGGACAGCGAGGAGGACGCGCTGAGGATCGTCGGCGCGCTGGAACAGGATGATGAGTGGAGAGGGCACTACGTCGCCAGGAGGAAGGACGGCACGACGTTCGTTGCGTCCTCCCTTTCATCGGTGTTGCGGGATAAGAGCGGGGAACCGGTCGGCTACCAGTCATCAGTCGTGGATGCCACGGCCACATTTGAAGCGCACCAGGCGCTGAAAGAACAAACGCGACTTCTTGAGAGCTACCTGGACTGCCTCCCGGGGTTGTTCTACGTCTTCGATGAGGAACGTTTCGTCACGTGGAACAAGGAGTGGACGAGGATCACCGGGTACCGGGACGACGAACTGGCCGGCATGTCCGGTCCGGACTTCTTCCGGGGTGAGGACAAGACGCGCATGATAGCTGCGATGCACGCGGTCTTCGCCGATGGCTCCGCGGACGTCGAGGCCGAGTTCGTGACGAAGGACGGACGCGCGATTCCTTACTACTTCACCGGACAACGCAGAGAACTGCAGGGAAAGCAGTACCTTCTCGGCCTGGGCGTGGACATCACCAAGCGCAGGGAGGCCGATGAGGCGCTCCGGGCAAGCGAGGAGAAATACCGAACCCTCGCAGAGAACATCGGCATCGGCGTGGCGATGATCAGCCCGGACATGGAGATCCTGACGCTGAACCGTCAGATGCTGGAGTGGTTCCCGGGGGTCGATGTGTCGGCCAGGCCCGTGTGCCACCGCGCCTTCAACGATCCCCCGGATGAAGAGCCGTGTTCGTACTGCCCCACGATCAAGACCTTACGGGACGGGCAAACGCACGAATCGACGACGGAGACCCCGAGTCCCGACGGGAATCGACACTTCCGCGTCGTGGCGACACCCGTTCGCGACGCGGACGGCGAAGTCATCGCCGCCATCGAGATGGTCGAGGATGTCACCGCGCGGACGCTGGCCGAGAAGGAACGCGCGGAGTTGGAGAACCAGTTCCGGCAGTCTCAGAAGATGGAATCGGTCGGCCGTCTTGCCGGCGGCGTGGCGCACGATTTCAACAATCTCCTGACGGTGATCCTCAATTGCGCGAGGCTGATCAAGGAGGGCCTCGGTGCCGACGATCCGCTGCTCGACGATGTCGAGGAAATCGACGCGGCCGGCAGGCGTGCAGCGGACCTCACGAGACAGCTGCTCACCTTCAGCCGCAAGCAGATCATCGAGCCGCGGGTGATCAACCTGAACGACGTCGTGACTCGAGCCGAGAAGATGTTGCGTAGAGTCCTCGGTGAGGACATCGAACTCATCGCGGTTCACGAGGAGGATCTTCGGAACGTCGAGGCCGATCCCGGGCAGATGGACCAGATCCTCGTGAACCTGTCGGTGAATGCGCGGGATGCGATGCAGGACGGTGGCAAGCTGACGATCGAGACCGCGAACGTGTTCCTCGACGAGGAATACACCGCATCGCATCCGTACACGACACCCGGCGCATATGTGATGCTTGCCGTCAGCGACACCGGCACCGGCATGGATGCCGAGACGCGGAGCAAGGTCTTTGAGCCCTTCTTCACTACCAAGAACGTGGACCAGGGAACGGGTCTGGGTCTCTCCACCGTGTATGGCGTCGTCAAGCAGTCGAACGGTTCGATCGAGGTGTACTCCGAGCTTGGGCACGGCACGACGTTCAAGGTCTATCTGCCGGTCGTCGAGGCGGACGTGGAAGAAGGGTCGCCGGGGGAAGCCACCGCCCTTCCGCGCGGGCTTGAGACCATCCTGCTGGTCGAGGACGAGCCGGCGGTTCGCAAGGTGGCGGTGCGGATCCTGGAGATGGGCGGGTACAAGGTGCTGGAGGCGGCCGGCCCGGGTGAGGCGCTCGCTTTGGCAAGGCAGCACGGGGAGTCCATCGACCTGGTCCTGACCGATGTCGTCATGCCCGAAATGAGCGGCCCGGAGTGCTGCGAGCAGCTGAGCAAGATCGTCCCTGACGTGAAGGTCCTCTTCATGTCCGGCTACACAGCGGACGCCATCGCCAGGCGGGGCGTCCTCGAGAAGGGAACCAACTTCATCCCGAAGCCTTTCACGGTCGACTCCCTTGCCCGGAAGGTGCGCGAGGTGCTGGGCTCTGCTGAGACGCGCGAGTCCGCCGAGACGCGCCAGGATGAGGAAGGCTCGCGGTCGCTCAGCATGAGCAGGCGCCCTGGCGGTGCGCTGCGTCGATATCCTGCCTGAATATCCTAAATCTGTGGTATAATAGAGGTTAGCGGGTCTACGAGCCCGCTCGAGAGACCTCGACCGACACGAATCACACGCGTGCGGGGCCCGATGGGTATACGCGCGTCTGAGCGCCACACCGAAAGGGGCGGAAGATGAGGGCAAACACCGTGTCAGCATGGGCACGCGCCGGAGCAACGGGAGTGGGAGCCGTACTGCGAGCATCAGCGGTCGCGATGCTGGCCGTCATCGTGCTTGCGGGGGGGTACGTGCCTGCTCATGCGCAGACCGCCGTCCTCATCTCGGAGATGTGCGACCCGCATCAGAACTACCTGACCGACCGTTTCATCGAGATCTACAACGCGGGGCCCAGTGGCGTCGACCTGACCGGATGGACGCTCGTCGCGGTCGGCAACGCGGGTGACGTCTTCTCGTGGCCGCTCTCGGGAGCGATCCAACCGGACGAGGCGCTCGTGTGCGGCGACGCGACGACCGTCATCGCGTTCCAGGTCGACTTCCCTGCCGAGGCGTGGTCGAGCAACAACAGCCTGTGGAACGGGAAGGTGGGGGACGGGGCGAAGCTCCTCAACGCCGGCTCGGTCATCGTCGACTACGCCGTTGTGGATGGGACCGCGTTCGAGAACGAGGACTACGTCCGCAACGAGGACATCGTCGTCCCAAACACGTCCTATACGGCCTCGGAGTGGACGGCAACGCCGGTCGAGTATCCGACCGGAGGAACACCGGGAACGCACGTCACGACGATGCAGGCCCCCGGCCCGACGATCGACAACATCGTCACCGATCCTGTCGCGCCGCTGCCCGGCGAGACGGTCGATGTCGCGGCCGATGTTTCCGACACGACGACCATCACATCGGTCTCGCTGTTCTGGGGGACCTCGCCGCTCGCGCTGACCACCGAGATCACGATGTCGCTCGTCTCGGGCGACACCTACGAGACCGGCACATCCATCCCTGCGCAGTCCGCCGGGACGACCGTGTACTACAAGATCGAGGCGACCAACGATCTGCCCGGCACGAGCATCTCCGATGTCGAGAGCTATGCGCTTCCGTACACGCTGACGATCGCCGAGATCCAGGGTGTGAGTTCCGTGTCGCCCTACAACGGGTATGACGCCATCACTTCCGGTGTCGTCACCGCGCTGTACGCCTCGTACTTCACGATCCAGGACGGCACCGGGGCGAGGAGCGGCATGTGGGCGAGAGGGCTCGCGGCGCCAGCCGTCGGTGACACCGTCACCATCAGGGGCACCATCACGGAGACCGACGGCGTGAACACGGGCAACACGTTCCTCGTTGGCGCAGATGTCGTGAGCGCGACATCCGCCGCGGTGATGCCGACCGCCACGCTGATCACGACGGCCGCCCTTTCCTCCGAGGACTATGAGGGTGTGCTCGTGGTTGTCGACGACGCCGAGTGCACCAATACCACGCTGGGCGATGGGGAGTGGGAGATCAACGACGGGAGCGGTGTCGGAGTCGTGGATGATCTGGGCTACGCGTCTTCGCCGACGCTCGGATCGGTCTACGAGATCACCGGTCCGCTTGCCTACCGCGAGGGTGCGTTCAAGCTCGAGCCGCGTGACGCCGCCGACATTGTGTGGACCGGTGACGCCGTCCCGCCCGAGCTCTTCCAGGTCTACGCGACCGACGAGACCTCCGTGCTTGTGACCTTCACCGAGGACGTCGAAGAGACGACCGCGGAGACGACCGGCAACTACACCATCGCCGGCCTGACCGTCGGTGCCGCGTCGCGAGACGCATTGCACCACGATCAGGTCGTGCTCACCGTGTCCCCGATGTCGGCCACCGACTACACGCTTGTCGTCGACGGCGTCGAGGATCTCTACGGGAATCCGATGGTCAATGTCAGCTACGGATTCGACTACGTCGACATCACCGTCCCCGCCGGCTACTACGATAGCGCGATGGGACTGATCGGGGAGCCGCTCCAGGCGGCGCTCCACCTGATCATCGACAACCACACGGCGATCGGCTACACGAACACGTGGACCGCCTTCTACAGCACCGACGATAAGCCGAACGGGAAGGTCTGGGATATGTACTCCGACATCCCTGGCGGCACGCCGCCGTACGAGTACACGTTCGGCATCGACCAGGGAGGCGTCGGTGGTGTGGAGGGCACCGGGTACAACCGCGAGCACTCGTGGCCGAGCAGCTGGTACGGGGGAGAGATTTCCCCGATGTACTCCGACCTGTTCATGGTCTACCCGACCGACAACTACGTGAACAACCAGCGCGGGTCCTATCCGTATGGCGAGGTGGACTCGCCGAGCTGGACGTCGCTCAACGGGAGCAAGCTGGGCAACTGCACGTACTCCGGGTACTCCGGTGTCGCGTTCGAGCCGATCGATGCGTACAAGGGTGACTTCGCTCGGAGCTACTTCTACGTGACCTCGCGCTACTACGGTGAGGATGGATCGTGGCCGGGCAGCGACATGACCGACGGCGCCGAGCTGCTGCCGTGGGCCGTCAACATGCTGCTTGAGTGGCACCTCGACGATCCGGTGAGCCGCAAGGAGCTCGAGCGCAACGGCACCATCTACACGATGCAGGGGAACCGTAACCCGTTCATCGACCGGCCCGAGTTCGCCGAGGCGATGTACGCCACGACCGGCGTGAACGAGCCGGACGAATTCGTGGGACGCCCCTTCATCCTCGATCAGAACGCGCCGAACCCGTTCAACCCGTCGACCACCGTCGGCTTCTCGCTGGCCACGGCGACGGGCGTTGAACTCTCCGTCTACGATATCACCGGCCGGCTTGTCGCGACGCTGGCGTCCGGCGAGTTCCCCGCGGGCAGTCACGCCGCGGTCTGGGACGGTCGGGACGACACGGGACGTGAGACCGCATCAGGCATCTACTTCTACGCCCTGACCGCCGGCGAGACGCAGGAGCGGCGCAAGATGGTGCTGTTGAAGTAGAGATGTCGCACGTGTGGACCGATTCCTGGGAGGGGCCAAAGGGGTACTTATTGGCCCCTTTCTGGTATCTCCTGGCTGGCGAGGCCTCATCAGTGGCCGTGATGGTGGGAAGAAACGCCGATTGCACTTGACCGGGGGGGCACCTGGGACTATACTTTCAATCAGCAGAGGCGACCACGTCGGTTATGGTGACATACCCGAAAGCTCTTACGAGGGACTTGGCGCAGGAAGCCTGTCCCTTGTTTTCGTTTCCGGGGAGCCATGAGGCCCCCGGGAACGTACAGAGCCGAAGGAGACCAGATATCGGCGATCGGTGGTGGGAGCCTGCCTGCAGGGGCAATTCTGCCCCGTAATGAACGGGGTCGGTAGTCCGGAGAACTCTGGCGCCGACTAGACGATCATCGGGAACAGAGAGACCTCTACCCGGTGAGACCAGGAAAGGTAGTACACAGTGAGCACGACCGGAACAGTGAAGTGGTTCAATGACAGCAAGGGCTTCGGTTTCATCTCGCTCGAAGATGGTTCGAAGGACGTTTTCGTGCACTTCTCCGCTATCGCGGGTGGTGACGAGTTCAAGACCCTGAACGAGGGCGACCGCGTGCAGTTCGACGTCGTCGCTGGTGAGAAGGGTCCGGCGGCTGAGAACGTCACGAAGATCGAGGCGTAATCGGCGACCTTTCGGTCGCAGACCGATAGAACCACGAGGGCCGTCCCGCGCAAGCGGGGCGGCCCTTCGCTTTGTAGGACCCGTGGCTATGGCACCCGCACCATCGCCGCCGTGAACGCGAACGTCTTCTCATTCCCGGGACTGTCGTGCTCACCAATGAACGCGGCGAGCTCGTCGAGCATCCGCCGCGCCTCCTTCACATCCCATCGAGAGAGCCGAGCCGAGAGCCGCACGAGCATCAGCGAGTCATCCGATGCGCGGCCTTCGCTCTTCGCAGAGAGCGCCGATGTGACCTCCCGGGTCGCCTGGGCCAGCGTTGCCCTGTGCAGGTCCTCAAGCGCCCGGACGAAGGCCTTTGAGCACTTCGTGCGGTCGATCAGGATCTGGTCAGCGGTAGTCTCGTAGACCCTCTCCATCTTTGTCCCTGACCGCCGCTCCGCCTTCGCTCTGATCAGCCCCGCGTTGTTCAGTTCGTGGATGTGGTAGTAGAGCGATGCGGGCGCTCTGCCGAGGGCCGACGCAATCTCCTTGACCGACGCCGATCCGAGCAGAGACATCGTCTGGAGGATCTCCTGCCGCAAAGGGGTCCTGAGGGCGCGGAGCTGCCTGGGCTCGCGAATCCGCAGAATGCGGGGTTTGCGAGGAGTCATGGCTACGATCCTTTCATGTCAGTATTAGTATTTCAACGATTATTCTAATAGTGTTGTCTGATGGATGCAAGAGCCAACCGAGGTGGAGGAGGAGCGTGCTGTGATAAGGCGTGCATTGGGAAGGAGACAGCGATGCTCGATCGAGTACTGCTTGTGGGCGCGTGTGTTGTGGTGCTCGCCATGACGGCGGCAGCGCAGCCCCCCGGGATGCAATCGGACAGAGGAAATCGGGGCGATCTGCTCGAACAGCTCGCGGCAGCGGAGGTGGCATGGCGGAGCGAGCCGGGAGCCGAGTCGATCATGGAGTACGCGACACGGTTGTTCGAGGCGGGTCGGTTCGAGCGGTCGCGAGAGCTCCTCGCATCTCTTCTGACGGGCGCTGACCGACCGCTCGACGCGGTCCACCTCGCAGCACGGGTGGACTACTACACGGGCAACTACGCTTCGGCGGAGAGGCTTTTCACCGAGGCGATCGCCGGTGATCCCACGAATGCTCGGGCCGCGATGGGGCTGTTGATGACGCACTACCAGACGAACGCGTATGAGCGCGGCGCGGAGCTGCCGGATGAGATGTTTGGCGGGAGACCGATCGCGCACCTCGATATCATGCGCGCCATGGAGGGAATGGAGCCCTACGAGGTCTGCTGGAGCGACGGGCGAACGACGGAGGTGCCGTTCCTCGACATCGACCCGCTGCCCGTGGTGGAGGTCACGATCAACGGCCGGAGCATCTTCGTCATCATCGATACCGGCGCGGATATGTTCATTCTCGACACCGAGATCGCGGCCGAGATGGGGATGGAGACCGTCGCGACCATGCAGGCGATGTTCGCAGGCGGGATGCGGGGGGAACTCGGGTTCGGTGTGGCGGAGTCGCTGACGCTCGGGGGAGTGACACTCCACAACGTTCCGATCTCGATGCTGCCCACCGCTCCTCTGAGCCTGACCGACCGGACCATCGGCGGGATCATCGGTGTCGGCGTTCTCAAGCAGTTCCTTTCGACAATGGACTATCCCGGGAACCGGCTCGTGCTCCGGGAACGCTCAGAAGCGGCCGTCGAGGCGCTCAGGGTAAGTGCGACGGAGCGAGTCGTTGAGGACACCCCGTTCTACCTCTCAAGCACGCACTTCCTGCTCGTTCACGGGAGTCTCAACGGCTACAACGACCTCATCTTCCACGTGGACTCCGGCCTTGGGGGCGCGCCGTCGTTCGCGACGACGCAGGAGGCACTGGAGTACGTGGGCATCCCGATTCCCGAAACCGAGGTGCGCGATCATGTCACCGGCGGCGGTGGCGGCGGATTCGCCGTGGGCGAGTTCGAGATCGCCGAACTCGGGCTTGGCAGCCTCGTCGGTCACGACCTCGTAGGGTCGTACGGTGGGCAGCCCCCGGGCAGCTACTGGATGGCGGGATTCATAATCGACGGTCTCATCTCGCACAATTTCCTGCGCGACTACGCATGGACGCTCGATTTCGACGGGATGCGGATGATCTTCTCGCAGTAGGGACCGGCGGAGCCGGCCGGGCTCCTCACTGACGCCGGGATCCACGTGGCGCGGGACATGCGACCAGAAACGACAAGGGCGAACCCCCGACCGGGAGTCGCCCTTGTCATTGTGCGTGCCCTGCTGCAGGCTGCGGCGTACCGCCGTGCGAAACACTCAGCTACTTCATCAGCACGAGCTTCTCCGCTGCCGCGCCCTGCGCGGTCTCGAGTCTCGCGAAGTACACGCCGGCTGCCGCCGCCGTGCCGTCGGTCGTTCGCCCGTCCCAGCTGGCGCTGTGAGCGCCGGCCGTGACGAGGCCGTCGATGAGCGTCGACACCACGCGCCCCGTCACGTCGTAGACAACGAGCGTGACGTGACCGGCGGCCGGCACCGAGTATGCGAGCTCGGCGTCCGCGCGCGTCGGATTCACCGGAGCGCGGAGCGCGACTGTCGTGACCGCGTCGTCGACGCTCGTCGGGCTGACCTGTGAGACGTACTTGAGGAGCCAGTTGCCCGGGTCGAAGCTCACGCCGGTCGGCTGCGCGTCAGTCGAGATGAAGAAGTCCTGGCTCCACTGATCGTTCCAGACCGTGACGAGCGTGTCGCCGGCCGTCGTCTGGATCTCGATGTCTATCGGCATCGTGAAGAGGCCGGCGTTTGACTGGACCTGGTCGATGTGGAGCATCACGCTGTGCGGCGGACCCTGGTTCGTTGCGATCCACGAGTACTCGTAGTCCGGCCTGTTCTCACCGTAGATCCACGGGAGGAAGAACCAGTCCATACTCCCGCCGTAGGCGGCCTCGCAGACGGCCTGGAACTCGGGCGTGATGGCCGAGCTGTACGCATAGGTGGAACCGTACGTGGCAAGCACGCTCTCGAAGGCGTCGATCGGGTAGTAGTACCGTGTCCCGTCGGCGAGAGCGAGCACCCGCCGGAGCATATGAAGAACGAGCGCGCCCTTGTCGTAGACCGTGCGGTTGAATGTCGAAACCGGATCGTAGATCGACCCGTCGAAGTACCCGTAGTAGTCGTAGCTCTCGATGTAGTCGTTGTAGCTCGCCTCGCCTTCCTCGTATTCGAACCAGAGCGCCTCGGAGTAGCTGGCGAAGCCTTCGTTGAGCCAGATGTCCTCCCACGTCCCGCATGTCACCGAGTCGCCCCACCACTGATGACCGAGTTCGTGGACGAGGATCCAGTCGTAGTAGTGGTCGCCGCGGATGAGCACCGCGCCGTAACTCGTGCAGGTTTGGTGCTCCATCGCGCCGCCCCACGGGAACTCCGCGTGGCCGTAGCGCTCCTCGATGAACGGGTACTGGCCGAATGCGCTCTCGAGCGCTGCGATGGCGTCGCCGGTGATACTGAGGTCGATCTGCGCGTCGGAGAGATCCTCCGGGTAGACGTAGTGCTCGAGGGGCATCGAGCCGCCCGAGTAGGTGTAGGTGTCGACCCAACTCGAGTAGTTGGAGATGGCGACCGAGACGAGGTAGGTCGTGATCGGATAGCGCTCGAACCACGTGTAGGTCTTCGTTGCCCCGTTGTCCACCTCGGACTCGAGCATCCCGTTCGACACCGCGACGAGCGCGTCGTCGACCGTCACGGCGATCCTCGCGGAGTCGGCCTTGTCGTCCGGCATGTCCTTGCAGGGCCACCACTGCCTCGCGCCGATCGGCTCGGAGAGACTGGAGATGATCGGGTTGCCACCGCCATGCGTGTCGAAGTTGAGCGCGTCGTCGACCGGAGCGCCGTGGTAGGTCACGACGATCTCGAACTCGGCGCCGATGCCCGCTGTCGGGCTGAGAGTCACCGTGATGAGGTCGTTGTTGTGCGTGTATGAGGCGCCAGCGCCGTCGTACGTGATGGAGTCAACGGTCATGTTGTCGTAGAAGTCGAGGATGACCTCGTCGAGGCCGCCGACCAGGCTCGTCGCCCGCATGAGGACCGTTCCGGCCACCGTCTCGGGCCCCTCGTCGATCTCGATGTCGATGTCATACCATGTGACATCGTAGTCCATCTGGGTGGCGCGGGTTGCCGTCGGGGGGAGGGCGAGCTGCTCCTGAAGGCGCTCGAATGCAACCTGCTTGGACTCCCAGAGGATGGCTCTGGGGTCGGTGCCCGCTTCGCGGCCTTCCAGCCAGGTCGGGCGCGCGTGAGCGACCGAGGTGACGACCAGGAGTGTCGCCAGGGTCAGGAAGATGATGCGTGGAACCGGTGCGAGCGTTCGCTGCATGGTTCTCCTCCGGTGGTTGGAGAGCGGTTCGTTCTCGGTTGGGCGAGAACGAAGCTGAAACGCACTATTAGGCCTTATTATAGCACATCTTGAGCGAATAGTCACGAGATGGATGGCGACCGTCTTGCCTGCCCGTGGATTCTAGGGGTGGAGCGCTGCGCGGAGCGCGCGGATGTGGTCGGGGGTGGTGCCGCAGCAGCCGCCGATGACGGCGACGCCGAGGTCGGCGAAGGCGGTCGCGAGGGACGCCATCTGCTCCGGCGTCTCGTCGAAGACGGTGACGCCGTTGTCGATGCGCGGGAGACCCGCGTTCGGCTGGAAGATGAGGGGAGCATCCGTTACGCTGCGGAACTCCCCGGCGATCGCGAGCATGCTCTCCGTGCCGTTGCCGCAGTTGGAGCCCACCACGTTCGCGCCAGCGTCCAGGAGTTCGCTGGCGGCCGTCTTCACATCATTGCCCATGATCGTGTAGACGCCCCGCGGGAGCACGTCGAACGTCATCGTCGCCATGATGGGGATGCTGCTCGAGACGTTGCGGGCGGCCCGGACCGCGAGCTTCGCCTCGGCGAGGTCGATCATCGTCTCGATGGTCAGCGCATCGACACCGGCCGCCACGAGCGATGCGATCTGGCGCTCGAATCCCTCGCGCACCTCGTCGGGCTCGGTGTTCCCATACGGGACGAGCATCTCTCCGGTCGGTCCGATGGAACCCGAGATGTAGACGTCCGGGGCAGCCCCCCGCTCCGTCCGGACCTCTCGCACGGCGAGGACTTCCCGCACCGCCAGGACTTCCCGCACCGCCCGGACCGCTGCGCGGTTGATCTCCTCGGTCAGCCCGTCGAGGCCGTGACCGGCGAGCTTGAGCGGGGACGCGCCGAATGTGTTCGTGTGGACGATCTCCGCGCCTGCCTCGATGTATCGAGCGGCGATATCACGGAGCACGGCCGGGCGTGTGAGGTTGAGCGACTCGGGCGCGGCGCCCGGTTCGAGGCCGTGCTCGATGAGCAGACTCCCGGTCGCCCCGTCCGCTATGACGATGGGACTGTCCTGGATGCGCGCCAGCAGTGACCTCATGCTTCCTCCACCGGAGATCTCATGCGTCCCGATCACGGACTCTGCTGCTCCTTCACCATCCGCCTTACGCACTCGACCGCGTTGGCCGCGTCGAAGCTGTATCCATCAGCGCCTATCTCGTTCGCGTACTCCTCGGTCACGGGTGCGCCGCCGATGACCGTGCGCACCGAGCCATCGAGCCCGCGCGACTTCACGAGATCGACGACCGCTCTCATTCCCGGCATGGTCGTCGTCAGAAGCGCGGACATGCCGATGACGTTCGCGCCCGATTCGGCCGCCGCGTCCACGAACCGCTCGGGCGGCACGTCCTTGCCGAGGTCGATGACCTCGAACCCGGCTCCGGCGAGCATGATACCGACGAGGTTCTTGCCGATGTCGTGGAGGTCTCCCTTGACCGTGCCGATGACCACCTTGCCCTGACTTCTGATGTCGGCCGCGCTGAGGTGCGGCTTGAGGATCTCGAGCCCCGCGTTCATGGCCTTCGCCGCCATGAGGACGTCGGGGAGGAAGATCTCGTGCTTGCGGAACTGCTCACCGACGACCTGCATCCCCGCGATGAGGCCATCGTCCAGGATGGTAGCCGCGTCGAGCGACTCGGCGAGCGCGGTCTCGGTCAGCGCGCGGACCTCCTCATGCTCACCGCGTTCGAGGTGCGAGGCGATCGACTCAAGGATGCTCATCGGTGTCTCCTTCGGGCGCATTCAGGTATCGGGTTGGCCGGAGTCTCACACGGGCTCAAGCGTCGGGCTCGCTGATGCGCCGGATTCGGTCGCGGCACTCGTGCGTCGAGCACGCGGAGCAGAAGTCGTAGTCGTCGTCGAAGTCGTGGATGGCGGCGGCGCCGACAACGACAACGCCCGACACCGCCTTGACCGGCTTCATGAGGCAGCTGTCCGTCAGCGTGATGCCGATCCTCCCGGGCTCGAGCGCGGCGAAGAGCGCGCGTTGGCCGGTGAGGTTCCATCCGCAGTAGCCGGGACTGTAGGAGAGCGCGCGAGTCTGCGTGCCGGCCCGCCCCGAGTGGCGCATCTTGCCAAGCACCTTGCTCGTGATGAACTCTGCGGCACGCTCGGTCGCCTCGGATGCCGCGGCGTCGAGGGTGCCCCCGAGCGAGTAGTCGCCCGCGCTGAAGAGCGCGGCGATGCGCAGAGACGTCCGGGCGCCGAGCGTCACGGCGAAGAGCGTAAGCCCATCCGCGCGTGGGAAGACGCTCGCCAGCGGTGACGGTGCGGCGTTGTCGCCCTCGCCCTCGTAGATGCGCGCAAAAGCGTGGGGGCTGACGGTCTTGAAGATGCCGCGCGGCTGCGCGATCGCGCGAAGCTCGTCGAGGGCGTCGGCAATCGTCTCGTGGGTCCGGGCAGCGGATTCACGGTCGTCCGGGACTCCGAGTCCGCGGAGTACATCGACCGGTTCCGGAACGATGCCGTCGATGTGGATGTCGCCGTGCCAGCGCATCAGTCCTCCCGTTCGGGAAGTTCGTCCATTCCGTAGCGCGCGGCTTCGCTCGTCATCAGCCGGATCAGCTCCCGCCGGACGTCGTCATCGAGGAGCGGCGGGACGTATTCGCTGAGGTGTCGCGCCACTTCCGCGCGGGCGCGTTCATCCAGCGTCTTTGAGCCTTCCTCGCGCCAGCGCGAGACGTTCGCGCGCTCGATGACGGGTCCCGGGAAGTAGTGCTCGCTCCTGAGGTGCTTGCGGGTGTGGTCCGAGATGAGCAGGTGCCCCTCCTCGAGCATCTCCTCGAAGTGCGGGAGCGCCGGGAAGTCGTCCTTCGGCTCGACGCCCCGGACCATGCGCTTCGTCAGCCCGCAGATCTCGTGGTCGACCACAAGTTTCTCAAGACTCAGCGTCGTTTCGAAGTCGAGCATGCCGGGGCCGGAAATGCTGTTGATCCCCCCGAGCGCGGCGAGCGTCGCGCCCATCGACGTCTCGAGGCCCGCCTGCGCGTCGAGCGCTTTCGAGTCAGAGAGCCCGATGTACGCCTGGGTCGGCATACCGAGGTGTTTGCCGATCTCGCTGTAGGCGCAGTCGAGCATCTGTGTCTCGATGGCGCCCATCGGCGTCGTTTCGTAGCGCATGTCGAACGCGGCCGGCGAGCCGCCGTAGAGCACGGGGCAGCCCGGACTGGCGAGCTGGCTGAGGACGACGCCCGACAGCGTCTCGGCCGTGTGCTGGACGAGGCTGCCGACGAGCGTGACCGGTCCCATGAACCCGGTCAGCGGCATCGAGATGAACTCGATCGGTATCAGGTCGGCGGCGCAGTCGAGCAGGTTCTGCGCGGTGACGTCGCTCCACTTCAGCGGCGCGGTCGGGCAGCACGAGAAGATCGTCAGCGGTTTCTCCGTAAGTGCGTTGGCCGAGCCGCGCACGGCGATCTGAAGGTCGCGCATCAGCCCGTAGGACTCGATGGTGAACGCGCCGGTGACGACCGGCTTCTCACAGTACATCAAGCAGAGAAACAGGCGGTAGCTGTCCTGGATCTGCTCCGGCACGTCGGAGCAGATGAACGCCGTGCTGGCCGCGTCGATGTGTGGCAGGCGGCTCGTGAGCTTCGTGAAACGGATGAGGTCGCGCGTGACGGGCGTGCGCGTTGTGCCCGTTTCGGAGTCGAGGACCGCGATGCCGGAGGAGCCGGGTGTGAAGTGAACGTTGTCGCCGGAGAGGTCGTGGGTCCGGTTGCCGAGAGCGTCGAAGAGCTCGAACCCCGAGGGCGCCATCTTCACAGCGTCGAGCACCAGGGACCGGGGGAGGGTCACGCGTCCCCGGGCGATGTCGACGCCGGCGCCGTGGTCGCCGAGGAGAGCGGCTGCGTTGCCGTTCTGGACCTCGACGCCGAGATTGGCCAACAGGTCGAGCGCCTCGCTGACGATGCGTTCGATGAGAGCCTCGTCGAGGAACTGGAGTTTCGGTCGCATCATGGACTCCTTCTTGGCATGGGCTCACGCATGCGGACCATTGTAGCGTGGCATCCGGTTGTGCGGTAGAGGCGAGTCCGCTGCAGTAGACGGTGATGTGCGACAAGATGACCATCAGATGCCACTCCGTGCGCGGGACAGGGTGCCGCTCGGCATCAGCCTCTTCGTCGCGCTCGACACGTGGCCGCCACGGATCGTGCTCCTCGTTGTGGCCGTCACCGTGACTGCCCATCTTCTTATACTGAGAACCGTCGAACCCTCTGATATTGCCCGCCGTATACCGTCTCCGGTTGTCCTCTCAGGCATAGTTCATGCTTCCATGCTTGCAGGACGAAGATTCATCACTGAACGGGCAATAATAATAGTGGCGAGATTCCAGGATATGGATGTCTCGTGTGCCCAAACGGGCCCACCCGCTGGTACTTCGCTCGCCAAGAGGACGGTTCTCGAGGAGGACAAGGATGAGAACGGGAATGTCATTTCGCCTGAGTGTCGCGCTGCTTGGCGCGTGCATACTGACGGCTGTCGTCCCGGCGAGTGCCTGGGCTGTCCAGAGCGGCGCAGACTATGTGCTGCTCGTCGACTGCACGGGAACGATGCAGTACGGGAGCAGGGGCGTCGCGACGCTCGAGGCGATCGAGCAGTTTGTCGGCTCGCTCGACGAGGGCGATCGGGTCAGCGTCTACGGATACGGCGAGGAGCCGTTCGCAGCGCTGGCCAGCTATCCCGCGACGGTCGGTTCGCAGGCCGAGCGCAAGACACTCTGTGCCGCGATGAACCTTCCATTCACCGCGGATCGCACCGACATCACGCGGGGTCTGGACATGGTCTGGAAGGAGCGTGAGAAGGTCTTCTCTCGCGCGCTCTCCGGCAGGACGAAGGCTACGGAGGGTTCCGCCTACGTGATCCTCCTGACCGATGGGAAGCTCATTCCCATCTACACGGATTACTCCGAGTACGACGCGATCTACGGTCAGAGCAAGCGCCGGCTTCGCGAACTCGGCGGGCTCTTCGCGGAGGCGGGAATCCCCGTTTATTCGGTCGGTCTCGGCCAGGCCGAGAAGGTCGAGGGCGAGCTGCTCACACAGCTTTCGGAGACCAGTGGCGGCGTTTATCGCAACGCCGCATCGAGCGACCGCCTCCCGGGCGTGTTCGATGACCTCATGGGCGACGTCATCGGTCAGCCGGTTGCGGTGGCCCAGATCGACCCGCCGGTCGACGTGAGCACCGTCGAGGTCGGCGGTGAAGACGCTCTGATGGTCGCCGATCCGATGCCCACCACCGGCAGGGAGCGCTCGGGCGCTTTCCTGGACGGCATCGTCGAGACTGCGTCCGCCAGCGAGACGACGCAGACGAATCGTGCGGAAGCGGCGTTGGCCAGTTCCTTTGGCAGCGTCGGTCGCCAGGTCTATCAGTCCGTCGTGGGTGTTCTTGGAGTGGTGATGGGCTTCGTGGCGATCGGTATCCATCGCAGGCAGGCCTGGACGGGCGCGTTCACGAAGCCACTTCTTAAGAAGGATATTCGTGTGAAGGGCTATCTGCGCAGGGTCCTCCCTGAGGGCGTCATCGCGGCGCACAGGAACATCCCGATCGAGAATCCGGGGCTGCCCGTCCTCGAGATCGGGGTCGGGACCGACTACGCCGCCGAACTCCGTGAGACGATCCTTGAGTTCGCTGGAACGACCGATGGTTCACCCCCGCTGCTCAGGGCCGTCAAGGGCTCCGTGCGAGTGGCCGGGGAACCGGTCGACCAGGTACGGGCTCTCGTCGACGGCGACATCATCGAGTGCGAGGGTAAGGCCTACAAGTACCTGCGGGGACAGCGCCACTAGGCGCTATCACCTCATAATTCGAACTCTCATCGGCGCGCTACGAAGGTGGCGCGCCGATGTGGTATGCTCTTCGCATCGCTGGATCCGCGTGAGCCCAAGGCTGCGAAGGGAGTCCCATGGGACGCCGCACTCTTCATCTCATCGGCATCATATGCGCGCTGACGACCGCGCTGTCCGGATGCTCCGCGCAGGTGGATTCGCGCGCCGCGAGAGACTCGATCGTGGGTGGTTCATCCGACCCCACGGTGAGCGCTTCTCCCGACCTGTCCGTCGGCGATGCGCCGCCGCTCGCGAACGCGCCTGCGCGAACCGACGTCGAGCGCGCGATGCGGCGCGTCTTCGACTGGCAGATCAAGAGGCTCGGGTCACCGGAGCCGGATTGGGTTCAGTCGGTGTTCATGATGGGCGCCGTCTCGGCCTACGAGGCGACCGGTGATACCGCCTACCTCAACGCGGCGGCGCGCTGGTCGGACGCGAACGACTGGCGGCTCGGCCCACGCGAACTCCACGCCGACGACCACGCGTCAGGGCAGGTCTATCTCGATCTCGCCCGGCTGACCGGCGAGGCGTCGAGCGCCACTCCGACGCTCGACGGGCTCCGCGCACTGCTCGGGTCCGAGGAGAGCGCGGACCACATCTGGTGGTGGTGTGATGCGCTGTTCATGGCGCCACCCGCGCTTGTTCGCGCGGCGTACGTGGCGGGCGATCCGACGTTCACCGATCCGCTCCCCGGGATGTGGTGGGACGCGGCCGACCCGCTGTTCGATGGGGAGGAGCGGCTCTTTCATCGCGACGCGGCCGCCCGGGACAACCGGGACGGCGCGCCGCCGCTGTCGCGTCACGGCAAGCGCGCGTTCTGGTCCCGCGGCAACGGATGGGTTCTCTCCGGCATCGCGCGGACACTCGAATTTCTTCCCCCGGACCACGAGGGTCGGGAACTTCTCAGTACGGTCTACGCGCTCCTGGCCGCGCGAGTCATCGAACTTCAGGGCGGCGATGGGCTCTGGCGCACGTCACTGCTCGATCCGTGGGAGTCGTACCCCGGCGAGACGAGTGGTACCGCGCTGCTGTGCCACGGTCTCACCTGGGGTATCAACGAAGGGCTGCTCGACCGGGAGCTCTATGCGCCTTCGGCGCTCCTTGCCTGGGAGGGCCTCACGGAATCCGTGGACGGGGAGGGCACGCTTGGATGGGTCCAGGGCGTCGGGAGGCGTCCCGGACTGATCTCCGAGGCCGGGACGGCGCCGTTCGGTGCCGGCGCACTCCTGCTGGCCGGCAGCGAGATACTGGAGTTGATCGGACCGGAGAGGGGGTAGCCGGCCCGCGACTTCGTTGTTCTGGCCCGGGCATTGCATGTTATGCTTGTTGTCAAGGTGGCTCTCGAGGCACGGTTCATTGACGAGGTTCTGACACATGGCGTCACATCCTGGCGAGCTGATCTATCACCGACTTCCGGTCGCGCTTCAGAATGCGGTCGTCGCGTGGCGTGGGCGTCAGGTCTATCGTCTTCGATTCGGCCCCGGCTACGACGCGGTTTCGCGGTTCCTCGAGGAGTCCGAGAGCTACACGCTCGAAGAGCTCAAGGCGTATCAGGATGAACGTCTCCGCGTCATCGTGGAACACGCGTGGGAGACGGTCCCGTTCTACCGCGATGTAATGGATGAGCGGAAGCTCCGCCCGTCCGACATCCGCACCGCCGCCGACCTTCACAAGCTCCCGCTTCTCACGAAGGAAGATGTTCGCACGCAGTGCGACCGTCTCATCTCGCGCGACTACCCGAAGAAGACGCTCCGTCAGGTCTGGACATCGGCGACGACGAATTCGCCGCTGCCGGTCTACTGGGACCGCGCGGTCGATGTGATGAACCACGCATGCTACATGCGGGCGAGACGCTGGGCCGGCGTTCCGTTCGGCGTCCCGTTCGCTTCCATGCATGGCGGGCCGGCGGTCCCGATCACGCAGAAGAGACCGCCGTTCTGGCGGTACAACCCGAAGTGGAACCAGATCTTCTTCTCGACACTTCATCTGAGCGACGCGAATCTCGTGCACTACGTCGCGGAGCTTCGGAGATTCGGCGCGCAGGCGCTCGAGACGTACCCGTCCTGCGCGTACGTCGTTGCCAAGTTCCTCGAGTCACGCGGCGAGTACCTTCCGCTCAAGGCGCTGATAATGACAGGGGAGCCGCTGTTCCCCCTCGAGCGCGAGGTGATCGAGGAACGGTTCCAGACGAAGATCTTCGACGCGTATGGGCAGGCCGAGCGTGTGACCTTCGCCAGCGAGTGCGACCTGCACGTGGGACAGCATCTGGCGTCCGAGTACGGGGTCACCGAGTTCCTCGATGAGGACGGCGCGCCCGTAGCGGATGGTGAGCCCGGCCTGATCGTGGGGACGGGGCTTCACAACATGGCGATGCCGCTCATTCGTTATGTCGTTGGTGATGTAGGCGTGTTGGGTACAGAGGCGTGCGAGTGCGGCCTCGCACATCCTCTGATGAAGGAACTCACCAGCAGGGTGGGTGATCTTCTCGTGACGCCGGACGGCCGTATGCTTCCGTCGCGTATGATCAGCTGGGCTGTTCGGCCCATCAAGGACGTGCTGCTCTGGCGTGTGACGCAGGAACGCCCCGAGGAGATCCTTGTCGAGATCGTCCGCGATCGGCCGCTCGAGCAGGGAGAGATCGACGGGGCTCGTGAGTATCTCAGCCGCAGGCTCGGCCCCGAGGTGCATGCCGAGATCGTGCGCGTTGACGATCTTCCGCGTACGGCCCGCGGCAAGTTCCGCCACGCCATCTCAAAGGTCCCGCTTGCGTGGGGAACCCCCAACCGCTCCAAGGACAACCCCGACTTCTAACGTAGTCGGGGCGGCCCCGGCGTCTTCGTGCGACGCTCAGGCCCGCCCCGATCGATTCCACTCATCCGCAGCCGGTGCTACGGCATCACGGCGTCGAGGTTCGGCGTGATGATCACGTCGATCCGCCGGTTCCGGGCGCGGCCCTCGCGAGTCTCGTTGTTTGCGATGGGTTCTGCTTCGCCGAGTCCGACAGCCTCGATGCGTCCACCGTCGAGGCGCATGTTCGCCAGCATGTACTGCCGCACGGCCTCGGCCCGCGACATCGACAGCACGAGGTTCTGTGCGTCAGTACCGTAGGAATCCGTGTGTCCTTCGATGTCGACGGTCGCCTCCGGGAAGAGCGCGATCGCATCCTGCACGCGCGTCAACAGACCGAAGTACTGCGGCTGGATGACGTCCGAGCCGCTGTCGAACTGCACGCCGACCAGCCGGATGATGATCTGATCGCTCTCACGAAGCACCCGGGCCTCGTCTCTCGAAAACATGCCGTCGACCTGCAGGAA
Source organism: uncultured bacterium (assembly GCA_964516845.1). Lineage (GTDB taxonomy): Bacteria > Joyebacterota > Joyebacteria > Joyebacterales > Joyebacteraceae > JAPEKQ01. The sequence continues at coordinate 21,366 of CAZEXP010000007.1, forward strand.
CCTCTCGCGGACCTTCTCTTCCGCGATGAGGCGGCGTTCCATGGCCTGGCGCTCTTCGGACACACCGCCGAGTTCCGTCTCGAGTTCGCCGAGCCTGAGCTCGAGTTCGTCGCGCAGGCTGCGGCACTCTGACAGGTCCTGCGACAGGGCGCCCCGGTCGGACGACAGATCCTCGATCCTGTTGATGACGGCCGCCGTGACATCGCCGTACCCTTTGTCGAAGCGCGAGACGAGGTCGAGCACGCCCGCGATCTTGATGAGCGGTTCCTCCGCCGCGAGAACGATGTCCTCGACGGTCGACTCCCGACGGTCGACGCTCCTCGCGACGTCCGCGATCCTGTAGGCGTGGTGCGCCTCGTAGAGCGCGTCGTTGGCAAGCGTGCGGGGGAGATCGGTGTCGTAGCGGTCGGTTTCGAGCGCAGCCTCCGCTTCCTGGAGAAGCGCGCGCGCGCGGGCGATCGTATCTGGGGCGAGGCGCTCGATGCGCTCATCCGCGGCGCGCTTGAGCAGCGTCTCGGTCTCGCTGAGCAGCCCCACCTTGACCGCCTCGAGCTCCGCGTCGCGGAACAACGTCGTCGCGCTCGCGCCCTTCTGTCTTGCTCGATCTATCTTGCGGGACTCGACGGCCGCGGCCGCATCCTCGGCCAGGCGGTTGCCCTCACTCCAGAGTTCGGGGGCGTACGTGGGCGCGTTGGCGGAGCGGGCGTCCTCGCGGGCGGCCAGCATGTCCGGGAGTTCGATACGTACGAGCCTCGCTGTCTCGATGGCGTGCGTGAGGTTCTCCTTGGCCTTGGCGAGATCCTCGACGATATCCTGCTTGTTCTTCCCGCGCTCATAGCTGACCTCGGCGCGGCGGTAGTAGCGTTCGGCCTCGCCGAAGCTCTTCTCCGCGAGCACGTCCGCGTGTACCTCCAGGGCCTGCGCCATGAGGGCATCGACGTCTCGGAAGACAGCGGAGTCGTGGGTCTGGGCGTGGAGCGGGGCCGCGAGGGCCACGATGGCGAGACAGAGAGCGATGAGGACGGACCACGAGACGGCGGGTGCGCGCTGCGCGCGCATGTAGCGTGTTTCTGACATGTCCTACCTCCACACGTGCTGGTTGGCGATCTCTCGTGCACATGAACGAATCAGGTCTTTCGGGACCGTCATTGGATGCCCGTTCCGGTTACGGGACTCGTCGGACAGTCTCGCGGGTTGGTGGGTGGTCGTCAACTCGATTCGGCGGTCCGACCGTGAATCGTCATTCGGTTTCAAGAGGCCGGCCGTTGCGGAGAGAGGCCGCTCGATCTGTCCCGGCACACGCGGCAGGAGGAGGCGCGGCTGGCGAATGCCGATATTCATGCTATAATGCATGGTCTGTGGTCTGGTGCCGCGAGAGCCTGAGCGCCAGTGTCTGTCCCTTGACTCGCGGCACGCAGGCGATACACTCCACCGGGTGGGGTGGCGTCGCCGCCGCAAGGCCACAGCCCTGCGGGCCGACCTTCGAGACCGATCTTCCAGAGGGAGTATGCCGGTGCTCCTGCATCATGCCTTCATTCGCTCGGCCCGTGTCCGTCCGCGGAAGGTCTTCATCGCCGACCGCAGCCTCGGGCAGCGATTGACGTACGGTGAGGCGCTCATCTCCGTCCTCGCCCTCTCACGCAGACTCAGGATCGTGCCGGAGTCGGGCGAGAGTCGGCTGCTCGGCATCATGCTTCCCAATTCGGCGGGATCGGTTCTCGCCGTTCTCGCCGCACTCGTAGCAGGACGTGTCCCGGTCATGATCAACTACGCGATGGGGGCCGAGAGGAACGCGTCGTTCGCCATGCGCCGGTGCGGTCTGTCGACCATCATCACGAGCGGGCGATTTCTCGAGAAGCTCGAGTGTCCTCGCATTGATGGCATGGTCTATCTTGAGGACATCGCGGGGAGCCTCACGAAGAGCGACAAGCTCAAAGCGGCCGCGCTCGCCTTCATTCCTGCGCCGCTCACGTGCGGGATGGTCCACCGCTGCGACGAGAACGCTGCCGCCGTCATCATCTTCACAAGTGGGAGCGAGGGAGATCCGAAGCCCGTCGTGCTGACACACCGGAACATCTGCTTCGAGGTCGAGGCGATGTCGGATGTGTTTCATCTCAAGGAAGGCGATTCGGTGCTTGCGAATCTGCCGTTCTTCCATGTGTTCGGGCTGACGGTCAATCTGTTCACCCCCGCGATCAGGGGACTGACTGTGGCCACGCACGTCACACCGCTCGACTATTCGGCCATCTGCAAGACGATCCGTGAAGAGCGGCTGACTATCGCCGCGGCGACACCCGCGTTCTGGTGGGGATACCTCAGGGCCTCCCGGGTCGGTGACTTCGAGACACTTCGCATCGCTGTCGCCGGCGCCGACAAGTGTCCGGAGTCGCTCCGAGCCGAGTGCATGGAGCTGCACGGCGTCGCCCTCCGTGAAGGCTACGGCGCGACTGAGACGTCGCCCGTCATCTCGGCTAACTCCGAGAACGGTGACCGTCCCGGGAGCGTCGGACGTCCGCTGCCGGGTGTCGACGTCCGCATCGAGAACGTGGAGACAGGGGAGGGCTGCGCCGCCGGCGAGACCGGGAGGATCCTCGTCAGGGGTGACCTCGTGATGAAGGAGTACCTCGGCGATCCCGAGGCGACGACCCGCGCCGTGCGGGCCGGCTGGTACGACACCGGGGATCTCGGGTATCTGGATGAGGACGGCTTCCTCTGGCTCTCCGGCAGGCTCACACGGTGCGTGAAGGTCGGAGGAGAGATGGTGTCGCTCTGGCGAGTCGAGGAGATCCTGAACGGGTTCCTGCCACCCGGCGCCGGGTGCTGTGTTGTCGCCGTCCCCGACGAGCGGCGCGGTTCGCGTATCGCCGCGGTCGTGACCTGCGACGTGGACGAGCGCGCGGTGGCGCGCAGGATGGCAGCCGAGCTGCCGCGAGTGGCGGTCCCGAAGACGTTCGTACGGGTCGATGAGATCCCGATGCTTGAGAGTTCCAAGGTCGACTTCCGCGCTGCCCAGCGTCTGGCGGCCGCATCGATGAGTGGGAGGGCGTGATGTCAGGACGCGGCATGGCAGTGGCAGGCGCGGTTCTGTTCGTGGTTCTTGTGGCGGCGCCGGGCTTTGCTCCGGCCGACGAGCCGGGTGAGGCCCGCACGACGACTGACGGACTCGGTTCCTCAGAGCTTCTCGTCGACGGGAGTTGGCTCGAGGCGCAGCTCGGCGACTCGAGCGTCGTGATCGTGGACTACGGCCGCGAACTCGAGGACTACGAGAACGGTCACATACCCGGCGCCGCGTATCTTCCCGACTCGGCGACCATGACCCGTGTCGGCGGCACTCCCATGATGCTCCCGCACGTGGAGACGGTCGCGAGCGCGCTCGAAGACGTTGGTGTCGGCAGCGGGAAGACCGTCGTCGTCTACGACGAGGCCGGCGGGCTCTTCGCGACACGGCTGTTCTGGGCTCTAGAGTATCTGGGACACGACGACGTGCGCGTTCTCGACGGGGGCTGGAACCAATGGGCGGAGGAGGAGCGGGCCACGTCATACGAGCATCCGCTTGTCGAACGAGGTCACTTCACCGTGGTCGTCCACCCGGAGCGCATCGCGACCTACGATTGGATGGTCGATCATCTGACCAACCCGGAGTTCCTACCCGTCGACACCCGAACTCTGGAGGAGTTCACGGGAGAGAGTGTCAAAGCTGCTCGCGGCGGTCGCATTCCTGAGGCCGCGCACCTCAACTGGGAGTGGACCGTCAAGGACGCAGGACTTGGCGTGTTCCTCTCGACCGACGAGATCGAGGCGCTGCTCGACAGCGCCGGGATCACGCGCGATCGCAAGATCGCCACATACTGCCAGGCCGGTGTCCGCGCGTCGCACGGCTACTTCGTGCTCCGTGCGCTGGGATTCCCATGCGTCAGAGTCTATGACGGTTCCTGGGTCGAGTGGGCGGCCGTTGCGGATGCGCCCATCGAGACCGGACCGCGTGACGCAGGGAACTGACACCGCATCATGCGAAGGAGACCACGATGAGAACGCACACATACCATGGTCCGACGTCAATCCCGGTCGCACTGCTTGCGCCCGTTCTCACCCTCAGCTTCGCTCTCTCCGCATGGGGTATCACGGCAGACCACACCTCGTGTGCGGCCTTCGCGAATATCCCGGGCTCGGTCGTCGAGCTCGTCAAGACGGACTACCGCATCTTCTATGGGCACACGTCGCACGGAGGTCAGATCGTCACGGGGATGTCGATGCTCTACGATGAGGATCCGAGCCTCGCGTACAACGACGGCGCCGGGACGCTGACGCTCTACGAATACAGCGATGACCTCGGTCACAACGGTGACGTCTCATGGGTGCCGATCACGGAGACGTATCTCGGCAACGCCACATATGACATCAACGTCGTCGTGTGGTCCTGGTGCGGGGGCGCGTCCGACAACACCGAAGCCGGCATCGATATCTATCTCGACGCGATGAATCAGCTCGAACTCGCGCATCCGGAGGTCATCTTCGTCTACATGACCGGTCATCTTGACGGAACGGGCGACGGGGGGAACCTCCGCGCGCGCAACAACCAGATCCGCGCGTACTGCGAGGCGAACGGGAAGGTGCTGTTCGACTTCGCCGACATCGAGAGCTGGGACCCCGACGGCGTCTTCTACCCCGACGAGAGCGATGGTTGTGCTTGGTGCGCGGTCTGGTGTTCCACGCATGTGTGTCCGACATGCGGAGATTGCGCGCACTCGCACTGCTTCAACTGCCATCAGAAGGGGAAGGCGTTCTGGTGGCTCCTCGGCGCTCTGCGGACCGGGCTGTCGGTCGGCGTGGACCACGCGGGGTCGGACGGTTCAACGTTGGCGCTCCCGGTGCTTGCGCAGAACAGTCCCAATCCGTTCAATCCCCACACCGAGATCCGCTTCACGCTCGCACGACCCATGAGTGTGACACTCGAGGTGCTCGATCTCACCGGGCGCGTCGTCGCGTTACTCGAGAACGGGCGACGCCGCGCGGGAGACCATGTCGTCGTCTGGGACGGTTCGGGCGAGGACGGTCGGCGTGCTGCGAGCGGCACGTACTTCTATCGCCTGCGCGCGGACGGCGCCGCAGAGACCCGGAAGATGATCCTGCTGAAGTAGACCTTTGGAGAAACGACCAGCCGCAGGGCGAAGAGCCCTGGCCGTGGGGCCTCACGGCGGCGACAGGGCGCCACGGGACCGCCGGATCCTCGCCGCCGCGCCGTGCGTGACCATCCCTCAGGGCCGCTTTGCTGGGCTTATTGAGGGGTGAAGTTTTCTCTTGCTCCACCGGACGGAGTCGGATATACTGTCTATTGAGCAGAAGCTGCCATGTCGGTATGGTGACATATCCGGTGACTCTGAAGAGGGACTTGGCGCATGAGCCAGTCCCTTTCTTGCTCTCAGGGGAGCTGCCTTTGGGCGGTGAACGGGGAGCAGGGGGTCCGAGAGGACTGTCGGGGTAGCAGGAGCGTCGCTGGAGATGTGGTCGGCTTTGCCCGGGGCCGAGAGCCCCGGTGTATGCAGGAACCGGAGAGCGCGCGCGCGCTCCGGTGAACCAGGCCGACGAGGGCGGCTCGACCGTCACGCGGCCAGATCGCAGGGGGTAGCAGAAGTGGGTACGACCGGCAAGGTGAAGTGGTTCAATGACAGCAAGGGCTTCGGGTTCATCACGCCTGATGATGGTAGCCCCGATGTGTTCGTCCACTACTCGGCGATTCAGGGTGCCGATTCGTTCAAGAGCCTGAACGAGGGCGACCACGTTGAGTTCGATGTCGTCGACGGTGCCAAGGGCCCGGCGGCTGAGAACGTTGCGAAGATCGAGGGCTAGTTCTTCCAGAACATCAGGCTGTCGATATTCGGGAAACGGCCGCGTCGGCTTTCGACGCGGCCGTCTTCACGTATGAGAGAGGTGAGTCGAATGGGGAACGGGCCGACGGCATCGCCGCCCGGGCGACCGCCACGGAATTCCGACGGCCCTCTCAGCCCCGGTGCGGCTACGGGCCCTTGATGATCATGAGCGGGTGCGAGTTGCACTCCGCGTAATTCCCCACCGTGTGCACGTAGATGGCGTACTCATACGTGCCGGGCGTGGCGTTGGCCGGGATCTCAACGTCGACGTCACCCGTCTGCATCGTGACGATCTCAGTGGTTGGGAACACGCCGGGCTCCGGGAACCAGATGCTGATCATGTCGTCGCCGGCCGCGAACAGCACGGTGTCGCCGGGATTGGCCTCCACCTGCGGAACCTTCCGCATTCCGGTTCCTTCTTCGATCGTCACTTCGATGAGCTTCTGCATCGCCATCGCCTCCGCTTTCATAGCCCGTACTCCCGTCCTGCGGTCTGCGCGGCGAACGTCTGATACCGTTCATCCGCGCACAGTCCGCGAAGTGCTGGAGTGCTCTCCACCTGTGCCCTCGAGTACCCATGCTCGAGGGCCTTCTCGATCCAGCTGAGCGCCAGCTCCCGGTCGCCCAGTACCTCATGCGTGTGTCCCGCCTGGAACATCACCTCGACGTCCCCGGGCGCGTGGAGAAGCGCTTCCTCGAGGAGACGTCGTGCCCGCTCAGGCTCGTCGAGCTCCGCGTAGTACGCCGCGAGGGATGTGAGGAGCAGCGGGTCCCGCGGAGCGAGCGCCCGTCTCCGCTCGCCACGCTTCGCCGCCTCGCGGTACGCCTCCCGCGCCTCCGCCTCGGCTCCTGGGACCCAGAGGTACGATGAGCCGAGGTTTCCCCAGACCCGGTAGTCCGAGTCGTCGATCTCGAGCGCCCTCTCGTACATCGTGGCCGCGTCGGCGTAACGAGCCCGCGCGAAGTGGAGCGTCGCGAGGTTCGAGTACGTCGAGTAGTCGGGTGAGAGCTCGACGGCGATCTCGAAGGTCGCCGCTGCATCATCGAGCCGGTCGAGGTAGTAGTACATCGCGCCGAGATTCCGATAGGCATGCGCGTTGCCCGGCGCGATCTCGGTGACGGTCGCGAACTCCCCGGCTGCCTCGGCGTACCGTCCCTGGGACGCGAGGAAGACACCGAGGGCATCGTGTGCGCGCCAGTACTCGCTTCTGAGTTCGACGTTCTCCCGGTACGCCGTCTCGGCGAGCGCGGTCTGACCGCTCTCGGCCCGGAGCTCGGCGAGCGCCTGCCGCGCGGCGATGCTCAACGGGTCGATCTCGAGCGCATCGTGAAGCATCGCAGCCGCGCTGTCATAGAGACCCGCGTGAACGAGGAGGCCGGCCTCGGTCAACATCGCCTGAACACACCGCTCGTCGAGATCAAGAGCGCGCATGAGGCTGGATTCGGCCGCGGCTCCCCGGTGGAAGTCCCGCTTCATCTCGCAGCCTTCCCACACCGCCCGGCCCAGAGCCGCGTGCGCGAGGGCGAACGCCGGGTCGGCCGACGTCGACTCGCGCAGCAGGGCCACCGCCCGCGACGCTGCCGCGGTGTCGGCGCTGTCGGCGACCGTGGCGCTGTGCACCGCGTTGAGGATGCCCGTCCCCTTGAGATACGTGTCGAAGGCAGTCGGGACGGTCGTTCCCGAGGCGCCGCTTCGTCGGCGGGCGCGTCCGGGCAGTTCAACGCCCAGCGCCTCGGCGACAAATCGCACCGGAACGTCCTGAAGCGCGGCGACATTGGCGGGCTGCTCGACAACGGTCCACTCGCGGATCCGGTCGCCGGACGGACTCGCACTGAGCACGAGGTGAACGCGGATGCTGTCGCCGATGTTCTCAAGTGAACCGGTGAGCGCGATGTTGGCGCCGAGGACGGGAGCGGCACTCCCCGGCCAGACGACCTTCAAGGCGTCGACGTCGGCAGCAGGGATCACGCGAAGCTCCGCCGTGAACTGCTCCATCTCCTGGAGGCGCTCGGCGACGTAATCGCGGAATCCCCGCGCGTAATCCCCGTCTGTGCCGTCGAAGGGGAGGACGGCGACGATCGTCCGTTCCGGGAGCCGTGTCGTGCGAGCGCCGGCGATGAGTTCCCGCCCCTTTGGGTGGAGGCCGAAGAACGCGGCGGCCGCGATGATGACCGCGAGCACCGGCAGCGCAACGGTCGCGATAAGGCGGTGTCTCCGTCCGCGCGAAGCGGCCGCTGGAAGCGGGGTCGTGTCGAGCTGCGTCGGATCGCGACGCAGCGGGAGGAGTCCTGCCACGCGTTCGAGTGCGTCGCGAAGCTCATCGGCGCTGGCGTACCGGCGCGAGGCGGTCTTCTCAAGGCAGCGCGCGACGAGCGCGTCGAGTTCGGTTGGGAGGCCGGGTACGTGCGTCGACGGCGGCACGGCGGGTTCATTACAGATGGCGTACAGCAGGGACTCGTTGCTCTCGCCTTTGAAGGGCCGGAGTCCTGCGAGGAGTTCGTACAGGAGCACCCCGAGCGACCAGATGTCGGCACGTGCATCGGCGTCGTGGCCGCGTGCCTGCTCGGGCGACATGTAGGCTACGGTGCCCAGGCGCACGCCGGCCTGTGTGAGATCGGAGGGCGCGCCGAGCTTGGCGAGTCCGAAGTCGAGGATCTTCGCGCGTCCCCTTCCGGTCACGAGCACGTTGCCCGGCTTGATGTCGCGGTGGACCACCCCGGCGGCGTGCGCGGCCGCGAGCCCGGCGGCCACGTCCGCCGCGATTCCGACGGCCTCCTCGGCGGCGAGAGGCCCGCCCGACAGACGGTGCGCGAGCGTGTCGCCGTCATAGCAGGCCATCGAGATGAACAGCCGCGCGTCGTCGGTCTCGCCGATCTCATAGATCGTACAGATGTTCGGGTGATCGAGCTGAGAGGCCGCCTTGGCCTCGACGCGGAACCGTTCCTTGGCGGCGGGGTCGCGTGTGAGTTCGGGGGAAAGGAACTTGAGTGCGACCGTCCTGCCGAGGTCGGTATCCTCGGCGCGGTAGACCACGCCCATGCCGCCCTCGCCGAGCTTTCCGGTGATCCGGTAGTGAGAAACGGTGCGACCGATCATGCGCGCTCCCGACTGAGCGACAGTCAAAGCCCCATTCCGATTGTATGACAAATCAGGGATACCGCATAGGGGAAACCGGCCCGCGAACGGAACGCGAAGAAGGAGATTGAGGAACACAACACGCGAGCGAACGCACAATCGTGCCCGGATGGCACCGCATGTCGAACCGACGCGCACGATGTGACTTCGTGTCACGTCCTGCATCTGATACGTTATGTATGCTTCCCGGCCTCACGTGACACCTCGCGCACACGCTTGAACAGTGCTGCCAGGGAGCTGGATTCTCTCAACGAGCTACGGGAGCCCCCTGAGGGGGCGCACACTTGGACGTCGGTCTGTGGATGGCCGGCAATCTCAGGAGGAGAGAACGATGGCGAAGCTGACAGAGATCGAGGGCGTGGGTGCGACATACGCCGAGAAGCTGCTGGGCGTCGGCGTCAAGTCGACGAACGATCTGCTCGACAAGGGCGCGACCCCGGCCGGCCGCAAGGAGATCGCTGCGAAGTCCGGTATCGGCGAGAAGCAGATCCTGGGGTGGGTCAACAAGTGCGACCTCATGCGCGTCAAGGGTGTGGGTGAGGAGTACGCCGACCTGCTCGAGGCTGCGGGTGTCGATACCATACCGGAGCTGGGCCAGCGAAAGGCCGCGAGCCTCTTCAGCAAGCTGACCGAGGTGAACGAAGCCAGGAAGCTCGTCCGGTCGCTGCCGACCGAGGACAAGGTCGAGGACTGGATCAAGCAGGCCAAGGGTCTTCCGCGGAAGATCAACTACTAGCGAACCGCTCGGCGCAACGCGGGGTTCTGACGCGCCGGCGCTTGATGACCGTTCCATAGAGACGCCGCCCGACTTCCGTTGGGCGGCGTTCTTCGTAGACCGGGCATCGGCGGGCTGGCGCGTCCGTGGCCCGTGACAGCTTGTGGCGCGGCCCGGACGGGGATGGTCTCGATGCGTGTTCAGCAGCGCTTGCCTCCGTATATCACACTTCGAGGCGTCAAGAAAAAGGATTGACACGCCTGTGCTTGGTGTATATACTAGTTATATACATTGCTCAAGGAGGCGCGCGTGTTCATCGTTCTGTCACCTGAAAGTCCCGATCCACTGCACAAGCAGGTGACCGATCAGATCCGGGAGGCAGTCGCCGGGGGAGACATCCATCCCGGAGACCGACTGCCGTCGATCCGTGAGATGGCGAAGGAGCTCAACATCAGCGTCATCACGGTGAAACGGTCGTACATGGATCTGGAGCGGGAGGGGCTGCTTGTCACGAGGGCCGGTCTTGGCTCGTTCGTGGCTGATGTCGACCTCGCGTACCTCAGGCGAGACCAGCTCGCCGCGGTGCGCGCGGAGCTGAAAGCGATTCTAGAGAGAGCCGGGCGGTTCGGGATCAGCGCCGGCGACGTCGCGCAGCTCATCACCGAACTCGAGGAGGGGCGCGATGGCAGCGATCGTTGAGATACGGGACGTCGTGAAGCGGTACGCGGACTTCTCGCTGGGACCGGTCTCGCTGTCGCTCGAGGGCGGATGCATCACCGGGTTGTTCGGACCGAGCGGCTCCGGCAAGACCACGCTCGTCAAGATCCTTGCGGACATCCACCGCGCCGACAGCGGGGCGGTGCGTCTGTTCGGACACACGTACCGGGAGCGGGAGAAGGAGATCAAGAACCGGCTCGGCTATGTCGGGGAGGAGCAGTTCTTCCCGCGCGACCGGACCGTCGGATGGACCAGCCGATACGTGGCCGGGTTCTACCAACACTGGGATTGGGCAACGTATCGGTCCCTGGCCGCGCGGTTCTCGCTCGACGACGACAGGAAGGTGGGGGCGCTCTCCCGAGGGCGCCGGGCGCTCCTGGCGCTCGCCATAGCGCTGGCGCACAAAGCGGAGCTGCTCATTCTCGATGAACCGACCGCCGGGCTCGACATGATCGCGCGGCGCGAGATCCTCGACACGCTCCGGGACTTCGTGAGCGACGAGGGCCGGGCGGTGCTGCTCTCGTCGCATGTCACGGACGCCCTTGCGGACGTCTCGGATTACGTCGCGCTCCTCGACACCGGGCGGATCATTCTTCACGAGGAGAAGGACGAGCTTCTGTCCGACTGGAAGTGGCTGCACTTTCGGTCCGAGACCCTTCCCGAGCACGTTGTCGGCCGTCTCAGGCTCGTTCGCACGGGGCAGCTCGGGAGTTCCGGTCTCACGAACGAGTACCGACGACTCAGGACCGAACTCGCGGCGGCAGAGGCCGCAGGTGAAGTCCGTATTGCGAATGCGTCGCTCGACGACGTGATGATCGCTCTGGTGAAAGGAGCCTGAGATGGTTGCGATTCTGAGACAGTATGCGTTCTTGTACATCACGCATTTCTTCACGTTCTCGATGCTGATCATTGCGCCGATGCGCGCGTGGCATCACCAAATGTACTTTGTTCCGATGCTTCTCCTTCCGGTCTGGGTGACAAGCTCGGTTCTGTGGTCGGAGCGCGAGGGCTCCGAGCAGTTCCTCAGAACTCTGCCGGCCACGAGCCGCGAGATCGTGCGCTGGAAATTCTCGATGCTCGCCGGCGCATGCGCCGTCTACTGGGTGCTCATGTTCCTGGCTGTGTCGGTCGTTCGCCCCGCCCCTGAGTTCTTTGGCGTCTATATCCGTTTCATAACCTACAGTGCCGTGAGCGCGTTCTCGTTCGGCCTGCTTGCCTACATCGGGATCTGGTTCTTCGGGAAGAATCCGATGACAGCCGTGATCATCCTGTTTATGCTCACATGGACGGCCTTCGTCATCAGCGTCGTCGCGGCCACCAAGGTCGGACGCTACCAGACGCTGACGGAACTGCCCATCGTATCGATGGTGGCGCACATGCCGTGGTTCTCGTCACTCGTGTTCGTGGCGCTCGCGGCCGTGGCCTTCTGGGGGTTCAAGGAAGTTGGTGTCCGCGTCCGCGCGCTGGACGGTCCCTGGGACTGATCCGGGGAGATGCCTTGCCATGCAAGAGGGAGTTTCTGATGGGAACAGCTCGACGTTTCACCGATCCATCCGCGCGGCGGTCACTCAACGTCGTGATGGCGCTCGTCGCCGGGCTGACGTTCACGGCGCTTGCGCCATCCGCATCCGCCTGCACCGTGTTCGCGGTTCCGTCCGACGAGACCGTCTGCGGCGCCAACCTTGACTGGCCCGACGACCTCGAGGGATACGTGCTCGTCAACCCGCGCGGCATCGAGAAGACGTTCGTGTCGTGGAGCGGGTTCGGACCGTCCGAACACAACGGCGAGCCGGCGAGTTGGACGTCGAAATACGCGTCAATCACGCTCACGTGTTTCGGTCGCGACTTCATCGAGGGTGGAATGAACGAGCGCGGTCTGATCCTCGAGCAGGCGACCCTGCCGTCGGTCTATCCTCCCGACGATGGGCGTCCGGGTGTCTCGGCGCAACAGTGGATGCAGTACGCGCTCGATTCGTACCAGGACGTGGGGGAGGTTGTCGACGATCTCGAGAGCGTTCGCCAGGACGGCGAGGGATGGCATTATCTTGTTGTCGATCGCAGCGGCGACTGGGCCGTCATTGAATTTACTGAGGGTGAGCCGGTCGTCTATCGCGCGGGTCGCCATGAGTTCCCCTCCATCACGAACGCGACCTACGCGCAGGCGGAGTCCCACGTGGCGCTCGACGTTCGTTTCGGTGGTGAGCTCGACGTCGGGGCGGGAAATGATTCACACGGGAGATTCATACGTGTCGCGGAGCGGCTGCGGGACCGGCGGGGAGCGTGGCTTCGGTATACGCCGGATGCTCCCGCCGACACGACGGGCGCGCGCGAGCGGTGGAACGCGCTCGACAACGTTGACTTCGCGTTCGCGTTGCTGAACGACGTCAGCGCGGACGACACGCAGCGATCGGTCGTCTATGACACCGGCGCGATGCGCGTCTACTGGAAGAGCTGGAGACATCCGGAGGTTCGCTACATCCCGCTGACCTCGATCGAGCGCGGGGAGGGGAGCGGCGTGCGCGCAGTTCCGGTCCATGCACCTGTCACTGGCGATGCAACGGGCGTCCTCGAACCGCTGTCCGATGAGCAGAACCAGGATCTTCTGGAGCATGTGAGCCGGCTGATCGGAGGAGCGGACGATGAAGGACAGAGCACCGACTGAGGCAAGCGTCTGGCGGGTCGCGTTCGCGCGTGAACTCGCCGCGTACTACGCCGGTCGTGAAGGCGTGAGGATGATCGTGCTTGGCGGGTCCGCGGCGCGGGGTGAAGCCGACGCATACTCCGATCTCGACATCGTCGTCTACTGGGATGCGATCGAGAGGGAGTTCATCGACGCCGAGCCGCTTCGCGATCTCGAGTGCCGGCGTGCGTACACGACCGGGAACGACGAGTTCGGGCTCGAGTCGTACTACTTCGGAGCGCTCAAGGCTGACTTCGGTCACGTGGCGATGGCCGCGTGGAGCGAACTCGTCGACGGTGCCATCGTGAGGTACGAGGCCGAGCCGGCGTCGATGCACTCGCTCGAAGGCTTCCTCAACTCGGTCCCGCTCTTCGGTGAGGAGTTCGTGGAGGAGTGGAAGAGCAAGGCTCGTGAATTCCCGCCGGAGCTCGCCGTTGACATGATCCGGCGTCACATGCGTCTCTACGTTCCGGGCTACCTCGAGCACCAGGCCTACGAACGCGGCGACCTCATCGCGTACTACGATGGCATGAGCAAGATGCTGCGGAACATCCTCGGGATCATCGCCGGTCTGAATCGAGTCTACTGCGCGACCGACGAGGGGCGGTGGGCGGAGAGCCTTCTCTCCCGGATGCCCATCCAGCCGGAGCGTACGTGGGAGCGGATGCGCGAGATCCTCACGACCGACGGGCATCGTGCAGCGGCCATGCTCGAGAGGCTGCTGGTTGAGACCCTCGATCTCGTCGAACTCCACATGCCCGAGTACGACCTTACCTGGCCACGCATGGGCCGTACGCTGCTGGTCGAAGCGGCGGAGACGAGGCCTCTCATGTAGGGGGATGTCCCGGACAGGGCCCATGTCCAGGATCCCCCTGGGGTGGGCCGGTTGGGGTCTCTGAGGTCGTGCCGCCAATCCGGAACCAGGATTGCACCCATGTACATCCGGTACTCGGGTGAATCGTGGCCTATTCCGGGAGGGTGGCTGTGGCCACCGCTGCAAGGTCCAGGCAGGGCGGGCAGATCGCCCGCTGGCTGGACACTTTCCACACGTTCGAGGATGACGGGCTCCTTGGCGGGCGTCTGCCCACCGTCCTGCTCGATGTCGTCGCGTTCTCGACCGCCATCATCCTCGCCGGAGTCTATCGCTGGGATGCCACCGATCTCATCTGGGGGCTGTGGGCCTCAAGCCTCGTCATCGGCTACACGACGATCGTGGCGACCATCGCCGTCGGCGTCCGCGACAGCGGGCTTCCGATCGCGCTGGCTCTCCCCGGTGGTCTCGGCCTGCTCTCGTTCTTCACGATCCACTTCGGGATATTCCACCTCGCGCACGGCGCGTTCCTCGGCGGGTTCTTTCCGCCGGACGGCGTCGAGAACATGAAGCCGAGTCCGTTCAACGTGCTCCCCGTCGTCCTCGGTCTATACTGGCCGTTCGTGCTCGTGAGTCTTCTCGCGAAGCTCTCGCACATCGTCCCGAAGAAGGCGAAGCTGGCGATGGGTGATCACCTCATGAAGCCGTACGGCAACGTTGTGAAGATGCACCTGCTCATCTTCGTCTTCGCGGGTCTTCACATGGCCGGTCTGACCCGCTACGCGGTCTATCCCGTCCTGATCGCCTACTTCTTCCCATGGCGTGAGTTCTCCGCCGCGCTCAGGGGGGAGGTGTAGGACGCGCCGGTCGAGTCGACCGGCGCGTCCCATCCGTCAACCGCTGCGTCATCACTCCACTGCTATCTCGCGGTCTTCAGCATGTCGATGTGCTCCTGGATACCCTGGAGCTCGAGCTCGACCTGCTCCTTGTACATCTCGAGATGCGCGAGCTGCTCCGCCCGCGTGATGAAGTGACGACCCGAGTGACAGCAGCACTCGCTGCCGTGGTGACCGTGGCCACCGTGCGACCCGTGCATCCCGTGGCCGCCACTCTTCCCGCTTGTTTCACAACACGACGACTCGCTCATTGCCAACCTCCTCTTCCGACCAATACCGTGGAACGGGTCCGTTCCTTCCAATCGCCCCGCTGGGCGAGCGAACACACTGCGATTAACTAGTTTAGCACATACTTAACAATAGGGCCAGAACATCGGGCGACATCGCCGCCCGTCATCCGCGCCGGAGCGCGGCGTGATCTATCCCTTCGTCTTCGCTCTACCCTTCTCCGTGGCGGTGCCCTTCTTGAGCGCGGCGATATCGGACTTCACGTCTCTGAGCGCTTCCTCGAGAGCAGCCTTCCGCTCCTGGAGAGCCTCAAGTGTCACCTCGCATCCGCAGGCGCCAGGCGCGTGCGCCGCGACGCCGTCTATCCCATGGCCGTGGCAGCTGCAGGAGCATGCGTCGACGAGCATGCTGCAGCAGCTCGTGAGTCCGTCTGCATCGAGAGAGTAGGGGACGCGGTAGCCGTCGCGCTCCTTCGTCACCAGGCCGCTCTGTCTCATCAGCTTGAGATGCTGAGAGACTGCAGCGGGGGTGACACCGAGTTCATCGGCAAGGTCGGTCACACCCATGCTCCCGCGCCGCCGGAGCAGCTCGATGATGTGGAGCCGCGCGGTTGCGCCCAGGACACGGAACATCTCCGATGGATCGTGCTTCTGAGGCATGGACCTACCCTTCCGGCAAGTGATTTAGCATATGCTTAATGTAATCCGCGGGCTGCGGCCGGTCAAGAGGCTTTCGTGGGATTTGCGGTGCAGTGGACCGGCATCCAGTGCGCAAACAGAATCGCCCGGTGACGGTTGTCACCGGGCGATTGTTGTATCTCTGTGTACTCGGTCGCTAGCCGCGCATGCGGCGACGCGCGACTCCCATCAGACCGATCAGACCGGAGCCGAAGAGCAGTATCGTGGTCGGCTCAGGAACGGGTGGTGTGTCGTGCGTGTCGGGAACCAGGAGATGGCCCTCGTAGGAACCGTCAGCCGCGGCGGCCTCAGGATCCCAGTCCGGCATTCCAAAGCCCGAGTTATACGCGGTGTTGACGCCGTAGCCGCCGGCGTTCCCGTTCTTGGAATAGAAGTCACCCCAGACCGGCGCCCGGGTGGTGTAGAGCTCGAAGCGCGAGGCAAGACCCCAGGCCTCTCCGAACTTGATCCCGTAGATGTTGCCGGGCATGTTCGGGTTGCCTGAATGCACTGCGTGCGTTCCGACGCAGAGGCTCGTGTAGTCTCCAAACGCATCGAGGATGTCGTTGTCGGTGAATGTGTTCGACACCTCGAGAATGAAGTGGCTCGTCTGCCCCTCCGGGTGTGAGAGGTCGTAGACGTAGTGCCACGCGCTCATCCCCGTATCATAGGTCACATTCCACTCAAGCGTCGTTCCGCCCATACCCCAATTGCCGGTCGCGATAATCCCCAGGTCGGAGCTGTTCAGTATCCCGACATAGGCACCTGCAGCAGGCGCGAGCAGCAACATCAAGACAAGTGCGGTGAAGCTCGTTGCGCGAATGAACATGGCTTCCTCCCCGAATATGATTACCCCAAAACGTTCTCCTTTAACTCTTAATTCTGGCACATTTACCCAGTTTGTCAAGAGGCAGCTTCGTGAGTCGCGGGGGCGCGGGCATGGTGCCCGGGAGGTCATCGCAATGTCCGCACGTTGGTCATTTGTGAGATCGACCCCGGTTCGCACCTGGTCATGTGGGACGGCCGCAACGAACACGGTAGGGAGCTGGCATAGGGAGCGGTCCCGCGCTCTCGGAGCGCTCTGATGCCTATTCCGATTCGAGTCGTCCGTCTGCTATCGTAGGCGGACGGCTCTTCATCCGACCGTGTTCGGCTCCGCGCGAGCTTCCGCTGCCAGCGAAAGGACCAACCTCATGCTCACCCGACGAATGCCGAGCACCGGCGACGATCTCTCGATCCTCGGATTCGGATGCATGAGGCTGCCCGGGAAGCGCCAGCAGATCGACGAGCCTCGCGCGATGGCGATGATCCGTGGAGCCATTGACAGAGGAGTCACCTACATCGACACGGCGGTGCCGTATCACGGAGGGCAGAGCGAGCCTTTCGTGGGACGCATGCTTCAGGGCGGATACCGCGAGCGAGTGAAACTCGCCACGAAGCTTCCGCCCTGGAAGGTCGAGACACTCGAGGACATGGACCGCATCCTTGGGGAACAGCTCGAGAAGCTGCAGACGGACCACATCGACTACTACCTCGTTCACTCGCTGAACGCGAAGACCTGGGAGAAGATGCTCGGTCTCGGCGTGACCGACTTCCTTGATGGTGCGCTCGCGGATGGCCGCATCATCAACGCCGGGTTCTCATTCCACGGGAAGCTCGAGGGTTTCAAGACGATCGTCGACGGCTACGGCTGGAAGTTCTGCCAGATCCAGTACAACATCATCGATACCCACAGCCAGGCGGGAACCGAGGGGCTGATGTATGCGGCGGAGAGGGGTCTCGGGATCATCGTGATGGAGCCACTGCGCGGAGGTGGGCTCACGGGGCGCGTACCGCCATCGGTTCAGACGATCTGGGACAGCGGACAGACGCGGCGCTCGGCCGCCGAGTGGGCTCTCCGCTGGGTCTGGAACCATCCCCAGGTCCATCTTGTCCTCTCGGGCATGAGCACCGAGGAGCAGGTCGACGAGAATATCCGCATCGCGGGCGAGGCGCTCCCGGAGTCGCTCACGGGTGAGGAGCTCGCCATCATCGAGCGTGCGAAGACCGCGTATGTCGAGCTCGAGCGTGTCGGATGCACCGCGTGCGGCTACTGCATGCCCTGTCCCGCGGGCGTCGACATTCCGGGCTGTTTCGCCGTGCTCAACGACCTCGGTCGTTTCGGGAACAAGCGGCAGACGAGGATGGTCTACGCCTTCCGCGTCGGCGGAGCGCTCTCGGGCAAGACCGCGTTCGCGTCGCTCTGCACCAACTGCGGGAAGTGCGTGAAGGCGTGTCCGCAGGGGCTGGATGTGCCGATGCACCTCCGCGAAGTCCGGCGGGAGCTGGAGACGTTCCTGACGAAACCGCTGGCCTGGATGATCAGGCGGCGACTTGGGAGCAGCTAGTTCCGGCCCGCGTATGCGCGTATTCGGCTTCGATCCGTCCCATGAGCTTCTGCACTGAGACGATCTCGTTCACGCGATACGCATTCGCGCCCGCGAATGCGAAGCCCTCGTGGAAGCGTCCCTCCTTCGCGCTCATCAGAGCGTGAGCAATGCAGTAGGGAGCCTTCCTGACGTCGCAGGTTCTCAGACATCTCCAAAGACACTCGTAAGGTCTTCGTGCTCCCGCGGCAACGTCCTTGAGGAAGCGATTCGCGATGGCTCTGCCCGGCAGCCCGACCGGGCTGTCGATGATCGAGAGGTCGTCGCGGCAGCAGTCGACATACGCCTGTTTGAACCGGTCGTGTGCGTCGCACTCGTGCGTCCCGACGAACCGCGTTCCCATCTTGACTCCGGCCACACCCATCTGAAGGAACCGTCGAATGTCCTGCCCGGTGAAGACGCCTCCGGCAGCGATGACGGGGACCGCGCGGTGGAATCGTTCCTCGAACCTGCGCACGACCCTGAGCACAGCCGGCACAAGGTTCTCCAGCGCGAACGCCGGACTCGCGATTTGCTCCCTCGTGAACCCTTGATGACCTCCGGACCTCGGCCCCTCGATAACGATTGCGTCCGGCAGGCGTCCGTACCTGTCACCCCAGTAGCGGAATATGAGAGCCGCAGCCTTCGGCGAGGAGACCTTCGGGATGATCTTTGTTCGATAGGACCGTAGTCTCTCAAGCGACAGACCGTGGGGTGCTCTAAGGGGGAGACCCGCGCTCAGGAAGAGAGCGTCGACGCCCTCTTCAAGAGCTGTCGTGACAAGGTCATCGCAATCAGAGAGTGCGAGCATGATGTTGACTCCAATTGGCCCGTCGGTCATCGCGCGAGCATCACGGATCTCGCGTATGAGAGCTCGACGGTTGGCCTCTCTCATGTTCGACTTGAAGTCCGGCTCGACGTGCCCGATGCCGGCCGTGGCGATGACGCCTATGCCTCCGGCATCTGCCACCGCCGAGGCGAGCCCGGAGAGCGAGATGCCGACGCCCATTCCTCCCTGAACGATCGGGAGTGTGGCCACGAGGTCACCGATGCGAAGACACGGCATGCGGAGACGTCCTCCGCGGGGATTGGGAGCTGGTCGTGGGAGCAAGGTTCCTACCTCCTGATGCGTGCGGTGAGGGGGGCCGTATCTGGCTTTCAATGTTGACGCTGTTAACATATCATGCCATGTTGACACTGTCAACATATTCATGGCAGAATCAGCACGGTCACCCACAGAATCGCACATCAGGAGGTGGTCATGGCAGCTGACACGTACCATCACGGAAATCTGAGGGCGACCCTCATCTCGGTGGCGGCGGAGCTGGTTTCCGACGCCGGCGTGGAGAGCGTGACCATGCGCTCCCTGAGTCGGGTCGCAGGGGTCTCGCGGGCGGCGCCGTACCGTCACTTCGCGGACAAGCGGGAGCTGCTGGCGGCGGTTGCGGAGGTGGGGTTCCTGGAGTTGGATCGGCGACTCAGTGAGGTCGAGGGTCGTGCAGCACCGGGAAGCAACGAGTCCGTTGACCGTCGCGCTGCGTTGGCGGAACTGATGCGTGTGTATGTCGGGTTCGCGTTGGACCGTCCGGGGCATTATCGGCTGATGTTCAGCCCGGACGTTGTTCGGCCGCCACGGTCCGTTTCACTCCAGGAGGCGGCCGCACGCGCGTTCGAGCGGAGCCTTGGTGCGATCCGTCTGGGGCAGCAGTGTCAGGAGCTGCGAGACGGAGACCCGGCCGCCCTCGCGAGCATCGTATGGTCTGCCGTGCACGGTCTTTCCGTGTTGCTGCTCGACGGACAGGTTCGCATGTTCGCCGACGGGTCGGGAGGTCACGCGCTTCTCGCTCGCGATGACGAGGAGCAGGGGCAGGACGTGGAGTCGTTCATCGAGCTGACGATCGACGTTGTTCTCGACGGGCTCGGCCCCTCACGGAAGAGAGCTACGGTAGCTGGCGGTCCTCATCGGCCTGCATGCGATTGAGATACCGGACCTCAGCGACGAGGAGGAGTGTGGCGACCGCGGCCGCCAGCAGGTCGGAGATCGGGAAGGCGATGGAGATGCCCATGATCCCGTGGTACTTGCCGAGCACGAGGACGAGCGGTATGAGGATGAGAATCTGTCGCGAGAGCGACAGGATGAATGCCGACATCGCGCGTCCGTGAGCCTGCAGGAGCGAGGCCCCCATCAGCTGGAACGCGATGAGCGGGAAGACGGCGATGACGATTCGCATCATCGGGACCGCGATCGCGATGAGCTCCGGGTCGTCGGTGAACATGCGCATCAGCGGTGTTGCGAACACCATCAGCACGATGAACGCTCCCAGACCGAACGCGGTCGAACGAATGGTCGAGATCCGGAGCGCCTCCTTCGCCTTCGAATACCGCTTCGCACCGTAGTTGAATCCCGCCACAGGCTGGAGCGCCTGCGCGAATCCCATCATCGGCATGAAGCAGAAGTGGACGAGCCGCTGGATGGCGCCGTACGACGCGACTGCGATATCGCCGCCGTACGCCCCGAGGCTCCGGTTGAGGATGATGACTACCACGCTGCCCGACACCATTCTGACGAACGACGAGACTCCGATGGCGAGCGTCTCGCGGACGATGCCGAGGTCGAGAGGGAGAGCCCTCCATCTCAGTTGGAGGCTGCTGAAGCCTCTCGTGAAGTAGATGAGCACGAACACGGTCGCGCACCCCATCGCGATGACCGTCGCGAGCGCGGCGCCCTTCACACCCATGTGCAGTCCGAAGATGAAGATGGGATCGAGCACGATGTTGATCCCGGCGCTGACGAGCATCGTCGTCATCGCGACACGCGCCCGGCCCTCGGAACGGATGATGTTGTTGTTCGCCATGATGAAGGCGCGGAACGGCGTGCCCCACAGAATGATGAGCAGATACTCTCGCGAGTACGGCATCAGGTTCTCCGTGGCGCCGAAGAGCCTGAGCATCTGCTCCGACAGCGGGAACGCGAACAGCATGATGACGGCGGAGATTCCGAGGGCGAGCGACGCCACGTTGCCAAGCGTTCGCTCCGCCCGTTCGGGGTCGCCGGCTCCGAGCGATCGCGATATGATCGACGCGCCGCCCATCCCGATCATGTGCCCGATGGCCATGACGGCGAGCTGGATGGGGAAGACGATGGCGATGCCGCCGATACCCAGCGGGCCGACGCCCCGGCCGACGTAGATCGCGTCAACGAGACCGTAGGTCGCCATGACGAGCATGCCGACGGTCGCCGGGATCGAGAGTCGCCAGAGGAGGCGGCCGATGTTCTCATCGGCAAGGATGTGATCATTTGGTGGTGGCAGAGCGGGGCTCCCGGGTGACGTCGCTGGTGGCAGCGCCGTCACTCGTGCACAGGCTGCCGAAGCTGTCCATTGACAAGCAAGTTAGCCTACCCGCGGAACCAATGCAACGCCGGTGTAGGTGGGCGGGGTCAAACCCTGCGTATATGGAAAGCCCCCTCCCATATCGAGGAGTCAATCGTGAGACACTGCTCACTTCTGATGCCTGTGATGCTGCCTGCTGCTCTGATGCTGTCTGTTGCCCTGTGTCCTCTTCCCGCCGCGGCCACGGAGACCGCCGGGACGCAGGAGGATCCGCATCACGTCCCGGAGGCCACGGGGCGTGTGATCCCCGACGGCGTTCTCGATGAGCCGCTCTGGGACCACGCGCTCGAATTCGAGCTGGAGTACGAGACGAACCCGGGTGAGAACGTGACCCCGCCGATCGTCCGCACGGAAGTCCTGCTCGTCTCCACCGCAACGCATCTCTGCGCCGCGTTTGTCGCGTACGATCCTGACCCGTCACAGATCTGCGCGAGCATCTGCGACCGTGACCGCATGTACAACGACGACCGCGTCATGATCATCCTGGACACGTTCAACGACCATCGGCGCGGGTACATGTTCTTCGCCAACCCACTTGGGATTCAGGGGGACGCGCTCGACTCGTACGGCCACGGTTCCGGCGACCCGTCGTGGGATGCGATATGGGACTCCGGTGGCAGGATCACCGACGAAGGGTACGTGGTTGAGTTCGCCATCCCGTTCGCATCGCTGCGGTTCCAGCGCGGCGACGGACCGCAGACGTGGGGCGTCGGCACGGGACGGAAGTATTCGCGGACCTTCGACTACCGCTTCTCAGCGACGCCGAGCGACCGGGACGACGACTGCTACCTCTGCAATGTCATGAAGGTACGAGGGTTCGAGGGAGCCACCCCCGGAAGGAACATCGAGATCGACCCCACGGTCTCCGGGTTCGTCTCCCAGGAGCGTGACCCGTTCCCGGACGGCGAATTCAAGCAGCGCGGCGACCAGTTCGACGTCGGCGTGACCGGGCGATGGGGAATCACGCCGAACCTCGTGCTCTCGACCGCCATCAACCCGGACTTCTCACAGGTCGAGGCCGATGCGTTCGAGCTCGAGGCGAACGAACGGTTCGCCATCTACTACGACGAGAAGCGCCCGTTCTTCCTCGAAGGGACCGAGTTCTTCCAGACGAGACTCAACGCGCTCTACACGCGGACGATCGCCGACCCGCTCTGGGGTCTCAAGCTCACCGGCAAGGAACGCGGCAACGCCGTCGGCGCGTTCGTGGCGCAGGATGAGATCACGAACCTCCTCATTCCGGGCGCTGAGGGCTCTTCGCTTCTGCAGCTCGACGGTGAGTCGACCTCCTCCGTGCTCAGATACCGTCGGGACGTGGGCGAGTCATCGACGGTCGGGCTGTTCGTCTCGGACCGGGAGAGCGACGGTTACTACAACCGGGTCGGCGGATTCGACGCGAACCTCAAGTTCCTCACGAGCGAACGTCTGGGGCTCCAGGTGCTGGCCACGCGGACGTCGTATCCCGACGCCATCGCCGACGACTTCGGTCAGGAGCGCGGCGAGTTCGACGGGCTGGCCTATGATGCCGAATACAACCACGACGCGAGCGACTATGAGTGGTGGCTGGCGTATCGTCAGATCGACGAGGGGTATCGCAGCGACGTCGGCTGGCGGCCGAAGGTCGGGTTCCGGCAGTCGCGCTGCGGCGTCACGCGCGTCATCGAGGGCGATGCGAGCGACTGGTACGACAGCTGGAGTCTTGGCGGGGGCTACGTTCACGAGGAGAAGCTCGACGGCGAGCTGCTTCAGAGCTTCTTCGACTGCTGGGTCAACTACAGCGGGCCGCTGAGGTCGCACGTCAGGTACTACGGCATGTTTGGAAGCGAACGCTACGACGATGAGGACTACGAGACGACATGGCACTCCGTCGGTACGAGCATCTGGCCGACCGGGTGGCTCGAACTCGAGCTGGGCACCGGCTTCGGGCAGGGCATCGACTACTCGAACGGCCGGAAGGCAGATGTCCTGAGTCTGTCACCCTCATGCTCCGTGCAGGCAGGCCGGCGCCTGAACATCGTGTATGGGCACGATTACGAGCGTCTTGATGTCGCGGGCGGCACGCTCTACACCGCGAACGTCGATGGCCTTTGGGCGACCTATCAGTTCACGAAGCGCACGTTTCTCCGCGTCGTGCTCCAGCACGCTTCGGTCGAGCTTGACCCTAATCTCT
The DNA here is from genome assembly GCA_964516845.1 of uncultured bacterium. Taxonomy (GTDB): domain Bacteria; phylum Joyebacterota; class Joyebacteria; order Joyebacterales; family Joyebacteraceae; genus JAPEKQ01. The sequence continues at coordinate 45,060 of CAZEXP010000007.1, forward strand.
ACGCGGACGATGATCCGAGTTCGCAGGAGCGCGAGCTGGCGAGTCAGGTGCTCTTCTCGTACAAGATCAACCCGCAGACGGTTCTCTATCTTGGGTACTCCGACAACCATTTCGGCGACTTCGATATCGACCTGACCCAGAGTGACAGGACCTTCTTCGCGAAGATCGGATACGCGTTCGTGCTGTAGCGCGCGGGCAGAGGTTTGACGGCGTGCTCACCGCGCGACGACGTGGCGACTGCCGTCGTTCCCGACGGCCGACGGGTTCGCCGTCTGCGGGGCGAACAAGGCGTTCGACGGGACCGACTCGGTCTATCTTCTCGAGTTCCTGCCTGACGGGACGCTGCTTGGCGAGCGGACGTTCGGGGCGGCGACGTCCTGCTGGGGGAGTGCCGTGTGTTCGTCGGTCTCTGCCAACGAGGATGTCTCATCCCTATTCGTTGCCGGACACATCGGGAGCACGTCGTCGGACCTTCACGACGCTTTGGTGACGCGCATCCCGGTCGGAGCTCGTCCGCCAAGCACCCGTTGACACACCGGATATTCCGCGCATACTCTGCACCCGATGATCAGGTCTCATCGGGTGCATGCCTTTGGCGCAGAGGTGGCGGCCGGTTCACTCCAGACGAGGGGGACAGATGTCGAACGTGCGAAGGTGTGTCGTGGCTGTGACGGCATCGCTGCTCTGCGCAGCGCTTGCGGCGGCGTCAGCGTCGTCGAGTGAGGGCCGTGCTGTCGGCGTGATCTCCGATGACGCGGCAATCGCCACGGAAGCTGCGAGCGTCGAACGCGGCATCACCGAGACGATCTGGTTCCAGGGATTCCTGGCCGACGTCGACACGGGCGACCCGATCGACGGGACCGTCACGGTCGAGGCCGAGATCTTCGATGCATCGACCGGGGGCACCAGCTTGTGGGGCTCCGAGAGCCACAGCGGCGTGGTCGTGGTCGAGGGCTGGTTCAACATCGAGCTTGGCTCGATCGAGTCGCTGCCCGGGTTCGACGCTCCGCCATACTATCTCGAGCTCACTGTCGACGGCGAGCTGATGGACTCACGTCAGAAACTCGCGTCAGTTCCGATGGCGTATTACGCAGGAGACCTCGAGCTGCCCTTCTACGGCGCGGTCAGCGCACAGGGCACGGCCGTTCACGTCGAGCAGCTCGGTGCGGGGACCGGCATCTACTCGCGGACCGGCGGGAGCAACCCGGCCATCGTCGGTATCCACTCGGGGAGCGAAGTGGCGATCCGCGGCACCTGTTTGAGCGGGATCGCCGGCGACTTCATCGGCGACGTCTCCGTGGATGGGGAACTCGCGGTCACCGGTGACGTGAATGTGGGCATCGACGCTCGAGTTACCGTTGCAGACACGCTCGAAGCGCTCGCCGTGGAGACCTACCGGTTTCAGATGACGAGAAGCCCCTCGGCGGGCATGATCCTCACGTGCGACGACGCCGGGAACGGATACTGGGATTGGCCGGTGGCGCGAGCGGATCTTGCGGAGATGGCGCCGGTCAGCAGCGGAGCGACAGCAGTGGAACCTGGTGACGTCATGGTGATCGATCCACTCGGGCACGGCCGGATGACGGTCTCCATCGAAGCACGGTCGAGGCTCGTCGCCGGCATCTGCAGCACAGCGCCGGGATCCGACGAGATCCCGCTGGCGGTCGTCGGCATCGTCCCGTGCAAGGTCTCGGCGGAGAACGGCGCGATCGCCGTCGGCGATCTGCTGGTGACGTCCGGCACACCGGGTTATGCGATGCGCGAGGCAAGTCCCGCGGTCGGCACCGTGCTAGGCAAGGCACTCGAGCCTCTCGAGGTCGGGACCGGCGTCATCCGCGTGCTGGTAACGCTCCAGTAGGCGTGAGGATGCGGGAATCTGGATTCCGCTTGACCTCGTGACGCGATGGTGGCTATTGTTCACGCATCGGACCCCTTCATGGGAAGGAGTCTGTCTGTGAGTTCGCGGCAACCATCGTTCCGACCACGACACTGAAGAGATCTGGCGCACTCCAACGAAGGAGGTGGCCCATGAAGAGAGCGTTGACGATGATCGCGCTGACGCTTCTGGTTCTGGGCGTGTGTCTCGTGACGGTCACGGCAGCCGGTGACCGCCCCGAGAGCGACAGCTACGAATTGAGAACCTGGGCAGTGGTTTCGGGCGGGTCGGACGGTGGTCCACTGGTTGAGTCCACAAGCTATCGCCTCAGAAGCCGGATCGGCGGTCCGTTCGTTGGGAGCGCCGAGAGCACATCGTACGCGCTGTGGGGCTGTGGAGCCTACACGCCGGTCGAGGCGGCGTTCTTCGCCTCGACGACAGAGCCGCTCTGCGTGACGCTCCGGTGGAGTGTGGCCTCGCTCGACGGCGTTGCCGGTTTCCACGTCCAGCGCTCGCTGACCGAGGCCGGTCCGTACGAGCGTATCACGACGGAGCCCGTCGGGCTCGACAACCCGGGTGTGTACGAGGACCGTGACGTTCTCCCTCAGACCGAGTACTGGTACGAGCTGTGGGTCGTCGAGAACTCCGGCGCAGAATACTGCGCGAGTCAGTGGCCTGCGTCGGCGCTGACCGGCGGCCGTTTCGTGACGCGGTTCCAGGCGTTCACGAGGAGTCCGTTCCGCGATCAGACGGCTGTCGCCTTCGAGATCGGCGAAATCTCAGAGCCCGTGCACTTGACGCTCTATGATGTGTCGGGCAAGCTCGTTCGTACGCTCGTTTCCGAGCCTCTCTCTCCGGGCCGCTATGAGGTCGCGTGGGACGGCAGGAACGAGGCCGGCCAGAGTCTGGCGTCGGGCGTCTACTTCTGCCGCTTTGACGCCGGAGATGTCAGCGAGCGCTCATCTGTTGTCCTTCTGAAGTAGCGCTTCACACAATCGCATCGCAGAGAAGCCCCCGGACCGATGTGGTCCGGGGGCTTCTTGTTTGCCACCTGTGTGAGCCTGTGCGTCCCGTCCGGGCGGCGGGGCGATGCTGCCCGGACGCATCTCGTCGCCCAGGGTGCTGACGGACGAGCAGGACGTGCTACCTGATGAGCACGACCTTCCGCGTCTGCTCCCAGTCCCCGACGCGGGCATGGCAGATGTAGACGCCCGAAGCAGCCTGCGCGCCGTGACGGTTCCTGCCGTCCCACGCGATCGCGTGGTTGCCGGCCGTGAGGTCGTCGGACTCGATCGTCGCGACCAGTCGTCCGCTCACGTCGAAGACCGCGATCTCGACCCTGGCCGGACGGGGGAGGCTCAGATTGAAGACCGTCGCGTCGACGAACGGGTTCGGGGACGCCGGCGCGAATGCGAGGCGTCCGACCACATCGCCAACACCCGTCCCGTCCTCGACGTACGCGGAGAGCGTCACCGTGATCTCCGAGCGCGGCGCCCAACCGTGGACGGACGTGTCATCACGCGTCTGGAGAATGAGCTCCGCTTCGAAGAGCGTGTTCGGTGTCGCGCCGTCGCCGTCGAACACAACGTCGAACGATGCGGGCGTGGCGCCGGCCGTCTGCGCGGTGAATCCACCATCGAAGGAGAATCGACCATCGCCACCGTCGAATTCGGCGTCATAGACCTCAAGGAGCGCCTGAAGCGCCGTGTATCCGACATCATAGACGTCGAGGGAAAGTGCCGGGAAGTCTCCCGGTTCGTGTGAGCCGAAGTCGAGCGATCCCTGGAGCATCGTGGAGCCATCGGCCAGCGAGGGCTCGGCGTGCGAGAGGACCGTGCCGGAGAGCGGGACTGGCACGGTCGGGTTGTCGAGGTCATCGGAAGAGACGACCAGCGATCCGGACCGGTATCCGGTCGTCGCGGTGTCCATCATGATCGAGTGGTTGTTCTCGCTGCCGGACTCGACATCATAGAGACCGCTCGCCGCCGAGAACCCGGAGGGTGCCGCGAGCGAGTAGTCGAGCTCATCCGCCGGGGCAACGGCCACGTTGCCGACGGTCACCGGGAGCGTGGCTGCCGTGCCGGTGATGTACGAGCCGAACGCGAGCTGTGAAGAGGCGTCGACCTTCGGCGGCAGCTGAAAATCGGCGTAGACGGGGAGGTGATCCGACGCCTCATGGAGCGCGTCGGCGAGCGTGGTGCCGACGGCGTAGTTCGTTCCTGAGTTGATGGCCGTGTTGAGATGCATCCCGTCGTTGCCGTACGCAGTGTAGGTCCCCGGGATGTAGTCCATGCCCTCGCCGTCGTAGAGCGCGTAGGAGATCAGGAGGATGTCAAAACGGTCATCCATCCCACCGGTCGCACCGCCGCCGAACGACGTCGTGCGCGGCGACTGCGTGTGGATGTCGGCGAACGAGTAGCTGTCGTGCCAGGTGCCGGGCCTGCTGATCGGGTCCATCACGCGGCCATCGTTGTCGGCTTCGCTTCCGATCAGTTTCTGGTAAGAGGTCTCGGTGCTGGCGCGGATGTTGTAGTCGCCGGCGACCATGAACGAGCCACCGGAGGGATACGCGTTCATGTGTTCCCTGAGGATCGTGCACTCAGCGAGCCGCTTGGTCTGATCCTCTGATGTTGATCCGGCCTTCAGGTGGAGCGAGTAGACCCGGACGTTGGCATCGCTCGACGTGTAGCCCACGGGTCGGACGACGTACTCGGAGATGTTGCGGAGCGCCGTTGTGATCTCCTGGTGCGAGATGTAGTCGACCGTGGCGATCTTGTAGTAGAGCGCGTTGTCCGTGTCATACCCGTCGACGAAGGGTCCCGCTGCGTACTCGCCGGGCGAGTAGTAGTTGAGCGCGCTGTCGAGAATCTGATTCATGCCCGCTGCGCTGAGCATCTCCTGAACAACGAGCACGTCCGGATCGAGATCCTCGAGAATGACGCGGAAGTCATCGAGCCTCGACGTCCCGGTCGAGCCGGGGAAGTTGAGCACATTGTACGTCACGACTCGAAGGGCAAGCGCCGTGCTCGGCAGCAGCAGACTGAGCGCGATGACGCACGTGAGTCCAAAGGGGATGTGTCGTCTCATGTGATTCCTCTCGGGGTGTCCTGAACCGTACTGGCACAAGGCGTGCGGAGCACTGTCGTCACTCGGGGACCGCCATCGTACCACGGCGAGCCTGGTCGTGCGTCGTGTCGTTTCCGAGCCGGGTGCTGCGGCACCCGATACCTCTATTGTATCTCAATTGACGCCACTTATCAAGAATATGTGACATCAGGCAGTCCGGGGGGCGCTTTCAGCGTGAGGCGGGCAACGTCGTGGCGGCACCTGTTGCCGCGGGGTCACCGATGCCATACGATGTCAGGGACTCCGGACGGCAATAACAGGAAACGGCACGAACGGATGGCGCGTCCCTCACGGGGCGCGCCAGCACCCAGGAGGTAGCTGTGCCTGCTTCGAAGCATCGCTGGTCCACTGTCGCCGCGACCGCGCTGGCGACGCTCATCTTCGCCGGTGTTATTCCGGTGTTCGTCGGCGTCGCATCCGCCGCGCCGGGTGAGGCCGGAGGGGAACTGCCCCCCGGCGACGCTCCACCACCGACCGCGTTCTCGCGGCTCGATGACGCAGGCGATGCCGACGACTTCCCCGATGCCGATCACATCATCGTCCTCGACCGGACCGTCAACCGCGTGAAGCCGACCGGTGTGACGTACGGCGAGAGCTACCTGCTGACGAAGGTTCTGACGTCGGACGGATGCCGCGACCGTTCGGTCCTCCGCTGGGGGTACGAACCGTGGAGCAGTGAGGTCGAGGTGCGCGAGGTCAATGTCATCCGCGACGGCGAGCGCATTCCAGTCGATGTCGCGAACGTGCACGACCTCCCGGCGCCACAGTCCGCCATCTACTGGAACAGCCGGATCAAGACGCTCCAGCTTCCGCGGCTCCGCGTGAACGACGGGATCGAGGTCACGCTCTTCCGCAAGGGATACAGCTACGCGCTGCTCGAGCAGGCCGGCTCCGATGCCGCGGTCGGTTCAGACATCGCGACCGACGCGGGCGACGAGAAGTACATCCCGCCGATGCCCGGCGAGTACTTCGACATCGTGCTCTTCCAGGGCTCGGTGCCGATCGTCGAACGGCGCTACGAGCTCGTGATGCCGCCGGACAAGCGGCTGCATTCGGAGGTCTACAACGGACCGCTCTTCTCGGCGACGAGCTACGACGCTGAGGCGACGACCTACTCGTGGTGGGCGTTCGACGTCCCCGTGGTCAACTCCGAACCCCGCCAGCCGGACGCGAGCGACCGCGTCGCGAAGGTCGTCGTGGCGACCGTGGAGAGCTGGGAGAAGAAGAGCCGCTGGTTCTTTGACGCCAACCGCAACCAGTTCGACGTTACCCCGGAGGTCCAGGCGAAGGTGGACGAGGTTCTGCGTGACGCCGGCGTAGCGAATGGGACCGAGGCCGAGAAGGCCGAGGTCCTCGTGCACTGGGTGGCTCAGAACATTCGGTACAGCGGACAGACGATGGGCGAAGGCGAGGGGTTCACGCTCCATCCCGGGGACATGATCTTCGAGCAGCGAAGCGGCGTCTGCAAGGACATTGCCGGCATGCTCATCACGATGATGCGGGCGGCCGACATGGACTCGTACGCAGCGATGACGATGGCGGGGAGTCGCATCGAGGAGGTTCCGGCCGACCAGTTCAATCACTGTGTCTGCGCACTCCGCAAGGACGACGGTCGGTTCGAGATGTATGATCCGACGTGGGTTCCATATCAGAACGACATATGGTCGCAGTCCGAATCGGAGCAGCACTACCTTATCGGCACGCCCGAGGGCGAGCCTCTCGCGTCGATCCCGTACAGCCCGCCGGAGGACTCGGCGCTGCGGATACGCCACGACGGGCGCATTCTCGAAGACGGGACCCTCGAGGGGACCTTCCGGCTCGACGGCTCGCGCGCTCTTGACTCGCGTCTGCGGGGCATGGTCAGCATGAGCCGCATGGAGGATGTCGAGAGCGACATCGCGTACTACTGGTCCGAGCTGGGGCCCGCAGTCGAGATCATCAAGCTCTCGCACATCGTGGTCGATGACTTCAGCGAGGATGCGTGGATCGAGATCGAGTACCGCGTCCCGGGATACGCGTTGGTCGCCGAGGACGGATTGGAGTTTGAAAGCCCGATGATGGTGCTCGCAACGGAGAACGGGTGGCTCTGCCGCTCGTGCGTCTACGATTGGGGCGACGAGCGCGAGAGCGACGTGTTCCTCTGGTTCACACAGCTCATCGACGCCGAGGAGACCATCCGGGTTCCGGGCGGCTACGAATTCGACGAGATCGAGACGCCCGACGAGATCGATGAAACGTACGGGTACTTCAAGGGCGATGCGCAGGCTGACGGCAGGAAGCTCACCGTGAGCGAGCGCTTCGAGGCGCGAAGGCGGCAGATTCCGCCCGACGGGTATGACGGGTTCAAGGCGGCCGTCGACGAGATGATGGACTGGGCCGCAACGGTCTACCGCGCGGAGAAGGGGGGTGCGTCGTGAACCGGCTCAACGGACTCGGACAGGCGGTCTCGCTCGCTGCTCTCATTCTCATCGTGGTTCCGGCACTCGCGGCCCCGACGTCCGCGGTAGGTGATATGGACATCGGCGCCCTCATGGCGCGCGCCGAGGAGACGCTCGATCTTGGTGCGACCGACGCCGTGGTTCTCTTCGACGGGCGTACGGTGCGCGTCGCTTCCGACGGTGCAGTGCAGACGACGTTCCATCAGATCGTCTGGATCTCGACCGAGCTTGGTATCGAGGAGTACGCCGACCTGAGGATCCCCTGGAACACATCGAATGCCGAGCTTGAAGTGACGGCGCTCCGTACCTGGATGGACGGACGGTGGTGGCCGCACGAGTCCAATCTCAGTCCGACCGCCATTGTCGAAACGGTGCCACATGGTATCGCGGACGCGGACGACTACACGACGATGCGCGAGACGATGCTCCTGCACGACGGCGTCGAGCTGCCGTGCATCATGGAGACGGCCTACACGATCACGCGACGTCTCCCGGAGGGAGTCGGAGCGGACGGTCTCTGGGTGTTTCGCCGCGACGATCCGGCCGTGCGTGTCTCGTATGAGGTGGTCGTGCCGTCCGAGGTGTCGCTCTCTTTCGCCGTGGGGAACGGCTCGCCGGAGCCGGTCGTAACGAGCGTTGATGCGCGCGCGCGGTATGTGTGGATCATGGAGGACTTGCCTCGAATCGGCGTGCCGCACGTGGCGGACGCGACGGCGTACGCGCCGTACGCCTGCTGGTCGACCTGGCGTGATTGGGGCGCGCTCGGGACCGCGCTCATGACGAGCATCGACGCGGCGGCCGAGGTCACCGATGCCCTGCGTGACACCGTGCTGGCACTGACCGAACACGAACCGTACTTCCCGGCTCGCGTCGAGGCTGTCGCGGGGCTCGTGACCGGGTCGGTCCGGCACGTCGGGTACGACGAATCGCACTGGGCGTTCGAACCGCGTCCCGCCGCGCGGGTCTACGAAACCGCGTACGGACACCGGCTCGACCGGGCCGCTCTCGCGACCGCGCTTCTTCGGGAGGTTGCCGGCGTGAGCTCCGTCGTGCCGATCTTCAGGAGCGCTCCGAGCATCGAGATGGATCTGGACGTTCCGGGGCTCGCGCGATTCGGCGCCATGGAGTTGTTCGTCACCGGTGACGGCGTAGAGGGTATCTATGATCCGGCGACCAGCTCGTTCACGGAAGGTCTGCCGGATGAGTCCTCCGCGCGGACCGTCTGGAACGTCAGGGGCAACGCGCCGCGCTTCTACGTCTCCGCCGAGCAGCGTGGTCTGCCGAACGCGCCGAAAGCCGCGATCCGCGGTGATGGAGCGGTCGGACACGCCTTCGGATGTGCCGTGACGCTCGAACAGGACGACGACGGCGCATGGACGGGCGACGGCCGGGTGAGCGGGACGGGAGCGCTCTCGTTCTACCGGAGCATCGTCGGTGTCGGAGATGAGACGGAGCGATTCTGCGCCAGCCTCGTCTCGGACGTCGTGGACGGCGCCGAGGTCACGGGCTCCAATGTGGCGATTCTCAGCTCCGACCGCACCACTATGGGGTTCACGTTCGACTGGGCTCCGGGCGACCAGGACGAGCAGGAGCGGAGCGTTCTGACGTTCGGTTCGCCCTCCGCCGGACTCCAGACGAGATTGCCATCGGGTGTGCATCTCTATGAGGCGGAGCGCACAAGCCCCGTGTTGCTCGTTGCGCCCCTTCAGGAGACGCTGTCGCTGAGGATCAAGCTGACGGAGGACGATGTGGTTCTCGCGCCTGCGGACGTCGACGTCGAGAACGGCGTCGGCCGATTCACGCAGACGGTCGAGCGCGACGGCGACTGGCTCCTCGTCAGACGCGATGTCCGGATCAACCAGACCTCCATTCACCCGGAGTGGTGGCCCGACCTGCGCGCCCTGCTGCTCGCAGGAGAGAGCGCTCAGGCGAGCACCATCCTCTTCCGCTAGACACTGGTGCGGCGTTTGCTCCCAATGCGGACGACGACTGGAACGCCCCGGGTGCGCAGCTTTTTCGCACCTGGGGCGGTCTTTTTTTCATTCGGAACCTCGCCGTGCGCTCAGGCGTCTGATACGATGGTTGAGATGCTCCTGACGCTGCATGGAGCGGCATCGATTCCGAATCCAGGGGACTGACATGAAGAAGTGGATCATCATCACCGCCGTCGTGATAGTAGTCGTCGCGGCTTTCCTGATCGTCCGCGGCAACGGGGGCGGAACGGCGTTCGAGAAATTCGACTTCGCCGAGGTGACGCGCGGCGATCTTGAGAACGTCATCACGGCGACCGGGGCGCTCTCGGCGGTCGGCACGGTGGAGGTGGGGACGCAGGTGTCGGGGACGATCGATGAGGTGTTCGTCGACTACAACGGGACTGTGCGACGCGGGCAGGTCCTGGCAGTGCTCGATACGACGATGCTCGCCGCCTCCGTTCGAGATGCGCGGGCCAGTCAGAAGGCCGCCGAGGCGAAGTACGAGCAAGCGCAGCACACGTATGAGCGCGCACAGGAACTCTTCAGCGGAGGGCTTTCGAGCGACGCCGAGATCGAGGAGTCGCTGACCAATCTGAAATCTGCCGAGGCATCGCTTCTCGGGGCGGAGGCGTCTCTGGATCGCCAGCGCGCGAATCGTTCCTATGCGGTCATCCGCTCGCCGATTGATGGTACCGTCATCATGCGGAACGTCGAGCGAGGACAGACCGTCGCGGCGAGCTTCTCAACGCCCACGCTCTTCACGATCGCCGAGGACCTGCGGCAGATGGA
>CAZEXP010000007.1:55361-58200 GCA_964516845.1 uncultured bacterium
GCGCGGGCGTTCGGAGACGTGAAGCGTCTCTGGTACCTCGATGACGCCGGACACCTCATGGTAGCCCGTGTGAAGACGGGTCCGACGGATGGAAGGCTCACGCAGGTCATGGAGAGCGACCAGGTTACCGAGGGCATGAGCGTCATCGCGAAGGTGAACGAGGACCCGAACGCGGAAGACTCGCGTCCGGGAGGCATCTTCGGTATGCCGGGGCGCCACTAGGGCGGAGCGGCACGGCACGAGATGGGACGGCACGTGAGCACGGTCATCGAAACACGGAACATCACCAAGGTCTACGCCATGGGCGAGATCGAGGTGCGCGCGCTTCGCGGCGTCGACCTGACGGTCGAGCGCGGGGAGTTCCTTTCTATTATGGGACACTCCGGTTCCGGCAAATCGACGCTGATGAATGTCCTCGGCTGCCTCGACGCGCCTACGGCCGGCGACTATATCCTCGAGGGGACGAACGTGCATGACCTCTCGCCTGACGAATACGCTGATATCAGGAACACGCGGATCGGGTTCGTGTTCCAGGGGTTCAACCTGCTGGCGCGCACGAGTGCGCTCGACAATGTTGAGCTGCCGCTCTTCTACGACCGGAGTGGGAGGATCGTCGACCCGCGAGGGGCTGCGGTGAAGGCGCTCGAGCGTGTCGGGCTCGCTGATCGCATGGACCATGAGCCCAATCAGCTCTCCGGCGGGCAGCAGCAGCGCGTGGCCATCGCCCGGGCGCTCGTCAACGAGCCATCGATTATCCTCGCCGACGAGCCGACCGGCAACCTCGACAGCGTGACGACCATCGACATCCTCAAGCTCTTTCAGGAACTCAACGACCAGGGTATCACCGTGCTCATCGTCACGCACGAGCACGACATAGCCGAGTACACGCGCAGGACCATCGAGATGAAGGATGGCCGGATCGTTCGCGACGCAGTCGCGAACAACCGCAAGGCCTGATGGAGGCTCCGTGAAGTTCAAGAATCTGCTCAAGGTCGCGTTCAAGAGCCTCGTGAAGAACCGCATGAGGAGTCTTCTCACGTCGCTCGGCGTCATCATCGGCGTCGGGGCCGTGATCGTGATGGTCGGCGTCGGGCAGGGCGCACAGCAGGACATCGAGCAGCAGATCTCGTCCCTCGGGGCGAACATGCTGATGGTGTGGCCCCAGCGGTCGTGGTCGCAGGGCGTCAGCCAGAGCGGGACCCAGAACCGTCTCACGCTTGATGACGTCGAGGCCATACGCCGGCAGGCGACGCTGATCACCGCGGTCTCGCCGGAGGTGCGTGTCGGGGCGCAGGTCATCGGCGGTGAGAGCAACTGGAATACGACCGTTCGCGGAGTCGACCCGGAGTACGAGGCGATCCGCGACTGGCATATCGACTACGGTGAGTATTTCACCGAGCGGGACGTCCGGGCGAAGTCCAAGGTCGCGGTCCTCGGCAAGACCGTTGCCGACAACCTGTTCCCGAGCGGTGACGCCGTCGGAGCTCAGATCCGCGTGAGGAACACGCCCTTCAAGGTGATCGGCGTGCTCGAGTCGAAGGGCGAGGCATCGTTCGGTGGCGACCAGGACGACGTGATCCTGGTCCCATCATCGACGGCGCTCTACCGGCTGGCCGGTGGTCGCTACATATCGAGCATCTACGCGAGCGCGGTCTCCGTAGAGGAATCTCCACAGGCGGAGGAGGAGCTCGCCATCATCATGCGCGAGGCGCATCGCATCGAGCCCGGCGAAGAGGACGACTTCCGCATCAGAAGCCAGGCCGAGTTCATGGAGATGGCGACGCAGACCTCTGAGGTGATGACGCTCCTGCTCGCGGCGGTCGCGGCGGTCTCTCTCATCGTTGGCGGCATCGGTATCATGAACATCATGCTCGTGTCGGTGACGGAGCGCACGCGCGAGATCGGTATCCGCATGGCCGTCGGCGCGCGCGGCAGCGACGTGCTCGTCCAGTTCCTGACGGAGGCCGTCGTGCTCGCCCTCATCGGAGGAACCATCGGCGTCCTGCTTGCCGTCGGCGTCTCCGTGATCCTGAACAACCTCGTCGGCATGACGACGGTGATCCACGCGGGGGTTGTCACCCTGGCGTTCGGGTTCTCCGCAGCCATCGGGGTCTTCTTCGGCTACTACCCCGCCCGCAAGGCGGCCCGTCTGCATCCGATTGACGCCCTCCGCTACGAGTAGATGGATTGCGGAGACCTCCGCTATGAGTAGCGGAGACCTCCGCCAGGAGTAGCACGGACACGCGCAACCACCCGCCTCTTCTGAGCCCGCATTCGTCAACGACGTTGACGCAACACTGTCCATCCACGGTATGGTGTGTGGACTCCTGATCGTTTCATCCTCCCTCAATTCCATGTCACGCAATCGCTTACGGTGATGCACTTCGGGCAGATGCCACCGCTGGCACGCCTGATGCAGTTCAATGCGGTGGCCATGCGGTCTTCTTGGGAGGGAGACCATGAGAGCACTCGCGGTGACAGTCATTCTCGTTCTGCTCATTCTGGCTCTGGGAGCCCAGGCCGGGAGGAAGCAGTGTATCGAGAGAGAGGTCGCTCCCGGCGTCATCGCGGCCTTCAAACACAAGGTCGAAATCGTTGAAGAGACTTGGCCGTCGGCCCTGTCGCAGACAAGAGCAGGTCGTGAATGTATCCGCCTCGAATCCCGGGGCGGATTTCTCTTGCATGTCCGGATCAGAGAGAACCCCGGCGACTACGTGATGTGCGTCGTCTATGTCGAGGACGGCGGTCGGCTCGAGCTCTGCGACGACTGCCGGTTCGTCTTCACGTATGGAGACCGGGAGGTCTCAAGCAAGGAGATGCTCCTGACGGACAGTATTCT
>CAZEXP010000007.1:58300-82769 GCA_964516845.1 uncultured bacterium
GAAGTCCGTCACTTCGTACGAAGCGCTCACGACGTGGGCCGCCGTGATGTCGCTCTTGCTGATGTCGTTGTCCTCGAGGACCTGGTCGATCTCATCGGCGTAGTCGACGATCTCCGGGGTCGTGAACTCCTCGGAGTCCTCAACCTGCACGAAGTCGACGCATGTGCTGTGGAGGAAGACCACGTCGAGCACCTTCTCGTAGAGAAGGCAGTCGCTGCCGCTCAAGGCGAAGGCCAGGAGCACAAGCAGCACGGGGATCAGAAATCTCGTCTTCATGCCTGTCTCTCCTTACCTGCCTACATTCCGATGTAGAGGCCGAACCCGAAGCTGCTGGTGGAGGCAAGATTGTACTCGAAGTTCGCCATGACCGGCTTGATGCCGACCGACACGCCAAGCGTCATGTGAACGCTCGACTCCGAGTCGAGTGTGAGCGTGACGTCCTCTTCGCCGGACGTATACGAGACGTCCATCGAGAACATGTCGTAGGAGACACCGCCGTACGGCTCGACCCAGCCGTAGTTCTTGCTCACCTGGACGCCGATGGTGAACGCGGACGCGTCAATGAAGTCCTCGCCAAGCGTGAACTTCTGGTACATCAGTCCGGCCGCGAGATCGACGGGGAAGTCCGGTTCCATGTACTGCGAGATGCTGTGCCGGACCCCGAAACCAAAGAGCCCGACGTTGCCGATCTCGACGTCGCCCATGTCGATGGCGAAGTAACGGATGACGGCCTCGGTACCCATGTAGTTCCCGAGCCGGAGCTGGGGAACGGTCACGCCGAACGAGTTGAGGTCGAAGCCTCCGGGGAATGTGAACTGCGAGTTTGCGTCCCCGTCGACAACGATCGAACCGCCATCGCCGACGACGGTCGGGGCCTCAACTGTCTGCTCCGGCGTGAAGCCGTCCTGCGTCGTCGCCTCGAACGTGGCAGCGTCATCGGAGAAGATGACTCCCATCACCGGGAATTCGAGACCCCAGTGGAAGCCGTCCACCTCGATGCGAGCCGAGTGGTACCAGTTGCAGTTGAGATCCGCGCCGAAGGCGTTTGCCAGAGGCTGCAGATAGCCCTCGGCATTGACGCCCGTGTACGCGGAGAGCTGGTCGGCGATCTGAGCTCCCGCCGGCGCGGCGGCGAGCAGCACCGTGGCGGCAAGCAGCACCACCATCAGTCCGGTCCGATAGCGCATTGCGCCCTCCCTTCACCAATCCACCTTCTGTGCTTCCTGCTCCGGCGCCGCTCGACGTCTCTCCATCGTGCCCTCTGCCGTGGCACGACGCGGAACTCGGCGGACGGCCTCACAATTCCTGAGTACCATACACTGAGGCGGTCGGACTCGTCAAGCCCGACCGCCTCCAAAGCTGTTTTCTTTCTTCATCACCCGCCGCCGGCTCACCGCGTAGTCGCCGACCCATCCGAGGAGAGGTGTCAGCTGGCGTCCGACGATACGCACTTCTCGCCACATGCCGCCTTCATCTCCGCCGTGCAGCCGGCCGGATCGCCGTCGCACTTCGTTCCGCAGGTGCAGTCACCCTCGCAGGTGCAGTTCGCGTCATCGACACATCCATCGGCGTCGGCGCACGTCTTCATGCTCGGGCAGCCCTCGCAGCCGGCGACGGCGGCTGTCTTCATCTCCGAACCGCAAGCCGGGGCTTCGGCAGCTGTGACATCAGCGACCATTGCGGAGGGGCATCCCTCGCACCCGGCACCCGTGGCGGACGCGCACGCGGTCGGCGCGGCGCCGCCACATGACTCGGCCACGGCCTCGCTGTCGCTCTGCGACGTGCTCCACAGCGCATAGCTGCCGACGGCGGCACCGATGACGATAAGAACCGTCAGCACGATCGTTCTCACCATTGCGTCCTCCTGTAGCGTGGGGCGGCGGTCCGAAGCCGGTCCGCCACCCGCAGTGTCATTCGTCCTGTGTGCGTTCACGCTATTCTAACCGAGCTGTGAGCATTCGTCAAGAATGGAGTTGGCTCGCGACTGCCGCGACTACCCCAGGATCTCCGCCAGGTCCTCGCTGGCCGTCGTGATCGGTGCGATCTCGAACTTCTCAACGAGGATGTTGAGCACGTTGGGGGAGATGAAGGCCGGGAGCGTCGGACCGAGCTTGATCCCCTTGATGCCCAGGTGGAGGAGCGTCAGCAGGATCGCCACCGCCTTCTGCTCATACCACGACAGTACCATCGAGAGCGGAAGGTCGTTCACTCCGCATTTGAAGGCGTCTGCCAGCGCGACAGCGATCTTCACTGCCGAGTAGGCGTCGTTGCACTGGCCGATGTCGAGCAGTCTCGGGATCCCGCCGATGTCGCCGAGTTCCATCTTGTTGAAGCGGTACTTGCCGCACGCAAGGGTGAGGACGACGCAGTCGTCCGGCACCTGCTCAACGAACTCGGTGTAGTAGTTGCGGCCGCTCTTCGCGCCGTCGCAACCGCCGACGAGGAAGAAGTGTTTGATCTGTCCCGCCTTGACCGCGTCAACGACCGCGCCCGCGACGCCGAGCACCGCGTTGTGCCCGAAGCCGACGGTGATCATCTTCTCCGGCGCGTCCTCCGCGAATCCGGGTGCTGCCAGCGCCGCTTCAATAACGGGGGAGAAGTCGCCGCTGACGTGCGTCACGCCGGGCCACGCCACGAGACCCGTCGTGAAGATGCGGGCCTTGTACGTCTCGCGCGGTTTCTGGATGCAATTTGTCGTCATCAGGATGGCGCCCGGGAACGCGTCGAACTCCTTCGCCTGATCCTGCCACGCACCGCCGTAGTTGCCGACGAGGTGCGCGTGCTTCTTGAGCTCAGGATAGCCGTGCGTCGGGAGCATCTCGCCGTGCGTGTAGACGTTGATGCCCTTGCCGGCCGTCTGCTTGAGGAGCGTCGCGAGGTCCTTGAGGTCGTGACCCGACACGAGGATCGCCTTGCCCTTGACGGGCGTGACGCGGACCTGCGTCGGCTCCGGATGTCCATACGTGCTGGTGTTGGCCGTGTCGAGAAGCTCCATGACACGAAGGTTCAGCTCACCGGTCTTCAGGGCCCAGCCGGTCAGTTCATCCGCGCCGGCGCCGTCGTTCGTCAGAACGTCGAGCGCCTCGTGGAACGTCGCGTAGATGCCGGCGTCGTCGTAGCCGAGAATGTGCGCGTGATCGGCGTATGCCGCGGCGCCCTTGAGTCCGTACGTGATGATCTCCTGCAGACTGACGACGTCCTCGCCGAGTCTCGACGTGCGCTTGTCGATCGAGAGCTCCTCGGCCTGGGAGAGAAGTCCTGCGACGTCGCCCACGGGCTGCCAGTCGGCCGGGCCGGTGAGCGTCTCGGCGGCAGAACCGGCGGCGTCGGCGTAGAGCTTCCGCGCCCGGTCGCGCATGGCGACGGCGTCACGGATGTCCTTGGCCAGTCGGTCGGCGTCGAAGCTGACGTTGGTTACCGTCGTGAATAGGGCCTTGATGACGAAGATGTCGACCTCGGCGTCCACCGCACCGTGCTGGCGCGCTCGGTGCGCCCACATCGAGATTCCCTTGGTGACGTGGATCAGCACATCCTGAAGCGCGGCTGTCGCCGCGTCCTTGCCGCAGACGCCGCCGACCGTGCAGCCTGTTCCCTTAGCCGTCTGTTCGCACTGGTAGCAGTACATCGATGTCTCCTTTCGGTGGCGCGGATGCGCCCCATCACGTGTCGGACCCGTCGGGACCGCGGCATCGTCGCGCGGACCTCACGGCTCCGCTCTCAGCCTTCCGTCACAACAGGAACATTGAACTCGTGAAGTGTTGTCTTCGAGAGCATCTCCGCCACCTCACGGCTGACCTTCTCGAACAGCCCGCCGAGCGGACAGCGTTTCTTCCCACAGACCGGCGCACCGAGCAGACAGTGCTTGACCTCGATGACGCCTTCGACCGCCTCATAGACCTTCAGAAGCGTTATCTCCTTCGGGGTTCTCGCCAGCTCGAATCCGCCGTGAGGGCCGCGCTTCGATGTCACGAGCCCGGCTTTGACGAGGCGCTGCATGACCTTCGAGAGCGTCGCCTCGGAGGCGCCGAGCGCCCCTGCCATGGCATGTGCTGAGACCGGACCATCATGGGCGGCGAGGATCCCTGCCGCGTGCAGCGCGATCGTCGCAGCCTCCGATGTACAGATGATGCCGCTCATGCGGTTCTCCAGACTGTTGTCGTGTGAGGCAGACTGCTATCGAATTAGATATTTCAGTACGTGAATACTAGTATAGGCAACGGGGATGCTGGTGTCAAGCCAATCCGGGGGAGGGACGGGCGTCATGGAAGGAGCCCCGCGGCCGGGTGGCGGCGGGGCTCTCGTCGGTGTGTGGGTCTGTTCGGTTCGTGCTCTCGAGTCCGCGGCCGCTCACGCTCGCGTCAGCAGGCGGTGGCGGATGTCTAGATGCTGACCGTCATCGTTCCGCTGATGATGCTCACTTCGCCGACCCCGGAGTCCACCCGGATCGTTATGAGCGACTCGCTGTGGCCGTAGGCCTCGTTGACGTATCCGCCGTGCGCCCGTGTAAGACCCGTGTAGTGGAAGCTGCCGATGCCCCGGTCGCAGTCGACGTGCACGCCGACGTCGTCCGGAACGCGGATCGTGACGGAGCCCACACCGCTGTCGATGTCGATGGTGAGGTCGTGTCGCACGCTCCCGGCGTCGATCATCAGCTCACAGACACCGGCGTCGATGTCGAGCCGTTCGACCATCGCGTCTCCGAGGTCGATGTGTGATTCGCCGACACCCATGTCGACCGCGATGTTCATCGGAACATCGTCAGAGACGTTGAGTGTCCAGTTCGTGCGCGCATCCTTGCCGATTGAGCGATGTCCGAGGCTCGGCTGCGTGATGCGAACGAGAGTCTCTGCGCCGTCGACGTTGTGTTCGACAACGGGCTTCCACTCGGCGATGTTGTACTGCAGTTCGCCCGTACAAAGAGCCGGGGAGCCGCCTTCGATGGTGAGCCCTCCGATCCCGAGGTCGAGCTCGATGACCGCGTTCCGTGCCGAATCGAGCGGGATCGATAGCGCGTCGGTCTGCATGTCGATGATCTTGACCGATGATCCACCGCGCGCGCATCCGGCGAGCGTGACAGCAGTGATGACGGTCATGGCGGCGATGAGATGTCTGCCGGTACAGCGCATGACGAACCTCCAGTTCCTGGTCCCGTCCACCGCATTGGCCGGGCCATCTGTAGAGAGAATGAGCTTCTGTCCGAGTGAGTCCCCACAGCCATAGACACCACCGGGAGCCCGGGGGTTTCATCGGCGCTGCGTCCGAGCGTGTCCGGGCGGCCGCTCTGTCGAGCGCCGGCCTTGTGCTCCGAGCGATTCTGGGCTATACGGAGGAGTGGGTTCTGCATCGCCAGGGCACCGGAATGGTGCTCGAGACGGCTTCACGGAGGCAGGATGGACCAGCGGATCGAGCTCGTGCAGGGGGATATCACGCAGTGCGAGGTGGACGCCATCGTCAACGCGGCCAACCCTCAGCTCTCGCCGGGAGGGGGTGTGTCGGGAGCGATCCACCGGGCGGCCGGAGTCGATCTTGCCAGGGAGAGCGGTAGTCTGGGTGGCTGTCGGACAGGGGAGGCCTGCGTCACCGATGGGTATCTGCTTCGCGCGAAGCACGTGATCCATACCGTCGGTCCCGTGTGGCAGGGCGGCGGGCAGGGTGAGGCGGGACTGCTTGCGGACTGTTATCGCTCGAGTCTGCGTGTCGCCGTCGAGCATGGTCTTGCGACCATCGCGTTCCCGCTCATCAGCGCCGGCATCTACGGGTATCCCATCCGGAATGCCATCAGGATCGCGCTCACCGAGATCGACCGGTTCCTCGCCGGCGATCGATCGCTCGAGCGCGTCTCTCTCGTCGCGTACGACGAACCAACACTTGAGCTCATCAAGGAGATCGCGGCAACGCTCTAAGCGCCGCCGCGATTCCTCGTTCCGCGTTCATCTCTCGAGCGCAGATGTCATCCCACTCCTCGCGTCTATTCCCTCAGCGTCCGCGCGATCTGGTCGGCCATGTCGCGCCGCATTCCGCGGAGCCAGAGTTTCGTTTCTCCCGTCTCATTCAGCAGGATCGTCAGCGGAAGCTGCCCCACCGGGTTGCTGATGCCGAAGTATTCCTGCGCGTCCTCAGCGGTGATCGTCACCGCACCTTCATCCGCGGGGTGGTCGGGGAGTCCCGCGAGCTGGACGACCGTGAGGTTCAATCCGGAGGCCGTCCAATCGATGGAGCGGAGCGCCGCGAGGTGTCCCACCGAGGCCTCGTGACCCGTGATGGTCAACACGACGAGTCTTCGTCCATCGCCGATGACATCGAGGAGCGGCTGCTCCATCCGGCCGTGCCTCGCCGTGACCATCGCGTCCGGGTCCCATCCTCCCTGCACGAGGTCGGCCGCGTCCCACTCCTCGAGCGGGATACCGATATCGAGGTCGAAGGCCAGGCTCTCTCCGGGCGAAACCTCGAACCTCTTCGTGACGAACCTCGGTTCGCCCCTCGGATTACGCAGCCCACCGAAGAGCCAGTACTCGTCCGCGGGAAGCGTCCACTCGACGCGTCCGTCGCCTTCGGAGAGCTGCCCCAGATACCACGTGGCGAACCGGCCGTCGCGGAAACGATTCAGTCTGGAGTGGATCCAGGTCTGGACGTTCTCGATCGGTACTCCCTCGTCGTAGTAGCTGACCACGATGTAGGCCTCATCACCCACCGCGGCCACGGTCTCAGCTTCAACACCCTCGGTGCGGAACGGCTCGAGCCGCGACCAGTCGCTGCCGTCCCACGCGTCGATGTAGTCGACGCCGAGCTCGGCCTTCGCCGGAATGCCCTGTCTCCGCAGGAGTCCGACGAGACATGCTTTGGCGGCGGGGACGTCGGCCACGCCTGACCGCCACGTTTCCTCCGGAGTCGCCACGTGTCCGAACCGCGTGCGCTCGGCCTCGACGACATGCTCGCGGAACGCATTGAGCGCTGCTTCGGTCATCGCGGGGAGCGGCGTGTCCGTCTCAGTCACGATCGGGAGCTCGAGCCACCATGCCATGCTCCCTCTCTGGAAGTAGAGTCGCGGAGAGATGACGAACCGCGTCCAGAGCGTATCGGGATACTCGGCGATGCGCTCCCGGGCCGCCTCGATCGAATCGAGTACCTGCGGAAGTGTGGTGCTGTCGAACTCGTAGAAGTCCTTGACGTCCATCTGCGCGATGACGTCGAGGGCGAGTCCCTGACGTTCGATCGGAAGCGCCGTGACCGCCTCACTCCATTCGCCCGCGACCGGACCGCAGTCGATGAGCGCGTCCGTGAGCGCGCGGGCGTCAGGACGGTCCGCGACGAGAACGACCCAATCGGACGTCAGCATCGACCTCCTGCATCGCTCGAGGTCCCTGCGAGCGACCTCGTTCTGATGCGTGAGCCAGGAGGCGTCATCGCGGTCGATGTCGCAGTTGCGCGGCTCACTCTCGGGTTGCGGGGGATACCGCATCCAGATCGGCGAGTCGAACAGGTCGAGTCCGGGAGCGAGCGTCGCGGTCGTCGTCTCTCCGCCGATGACGGTCGCGAACGCCGACCACGGCTCGCCGTCGATCTCCGTTGTCACGATGTAGTCGCCGGGACCGAGTCTGACGCCGTCGCCGAAGGCGCTTGAGAGGAGAGGCGTCGGGCCGCCGTAGTTGTAGATATGGATGTGCGCGCGGGGCTCGTCTGAGCCTCCCGATGTCTCCAGAGAGTGCTCCGTGACGTCTGAGCCGCCGAGCGCTACGCGCGGCTGCGCGTCCTTGCGCGGGTCGGCCACGATGAGCGTGCCGGCCGTCGTGTAGACGTCGGTCGAGTTGAGAATGACGGCCCCCTCATTCATCGATTGAACCGCCACCGCCAGTTCCCCCGGGACCGGAGCCTCACCGTAGCCGACCGAGAGAACGACGCCCGTTCGCTTCGCGCGCTCGGTGAACCATGTGCGGTCGAGGCAGGCGGAGGCGTCACACGACTCCATGTAGTGCCAGCCCTCCTCGCTCCCGACGTAGACCTCCACCCAGGCGTGGTTGCTGTCGACGGTCGTCCACCAGGGCGTCGAGCAGCTCCGGGCGGGGATGCCCACGCTTCGAAGCGCGCAGATCGTGAGGATCATGTCCTCTTCGCAGCGGCCGAGTCCGCGTTCCATCGTGGTGAGCGGTCCCTGGTCGCGGCGGGAACTCGCCCGGTAGGTCGCCCACTCGCGCGTCATCCTCCCGACGGCAAGCGCCGCCTCCGACATCGTCAGCCCCTCGACCCTCGGCAGCCCGAGCCCGCGAAGACGGCCGCGCCAGTCCTCTACGGGTTCCTGGCTGACGCGATGGGGGAGGACGTACGTGTGGAACGTGTACGGGTCGATCTCGTTGCCCCAGGACGCCGTCTGCCACGCCTCGACGGCCAGGTCCACGTTCTTGATGAACAGCTCTGCCGACAGCGACCCGAGGTCCGATGACGGCATCCACGCGAGCAGAAACTCGGCCGCATCGCGATGGACGTCACCCGCCGCCTCGATGTACGTCCGGAGCGCATCACCCTCGAAGTGCAGCGAGAGGTTCTCTTCGACGCGGAGAGCGACGGCATCGCTCGGCGGCCAGAACCACTCGCTCGAGGACGCGATCCCCTTCGATGTCGCGGTCGGTGCGGGAGCCGCCGAGATCAGGAGCGCCGCAAACACCGCCGCGGCGATGGCGCCCGCCGATGGACCGCTCGCTCCGCGCGTCCGTCTCCCGCTCCTCGATGTGCAGCTCATGGGTTCTCTCCGGTCTCAGGATGATGTGTCCTCGGACGCGGTCCGCGTGATGGTGCCCATCCCGCTGGTCAGGCCCGCCATGGTCGCCGTGAACGATTCGATGTGCTCATCAGGGATCTCTATGCGAACGCTGACGCGCTCTCCGAACGTCTCGGAGAGAACGCCGACCTCGAAGTCAGGGAATGAACGGCGCACGGTCTCAAGCAGCGCGTAGTCGAGTTCGAGATCGAAGATCGACGTCGCGACGAGTTCGCGCATCGGGAGTACGTCGAGCGCGTGCTTGACACCTCCGCTGTAGGCCCGGACGAGTCCGCCCTTGCCGAGCTTGACACCGCCGTAATAGCGAGTGACGACCGCAACGACATCACCGACATCGCTGTGGACGAGAACGTTGAGCATGGGGTGCCCGGCCGTCCCGTGCGGCTCCCCGTCGTCCGACATGCCGACGCGGCTCGTGTCGCCGGGCGGCCCGACGACGTACGCCCAGCAGTTGTGCGTGGCGTCCGCGAACTCCGCGCTCACCGTCGCGATGAACGCTCTGGCGTCCTCGACCGACGGCGCGTGGCCGAGGGTCGTGACGAAGCGACTGCGGTCGATCGTCTCCTCGACGCGCGCCCGGTCCGCCGGGATGGCGTATCGCCTGGGTGCGCTCATCGGGAACCTGCGCGGAGTGGAATCATGGTGGAGATGGTATCACAGGGATGAACCGGGAGCGAACCGTCGCTCATATCACTAGGGCCCTGGGCGTGTTAGGAGCGCGAATAGTTCTTGACCGCGGGTCGAAAAATGCTTGACGAGAGCCGGGAAAGCTTGGTATACTCCCCGTACGTGGGCAAACCGTTCAAGACCACCGATGGCGGCGGTAGACGTCACTGTCGCTGCGGGACTGCGTTGCGAGCGGCCAGGTTTTGAGACTGCGACAACGGAAGAGGGAGAAAGGGGGGAGGTGCGAACAGGGGATTCGTTCGTGTTTCACTGTTGTATTGCCGTGGGTCTCCTTTTGAGGAGGAAGACAATGAGGTTCGCTAGCTTTGCTGTGGTGCTGGTGCTTGCCCTGAGCGTGTGTGCTCTCGCCGTGACGCCGAACAGCGTTATGCCCGAGAAGAACAACGTTGTGAACGGTGTGAACATCCCGAGTGGCCGCGTCGGTGGTGAGGACATTGCCACGGCGACCGTCATTCCGTCGATCCCGTTCACCGATGCCGGCAACACCTGCGTGTTCGTTGATGACTATGATGAGGTCTGCCCGTACACCGGCTCGACCTCACCGGACTGCGTCTATTCCTTCACGCCTGCCGTCGACGTGCACGTCGACATGTTCCTTTGCATGTCCTCGTACGATACCAAGATCTTCGTCTACGAGAACGTCTACACGCCGACGGCGCCGTATGCCTGCGTTGACGATGCCGCCGCGTGTGGCGACTACAACACGTATATGTACCAGTCGTGGATCACCGACCTTCCGCTCACCGGTGGCAATACGTACTACATCGTCATCGACGGCTACGGTGGTGACTGCGGCGACTACATCCTTGACGTCTACGGTGTCGAGGAGTGCGTCGTGGAATGCCCGCCTGATGCTCTGGACGAGGGCGAGGGCGACTGCTACGACGAGTACAACGACGTGTTCAACTCCGGCTGCAACGGCCCCGAGGTCTACTCGGTCGTCGATTGCTCCAATGAGACAATCGTGATCTGCGGCACCACCGGTGTGTTCCCGTACGCCGGCTCGACGTACCGCGACACCGATTGGTACCTGCTCACGCTGGACTCGGAGCTGACCATCACCATCGGTGCCGAGTCAGAGGTCGGTCTGCTTCTCGGCTTCGTCGACATCTCGCTGGGTTGCGCGAACGCCGCGTTCCTGAGCTACACGACGGGGGCCAAGTGCACCTACACGACCCTCAGCGCCACGCTGCCGATCGGCCAGCACGTCGTGTTCGTCTCGACCGATGCCTGGGATATCGGCTACCTCTGCGGTTCGGACTACTACCTCACGATCGACGGCTACGAGTGCACGTCGCCGGTCGAGGAGACGACCTGGGGCTCCATCAAGTCGCTCTACAGGTAGTCTGAGAAGTGCGCAGGACGTTCGGGATCTCCGAACGGAAAGTAACATCGGACTCCGCCCGGTCTTCGGATCGGGCGGAGTTTCTCTTTGGAGGCATGGAGGAGGGAGCGCCATGAGAGTCATCAGCTTCGCCGCGGTCGTCCTTCTTGCCCTGAGCTCCGTCGCGTCGGCGCGTGTTCCGCCGCGAGATGTGACCGCGCCCGGGTCGTCGAGTGCCGGCACGCCGGTCGAGAAGACGGACGACCATCTGAGAGGTGTGAACATCCCTGACGGTCGCGTGGGTGGTGAGACCATCGAGACCGCCGTCGTCATTCCGGCGATCCCGTTCACTGACACGGGCAACACGTGCGCGTTCGTCGACAACTACGACGAGATGTGCCCGTACGGCTCGGTGTCGCCGGACTGCGTTTACTCGTTCCAGTCGAGCGAGGAGATGTTCATCGACATCGATCTCTGCATATCCGGGTACGACACGAAGGTGTACGTCTATGAAAACGCGCACTCGCCGGGTGTTCCGATCGCGTGCAACGACGACAACATGTCGTGCACCCCTCCGGTCTTCATGTACCAGTCGCTGCTCACGGACGTTCCGCTCCATGCCGGCAATACGTACTACATCGTCATCGACGGTTATGGGGGCGACTGCGGGGAGTACGTGCTCGATATTCTTCCGTCGCCGCTCTGCATGGTCTTCTGTCCGCCGGATGCCATCGCGGAGGGTGAGCCCGATTGCTACGACGGATACGTGGATGACTACAACGGCGGGTGCGGCAGCATCCCCGAGGCATGCACGTTCATCGATTGCTCGAACGAGACCATAGGGATCTGCGGCTCAGGAGGCGTCTTCGACTTCAACGGCATGTCCTACCGGGACACCGACTGGTACATGCTCACGCTCGACGAACCGGCGACCGTGACACTCGGGATCATCTCTGAGTACAACCCGATCGCGGGGTTTCTCGACTTCACCGGTGGGTGCGAGAATGTGGAGTTCTACGACTACGTCACGCCGTGGAAGTGCGAGTACGCCGAGCTCAGCTGCAGCCTGCCGGCGGGACAGACTGCGCTCTTCGTCTCACCGGCATCGTGGGACCTGCAGTACGAATGTGGTTCCACCTACTACCTTACGATCGACGGATACGAGTGCACGAGCCCGGTCCGGGAGACGAGCTGGGGTTCGATCAAGTCACTGTATCGCTCGAGATGACAGAGGGTAGGAGCGGGAGCGAAGGGTCCGAGATGTGTGACCTGCACGGGCTCGCAGCGTCACACGTGGGGTCCCGGTCCGCCTTGCGGCCGGGTGACGGCGATGACGATGAGGTAGGCAGCGCCGGTGATCGCGACGATGGTGGCTCCGGCAGGGAGCTCGGGGGAGTAGCTCACCGCGAGCCCGGTGAACGTGAACAGAGCCGTCAGAAGCGCGCCGCCGATCATCATGTGGGAGAGCCTGCCTGCGAAGCGGCCGGCGATCGCTGCCGGGATCGTCAGAAGCGCGAGCATCATGACGATGCCGGAGACGAGCACCAGCAGGACCGTCGTCAGTGCGGTGAGAACGAGCAGCGTTACGAAGAGCGCGTCGACGCGAAGCCCTCGCGCTCGCGCGAACTCCTCGTCGAAGCAGACGGCCGCGAGCTGGTCGCGCAGGAGAACGACGACGGCGACGACCACCGCGTCAAGAGCGGCGAGCAGCCACAGTTCCCGCGTCGAGACGACGAGGATGTTGCCGAACAGGTAGCTCATCAGGTCGACGCCGTAGCCCGGCGTCCTCGCCAGGAACAGCACGCCTGCCGACATCCCGATGGCCCACACAGCCCCGATGACCGTGTCGGTCCGCTCCCGCGCGCGAAGACTGGCGAACCCGATGATGAGAGCCGCGAGCAGCGCCGCCGTCAGGGCTCCGTGAAGCGGCTCGATCCAGGTCCACCCGTGCACGCGGTTGAGATAGACTGCCGCGCCGATCCCGCCCAGGACGCAGTGCGCGATCCCACCCGCCATGTAGCTGATCCTTCGGACGACGACGAGCGAACCGACGACCCCGCAGGCGACGCTCGCCATCACGCCGGCGAGCAGGGCGTTGCGCATGAATGCGTGGGATGCGACCGCGCTCAGAAACTCACTCATCGTGTTTGACCATCCTGACTTCTCTGCCATAGAGCTCGCGGACGACGTCGCTGGTCAGTTCGCACGTCTCATGCACGGCGACCGTGCCCTTCACGCATATCGCCCGATCGGCGTAATCGGAAACGAACCCGAGGTCGTGCGACACCAGCATGATCGTGGCGCGCTGTCGCAGCCGCCCGAGGAGCTCGTGCAGGCCCCGCTCCATCGAGACGTCGAGATGGGCCGTCGGCTCATCGAGGAGCAGGATCTCCGGCTCCGCCACGAGTGCTCTCGCGATGAGTACCCGTTGGCGCTGGCCGCCGGAGAGCTCCGAGAGTCTGCGTTCCGAGAGGTCTTCGAGTTCCACCGACATGAGCGCCGCGCGCGCTCTTGCGACGTCGGACCTCGAGTAGCCGACGCGCCTGTGCGAGCCGAGCAGTCCCATCAGGACGATGTCGATGACCCGCGCCGGGAAGCCCGAGTCGACGCTTGCCCGCTGTGGTACGTAGCCCACGTCGCACCGAGCTGCCTCCGGGGTCATGCCGAGGATCCGTACGGAGCCCGAGTCGGGGGACAGCAGCCCGAGCATGAGTTTGAGAAGAGTTGTCTTACCACCGCCGTTCGGACCGACGATCGTGGCGAACTCCCCGCGCGCGATCGTCAGATTGACATGCGAGAGGACGGCGTGCCGACCGTAGGAGAACGTGACGTCCTCCAGCCGGGCGGCCGGGGCCGCATCCCGCGTTCCTGTCGGTGGACGGGTCACCGCTCCTCGACCTCCGTGTCCCGGGTGATGGCGTCGGCGAGCGCCCGAAGGGTTGCGAACAGATCGTACGCGAGCGGATCGATGGAGACGATCTTCGCGTCGATCTCGCGTGCGAGTGTTCTGATGGTGGCGTCGGAGTGCTGAGGCTGTGTGATGATGACGCGCGTGTCGTCGCCACGCGCCATATCCACGAGTTCCACCAACCGCCTGGCGCTCGGCTCCTTGCCGTCGGTCTCGACCGCGACCTGCTCGAGGCCGTAGGCCTCCGCGAAGTGACCGAAAGCCGGGTGGAAGACGTAGAACCGGGAGCCGGCGTGAGGCCGGAGTCGAGACGTGAGTTCCTCGTCGAGCCGCGAGAGGTCGCGCACGAGCGAATCGAGCCCGGCAGCGTAGCCCTCTGACCCCGCCGGGTCGAGTCGTGAGAGCGTCTCCGCGATGAGTGCGGCTTGACGAATGACGTTGGACGGGTCCAGCCAGACGTGTGGGTCGTGCCCCCGCTCGTGGTCGTGGGCGTCCGGAGGTTCTGGCTCGTCCGGCATCAGATCGACGACGAGTAGTCCCCTGTCAAGCTCCCGGAGGCGTGGCACGAGGCCCCGCTCGAGTTCAAGTCCGACATGGAAGAGGACGTCCGCCTTCGCGAAGCCGGCGATCTGTTGTGGCGTGGGGGAGTAAGTGTGCGGCGACTGCCCCGGAGGGACGAGGGTGTGAGCATCCACACGTTCCTCCGCGATCCTGTTGACGACCAGGACGTACGGTTCCACCGGGACGATGACGGACACGACGGCCGTCGAGCCTGATGCCGAGCCTGTGGATGGGACCGTGCCTGCGGCCGGTCCGGCCTCCGCAGTCGCTGTCGCTGCAAGCAGCAGGAGCATTGTGATGGTCTGCGCGGACGCGAGGACGCGGCACGAGCGTCGATGTGGCATCGCGGAGAGTCTCCTGGGTGGTTCCGGCCCGGGATGTCGGCTGGAGGTCGGAACGTGCACCTCTGCAACAGCTTATACGTTCTCTCTTTATGCGCTTGTACGGGCCGCGTGTCAAGGGAGCAGTGGGATGACCGTATCTGTGAAACCCCGCCCCTTGAGCCGCATCTATCACACAGGAAGGTAGGAATCATTCCCATTCTCAGTCCGAGGTGTGGTATGAACGTTGTAGGCGGTCTCCGCATGACTCCAAGCCGGCGCGCGATACTCAGTGTGCTTGAGGTGTCGTGCGACCATCCAACGGCTGAAGATATCTGCAGACTTGTTCGAGAGCGCCTGCCCCGCACCAGTCTTGCCACCGTCTACAGGAACCTTGAGCAGCTTGCGCAGGGCGGGGCGATCCGTGTCATCGAGGATGGCCGGAACCAGCGCCACTACGATGCCGTGCTGACGCCGCACTACCATGTGCGGTGCTCCAAATGCGGGCAGGTCGTCGACGCCCCGATCGATGCGCAGGACGCGCTCGAGCGTGAGGCGGCCGAGGCGAGCGGATACGAGATCACGGGTCATCAGTTGAGCTTCACAGGTACCTGTACCGAGTGCGCGGGCGCGCGAGACGCGGCCTGCGGGAAGGGAGTGCACGATGGGTCTCAAGGGTAGCCGGACCGAGCAGAATCTGCTCAAGGCGTTCGCTGGAGAGTCTCAGGCAAGGAATCGCTATACGTACTTCGCGAGCAAGGCGCGCAAGGACGGGTATCGGCAGATCTCCGAGATCTTCGAAGAGACCGCGAACCAGGAACGCGAGCATGCCAAGAGGCTGTTCAAGTTCCTCGAGGGCGGTGAGCTCGAGATCACCGCCGCGTTTCCGGCCGGCGTCATCGGATCGACCGTTGATAACCTGAAGGCGGCGGCCGGCGGCGAGAACCACGAGTGGACCGACATGTACCCCTCGTTCGCGAAGACCGCGCGCGAGGAGGGTCTCTCGGAGATCGCAGGCGCTTTCGAGTCGATCGCGGTCGCTGAGAAGCAGCACGAGAAGCGGTACAACGATCTCGCCGCGAACATCGAGGCAGGGCGTGTGTTCAAGCGCGACAAGCCGGTCGTCTGGCGCTGTCTCAACTGCGGCTTTCTCCACGAAGGAACCGAACCACCCGCGGTCTGCCCGGCGTGCGCGCATCCAACGGCGCACTTCGAGATACTTGGTGAGAACTGGTAGCCACCTCACCGGGGCGGATGCGCACGCGAGGTAATCGGGAGCGCCAGCCCGCGGCGACGATCCAAGACAACAACCGAGCACGATAGAGGAGAACGATATGACAGAGAGAGCAGGGATCGTGACGGTCGGTGGGAAGCCGCTGACCCTCCTTGGTGACGAGATCAAGGTCGGGGGGGCGGCGCCGGCGTTCTCGGTCGTCGCGAATGACATGACGCCGGTCGAGTCGTCGGTCTACGACGGCAAGGTCCGCATCATCTCCGTGGTGCACTCGCTCGACACGGGCGTATGCGATGCGGAGACTCGTCGATTCAACCAGGAAGCGTCGAAGCTGGGCGAGGACACCGTCGTTCTGACCATTAGCATGGACCTGCCCTTCGCGCAGTCGCGTTGGTGCGCGGCAGCCGGCATCGACAGGGTCGTGACGCTGTCCGATTATCGGGGCGGCTTTGGTCCGGCGTACGGCGTGCTCATCAAGGAGATCGGGCTCCTGACGCGGGCCGTCTTCGTCGTCGACCGCGGCGGCGTCGTTCGGTACGTCCAGGTCGTTCCGGAACTCAGTCACGAGCCCGACTACGAGGCCGCATTGGACGCGGCGAGGAAGCTCGTGTAAACTCACCCCGTTCGAAGGGAGCAACGAACATGGCAGCCAGGCTTGAAGTCTACAAGTGTGAGAAGTGTGGGAACATCGTTGAGGTTCTGCATGGTGGCGCAGGGACGCTCGTGTGCTGCGGCGAGCCGATGGTCAAGATGGCCGAGAACGCGGTGGACGCGGCCGTCGAGAAGCATGTGCCGGTCGTCGAGAAGTCCGACGGCGGTATCAAGGTCACGGTCGGCAAGGTCGCTCACCCGATGACCGACGAACATCACATCGAGTGGATCGAGGCGGTCTCCGGCGGCAGGTCGTACCGCCAGTACCTCGAGCCGGGCGCTGCGCCCGAAGCCACCTTCTGCTGCATTGCGGACTACGACATGATCCGGGCCTACTGCAATCTGCATGGGCTCTGGAAGGCGTAGAGAGATTCACATATCAACACACCGGACACGGGCCCGGCCGGCATGCCGGCCGGGCCTCTTTCGGTCGGGGATCGGGAACCGCGGAGTCCGGCGGGGACAGGGAATCGACGCTCCACCGGGACGCGGGAACGGCAGCAATCGGAAGGCGGAACGACGTGACCATCGAAGAGGCCATCAGGACAGCGATCGAGTATGAGACGAAGGTCCGCGACTGCTACCGGGACGCAATCGCCGCGACCGTGGGGTCGGCCGGACAGGGGTTCTTCAGGCTCATGGCCGACGAAGAGCAGGAGCACGTTGACTTTCTCGTGGCAAGGCTCAAGGAGTGGAAGGAGACCGGAGCGGTCCGAGGTGCGGAGCTCACGAGCACCGTGCCGGACCGGGACGCGATCGCCGGGGGCATCGCCACGATGAAGGAAGGGCTTGCGAGCGCCGAGAGCGGCGCGGAACTCGACTCCCTGCGCAAGGCCCGTGAGGTCGAGGAGGCGACGAGCGCCTTCTACGCGAAGGTCGTCGCGGAGCTTCCCGGGGAACAGCGTGCGATGTTCGCGCGCTTCCTCGAGATCGAACGCGGACACCTCGCGCTCGTGCGCGCTCAGATCGACGAGCTGACAGGAACCGGATACTGGTTCGATATCCAGGAGTTCAACCTCGAGGGGTGACGTCGGGAGCTTCGAGCCATGTCTCGCGGAGGCCGGGTACGGGAGAGACGCATGAGGGACCTCCTCGAAGACCTGTACCGAACGCTCAACCGCCGCGAGTTCATTCACCCCGATCCGCTGGAACTGGTATACGAATACGAGACGGCGGAGGATCGCGAACTCGTTGGGCTTCTCGCGTCGGCGCTCGCATACGGTCGCGTCGCGCAGATCCTCGCGAGCACCAGAGCGGTGCTTGGGAGGCTCGGCGAGCACCCGGGACGTTTCGTTACGAGCGAGCAGGCGGAGACGATCCGCCGCTCCGTGGATGGGATCAGGCACCGCTTCACGGCGTCCGCGGAGATCGGGGACCTTCTGGTCGGCGCCGGACGCGTCATGAGGGCGCACGGCTCGCTGGAACGCTGCTTCGCGGCGGGGGTCGAGCCGGGTGACGACACGACCGAGCTGCCACTGCGGCGGTTCGTGACGGAACTCGAATCCGCGGCCGGGATGCGCCCCGCGAGTCTTCTGCCGCTTCCGGAGCGTGGGAGCGCGTGCAAGCGTCTGCACCTGTTCCTGAGGTGGATGGTCCGGGACGACGAGGTCGACCCCGGCGTGTGGAAGACCGTCGACGCCGGGATGCTCATCGTACCGCTGGACACGCATATGCACCGGATCGCGCGGGAGCTGGGTCTCACAGCGAGGACGCAGGCGGATCTCCGAACAGCGCTTGATGTGACGAGATCCTTTCGGGAGTTTGCAGCCGAGGACCCCGTGAGATACGATTTCGCGCTGACGAGGATCGGGATCCGACCCGACTGCAGCGACATGCTGGCCGCCCTCCGTTCGCGGACGTGAGCGGGGGCCCTGCTGAAAGGACTGAACGATGCTGAGCAAGAAGATGGAGAAAGCGATCAACGAACAGATCAACGCCGAGATGTTCTCAGCGTTCCTCTACCTCTCCATGTCCGCCTACTTCGAGTCGGAAGGCTACGAAGGCATGGCGAGCTGGATGAGGATCCAGTATCAGGAAGAGGAGGTACACGCTTTTCGCTTCTTCGACTACGTCAACGAGCGTGGAGGCCGAGTCGTCCTGAAGGCAATTGACGCGCCGGCCGCGACCTGGAAGTCTGCCGAGCACGTCTTCACCGAGACGCTCAAGCACGAGCAGAAGGTGACCGGTCTCATCAACAAACTCGTCAAGCTCTCGCGGGTCGAGGATGACTACGCGACCGAGAGCTTCCTCCGGTGGTTCGTCGACGAGCAGGTCGAGGAAGAGGCGACCGCCGGGAGCATCCTGCAGAAGGTGAAGATGGTGGGGACGACCGGGAACGCGCTCTACATGCTCGACAAGGAACTCGGGCTGCGCGTCTTCACCCCGCCCGCGACAACGGAGGCCTAGCCGATGCCGAAGCACTTCGAGGCCGTCAAGGTCAGCGAACACGTCTACTGGGTTGGCGCCGTCGACTGGGTGAGCCGCGACTTCCACGGCTACGCGACGCCGCGGGGGACGACGTACAATGCGTTCCTCGTGATGGCAGACAAGATCACGCTGATCGACTCCGTCAAGGCGCCGTTCCGCGAGGAGTTCCTTACGCGGGTCTCGTCGGTCATCGATCCAGCCGACATCGATCTCATCGTCTCGAACCACTCTGAGATGGACCACACCGGTTGCCTCCTGGACGTTGCCGATCTCGTCAAGCCGTCGCGCATCGTCGCCTCCCCGATGGGACAGAAGATCATCGCGGCGCAGTTCCCAGGACGCCCCGAGGTTGACGTCGTCAAGGACGGAGAGTCGCTCGATCTCGGGAACATGGACCTCCGGTTCTTCGAGACCCGGATGCTCCATTGGCCGGACAGCATGTTCAGCTATCTGGCGGAGGACCGTCTGCTGTTCTCGCAGGACGCGTTCGGCATGCACTACGCGACGTGCGAGCGGTTTGATGACGAACTTGATCCGTTCGTGCTGGACCACGAGGCCGGGAAGTACTTCGCGAACATCCTGATGCCGTTCTCGCCGCTGATCACGAAGCTGGCACATCGGCTCGGTGAGCTGGACCTTTCACTCGATCTCGTCGCGCCCGACCACGGACCGCTCTGGCGGAAGGACATCGCCGGCATCGTGGCGAAGTACGTGCACTGGGCCGGTCAGGAACCGACCATGAAGGCCGTCATCCCCTTCGACACGATGTGGGGGAGTACCGAGAAGCTGGCGAGGTCGATCGCCGAGGGTCTGCACGAGGGGGGAGCCTGCTCGAGACTGCTGCCGCTCAGCGGGACCGACCGGTCGACGGTGGCGACTGAGATCCTCGAGGCAGGCGCGCTCATTCTCGGGAGCCCGACGATCAACAACCAGATGTTCCCGCGGATGGGCGACATCCTGTGCTATCTCAAGGGTCTCAAGCCGAGGAATCTTGTCGGCGGCGTCTTCGGTTCGTACGGTTGGAGCGGCGAAGCGATCGGCCTGCTCACGGCGGCGCTTGACGAGATGGGTGTCGAGATCGTGGCCGAGCCGATGAAGCACAAGTTCGTTCCGGACGGTGACGTCCTCGTGCAGGCCCGTGAGTGGGGTAGGGGTATCGCCCAGGAAATGGGGCGTCGAATTGGCTGACAAGGATCCCCGCTGCGCGAGATGTGAGACACACGTCTGCTCCGACGGCGCCGACTGCTTTGACAGCGCCGACGGCCAGCTTGAACTCTATCTTGGCGGTGCCGCTCCTCTCTCTGACGACCTCAAGCGGATGCACCGCGCGGCGACGGCGATCGAAGGTCGTCACTACTGCCGCGAGACCCGTCTCGGCGAGATCATCCTCTTCGCGAAGGAGATGGGGTATACGAAACTCGGGATCGCGTTCTGTATCGGGCTCTCCGAGGAGGCGGCTGTCGTTGAGCGTGTGCTCTCCCGCGACTTCGACGTCGTGTCGATCTGCTGCAAGACGGGCGGCATCGACAAGCGCACCATGGGCTACGAACAGATCGACGATGATCGCTTCGAAGCCATCTGCAACTCCGCCGGCCAGGCTGATCTCCTCAACAGGGCCGGGACCGAACTCAACATCATCTGCGGTCTCTGCGTCGGCCACGACGCAGTCTTCACCGCGCGCTCGAGCGCCCCGGTGACGACGCTCATCGCGAAGGACCGCGTCCTCGCACACAACCCCGCCGCTGCCCTGTGGTGCCGCTACATCAGGCGCACGCTCGAACCCGACGAGGATTGACGGCCGAACGAGAGGGCTGCGCTCTCCGAGGACTGTCGCGAACCGGGTCCAGGCACTCGGCTTGCGGGCGTGACACGCTGCACAAGCTATAAACTACGGGCAGAACCCGACAATCACTGGAAAAGCTGCACAAGCGGTGCTATAATCCCGCGGATTTTCGGGGGGTCGGAGCCGCGGGGGAGCGGCGCCGGCCCGTGTGTCAGTGCGTCTTGCCGGAGGAGGTCGCGATGAGAGTCGCTCCGTGGGTTGTGGCCGCGCTCGTGCTGATGGTGGCCGTTTGTCCCGCTCGGACGATCGTGTTCGAGGAGTACGCGGGACAGGGTGGGCTGGCCGTCGAGGAGCTGTCGAGTTCCCATCTGAGTCTTTCGTACACGCTGGAGCAGATCAGCATCGACGACATCGATGTCGATGGTGGCCTGATGCAGCAGGTCTCGATCTCGGCGCCGGCGCTCCCCAACAACGAGGGCGCGCCGAACCTTCCCGGCATCGGTCGCATGATCGCCGTTCCGGAGGGCGCGACACCGCGGCTCGAGGTCGTGTCCTTCGCGACCGAGATCATCCGCGACATCGACATCGCTCCTGCCCCCGACATCCCGCTCGAGACCGACGACTCTCCGATGCTGCTCGTCAAGGACCCCGCGGTCTACGACGTTGACGCGCTCTATCCCACGGAGTTCGCGCGCATATCCGAGATCCACCAGATGCGAGGCGTCGACGTGGCGACCATCGGAATCACGCCGTTCCAGTACAACCCCGTCACGCGCGAGCTCACCGTCTACAAGGACGTCGAGATCCGCGTGACCTTCGAGGGCGGCTCAGGCCAGTTCGGTGAGAACGAGTACCGCAGTCGCTACTGGGATCCGATCCTCGAGGCGAACCTCGTCAACTTCGAGTCGCTTCCCGAGGTCGAGTACAACGTCTCGAACTCCCGTGACACGGAGTACGAGTACGTCATCATCTGTCCGGACGATCCGACCTACACGGTCTGGGCCGAGGAGATCAAACAGTTCCGGATGGAGCAGGGCATCGACACCGGAATCGTGACGCTCACCGAGACCGGCGCGACGACGACCGACATCGAAAACTGGATCAACGCCGCCTACGACGGCTGGACGACGAAGCCCGTTGCCATCCTGCTGCTCGGTGACTACGTCACGAGCGGCGGCACCACCGGCATCACCTCGCCGATCTACAACAGCTACTGCGTATCCGACAACATCTACGGCGACCGCGATGGCGACATGCTGCCCGAGATCGTCATGGCGCGGATGACGGCGAACGCGAGCAACATCGAGCGGCTCGTCACCAAGGCGATCAGCTACGAGCAGAACCCGCCGACCAACCCCGGTTTCTACCAGAATCCGATCGTGGCCTGCGGATGGCAGGACGAGCGGTGGTTCACCATCTGCACCGAGGTCGTCTACGGGTACCTCGCGAACGTGCTGGGCAAGACCCCGGTCCGCGAGTACGCCATCTACTCAGGGGCGCCCGACGAGGAATGGTCGTCGAACACCAACACCTACATGCTGGTCGACTACTTCGGCCCGGAGGGTCTGGGCTACATCCCGGCGACTCCGCAACACCTGACCGATTGGGGCGGCAACGCCACCCGGATCAACAACGACATCAACTCCGGCGCGTTCATGCTCCAGCACCGCGACCACGGCTCGGAGACGGGCTGGGGTGAGCCCGACTACCAGTCGAGCGACCTCCCGGGTCTCACGAACACCGACCTGACATTCGTCTTCTCGATCAACTGCCTGACCGGCAAGTACAACTGGTCGAGCGAGTGTTTCGCCGAGAAGTTCCACAGGATGGAAGGCGGCGCGCTGGGTCTTATCGCAGCCTCCGAGGTCTCGTACTCGTTCGTCAACGACGCCTACGTCTTCGGTATCTACGACGAGATGTTCCCGGACTTCGACCCCGGCTATCCGGTGGCGAGCCGATTCAATGAACCGAACGGCGTGCAGAGACCGGCGTTCGGCAGCGCCTCGGGCAAGCACTACCTCTGGGCCTCGAGCTGGCCGTACAATCCGAGCGACAAGGCGGTCACCTACAATCTCTTCCACGCCCACTGTGACGCGTTCACGCAGATGTACACCGAGGTTCCGTCTGACCTCACCGTGGCGCACCAGGGGGTGCTTCCGATCGGCGCGGCGACCTTCACCGTTACGGCGGACGAGGGTTCGATCGTCGCTCTGACGTTCAACGGCGAGATCATCGGCGTGGCCGACGGCACGGGCGCACCGATGGACATGACAGTCATCCCGACGACCATGCCGGGAACGATGAAGCTCACGGTCACGAAGCCGAACTACTACCGCTACTCCGAGGACGTTCCGGTCATCTATCCGGTGACGTACACGATCGTCCCGGACACGATTCCCGTCAACACGATGATTGACGTCACCTTCACGGTGTGGGATGACGAGAGCAACCTCGAACCGGACGTCGTCATCACGATCGACGGTTGGGGCATTGACCCCGTCGTCGGGACGACCGACATCAATGGTGAGGTGGTTCTCACGGTCACCGCTCCGTACGGCGAAGATCTGACCGTGCTTGGCAGCCGGATCAGCGAGACCTACAACTGCCTGTCAGACGTGCTCCCCGTCACCGGCGCCGCCGACTTCGCGTCGGCCGACATCGAGGCGAGCGTGCCGTCGATCGGTCTGTACGGGTTCCTGGCTCCATACTACGAGGGCACGATCACAGGAACGTCGTCCGAGGCGGACTTCGACCTGCTTGCCTCCGGCTGCGGCATCGACGCCTCGGCGAACTCCGGCGTGGCGATGACGGTCGATATCCTCGATACGTGCACCGAGACCGGAACCGTGAACGCCGCGATCGCGAAGAGCGGTTTCAACATCTACATCGAGGACATCCTGGTCGAGGTCGTCTACGGTACGATCTCGGGTTCGGTCGCTGAGAACGGCGGCGGGGTGCTCGAGGGCGCCAAGGTCAAGGGATACGCTGCGGGCGCAGACACGGCGTCCGCCTCTCCGATCTTCGAGGCTCTCACGCTGGCCGACGGCACCTACGCGATCGAGGATGAGCTCGAGATCGGCTACTACGATGTCTACGTGATGAAGTTCGGCTACCTCACACACACCGAGGAGCTCTTCATCCAGTACGACGTCAACGACGTCGACTTCCTGCTCGATACGGCTCCGTCGGGACTCGTGCGCGGTGCAGTCTTCGAAGCCGTGACGATGGATGCCCTGACGGCTTCAGTGAAGGTCTATCGCGCCGACAACGGCGAACTCTACACGGAGGTCTTCTCGGACTCGCTGCTCGGCGGGCGGTTCGAGGTGACGCTCCCGTACTTCAACTACACGTTCAAGGTGCGCGCGTACCATCACATTCCTGAGACTCGTGGCGTGACCATCGCCGTGCCCAGCCAGAACGAGCAGTTCTACCTCGAGCAGACGCTCGCGAACCTGCTCGTGATCCAGGACGGCGGAACAAAGGACGAGACGGTCAAGATCGACAAGACCGGCGCCGTGCTTGATGTCTACGACGGCGTCCAGGAAGCGGCGGCTCAGGACTTCGAGACCGACCTCGTCGAACTGGGTTACGACGTCATCGTGGAGACGGCGGTTTCGAGCGATCCGATGAACTGGGAGAACTACGACTTCATCATCTGGTCGTGCGGTAACAACCAGGAGCCGGTCCTTGACGCGGCCTACCGGGCGAACCTGGAGGGCTACGTCGCCGAAGGCGGCAAGCTTCTTATCGAGGGCGGCGAGCTGGCGTACGACGCGATCAGCTACCCCGGCTACCCGACGT
>CAZEXP010000008.1:0-66419 GCA_964516845.1 uncultured bacterium
CGTCGAGCGCGTCACCGTGCTCCTTGAGAGACTTCTCCGTCGAGTCGATCAGCGCATCGGCCCGGTTGCGGAGTTCGACCTCCTTGCGCTTCGCCTCGTCCTCACCGGCGTGCGCTTCGGCGTCCTTGACCATCTTGTCGATATCGGAGTCGTCCAGACCGCTTGAGACCTCGATCCGGATCTTCTGCTCCTTGCCGGTCCCGAGGTCCTTCGCCGACACGTGGACGATACCGTTCGCGTCGATGTCGAAGGTCACCTCGATCTGCGGCATGCCTCTAGGCGCCGGCGGGATGTCCGTCAGATCGAACCGGCCCAGCGTCCTGTTCTGCGCCGCCATCGCTCGCTCGCCCTGGAGGACGTGAATCGAGACCGCCGGCTGGTTGCTCTCGGCCGTCGAGAAGATCTGGCTCCGCTTCGTCGGGATCGTCGTGTTCCGCGT
The DNA here is from genome assembly GCA_964516845.1 of uncultured bacterium. Lineage (GTDB taxonomy): Bacteria > Joyebacterota > Joyebacteria > Joyebacterales > Joyebacteraceae > JAPEKQ01. The sequence continues at coordinate 440 of CAZEXP010000008.1, forward strand.
GATCAGTGGCGTCATGACGCCACCGAGCGTCTCGATGCCGAGCGAAAGCGGCGTGACGTCCAGCAGCAACACGTCCTTGACGCCCGACTCACCCGCCAGGATCGCGCCCTGGATGGCCGCGCCGACGGCGACGACCTCATCCGGGTTGACGCCCTTGTGCGGCTCCCTGCCGAAGAGATCGCGCACGATCTCGTTGACCTTCGGGATACGCGTCGAGCCTCCGACGAGCACGACCTCGTCGATCTCGCTCGGCGACAGCTTCGCGTCGGCCAACGCCTTCTTGCACGGTTCAACGGTCCTCTGAAGAAGATCGTCGATGAGCGACTCGAGCTTGGCGCGCGTCAGCGCGAGCGTCAGATGCTTCGGACCGGACGCGTCGGCCGTGATGAACGGCAGATTGATGTCGGTCTGGAGCGTCGTCGAGAGCTCGGACTTCGCCTTCTCCGCGGCCTCCTTCAGACGCTGGAGCGCCATGGGATCCTGCTTGAGATCGATGCCGTTGTCCTTCTTGAATTCCTCGGCGATCCAATCGATGACCCGCTGATCGAGGTTGTCGCCACCGAGATGTGTATCGCCGTTCGTGGCGAGCACCTTGACGAGTCCCTCGTCGATCTCGAGGATCGAGATGTCGAACGTGCCGCCGCCGAAGTCGTATACGGCGATCTTCTCCTGCCCCTTCTTGTCGATGCCGTAGGCCAGCGACGCGGCCGTCGGCTCGTTGATGATGCGAAGCACCTCGAGCCCTGCGACCTTGCCGGCGTCCTTCGTGGCCTGCCGCTGCGCGTCGTTGAAGTAGGCCGGAACCGTCACGACGGCCTTCTCGACCTTCTCACCGAGATGCTGCTCGGCGGTGTTCTTCATGGCCTGGAGGATCATCGCCGAGATCTCAGGCGGGGCGTAGAGCTTGCCCTGCGCCTCGATCTTCACGCCGCCGCCCTCGTCCTTGACGACCTTGTACGGGACGAGGCTCATCTCTTCGCTGACCTCGTCGTACCGACGCCCCATGAACCGCTTGATCGAGAAGATCGTGTTCTCGGGGTTGGTGATGGCCTGCCGCTTCGCGACCTGGCCGACGAGCCGCTCACCCGTCTTGGTGAACGCGACGACGGAAGGCGTGGTACGGCCACCCTCCGGGTTGGGGATAACTGTGGGCTCTCCGCCCTCCATGACGGCGACGACCGAGTTGGTCGTGCCGAGATCGATTCCGATGACCTTGCTCATATCTCCGCTTCCCTTCCTCCCCCGTCTCGCGCGTCGGATATCCGACGACCGGGGGTCTCTCCAGTGATGAGGTGGCTCCGCGCTTGACCCGCTAGCTCGCGACGATGACGCGCGACGGTCTCAGGAGCCGCTCACCCAGTGTGTATCCCTTTTGCATAACCTGAACGATCTCGTCCGGCTCGTGCTCGTCGGACGGCACGCTGCCGACGGCCTCGTGGACGTTGGGGTCGAACCCCACGCCCTCCGTCTCGACCGGACGGACGCCCGCCTTCTCCAGCACGTCCATCAGGTGCCTGAAGATCAGCTCAACGCCTTCTCGGAACGAAACGTCCGCGGCGGGTTCATCGGAAGCCCCCTCCGCGAGCGCCCGCTCGAAATTGTCAACGACCTCGAGCAGTGGCAGGAGGATCCCCTCCCGCGCCTCATTGTCCCAACGCGCCTTCTCGCGCTCGACACGCTTCCTGTAGTTGTCCAGGTCGGCCAGCGCGCGCATCCACCTCTTGTTCGACTCAGTGAGCTCCTCCTGGAGCGCATCGAGCTCCGACACGTCCTCGACCACCGACTCGTCTGCGAATCCGTTGGTCCCTGGAGCGTCAGCGCCTTCCGGCGGCTTCTCGTGTTCGGGTCTCTTTCTCGATGTCATGTATGACCGAAGACTCCTCTTCCGTATGCCGGTCAGTCTCGCTAGCGCCGCTCCCCGCCCTCGTCCGACGAGAAGAACTCGTCAAGGAGTCCGGAGAGGTGACCGACGAGTCCCACGAGCCGGCGGTAACGCATCCGGGTCGGACCAATGACACCGATCCGCCCCACGGTCTCGCCGACCCGATAGCTCCCCACGATGAGCGATACCCCGCTCATCTTCTTTCGTCTGTTCTCGCCACCGATGGTGACCGCCACATCCTGCGGGCCGGCCGGACCACGGACGAGATCGGCAAGAGCCTCCTCGCTGTCGAGGATCTCGCCGAGAATCGACGTGTCGCCTGCGAACTCCGGATGCCGCAGCATGTACCGTGCGCCCTCGTAGTGCACGCGTTCGGAGTCGTGAAGATGGAAGAGATCGGGCCACCGCTCGACCAGCGGACAGAGCAGACTCGCGAACAGGCAGTCCTTCTCCTCGACCTTTGATGCCAGCAGCTTCTTGGCGTCACCGACGGCGAGCCCGGCGACCCAGTCATTGAGCAGCGCGGTCGCCGCCTGAGCCGTCCTCTGGTCTGACGGTGACTCGCACTCGAAGACGACGCTGCGCGTCTGGCCGGACCGCATGCTCACAGCGGCGAGGCATCTGGCCGCGTCGAGCGGCACGATCTCCATCCGCTCAATGACGCTGCTCTCGACGGCGGGCTCGAGCCCGACGGCAAGCTGATGCGCGACGTCGCTGACCATGCGCGACACCTCGGCAAGAACGGTCGCGAGATCGTGCCCGCGCAACACCGCAAGCTCGGCGGTGAGCCTCGCGCGATCTCTCTCAGGAAGGAGGACGGGGCCCATGAGCCGGTCGACGTAGTACCTGTACCCCTCGTCAGCCGGGATGCGTCCCGCGGAGGTATGCGGCTGCTTGATGAGACCGCGCTCCTCGAGCGCGCGCATGACGTTCCGCACGGTGGCGGACGACACGTCGAGCCCCGAGCGCTTCACGACAGCGCTCGAACTCACCGGTCTCGCCGTCCTCACGTAGTCGCGGATGACGGCGGTGAGGATCCTCTCCTCACGCTCTGTCAGGCTTGCCCGCTCCATGAATCCCCTCCTCGGGACATTAGCACTCGGATAACGAGAGTGCTAATCTACGAGTCAACATAGACCCGCATGGAGGGGGTGTCAAGCGGAAAGGGGCGCGTGGAACGGGCCCCGGCGGACGCCGGGGCTCAATCGAGGCTCACGCGGTCGGACGGGCTCGAATGGGCCCGGGACGGCGTCGTATTAGCGGATGAGACTGAAGAACCGGTCGAACCGAGGCCGGGTCAGCGATGCATCCCAGGACCAGTAGATGACGATCGCCTTGCCCTGCATCAGGCTCTTGTCGAGGAACCCCCACTCCCTGCTGTCGGCGCTCCAGTTCCGATTGTCTCCGAGCATCAGCAGCTGCCCCTCGGGGATCTTGACCGGACCGAAGCTCGACCAGCGGGGCGTCGGCGGCTTGAGCTTGATGTACTCCTCCACGACGCGCTCGCCGTTGACGTAGAGCGCGTTGTTCTTCAGCTCGACGATGTCGCCCGGCGTGCCGATGCAGCGTTTCACGTAGTTCTCTTTGGGCGCACGCGGGTCGGGATTGGGATACTCGAAGACGATGATATCGCCGCGCTTCGGCTCGCGAATGCCCCGAAGCCTCGTCTCGGTGAACGGGACCTTGATGCCGTAGATGAACTTGTTGACGACGAGGAAGTCCCCGATCAGCAAAGTGTCCTCCATCGAACTGGAGGGAATGCGGAAGGTCTGGACGACGAACGCGCGCAGAATGAGCGCGAGCAGGACGGCCGTGACAACCGTTTCCACGAAATCCCTGTAGTAGCCCTTGCGGGACGCCGGCTTCCTGGCGCTCCTGCCGCTTGTCGCCATCACGTGTTTCCTTCCTGTCGACCTGGTCGGTCGTGTGTCACCGTTCTCCTAGAACCGGACCTCGAACCCGACGCGGAAACCGTCCCCGCCGAGGGCGGGTGATGCGGCCACGGCCGCGTCCAGCCCACCGGGAGTGTTGTCATCGAAGCCCGAGAGGTGTGCGTCGACGTACGCATCCGTGATGCTGTAGAGCACGAGGATGGCCGTCCACCAGATCAGTGTCTGTCTTCTGTCGAAATGCTCCGAGTACTCGTCGAAATAGTCGTTGTCGCCTGTCTCACGATAGTTCTTCAGCGCGTACCGCGTCCATCGGTCCTCGAGCAGAAGCTGGGCTATCAGCAGCGCCTCCGCTCCACCGACGATGGCGGCCTTGCGTTCGGCTCCATTGAGCAGCTGCCCGAGCCCCGGGTAGGCGGTCGACGCGATGAGCACCCTTCCACCGTTCGGCCTCGCCGATGCCGTCGACGCCGCCTCCGGGAGTGGCGTAGCCGTGCCCGGAGACACCTCCCGCGCGACCGGCCCCTCCGCCTGCACTTCCTGTCCCGTCGCAATCGCCGGAACCAGCATCGCGGCTGCGAGCACGAGCATGAGTGCGGCGGGTGCGGCTCTCATCAGACCGCCAGCTCCTTCACATGCCGGGAGGTGAACGGCTCGGCGACGAATTCGACCGGCTCGGCGTCGCCTCCCCAGCAGCGAACCCGAATGCTCTTGCCCTCCTCGGTGTCCGCATAGCGGGCAACCACGCGCGATGCCACCTGGAGGTTGTCCGCGGTCGGATCGCCCCGGAAGACACCGACCGGACCCTTCTGCTCCACGGCCTTGACGAACGTGACGCCCTCGGGTTCGAGTTCGAAGAGCTGTTCGTTCTCGGCGTGGTTGCGGCCGACGATGAGCTTTCCAGACTCCGAGAGCCTGAACTGCCTCCCCATCGAGATCAGCCGCACGTCCACGGACGTGAGGTCGCCGTGCTGCTTGACGTCCCTGAGAGCCCTCGCGAAGTTCTCGTCGGTCAGAAGGCACCCGCCGGCCGGCGATGAGTACCGCTCGATGCCCAGCTGTGCGGCCAGTTCGATCTGCGGCTTGCGGGTCCGTCCGTGGAGACCGAGGAGCTTCTCGCGATCGACCCACCCCTCGAGTTCCGGCACCGTTGGCGACAGGAGCTTCGCGGACAGCGGCCTGAGCAGGCGCCCCTCGATCCCCGACTCGCGCTCCACCGCGCCGAGACCGAACCGCATCTGTGATTTCGGGCGCTGGCCGACCACCTCGCCGGTGATGATGAACGACGCCCCGAGTTCCTCGAGCTTCGCGGCGGCCACTCGTACCATCATCGCGTGGCAGTCGATGCACGGGTTCATGTGCTTGCCGTAGCCGTGCTTCGGTCTCTCGATCGTCCGGAAGATCTCTTCAGTGATGTCGATGACAACAAGCTCGATGCCGAGTTCCTCAGCACCGATCTTCGCTCCATCCGCTCCGAAGAACGGCGAGGTGAAACTCACACCGAGCACCTCGATGCCCTGTTCCATGATCAGGCGGGCGGCGAGGATGCTGTCGAGTCCACCAGAGAGAAGTGCTAAGGCCTTCACTGATTGGAGCCTCCGGAGCGTGAAATGGTTGTGGCGGGAATGTGTGGGAATCGAACCCACCCCGGACGGGATTAACCGCCCAGCATAAGGGTTTGAAGCCCTCGGGGCCCACCAGGACCCATCCATCCCCGCATACCGGCAGGTCGGCGCCGTCCCCGGCGCCGGGACCTTGAAGGCAGTATAACCGAGATTCGCCCCACGGGCTAGCGTGGGGGGCGGCCGCCCCGTCTTCTAGCGCAGGACGAGCGGGCTTGCCCCCATGGGCCGGACACGGCCGATGCGCCACCAGCGGGCCTTGTGAAGGGCCATCTCCCGCTCGAAGACCGCCAGCGCGTCCTCCGGAAGCGCCACGAGGAGTCCGCCCGACGTCTGGGGGTCGAACACGAGTTCGGCGGCCGTGCGGTCGCTCGACTCGATCGAGACGCGCGGCCCGTAGAAGTGCCGGTTCGTGCCGAGGCCACCGGGCGCGATCCCGTCGGCGCAGAGCTCGCGGGCGCCGTCGATGATCGGCAGATCCGCCACATCGATCTCGATGGTCACACCGCTCGCATCGGCCATTTCGATCGCGTGCCCGGCCAGGCCGAACCCCGTGACGTCCGTCGCGGCATGCGCTTCGGCGGCGACCATGGCCCTGGACGCGACGCCGTTGAGCGTCGCCATCGTCTCTGTGAGCGCGTTCACCGCCTCGGCGGACACACGCTCATACTTGATGCCTGTTGCGATCACGCCGGTCCCGAGCGGCTTCGTCAGCAGCACGACGTCTCCGGGCACGGCCCCCGCGTTCGCGACGATCCGGTCCGGGTGCACGGTACCCACCACGGCCATCCCGAATTTGAGCTCCTGATCGCTCACCGAGTGCCCGCCGATCGTCAGGACCCCGGCCTCGAGCGCCTTCTTCTGGGCGCCGGCGAGGATGTCGCCGAGCACGGAGTTCGGGAGGTCACCGTCGGGGAAGCAGACGATGTTCAGACCGATGAGGGGCACGGCGCCCATCGCGTAGACGTCGGAGATGGAATTGGCGGCCGCCACCTGTCCGAAGTCGAACGGATCGTCGACGACAGGCGTGAAGAAATCGAGCGTGAACACCAGCGCGGTATCGTCGTTGAGACGATACACGCCGGCGTCGTCCACGGTGCTCGTCGACACGAGCACGCGTGGATCCACGATCGGTTCAAGGCTCTTGAGCGCTTCGGCGAGGTCCTCCGGACCCAGTTTCGAGGCTCAGCCGGAGCAGCGGACCTTCTGGGTCAGCTTGTAGATTTCCTCACGAGACACGAACGTCCTCCACTTGGGACCTCGATCCCGCCCCGAGCCGGAACATGGGTCCGAGGCACGAATCGCCGCGACCGGCACTACTCCACCGTCACGCTCTTTGCGAGATTCCGCGGCTGATCGACATCGCACCCTCTCAGCACGGCGATATAGTACGCCAGAAGCTGGAGCGGCACGACCGCGAGCAGCGGCATCAGATGAGGCAGGGTATCAGGCACCTCCAACACGTCGTCGGCGATCTTGGCGACTTCGGTGTCGCCCGCGGTCGCGATGGCGAGCACACGCCCGCCGCGCGACTTCACCTCCTCCATGTTCGAGAGGATCTTCTCGTAGAACGGGTCCTGCGTTGCGATGAACACGACCGGCATCTTCTCGTCAATGAGCGCGATCGGACCGTGCTTCATCTCCGCGGCCGGGTATCCCTCGGCGTGGATATAGCTGATTTCCTTGAGCTTCAGAGCGCCCTCGAGCGCGACCGGGAAATTGTAGCCACGACCGAGGTACAGGAAGTTCTGGTGGCCGGCATACTTCTCGGCGATCTTTTCAACCTTCCCGCTCTGCCCGAGGATGTCCCCGATCTGGCCCGGGATGTCGAGCATGGCGCGAACGATCCGGCGCCCGTCCATGACGGAGATGCTATGCGCGCGACCGACCGAGAGCGCGATCGCGGCAAGGACCATGACCTGTGAGGTGAAGGCCTTGGTCGAAGCCACGCCGATCTCGGGACCCGCGTGCGTGTAGACGCCGCCGTCGCTCTGACGCGCGATCGATGAACCGACGACATTGACGATCCCGAGCGCGGTCCCTCCGCGCCGCTGGACCTCCTCCATCGCCGCAAGCGTGTCGCGGGTCTCGCCGGACTGGCTGATGACGATGGCGATGTCGCCGGGGTTGATGACCGGATTGCGATAGCGGAACTCGGATGCGTACTCGACCTCGACCGATACGCGCGCGATATCCTCAAGCATGTATTCGCCGATGAGACCAGCGTGCCACGAGGTCCCGCACGCGAGGATGAGGATCCTGTCGACCTTCTTGAGCGCGTCGCGGTGCTCCCTGAGCCCGCCGAGGAACGCGTCACCGGACGCCTCGATGAGGCGTCCGCGCACGGCGTCCATCACGGTCCGCTCCTGCTCGTTGATCTCCTTGAGCATGTAGTGCGGGTAGCCGTTCTTCTGCATCTGGTCGACGTCCCACGTGATCCGCTCGATGTCCTTCGTGATGAGCTCGTTCTGAAGCGTCGTCGCGGAGAACCCGTCCGGCGTCGCCACGACCATCTCGCGGTCGTCAAGGTAGACGACGTCCTTCGTGTGCCTGACAAGCGCGGCGACATCGGAGGCGACGAAATATCCTTCCCGTCCGATGCCGACAATGAGCGGACTGCCGTTCCTGGCGGCGACGAGCGTCTCCGGTTCGTCGGCATGGATGACCGCGATGCCGTATGCACCGTGGACTCCCGCGAGCGCCGCGCGGACCGCAGCGGCGAGGTCACCCGCGTAGTACTTCTCAATGAGGTGGGCCAGGACCTCGGTGTCGGTCTCGGTCTCGAACGTGTGTCCCTCGGACTCGAGCTGCCGTCTCAACGGCCGGTAGTTCTCGACGATGCCGTTGTGGACAACAGCGATCTTCCCGGTGCTGTCCGAGTGAGGATGGGCGTTCATCGCTGACGGCTCGCCGTGGGTCGCCCATCGCGTGTGTGCGATGCCGGTGCCGCCGACGACCGGATCGTCCGCCAGCACTCTCGCGAGCGCCTCGATCTTGCCGACCGTCTTGCGGATGTCAATGCGGCCCTCGTGCAGAACGGCGACGCCCGCGCTGTCGTAGCCGCGGTACTCCATCCTCCGCAGACCCTCGACGAGGGTCGGCACCATGTCGTCCTTCCTCGTCACACATCCGATGATCCCGCACATCTATGTGATTCCTTCCCCGGAACCCGCGAGCGCCTCTTCGGCCCTCGTCGCGAGCGCGTTCGCACCATCTGCATCCGGCGCCTCGGCGATCACGCGAACGATCGGCTCCGTGTTCGAAGGGCGTACGTGGACCCAGCTGTCGGCCCACGAGATTTTGACTCCGTCAGTCCGGTCGATATCTCCACCGAGCAGAACCGCGACGAGCGCATCCTCCATGACGGCGTTCGACCGGGACACCGCCGGAAGCTTCCGCTTCACGATCGTGTACGGCCTGAGCTCGCGCACAAGCTCTCCTACGACACCCGCGCCCCTGCACGCCATGTGCGACACGATGAGTGCCACCGCCGTCGCGGAGTCGCGACCGAGCTGGACGTCCGGGAGCACAACGCCACCGTTTCCCTCGCCCCCAACGACGGCCGAGACCTGAATCATCTTCGCGACAACGTTCGCTTCACCGACGGCGGTGCGGTGGACATCCGCGCCGTACCGCGCGGCGACGTCATCGATCATTCGACTCGTCGAAACGTTGGTCACCACGGGACCCGGCCCGGCGGCGAGCACCGCGTCTGTCGCGATGGCCAGCGTGTACTCCTCCCCGACGGCCCGACCGGTCTCGTCGACGATGGCGAGACGGTCCGCATCGGGGTCGCACGCGAAGCCGGCCGCGGCGTGCGTTTCGCGGACGCGGTCCCCAAGCGCCGTAAGGCTCTCGGGGATGGGTTCCGCCACGCGCGGGAACCCGGCGCCGACATCGGTGAACAGCTCGACGACATCGCAGCCGAGCCTCCGCAGAAGCTGTGGCAGGATCATCGAGCCCGCCGCGTTGCAGCAGTCGACGACGATTCGCGGTGCGGCCTCGGCCACTGCGGCACGGTCCACATGCCGTGAGGCCAGAACGAGTCCAATATGCGTTTCGATCGCGTCCACGCTCTCCGGCGTGCCCACGGACTCAGGACACGGCGCCGCGGCTCTCCCCGCGAGCGCGTCCGCGCCCTCGAATATCCGTTCGCCTTCTTCGCGCGTCACGAACACGCCGGACGCCGAGAAGAACTTCAGACCGTTGTACTCGCCCGGGTTGTGACTCGCCGTGATGCAGATACCGCCCTCGCACCCGAGCGTGCGAACGGCCACACCCACGGTCGGAGTCGGCACGATGCCGAGACGCACCGGAGTCACGCCGGCGATGAGAAGTCCCTTGATGACGGCCTTCTCCAGTTCGTCTCCGCCCGGCCGGGAGTCCCATCCGACCGCAACCCGGCCACCCACGATCTCGCCGAAGGCACGTGCGTGCCGACGCGCGACGATGTCGTCAAGGTCGCGCGGCACGATCCCGCGGACGCCCGCAACACTCCTGATCAGCGTCAAGGTTGCTCCTCATCCGTCTTCTCGGGCCCGGCAGATCTGATACCGAGCACCCTCTCGGCTTCGAGAGCATAGTCCGTGCCCGGATACATCTCGAGCACGGAGCGGTATGCTTCAGTGGACAGCATGGGCTGGTCAAGCACCTCGCTCCGAGCCCACGCAACGGCCAGCGCCGCCTTTGGACCCAGCGGAGTCTCTCCGAAGTGCTCGACGACCATCTCGTAGTACTCGACCGCTTTCTCGGCATTCTCCATCTTGAAGAGATAGATCTCACCCACGCGGAACATCGCCTTCGCTTCCTCCGGGACCGCGACGGAGTCGGGCTCGGCGGAGGCAGACTCGGCCGAGGCAAACACGTCGGACGGAACCGCGGCGACGGAGTCGGCCGGCGCGAGCATCGAGTCGACGAGCGTCGTCACGAACGGCGTCTGGTCGACCGCTGTCTCGTCCGTCGCGAGCGTGTCGGCGGGAATGGACAGCGAATCATCGAGCATCGTCACGAACGGCGTCTGGTCAACCGCTGTCTCGTCCGTCGCGAGCGTGTCGGCGGGAATGGACAGCGAGTCATCGAGCATCGTCACGAACGACGTCTGGTCAACCGCTGTCGCGTCCATCGCGAGCGTGTCGGCGGGAGTCTCCTCCGGGCCGGCGAGCCAGCGCTCAATGACGGCAAGCGACCTCTGAAGCTCTTCGATGTCGCGGATGGCATCCGCTGCCTCACGCGACACGTCGCTTCGCGGGGCCTCGTCCTTGGCCTCGCGGAACGATTCAACCGCCTCCTCGAAGGTCCCGAACCCGTCGCGGCGGATGAGCCCGACGCGATAGAGGGCCTGCGCCGCCGCCTTCGAGCGCGCGTGCGACGCCGCGATCCCCTCATATGTGGAGATCGCTTCCTCGAACTCGCCCATCGCTTCCTGCGTGCGCCCTCTCAGGAGGAGCACGCGATCGAGATCGTCGCGGTCGGTCGTACGACGCTCCACATCGCCGAGGACCTCCAGCGCGTCATCGAGACGACCGATATCGAGATAGACCTCAGCCAGCCGGATGCGCGCCTCGAACGCGAGCCGTCGCGCTCCGCGCTCCTCACTGACCGCTGCCAGATGGTGCGCCGCCTCCTCGAGCCTTCCCATCTTCACGAAGTTCTCGGCGGCGAGGAACCTGATCTCGGCGCGGAGATCGCTGTCCGGGAAACGCTCCAGCGCGGAAGCATAGGCCTCCGCCGCCTCGTCGAGGCGGCGTCGCGAGTGTCTGGCACGCCCTATCATCACGAGGGCGTCATCGGAGAGGTCGACCGGCGGGTCGGCGTACGCCAGAACCGCAAGCGTCTGCTCCGCGGAGACCGGGTTGTCTCTGGCGAGCATGACGGCCGCAAGCAGGTAGCCCGCATCCGCGGAGAGGTCGCTGTGTGGATAGAGCTTGGAGAATTCGGTCAGTCGCGACTCCGCGCTCTCATAGTTCCCCTGGCGATAGAGCGCGGTCGCCATCAGCAGAAGCGCATCGTCGGCCCAGTCCGAGTCCGGGTAGAGTCTGAGCACTCGCCCGCTCTTCTCGATGACACGATCGAGCTGCTCGCTCTCCTGAGGCGTAGGGTCGGAGTCCGGCGGCCGCGTCGCGCGGATGTTCTCCGCCTCGGCGTAGGCGTTCTTTGCGTGATAGAACGTGTTGTAGTACACGCAACCACCGAGCGCGAACGCGGCGATCGCCGAGATGCACGCGACAAGCATGGCGGTACGTGCTGTCGTCCTCACGACGTGTCTCCTGGATGGGGCTCGGTTCTCAGTCCTCGCGCGAGAGGATGACGACCTCGTCTGAGCCGTCCTTCTCCTGCATCCGCACTGCGATCACCTCTCGCTCGGAGGTCGGAACGTTCTTGCCGACGTAGTCGGCCCGGATCGGGAGCTCCCGGTGCCCGCGGTCGACCATCACGGCCAGCTGAACCGACTTCGGACGCCCGAAATCGATGATCTCATCGAGTGCCGCCCGAACCGTGCGGCCTGTGAACAGGACGTCGTCGGCCAGCACGAGAGTCTTCCCCTGTATGTCGAACGGAATGTTGCTCTCATTCACGACCGGCTGCTCGGCGATCGTCTGCAGGTCGTCGCGGTAGAGCGTGATGTCGAGCACCCCGACGGGAATCGGAGCCTTCTCGATGTCCTCGATCGCGGCGACGAGCCGTCTTGCCACGAATGCCCCCCTCGTCTGGATACCGATCACCGCCAGTCCCTCAAGACCTCCGTTGCGCTCCAGGATCTCGTGGGCCATGCGGGTGATCGCACGACGCATGTCATCAGCGCTCATGACGCGGGCCTTGGTCTTCACGTGGTGCCACCTCCCGTAGACGTCCTCAGTCGTCGGACCCGGCCGGTCATGCTCCTCCCGGGCCGGCGGAAATCCCCTAGAATCTACCATTTGACGCGCCGTCCCGCAAGCCGGGCGTCCCGAGCACCACGGACGCCACCTCGCGCGCGAGCGCCGGATCGCGCCGTGAGAGCGCGTTCACCAGCTCGTGTGCCGGCGGCGCCTCGAGACCGAGCCGCTCCAGGAGGTCGGCGTCCCCGAAAACCTCTGTCGGAGACCCGTCCGCCGCGATACTCCCGGCCGAGAGCACCACAATGCGGTCGACCGTATCCTCAGCGAGCTCCGGATCGTGCGTCACGAGCAGGATCGCACGCCCTGCCTCCCGCTCCCTCCGAATGAGTTCGAGGATGCGACCACGCGTCCCGGGATCGAGCCCCGCGCTCGGCTCGTCCAGAAGCAGGAACGGACGTTCCAGCACGACGAGAGCCGCGATGGCGGCCCGTCGCTGTTCGCCCGCGCTCAGCGTCAGCGGCGACCGCCCCGCGAAGCCCGGCGGCCTCAGACCGACGCGATCGAGCGCCGCGTGCACGCGACGTTCGATCTCGTCCTCAGCGACACGTCCGGCGCGCAGACCGTACGCGACCTCGTCGAACACGGTCTCCTCGAAGAACTGGAGTTCGGGGAACTGGAACACGAGTCCCACCGACGACCTGAGCGAAGCGCCGTCCACGGCGCCCTCGAGCGACGCGGAACCAGTCGTCGGGGCGACGAGTCCGGCAGCGATCTCGAGAAGCGTCGTCTTGCCCGACCCCGTCGGACCCATGACGGCCACGGCGTCACCGGCGTCGATCGAAAGACTCACGCCTCCGAGTCCGCTCCGAGCCGTCGGGAGACCGCGGTCGTACGTCAGACCAACGCTGTCGAGAACGATCCTCAATGTTCACCCCCGACAAGCGCCTCGATGAGTTCGTCCATGGTCAGGATGCCATCCGGCAGACTGCGGCCGGCCTCTCGCAGCGTTCCGGCGAGACCCATCGCGGGTGGCGGGCGCAGCCCCCAGCGTTCCGCGCCGCTTCCGGCCGCGAAGAGCTCGCGTGGCGCAGCGTCGAACACGACGCGTCCCTCGACGAGCACGATCGCCCGGTTCGCGTACGCGATCTCCTCGGGGAACTGGGTGACGTGGATAACGGTTCTCTCCTCCCGGGAACGGAGTCCGGCGAGCAGCGACCAGAGGTCCTGGCGTCCCCGGGCGTCGAGGAGTGATGTCGGCTCGTCGAGGAGGAGGTGCCGAGGACGCATCGCCAGCACCGCCGCGACCGCGACCCGCTGCTTCTCCCCGCCTGACAGGCGGTGCGGAGGCCGGTCACGGAGCGACTCGAGCCCGAGCATCGGCAGCAGTGTCTCGACGGTCGACCGCATCTCCTCCCGGTCGAGTCCGAGATTCTCCATCCCGAAGGCGATCTCGCGCTCCACGGTCGTGCTCACGATCTGATCATCGGGGTTCTGAAAGACCAGACCGACGCGACGGCGGATCTCCCAGAGCGATTCGTCATCGCGTGTGTCCATCCCGTCGATGAAGACACTTCCGGTCGTCGGCAGGAGGAGCGCGTTGAGCAGTCTCAACAGGCTCGTCTTGCCGGAGCCGCTCGGACCGGCGAGAGCGACCGTCTCTCCGGGCGCGATCGAGATGTTCACACCGTCGAGCGACGGGCGCGTCGCGCCCGGGAAGGTCACGCCAACGTCGCGTAGCTCGATCACGGCTGACCCGCTTCCCGGGGAACGACCATGCCGGGTTCCGCATCGGTCGTCGGCTCACCCGGAACGTCGCTGCCCTCGACAGCGCGCAGACGCTCGACGGCGGCTTCGCCCGCCAGCTCGATGAGGCGCGTCCTGGCGACCTCCGCCCAGCCGCCCGCCGGGTGACGCCGGAGATAGGCGTCGAGAGCGAAGATGCCGTCCTCCTGTCTGCCCACGTCGAGCAGCGCCACCGCTCTCGAGAACATGGCCTCTTCGTGCGAGGGCTCGAGCGTGAGGGCGTGTTCGAAGTGCGCAAGCCCTCCGGCGACATCGCCACCGTCGAACAGGGCCTTGCCGAGCGCGAAAACGATGTCCGCATCGCCCGGCCGGACGGCGAGCACCTGATCGAGCATGGCAACCGCCGCTGACGGTTCGCCCATCATCAGAAGAACGACGCCGAGGTTGTAGCCTGCGTCGACGAACCGCGGGTCGATGCGGAGCGCCTCTCGGAACTCCTCCGTGGCCTTCCGGAGCTCGCCTGCCTCCGCGTACCCGGTCCCCCGGTTGTAGTGCGACTTCGCCTCGGTGCGACGCGCGTAGCGGGCCACATCCTCCTCGCCCACGGGAACGTCCACGAGCGCGCCGGGATCGAGCGGGAACTCGGACGAGACACCGTTGGCATCCGCGAGGAAGCCCGCTGCGCCCGGCGTGCCGTAGTAGTCGTCGGCGATCGACGCGAAGCTCTCGCCGCCGGCGACGACGTGCGTGACCATCTCAATGGTCTCCGCTCCACTTCCCGTGAACGTCGGCGGACCACCACAACCGGCGATGATCAGAAGCGCCGCGCCGCCGGCGAGAAGCAGCGCGCGTCGTGTCACTCGTGCGAATCGCTGCATTGGCCCTCCTCCGCGAGAGCGCGTTCGAGCCGCGCCCGCACGAACTCCTTCCCGTCCATGATGACGAGTTCGCGCCTGAGCTCCACGGCGCCCGGAAATCCCTTGAGCAACGCCACGATGTGCTTCCTCATCTCCATCACTCCCCGTCGTTCACCCTTGTCCTCGACGAGGAGATCGAGATGCTCGATGGCGAGCCTGAGTCGTTCAGCAAGCGTGGGCTCGGGCGGCGTCTTCCCCGTGGCGAGGAGGGCGACCGCGTCGGAGAAGATCCACGGGCTCCCTATCGCGCCGCGTCCGATCATCACCGCGTCGCACCCGGTCTCATCGAGCATGCGGAGCGCATCCTCCGGCGTCCTGACGTCACCGTTGCCGATAACGGGGATCGAACACGAGCGCTTGATCTCCGTGAGAAGGCTCCAGTCAGACGTTCCCTTGAATCCCTGCGCCCGCGTTCTCGGATGGACCGTGACCGCGGCGACGCCGAGTTCATCGAGCATCCCGGCGGCCTCCGGCGCGTTGATCGAGCATTCGTCCCACCCGCTCCGAAGCTTGACCGTGACGGGGAGCATCGTCGATTCGAGGACGGCCTGAACGACATCGCGGAGCAGGCCGAGATCCCGCATGAGCGCGGCGCCCGACTTCGACTTGACTACCTTCTTCACGGGGCATCCCGCGTTGACGTCGATGGCATCTGGCTTGAGTGACGCGATGCGCCGCGTCGCCTCGGCCATCGACTCGGGACGACCTCCGAAAAGCTGGAACGCGATCGGTCGCTCCTCCTCATGGAACGCCAGGAGCTCGAACGTTTTCCAGCTGTTCCGTACGGCTCCCTCGGCGCTGACCATCTCCGTCCAGACCATGGACGCGCCGCTGCGCCGGCAGAGCCTGCGCATGGAACTGTCGGTCAGCCCGGCCAGCGGCGCGAGCACGAACGGAGGATCGACGGAAATGTCTCTGATATTCATAGGTGGAGTATAGGCGGGTCGTTTCGCGGCCGTCAATAGAGCGGGGCGAAAGCCACCGGCCTCCGCCCCGAATACCGTGCATTCCGTGACGCCCGCACCGCTGTGCTGGGCGGATCGGCTATTCTTCGACCCGCTCCTCCTCCGTCGCGGCGTAGGACTCGGCGAGCGCGAACAGCTCGTTGAGGTCCGCCGCCTGGATGGTCAGCGCGACGGTCCGACTGAGCTGCGTGTCACCCGCGATGGCAACCTCATAGGCGCGCTCTCGACCCCAGAGCTTCCGCGCCAGGTCCCGGCGCATGGACAGCTCGATCTCATCGCGAACCTCCGCGAGTTCGTCACGCGTGGCCTCGAAACCGTCCTCTTCGAGGAACGTCAGGAAATCGTTCCACATCGGCTCCGTCACTTCGACGCCCGGACCCGTGATCTCGTGGCCGATCAGGTAGCTGATGGCGAACTCAAAGAATTCCTCGCGACGCTCGAGGTCAACGACGACGTCGGACCGGCGACCGCCCTCGATGGTCACATCGGGATTCACACCGCCGCCGCCGTAGACGATTCTGCCGCCGGCCGTCCGGAACTCCGGCTTGGGCTCTTCGGCGCTCGCGCCCTCACCCTCAACTCCCTCGGCGTCGGCGACTGCATCGGCGTCCCAGCGCTCCGGCTTCTCGATCAACCGGCCGCTCGACGTGTACCACTTCGCAGTCGTCAGCTTGACCGCGCACTCTTTCGTCAGTGGCCTCAGTCGCATGAGCGTCTGCACGGATCCCTTGCCGAAGCTCGTGGTCCCGGCAACGATGCCGCGGTCCCAATCCTGGATGGCGCCCGCGAGAATCTCCGACGCGCTCGCGCTGCCGCCGTTGACGAGCACCACGATCGGAAAGTCGCGCGGGTAGCGCGCCGGCGTGCTCGCGTAGAATTCCTTGTTCTGCTCTTTGACCCGGCCGCGCGTGCTGACGACAAGCTCGCCGGAGTCAAGGAAGACGTCGCTGACGTCGACGGCCTCGGACAGAAGACCGCCCGGATTGCTTCTCAGGTCGACGACGAGCCCGCGCATACCCTGTGCGTCCAGTTCGTCGAGCTTCGCCTCCAGTTCGACGGCCGTCGTCCGTGAGAACCTGGAGATCCGGACGTAACCGATGTCGTCCTCCATCAGGAATGCGTACGGCACGCTGTCGATGCGAATGATGTCGCGGGTGATGTCGTATTCGAGGTTGTCGTCGAGACCCTCGCGATAGATGGTGATGTTGACCTTCGTTCCCGGCTCGCCACGCAGCTTCAGAATCGCCTGATCGGTCGTGATGCCGCGGGTCGTCTTGCCCTCGATGGCGATGATGCGGTCACCCGACTGGATGCCGAGATCGTACGCCGGCGAACCTTCGATGGGACTGACGACCGTCAGCACGCCGTCACGCGCCGTGATCTGAATACCCAGCCCTCCGAACTCACCCTCTGTCTGCACCTGGAAGTCCGTGAACGACTCTTCGTCGAGGAACACCGAGTACGGATCGAGGCTGTTGAGCATCCCCCGGATCGCTCCGTACATCAGTTCCTTCGCGTCCGGCTCCTCGACATAGACATGCTCGACCTTCGCGAGCGCGTCGTTGAAGAGATCGAGATACGTGTAGAGATCGTTCCGGGCGCTGACGCGTTCGACGGTCCAGCCGCCAATCAGCGCGCCGACGATCAGAGCCGTCAGGACGGGTGTGAGCCTTCTGAATCGTCTGGTCATGGGTGCCTTCCTCAGTTGTCGTCGCCGAAGGACCTCAGCCGTTCCTCGAGCGCCGCCGTGACCTTCGCAGCGATCATGTCGACACGCTCGCGAGCGTCGATGACCACGAACCGCTCGGGCTCGCGCTCCGCCTCGGCGAGGTATGCGTCACGAACCCTCTGATGGAACTCGATGGTCTCGCGTTCTATGCGGTCGCGCGTCTCTCCGGAAGCCCTTCCATCGAGACGCGTCAGACCCTCCCCCGGATCCAGATCCATGAGGAAGGTTACATCTGGTTTGACGCCTCGAGTGGCCACTTGGTTCAAAGAACGGACGAGATCGGCACCGAGCCGCCTGCCTCCGCCCTGATATGCCACGCTCGCGTCGGCATAGCGGTCCGATATCACTACCGAGCCGCGCTCAATGACCGGGAGGATGACCTCCGCCGTGTGCTCGGCTCGCGACGCCAGATAGAGGAAGAGCTCGGTCTCAGCGAGCATCGTTCCTCCTACATCGAGCAGCGCGTCGCGGAGACGCTCACCCAGCGGCGTCCCGCCTGGCTCACGGGTCAGAACAACTTCGTACCCTCGCTCACGGAGCCACGTCACGAGGCGTTCGGCCTGTGTCGACTTCCCACAGCCCTCGACGCCCTCGAGCGTGATGAAGAGTCCCTTGTGCGAGTGCGACGTCACTCGTTCCTCCCCGGGTGAAGCAACGCAGGCCGGGGTCACCCCCGGCCCGCGGTCGGTTCATGGTCGCAGCACCGAGGTCAGGCGCCTACGCGCCTCCGAAAGATCCAATCCGGCGCGCCTACTTCTTGTCCTTCGCGGGCTTCTGCCCGTACTTCCTGATGTACGCCTCGGTCTTCTCCCGCGCCTCGTAATCCGTGTACTGCGTCGGCGGGGACTTGAAGAAGTACGAGGACGGCGCGTCGATCGCACCGGCGAGTCCGTTGTCGAGCGCGAGCTTGCAGCAGCGCACGGCGTCGATCATCACACCGGCCGAGTTCGGCGAGTCCCAGACCTCGAGCTTGAGTTCGCAGTTCAAAGGAACGTCACCGAACGTGCGGCCCTCCATCCGGATGTACGCCCACTTGCGGTCGGTGAGCCAGGCGACGTAGTCCGACGGCCCGATGTGGACGTTGTCGGCCCCGATGTTGTAATCGAGCTGCGAGGTGACGGCGTTGGTCTTCGAGATCTTCTTCGATTCAAGCCTGGAGCGCTCGAGCATGTTGAGAAAGTCCGTGTTGCCGCCGACGTTGAGCTGGCTGGTGCGCTCGAGCCTCACGCCGCGCTCGCGGAAGAGCGTCGTGAGAACGCGGTGCACGATGGTCGCGCCGACCTGGGACTTGACGTCGTCGCCCATCACCGGCAGACCCTTCCTCTCGAACCGCTGCTGCCAGTAGCGCTCTCGGGCGATGAAGACAGGGATGCCGTTGACGAACCCGCAGCCCGCCTCGAGGATCTGCTCGACATACCACTTCGTGGCCTCTTCGCTGCCGACCGGCAGGAAGCTGATGACGACGTCCGTCTTCGTGTCCTTGAGGAGCCCGACGATGTCATCCGTCGGCCCCGGGGCCTTCTCAATGATCTCGGAGAGGTACTTACCCAGCCCGTCGTGCGTCATGCCCCGGGAGACCTTGATCCCAGTCTTCGGCACGTCGCAGAACTTGTAGGTATTGTTGGGCTTCGTGAAGATCGCCTCGGAGAGGTCCTTCCCCACCTTGTTCTTGTCGATATCGATCGCGGCGGAAAACTCCACGTCGCTGATGTGATACCCGCCTAGGTTGACGTGCATCAGACCCGGAACGAACTCGTCATCGGCCGCGTTCTTGTAGAACTCCACACCCTGCACGAGCGACGAGGAGCAGTTTCCAACACCGATGATCGCTACCCTGACCTTCTTCTTCCCCATCGAAGGTTACCCCCGGAAGTTGTCCCGCGGAGGAACGTCGTTCGACAGTGTGCGGACGACGTGGTGAATCCTCTGCGCAGCTGTGATGTGAGACAGTATCGCCAGAATCCAGAGTACGACCCTGAACACCGCCGGGCCAAGAAGCGTTCCGATGATGATCAGGATGAGCCGTTCGGGGCGCTCGGCGATGCCGACCTGGCATTCGACTCCGATCGCCTCCGCGCGGGCTCGCGTATAACTTACGAGGAGCGAGCCGCCAAGAGCGATGAAGATGACCGCAGCGGTCACCGGCTCCGGCGTGACACCCGGACCGGCGAGATAGTACGCGAGCGCTCCGAGGAGCACGACGAGCTCCGAGTACCGGTCGAGCGTCGAATCGAGGAACGCGCCCGTGCGCGTCGCCGTACCGCCCGCCCGGGCCACGGCCCCGTCGGTCATGTCGCAGAGCCCGCCCAGAAGCACCAGGGTCCCTGCCGCGAGGAAGTGCCCCCGCGCCAGCGCGACGCCGGCGATCATCGAGATACCGAGACCGACGACCGTAATCGTCGTCGGCGATATCCCGAGGTCCGCCGCGAACCGCGCGACAGGATCCAGAAGCTCCCGAGCCTTGGTCTTCAGACCGACCGTCATTGTACCTTCACCGTTCCCGCGGTCACAATGCCGCTTCCTCCCCGCGAAACAGGGCAGTCTAGCACCGGGCGCTCAGTGCTGTCAATGGTGCGGGACACGGCAGCATCGGCAGCCGGACGGCGTCAGCGACCCCTGACCCTGCGGCGGTTTGCCAGAAGGACGGTGTCCCTTAGCCCCTGCTCGGTGCTCGCCGCCATCCATCGCTCCTTGAAGTCGGCGCTGCTGACGACCTGCGCGATCGCTGAGAGCGCCCAGAGGTGAAGACTGCGCTCATCCCCCGACCCGACGAGGACAAACGCGATATGAACGGGAGAGGTTGCCCCGGACAACGTGATTCCCTCCCGCGAGCGTGCCAGGAGGATGCCGAAGGCCTTCTCGCCCTCGATGACCACGTGCGGAATGGCCAGGCCGGGCGCCAGCACTGTGCTGCTCTCGCGCTCTCGGGCAAGGAGAGCATCGAGAAGAACCGACGCGCTCACTCCAACCCGGGGAGCCAGCGCGCTCGAGACAGCTTCGAAGAACTCCTGAGACGCCATGGCACCGTCGATGTCGAGGACGAGGCAATCCTCGATGAGCCCGTCAAAGCGGTCCCGGACGATCCCGTCCCGTTCGCGGATGATGTCCTTGAGCTCCTCGTCAAGGGACCCCGTCACGAGTTCCTTGGCCGCGATCCTGTGGATCACGTGAAGCAGGGCGGACTCTCTGCTCGGCGCCGTTCGCCCGTAGAACCAGTAGACGCAGAATCCGGCGACGACCAGCGCCGCGACGGTGGCGAAGGAGCCCTCCCCCATCTCCAGCATGACGAACAGAATCCCCACGATACCGATGATCTGCACCCATGGGTACCCGGGCGCACGGAACCTGGGGCGATAGTTCTGGAGGCCGCTCTCTCTGAGGACAACGACGGCCGCGTTCGCGAGAACGTACGTCATCAAGAACACCACCGAGGCGGCCTGAACCAGAGCATCCAACCTCACGAGAAGGGCGGCGGCCACGAGACCGCCAGTGACCATGAGCGAAACGTGCGGCGTTCCGAATCTCGCACCAACCCTGCCGAGCGGCGCCGGCACCAGCCCGTCGCGGCCCAGCGCGAGCAGATACCGGGAGGCAGCCATGATCCCTCCGTTCGCCGTGGTCAGGAAGGCGAGGACCGCAGCGATGCTGAGTGCCGTTCTCCCGCCGGCACCCATGAAGGCGGCCGCCCCCTCGGATATCGGCGTCAGCGACCCATCGAGGACCTCAGAGCTCAACACGCCGCTCGTGATGAAGACGATCAGGACGTATGCGATGCCCGTTATCACGAGTGACATGATCATGGCGCGCGGGATAACGCGCCCCGGGTCCTCAACTTCCTCTGCGATGCTCGCGACCTTCAGAAGACCACCGTACGAGACGAACACGAAGCCGGTCGTCGCGAGAACCGCCCGGAATCCCCCGGGCGCGAAGGGCCGAAGATTCTGCATGTCGACCGCCGGAAGGCCCCGGACGATGTAGACCGCCATGAGAGCAAGCAGAGCACAGACAAGGACGACCTGGAGCCTCGCAGCTTCTCTGGCTCCGATCAGGTTCATCCCGACGAAGAAGACGCAGAACACGCCGCCGACGAGGCGAGGGTCGATCGGGAGTACGAACTGGGCGAAGGCGGCCAGACCCACGAGCGCGAACGCGCTCTTGAGAGAAAGAGAGAACCATGTCAGCAGTCCGGCGATGGTCCCGGCGGCCGCTCCCATGCTGCGTGATACGAAGAAGTAGTCGGCTCCGGCCTTCGGCATGGCGGTTGTGAGCTCGGCCATGCTGAGGAGCCCGGTCGCGGCAAGAAGCCCGGCCAGGAAGTAGGACACGACGACAGCAGGACCCGCGCGCGCGTGCGCAAGCCCGGGCAACACGAACAGACCGGAGCTGATCATCGCTCCCGTCGCGATGCTGAAGACGTGGATCAGTCGAAGGTTCTTCTTGAGTTCCATGCCCCCTCCTGCTCCCTCGCTGAATCAGAGGACAGGGCCGTGCCCGACGTCAGCCGACCCGCTGTCGCCCATCTGCACGCCATCGACTCCACTCCCGGCGACGAGCACGACGATCTCGCCCTTGGGCTTGTTCTCGCCGTACCGGGCAGCCAGCTCGGAGAGGGATCCACGGACGAACTCCTCGTGGACCTTTGTCAGCTCCCTCGCCACGACGGCCTGGCGGTCGCCCAGGACCTCGGCCATCGCCGCCAACGTCTTGCCCAGTCTGTGCGGGGATTCGTAGAAGACGAGCGTGCACTCGAGGGTCGAGAGCTCCGTGAGCCGCGTCCGCCTCGCCCCATCCTTCCGGGACAGGAACCCCGCGAAATGGAACGGCTGAGGAGGCAGCCCGGCGGCCGAGAGCGCCGCCGTCACGGCGGATGGACCCGGAATGGGTACGACGCGGATACCTTCCCGCACGGCGAGTTCGATGAGTCGATAGCCCGGGTCGGAGATGAGCGGGGTCCCGGCGTCCGAGACCAGCGCGATCGTGTCGCCAGCCAGGAGGCGCTCGACGAGCCGCGCGGCCGCGCGTTCCTCATTGTGCTCGTGATAAGCGATGAGGGGCCGTCTGATGTCGTAGCGCTGAACCAGCGTCCGCGTTCGCCGCGTGTCCTCCGACGCGATGGCATCGACGGCCTTCAGCGTTTCGACGGCCCGGAAAGTCATGTCATCAAGATTCCCGAGCGGTGTCGCGACGACGTAGAGCGTCCCCGGCTCGTGCCCTCCGGTCGCGTTCACGTCACGCCTCTCCCGATGTGGCGTCGGCGGCGTCATCGGCCGACTCCCGACCTGCCGGCGCGCGATCGATCTCGCCGGCGAAGAGAACCTCGTCGGCGACGCTCAACCGGTAGAAGATGTCCACCGGACCGTCCGCGACGCGCATCGGCGTCCGGAATCTCAAACCGTGTCGCTCGGCCGCGGCCAGAGTCTCGCGGGTAACGCCCCTCGAGAGCAGCACCGGACGCCCCCACCCCTGACCGAACGGCGCGAGCGCGGCCAGCTCGGCCGCCGTCTTCGCCGTCGCATCGGTCATGGCGAGTTCCGCGTCAACGCTCCGTGGAACCGGGACCGGCGGGTGCTCCGTCGCGTGAGCCTCCATGCGGGCCCGAAACTCGCCCACGAGGCTGCTCTCGATCGAGAACCCGGCGGCGCGAGGATGCCCCCCGTAGCCGAGGAACAGGTCCCCCATGGACTGGAAGGCCACAACGAAATTGTACCCCGCGGGACCGCGAGCCTCCGCGTGCGCCTCGCCGTTCTTCTTCACGACGAGGAGGCACGGCTTGCCGGTCTGCTCCGCCAGCCTCGACGTCGCGCTCCCCATCACCTCGATAGGGACCTCGGCCTCGACGATGAGGACCGGGCTGTCACCGGGGAGCTCGCTCGCCGCGCGCTGAACGATCTTCCATGCGCGGTTCGCCGAACTGCGCCACTCCTGCCGCTCGGCCGCGAGCCCGTGTGCGATCGAACCGGCTTCCTCGGGATCCTCCGCCGCGAGCATCTCGTATGCCCGGTTCGTACCTCTCCCGTCGGAGACCCGACCGAAGATCGAGGCCATGTTCTCCTGTACGTCGTCGTAGTCGAGCGCGCGCCCCGAGAGATTCGACGCATCCAGAAGCGCACGCAGTCCCGGACGAACCGTATCAGGGAGCACGCGAAGCCCCTCGGTGATGAGAACGCGGTTGTCGCCGGTCACCGGGACGCGATCGGCGATGGAACCGATGGCCGCGAGCGCCAGCGCTTCGTCCGCCCACCGCTCTCCTCCCCATGGCGGGACGGTCGCGGTCCGCCGGGCCGCCAGTTCGTCGAGCAGATGCCCCGCGATCCGCCACGAGAGCCCCGCGCCGGCCATGTACCGGTACGGATAGGGCGAGTCGGGGAGCTTCGCGTTGATGATGGCGACCGCCGCAGGAAGCTCGGGCGGTATCTCGTGATGGTCGGTCACGATGACGTCGATCCCCAGCGTCGCAGCGTACGCGATGTTGGCGACCTCGCTCACGCAGGAATCGACCGTGATGAGAAGCGTCGTGCCGGACGCCGCGAGACCGTCGAGCTCCACGGAGTTCAGACCGTGCCCCTCGGTCCGCCGGTCCGGGATGTAGATCCCGACCTCGCCTCCGAGCTCCTTGAGCGCGTCGACCATGGCGATCGAGGCCGTCACGCCGTCGGCGTCGTCGTGGCCGTGGACGGTCATCCGCTCGCCGCGCGACAGCGCCAGCTCGACCCGCGCAACCAGCTTGTCCACGTCCGGAAGCAGCCGGATGTCCGGAAGGTCCCGGACGTCCGGCTTCAGCAGCTTTCGCGCCTCGTCGGGCGTGCCGACACCGCGGCGCACGAGCGCAGCCGCCGCGGCCTCAGTGAGGCCGGCCGACCTCTGGATCTCGCGAACGAGTTCAGGGTCGGCCGGCTCAACGCTCCATCGGCAACGAGCACCGTCAATGAGCATCAGGAATTCTTCCCCAGTGTCTTTATCAAGCCGCTGAGAAGGTCGATCGGAACCGGGAATATGATCGTCGAGTTCTTCTCGACCGAGATCTCCGTGAGGGTCTGAAGATACCGGAGCTGGAGCGATCCGGGCTCGGTGGCGAGCACCTTCGCCGCTCCGGACAGCTTCTCGGACGCCTGCAGCTCGCCCTCGGCGTGAATGATCTTCGCGCGGCGCTCACGCTCGGCCTCGGCCTGACGGGCGATAGCGCGCTGCATCGTATCGGGCAGATCGACGTGCTTGACCTCGACCGCCGAAACCTTGATACCCCAGCTGTCGGTCTGCTTGTCCAGGATCGTCTGGAGCTCCTGATTGATCTTCTCACGGGCGGAGAGCAGCTCGTCGAGCTCCGCTCCACCGATGACGCTCCGGAGCGTCGTTTGCGCTAGCTGCGAGGTGGCGTAGTGGTAGTCCTGAACCTCAACGACGGCCTTGTTGGGATCGAAGACACGGTAGTAGACGACCGCGTTGACCTTGACCGACACATTGTCCTTCGTGATGACGTCCTGCGAAGGCACGTCCATCGCGATGATCCGCAGACTGACGCGCAGGAGTCGGTCGATGAACGGAATGATGAGAATGAGACCCGGTCCGCGCGCGTCGACGAGGCGTCCGAGGCGGAAGATCACGCCGCGCTCGTACTCCTTGAGAATGTAGACCGCCTTCGCGATGAGTACGAGAGCGACCAGGATGACGACTATGACTCCACTCATTGTCCTGCCTCCCTGCTAGAGGGGTTCTATCGTAAGGACCATACCCTCGACCGAGACGACGCGAATCCTGGTTCCCACCTGCACCGCGACAGCTGCCTCGGCGTTCCAGTACTCACTGTGTACGTAGACCTTGCCCGTCGGCGCAACATCCGTGACGGCCACGCCCGTCTCACCGACCATGCCGCTCCTGCCGGTCACCACCCGCCGCGACTGCGCCATGATCCCGACGGGAACAGCCACGATGAAGAAGACGATGAGAAGCGCGATCGCCGGGAAGACGGCGCTCTCGCCCAAACCGAACACGCGGAGCAGCGCCACGAGCAGGTCTATCAGACTTGTGTACTCGCCCATGACAACCTCCCTTCACGTCCCCATCCTGCGACAGACCCGTCATAGCTGTCAACCGGTTTGCCGGACAGCGCGGCGCAGCCACTCCCGACAGCCGCTACGGCTCCACATGCAAACGGGGGACCCGACGACGCGTCGAATCCCCCGATCGGTGCTGCTCGGTCGTCCTGGACTACTTCACATGGTCCTTGAGCGACTTGCCGGCCTTGAACTTCGGGTAGTAGTGAGCGCCGACGTGCTTGGTCTTGTCGGTGCCCGGGATCCGCCAGTCGCGGGCCGGACGGTGATCGGCGCTGAACGTACCGAAGCCGGTGATCTGGATCTTGCCGTGAGCCTTGAGCTCGCTGGACAGCACACCACCACCGATACCAAACAGAGCGTCGATGACGTCCTTCGCGGCACGGTTGGAGAGACCGGTCTTGTCAGCCAGCTTCTCGATCAGCTCAGCCTTATTCATCTGCCACTCCCCCTTCGGCTACGGACCGAATGCTCCGGTCCGACCCTCGGCCCTATGCTCCTACAAACCTCCGTATCACAACACATCGAATGTGCGGACAAGCTACACCACGCCCCCAAATCTTGTCAATAGCAAAGCCCCTAGAAAGTGGGGCTTTCAGAGATGGGGGTCGCGCAGGCTGGGCATGTTCTCTATATCGCCCTGAAGACGGCATAGGTGGGATGCTGAGGGCAGCCTCCAGACCCCCGAAAGAACGGGTCCTAGCGGACCGAACGGCTGACGCTCTTCGTGCCCGACTCCGCCTGTATCTCCGGCAGGGCCTTGACGTTAATGCGGAAGTAGTACTGCCACTCGTCGTCGTAGTAGCGACCCACGAACCGGGCCTCCCAGCAGTGCATATCGCGATAGATGGCGTATTCCTGACTCGCGACCTCACCCTCCGAGAGATCGTAGTGGAGGCTGTAATTGACGCGCCAGTTGGCGGTCAGCGAGAGCGCCAGGCTCCCGTCGAGCCAGTATGTGGCATCTCCCGGGTCCTCGCCACGCGAGTAGCGGAACGTTCCCGAGCCGCTCCACGGCCGCGTCCCGACCAGATCGGCTGTCGATCGCTGCGCCAACTCGGCCCGGAGCTGATCGGCCGGAGAGTCGCTGCCGCCCGTGATGCGGTCCTCCCAGCTCGTTTCGGACACGAGAGGCGGGCTTCCCTTGAGACTGAGGCTGACGGTGAGGTCGATCCGCTCCAGGTCGCCGTCGTACACGTCGTGCCTCGTATTGACGCGGAGCGAGGAGTTGTTGAACGGCCTGACGTCGAGGCGCGAGGTGAGGTCCGACCACGGCCGCTCGTCCTCCGTGAAATCGTGGGACGTTGACGTCGAGAGGCTCAGAAAGTCATCCTTCTTGGTCTCCGTCTCGCCGTCCCGCAGCTTGAGCTGCAGTTTGTTGATGAGCGAGAGCGACACCGACTGCCGCTCGCGCGGCGTGCCGCCGAACCCCGAGAAGGTGTAGAAGCGGTCGCTGTCATTCTCGTCGAAGTAGTCCGAGAAGTCGGGGGTCCAGTTGTACGAGACCGACGGCTGGATGATGTGCCGGACGCCCTCGAGTCCCGCGACCTGAGGGTAGAACGTGCCGTAGACTGTGGTCCCCGTCGACACGCTGGCATCGTAGGTGAAACGCGACGGGAACTCGTTCCCGTCCTTGTCGCGGTCGTACCAGTTCTGCTGGAGGTTCACCCGTGGCGAGAGGTTCATCCATCCGAAGAGCTTCTCCGAGTACCGGACCGAGCCGTTCGCGCCGATGCCCTGGTGGATGTCCGTCCCGTCAGTCGAGCGGTCGCGGTCATTGACCCCGCGGGCGCTCCAGCTGTAGGAGACCTTCGAGAGCCAGGACCGGAGCCCGGTCGCCTCGATCCCCGCCTCCACGAACGGCTTCTGCGACGCCGTGACCTCCACCTTCGGCAGAAGCTCGGAGATGCTGCCCTGGTCGAGCTGCTCCTGCCGGTCGAGCGTCACACCGGTGGTGAAACTGCTCCATCGCCCACGCAGCCAGAGCTGCGAGTGAAGGCTTCTGTTGACGCTCTCCTGGATCGACTGGTTCGAATCGCTCGCATACGCCTCGTCACTCCGGAAGTCGCCCGAGATCCCGGCGGTCCAGGTCCGGCCGAACTCCTGCCGGTGGTCGATCTTGAGATCCCAGCGCCGCTTGTCGTAGAGCAGCTCCTGCATGAACGAGGACTTCACGGAACCCGAAAGCTGGTAGCGAACCTTGTAGCGAGCCTCCATGTTCGCGATCCACTGCGTCTGTTCGTAGTAATCGAACCACCCGGAGAGGTCCCAGTAGTCGCTCGGAGCCCAGTAGTAGCCGAAGTTCCTGACGAAGCGGCCCCGGCTGCCGGAGAACCCGACCTCGACCTGCGGGATGAGGAACCCGGAATGCCGGTCTTTCCGGATCGGAAAGACGTAGAAAGGAAGTGCGAAGACAGGAATCTCCCCGATATAGAGAACCACGGGCTTGGCCACAACCTTGTCGTCGAGATAGACCTTCATCCGGCCCGCCTCAAGTCGATAGTGCGGCGTCGGAGCCCAGCACGTCGTGTAGATGCCGCCCCAGGCGCGGAGCGTGCCGTCCTTCTCGCGGACGATCTGATCGCCGTAGTAGATGCCGTCCTCGAACTGCGTCACGCCGTCGACAACCGACCCCGCCCGGGCGTCCATGTCGTACCCGAGCGAATGACCGACGAGCCGCTCGTCCTTCTCCCGGAGATCGGGGTTGCCCTCGGCCGTCAGAAGATCACGCTCGGGATCGAACTCGACACGGTCGGCAGTCAGAACGGTTTCCTTGTACTCGGCCCGAGCGGAGCCGCTCAAGAGCATCCGATTCCTCGCGACGTAGTAGTCGAGCTGGTCGGCCGAATAGATCACGCGCTCGAGCCGTACTGTGTCCGCCGGAGCTGTGGCGGATACGTCCGCCGGAGCTGTCGCGGATGTGTCCGCCGGAGCTGTCGCGGATACGTCCGCCGGGGCTGTGGCGGATGTGTCCGCCGGCATCCAGTACGTCCCGGATGCGCCGTGCCGGAAGGTCGCCCGGCTGATGCGGCCGTCGGTGAACCGGACATCCACCTCGGGCGCCGAGACGACGTTTCTCTCGCCGTCCGTCCCCATGACGTGCCCGCTCACCGCGCTTCCGCGGACGGTCAGCAGGCGGGGCTTCTCGTCCTCGAAGAAGAGGGTCAACGTGTCGCCCGAGACGTACCCTGATTCAGAAGGCTTGCCCTCCGATGCCTCGAGCTCGTAGCCGAGCCTGGCGTCTCCTGCCGAGAGGAGACGCGATATCTGGTCGTCCTGCGCGTAGATGGTGATCTCGTCGCCGGAGAGACGATCGGTCGCACGGTCGACGACCGGGTCACCCGTCAGGAGGATGCTCTCCTTCGCCCCGTCGATATGGATGATGCGTGCGCTGCCTCGCACGTCGCCACGCGTGAGCACGGCGTCCCCGAGCGCCGTCACCGTATCCTCTTCGGGACGCAGCTCGATCACGCTCGCCGTGAGCACCGCCACGTCGGGCTCGGCCGTCGAGGCTGTGTCCGGCGCTGCGGCCCCACGCGCTCCCTCTCCCTCATCGACGACTCGCGTTGTGAGCACAGGATTCTGCGAAGCGCGCGCCTCGTGCCTGCCAAAATCGTAGACGATCAGACCCGCCGTAAGATCGGAGCCGCCCGCTTCATCGTGAGCGCGCGCGTTCCCGCTGGCCACGGCAAGATCGTCCCTGCGGTGGATCTCGATCCTGGAGGCGGTGAGCACACCGGTCGAATCCGCGTACGAAGCGTTCCCTGTAAGGATCGCGAGGTCATCGGCTCGGAAGTACTCGAGCACGTCACACGCGATGTGCGACCCCCGGTCCTCGCCGTGAACGTTCCCCCGGATGATAGCGATCTGATCCTGTTCCCAGTAGATGCCGTTGTCGCCGATGATCGTCGCGCCGTGCCGCGTGATGGTCACGTTGTTATCGAACCGGAGCCAGCGCCGCCCGCCGTCCTCGCCGGATTCCACCTGGTCGGCCGTGATGAGGAATCCATCTCCGGATTCCGCGGCCGACTGCATGACGGGATCGGTGATCTCGGGCACTGAGATCGGACGGGCGTCCCGGCGCGGCTCATACGGAGCGGATCCGCCGATCGCACCGGGGAGCTCGGACGCGTCGGTCCGACCGGGAAGCTCGGATGCGTCGGGTCCGGTGACGGAATCGTCCGGCGGCACATCCGGGATGTGGCCAGTTCTGACTTCTTCGGCGGGCTCCTGAGGCATGTCCGGTATCTGCGCGAAGGCGACCGATGCCACGGCAACGAGGATGATGATAAGGAGGGACAATGTCAGACGTGTGCTCTGCATGTGGACCGCTGGTCCTCGTGAGGTTCCAGAAGCGGATGCGCCGGTCGCGTGGCGCGCGGATGCGCCGGTCGCGTGGCGCACGGATGCGCCGGTCTAGGGACGCGCGGATACTGCCAGGAGCGCTGCCCCGACGGCGCCGGCCGTGTCGCCGAGTTCGGCCATCACGATGCGGGTGCCCACGCCCTGATAGATGGCGGTCCTCGTGGCGAATTCGGCCATGGCGGCGCTCATCAGACTCGATCCAGCGGCGGCGACCCCGCCGCCGATGACGATGACGTCCGGGTCGAGATAGGCGACGATGTTGGTCAGGAGCACGCCGAGCGTGCGTCCGACGTCGGCGGTCACGCTTCGAGCCAGCTGGTCGCCCGCGGCCGCGGCCTCGCCGACGGCGCGTGCCGTGAGCGGTCCCGCGAGACCGGCGAGCGCGGATTCCTCACCTTCGACCATGCGCTGCTTCGCCTGAGCGGCGAGCGATGCCGCATTGATCAGCGGTTCGACGCATCCGGTCGAGCCGCAGGCGCACCGCACCCCACCCGTCAGATCGATGATCGAGTGACCGATCTCACCGGCGAAGCCGTGGCTCCCGCGATACACCGAGCCGCCCAGAATGATCCCGCCGCCGATGCCGGTCCCGATCGTGACCATCACGGCGTTCGTCGCGCCCCGCGCCGCGCCGGCGGAGTATTCGCCGTACGCCGCCGCGTTCGCGTCGTTCTCCAGAAGGACGGGAACGCCGAGCCGCCCGGCGAGCTCCTCGGCGAGTCTGACGTCGCGCCACTGTGGAAGATTCGGAGAGCGGTGAACGATCCCGGCCTCGTGGTCGATGAGACCCGCACACCCGCACCCGCATGCATCGAACGACAGGCCGGAGACATCAGTGACCGCGGTGGCGAGACGCTCAATGGTCTCGAACGCATCGGTCGCTGCGCCACCCGACCAGGCGCTCGCGTCGAATGCGGCGACGCGGCCGTCCGCGTGGACGACCGCCGCCTTGATGTTCGTTCCGCCGATGTCGATGCCGAGACTGGTGGACACGGGCCTACCCCTGGTTGCCGTAGAGGAGCGAGGCGCCGGTCTCCTTGTCGAAGAGGTGTGCGTGACCGATGTCGAGGACGAGGTCGACGTCCGTGTTGACGGCCGGCGGCGTCCTCACATCGATGCGGGCCACCATGTCGTCACCGGCAAGCGAGAAATAGAGGAAGATCTCGTTCCCCATCGGCTCGACCACCTCGACGTGCGCCTTGATGGAGGCCGGGTGCCTGATCCGGTCCGCGTCGGCCGCCTCGTAGATGTCCTCGGGCCTCACGCCCAGAACCATCTCGCGGCCGACCGACCCGCGGGCCTTCTCGGCCAGATCACCGACGAGCGGCGCATTGAAGCTCGCCGTCTCGAAGACAACGGAGCCGCCCTCCTCGACAAGCCGTCCATCGATGAAGTTCATGGCCGGGCTTCCGATGAAACCGGCGACGAACTGATTGACGGGCTTCTGGTAGATGCTCAGGGGATCGGCGACCTGATGCGAGAAGCCGTCCTTCATCACCATGATCCGTGTGCCCATGGTCATGGCTTCGGTCTGGTCGTGCGTGACATAGATCATCGTGGCCTTGAGGCGTTCGTGGAGCTTGCTGATCTCGGTGCGTGTCTGGACGCGAAGCTTGGCATCGAGGTTCGACAGCGGTTCGTCGAACAGGAAGACCTTCGGCTTTCTGACGATGGCGCGGCCGACGGCGACGCGCTGGCGCTGGCCGCCGGAGAGCGCCTTCGGGCGTCTCTCGAGGAGCTTCTCGATACCGAGGATCTCGGCCGCCTCGCGAACGCGCGTGTCGATCTCCTCCTTCGGGTACTTCCGGAGTCTCAGGCCGAACGCCATGTTGTCGTAGACGGACATGTGCGGGTAGAGGGCGTAGTTCTGGAAGACCATGGCGATGTCGCGGTCCTTCGGCGGCACATCGTTGACGAGCCGGCCGTCGATGTAGATTTCGCCTTCCGTCACGTCCTCCAACCCGGCGATCATTCGAAGCAGCGTCGACTTCCCGCACCCCGACGGTCCAACCAGTACGACGAACTCGCGGTCCTCAACGGTCAGGTTCATGTCGCTCACGGCGACGACGTTGCCATCGAAGACCTTCTTGACGTCCTTGACTACGACGTTAGCCATCTACGCCTCCCGGGCTCTCTCAGTCTTCGGAAGCCTCTCCGAAGCCGAGGCTCTTCATAATATCGCCTACAGTGTAGTGGGAACCGGTGATCAAGACAAGGTCTCCTTCAGCGGCGTCCGACACCGCTCGAGCGATCGCGGCGCCCGGCGAGGGAACTGCTATCGCCTCGATATTGTACTCTGCGGCCACGATCGCGAGGTCGGCGGCGCGCGCCGCGCGGGCGGTTCCGGGCTCCGTCAGGATGAGCTGGTCGATCACATCGGCCAGGGATCCAATGAATCCGGCGGCGTCCTTGTCGGCCATGAGGCCGAGAACGACGATCAGCCGGTCGTATTCGAAGACCTCACCAAGGGCCGCGGCGAGCGTGTAGGCGGCCTCGGTGTTGTGCGCGACATCGGCCACGACCGTCGGGCGCCGGTCGAGGATCTGAAGCCTCCCGATCGACATCGCCTCGGAGAGCCCGCTTCGAAGCGCCGGTTCGGTCAGCGTGAACAGACCGCCGCGCGAAAGCTCGTGGACGGCTACGATCGCGTTCACCGCATTGCTGATCTGATGCCTGCCCAGCATCGATGTGCTCAGATTCCGGTAGGCGTACTCACCGTACTCGAAGTTGAAAATGCTGCCCGTCGACACGATCGAAGCTCTCGTGAGCTCTGACGCCTCGCGGGTCGCGACGAACCGTGCCTCCAGCGCGGACGCCACGCCCCGGATGATCTCGAGTGCGTCTCCCGTCGCGCCGCAGACGACCACTCCGTCCGGTCGGATGATCCCCGCCTTCTCAGCAGCGATGCGCCTGACGTCGTTCCCCAGCACCTCTACGTGGTCGAGCGCTATGCCCGTAATGACGGAGAGCATCGAATCGAGCGCGTTGGTGGCGTCAAGGCGGCCGCCGAGTCCGACCTCCGCGACGGCCACGTCCACCTTCTCGTCGGAGAAGTAGAGCGCTGCGATCGCGGTGGCGATCTCGAAGAACGTTGCCTCGATGTTGTCGGACGCCGGCTTCAGACGCTCGACGTAGTCGAGCACCCGGGCCCGCGTGATGCGCTCCCCGTCGATGACGTACCGCTCCGTGAAGTCGATGACGTGAGGCGACGTGAACAGCCCCGTCCGAAGTCCGTGCTCAGACAGGATCGAGGCGATCATATTGGATGTGGACCCTTTGCCGTTGGTCCCGGCGACGTGAACAACGCGGAAATCGTGGTGGGGATTACCGACCGAGCCGAGCAGGTACTCAACCCGCTCGAGGCCCGGCTTCATAACGAAGCGATGGCGTGCGAAGAGCCACTCCAGGCAGTCGCGGTAGTCCCTAAAGGCCCTGCCGTCGCGCCTGTCCAAGCGTGTCCTCCGCTCTGTCGCGCCCGTTGTCGGTGAAGAAATCGAGGAGCTTCGCGAGCGCGCTCTTCAGCTCCTTGCGGTGCACGACGCGGTCGACCATGCCGTGCTCGAGAAGAAACTCCGCGGTCTGGAAGTCCTCCGGGAGATCCTGCTTGATGGTCTGCTGGATGACGCGCGGACCGGCGAACCCGATCAGCGCCCCCGGCTCGGCCAGAATGACGTCGCCCAGCGACGCGAAACTGGCGGTCACGCCACCGGTCGTCGGGTGCACCTGGATGGCGATGTGCGGGAGGCCCTCGTCTCGGAGCTTCGCGAGCATGGCGCTCGTCTTCGCCATCTGCATGAGCGAGAGAATGCCCTCCTGCATGCGGGCCCCGCCCGAGCTGGCGAGCGTGATGAGCGGCACGCGCTCCTCGATCGCCATCCGGGTCAGACGCGCGATCTTCTCCCCCATCGCCGAACCCATGCTCCCGCCCAGGAAAGAGAAGTCGAGAATCGCGACCATGGCAAGATGCCCGTCGAGGCGTCCGCTGCCGGTGATCACGGCCGATCCGTGCCCCGTCTTCTTCTTGGCGGCCGCGATGCGGTCCGAGTAGCGTTTCGAATCCACGAACCCGAGCGGGTCGGTTGACTCGATGCCCGTGAGAAGCTCAACAAAACTCCCCTCATCGATGAGAATAGCGACGTACTGATCTGCCGAGATGCGGAAGTGGTGTCCGCACGACGGACAGGTCCACAGGTGCTTTTCGAGCTCCTTGTGGTAGATGATCTCGCCGCAGCCATCACACTTCTTCCAGAGTCCGTCCGGCAGATCGCGCTTGGACGTCTCCTTGATGCCCTGCTTGCGGCGCTTGAGCCATGATGTCTGATTCATGCCGGTCCCCCGGTACGGTCGGGTATCGCGCGTATGATCGGGTGTCGCGCGTGCGCACATGATGGCACGATTACAAGCGCTCGGCAACCCCTGAGACCAGACTCAGCAGAGCATGCCCGCCAAGCCTTCCCGCCTCAAGGACCTCGCGGTGCGTTGTGGGGCCCGGTCCTCCGGGGATGTTGGTGATCAGCGCGACTCCCAGGGAATCGAGCCCGAGGGCCGTCGCCGTCTGGACCTCGACGACCGTCGACATCCCGATGGCTGCAGCGCCCATGCGCCGGAGCATCCGGATCTCCGCGGGTGTCTCGTAGGTCGGCCCGAGCGCGCCGGCGTAGACGCCGCGGCGGAGCGGTATGTGGCGTTCGCGCGCCACCTCGGCGGCCAGTTTCCGCAGGCGCGGGGTGTAGGCATTCGCCATCCGGAATGGAAGCGCCGGGAGACGGCGCGGCCCCGTCACGAGCGCGAGCTGGTCGGTGATGAGCATCAGCTCGCCCGCGTTGAAGTCCGGATCGAGCCCGCCCGAGGCGTTGGTCACAACGAACACCTCGGCGCCGAGGCTCGCCATCAGCCGGACGGTGAAAGTCACCTCGAACGGTGCGTATCCCTCGTAGAGATGGACGCGTCCCGCGAAGACGAGCGCGCGATGACCGCCGACGGTCGCGACGAGGAGCGTCCCGCTGTGTCCGGAGACCGTGGAGCGCGGGAACCCGGGGATCTCGTTGTACGTCCACGAATCGACGATGTCGATGCCTCCGGTGAAGGACGTGAGTCCTGAGCCGAGCACGATGCCGAGCCTCGGATGGCCCACGCCGTGCTTCCGGAGCCACGCCGCCGCGCGGTCGAGCCTGGCCTCCTCGGCCGGCGTCGTCCTGAGTTCGCCTCGCTCGCGCTCCGCCGTCATGCGCTGTCCTCTCCCCTGAGTTCGGCCAACATCACGATCGCGTCCTCGTTGTTGTCCGCGTAGTACCCGCGACGCACGGCGACGGGTCGGAACCCGTGCCGTTCATAGAGCGCTATCGCACGCGCGTTCGACGCCCGCACCTCGAGCGTTGCGATGACCGCTCCGCCCTCGATGCCCTCCTCGATCGCAGTCCGAAGAAGCTCGGTGCCGACTCCCCGGTCCCAACACCCGGCCGCGACGGCGATGTTCCCGATGTGGAGCTCGTCGACGACGGGCCACGAGATGAGAAACCCGAGGATCTCGCCTCCCTCCTCGGCAACGAGGCAGAGCGAGCGATGGCCCTTGTCGATGTCGCTCTCGAACGACTCGCGGGGCCACGGAGCAGGAAAGGTCTCCTCCTCGATCGCACACACGCCGTCAAGGTCGTCGTGCGTCATGTTCCGCACGTGAATAGTCCTTCGAGCCACGCTGCCTCCTACCCTACTGCGCCACGAATGTAGACGGGCTCAAGCGAACCGACATCGGACGCGCCGGCGACGCCCAGGCGCTCGGCGAGTTCCGCGAGCACGAGCGTCACACCTTCCGCCGGATCACTCGCCGCGAACGCTGCGGACGGCCCGACCGCGGCGACGATATCATCACGATAGGCCACGGCGCCGGAACCGGCGAAGAGCACGCGCTCGCCGGCCGTCCGCTCGACCGCTCTGCGGGCCGCCACGCCGGGCGGGTGCGCTGCATCGTCGGTCACGCGCCGCACCGACCCGTCTCCCGCGCGTTCGAAGAGCGCCCCGTAGACCTCGCCGCGACGCGCGTCGGTGGCGGCGAAGATCCACCGAAGAATGCCGATTTCCGCCGCGCCCATGTGCGGCAGGTCCGCCGCGGCTGCCCGGGCGAGCGCCTCGAGGGTGGATATGCCCCAGACCGGGCACCCTCCCGTCGCCGCCAGTCCCTTCGCGGTCGCGAGACCCACACGGAGCCCACTGAACCGTCCGGGACCGATGGAGACCGCAATGCCTTCAAGCTCCGCGAGAGCCGTGCCCGACGCCTCCAGCACCTCGTCCACGGCCGCGAGCAGCGTTCTGGACTGACCGCGCCCGGCAGGGCTCGCGGTCGACGCGAGAACCGCGCCCGCGTCAGCAACACCGACGAACTCGGTCTGGCTCGACGTGTCGATGGTCAGAATGCGCATCGCCGGCTCCCGGTGACCGGCCATGCGACCGGTCACATTCTCAGATATCAGTCCGCGCTGCCTCAAGCCCCCGGACGATTCGATCGCTCCGCGGACCGCTCGCGCTGATCGTGAACGTGCGCCGGTCGCGTCCCGTCGAATCGATGTGGATGTCGATGCGGTCGTCCGGCAGGAAACCCGAACCCCGCTCGGCCCACTCGACGAGCGCCACACCCTCTCCGAAGAAGAGCTCGCGGTAGCCGAGGTCGTCGATCTCGCTCTCGTCGGATATCCGATAGAGGTCGACGTGGTGGATGTCGACGCGGCCGTGGTACTCGTTGACGATGACGAAGCTGGGGCTGGAGACGTACCCGTCGAACCCGAGGCCCGTCGCAACACCCTGGGCCAGGACGGTCTTGCCCGTCCCCAGTTCACCCCGAAGCCCGACGACGTCTCCGGAGCAGAGCAGCGCGCCAAGCATGCGCCCGAGCGAGCGCGTCTCATCGACCGACACCGTCTCGATGACCATCGAAGCGCTCATCTTCCTGCCCGACCCCCCGTGGTCGTCATGCCGGCGCATCGTGTTCCCGGACGCACCGCTTATGTCCTCGGCGTCAGAACGGCACACGGGAGGATCATCTCCTCAGTCGAGATGCCGCCGTGCTGGAAACTGCCGCGGTACTGGCGCTCGTAGCGATGGAACTCCGTCGGGTAGACGAAGTAGTAGTCCTCCTTCGCAATGGCGTACTGCTTGCTGGCCCCGTCGCTCGGGAGCTTGAAACGCGCTGGGTCGGCGATGAGGAACGTCTCCTTCTCGTTGTAGCCCAGATTGCTCCCGAACTTGTACCGGAGATTGGTCGACGTCTCCTTGTTCCCGCGCACGAGGGCGGCCCGCTTGCCGAGCACGGCCCCGTGATCGGTCGTCAAAACGACCGTCGCCTTCTGACGCGCCATCTCGGCGATGATGTGATAGAGCGCCGAGTGGTTGAACCACGACCTGACGAGCGAGCGGAAGGCCGGCTCGTCCGGGGCGATCTCCTGGAGGATCTCGGACTCGGACCGCGAGTGCGAAAGGATGTCGACGAAGTTGTAGACGAGCGACACGAACGGGTAGTCGTGGAACGAACTCATCTGTCTCTGTACGTTGTCGGCCTCGTCCTTCTCGTAGATCTTGATGTACTTGTGCTCGGGCGACAGACGGATACCCATCCGCTGAAGCTGGAGGTCCATCAGCTGGCGCTCGTACCGGTTCTTGCTGTACTCGTCCCGCGAGTGGGTGTCCCAGAGCCCGGGGTAGTGATCGGTCAGCTTGATGGGCCACTCGCCGCTGAAGAGCGCGTTGCGAGAGAACGGCGTCGCGGTCGGCAGGATCGAATAGTAGTAGTGGTTCTCGATCGAGAACATCGACTCGAGGCTCGGGATGAGACTCATCCAGTGGTCGAGCCGCATGCAGTCAAGCACGACGAAGTAGACCTTCTTCTTCGCCTTGAGAAGCGGGGCGGCGTACTCCTTGAAGATGTCCGGCGACAGCAGCGGCCGGTCGGTCTCGTCATTGACCCACCCCTCGTACTCGAGTTCGACGTAGCGGCTGAACTCGGCGTTCGCCATGTGCTGAAGATCGGCGTGCGCCTGTCTGAGACCGGGATCACGGACGCGGTCGAGGTCGAGGTCCCACTGCACCAGGCGCGTGTAGATCTGTATCCAGTCGCGCCAGTCCATCGGTTCCATGATGCGCTGCCGGAGCTGGTTGCTCTCCGCCGCGTAGCTCTGAGCCATCTGATCCTGCGCCATCTTCCGGCCATCCAGGAGACGCTTGATGGCCAGAAGCACCTGCGTCGGCTTGACCGGCTTGATGAGGAAGTCGTCGATGCGCCGGCCGAGCGCGTCGTTCATCAGTTCCTCTTCCTCGCTCTTGGTCACCATGACAACGGGGACCGACGGATCGATCTCCTTGAGCTCCTGGAGCGTCGAGAGACCGTCGAGACCCACCATCATCTCGTCGAGCAGAATGAGGTCGTAGCTTCCGCCGCCCTTCACATCCTCCAGTGCCGTCTCGCCGCTCGTCGCCGTCGTGACCGCGTAGCCGCGCTGCTCGAGGAAGATGATGTGCGGCTTGAGCATGTCTATCTCATCGTCGACCCAGAGGATCTTGCGTGCAGTTGTGTTCATGTGTCGTTGAGCCTTCCGTCTACGTCGTCGGCAGGCAGATGACGAACGTCGTCCCCTTGCCCACCTCGGACCACCCCACGTACAGACGTCCCTTGTGGTACTCCTCGACGATCCTGCGCGCGAGCGCAAGCCCCAACCCCCACCCCTTCCGCTTGGTGGAGAATCCCGGCAGGAACACGCGCCGTCGGTCGGCCGGGGTCATCCCCTTGCCGTCGTCGGTGACGAGCACGCGCACGAGCCCCTCCTTGGGCGAGTGTTCGGTCGTGATCTCGATCCGTCCGCCTTCCGGCGGAAGCGCTTCGAGCGAGTTCTTCACGAGATTCTCGATGACCCACTCGACGAGTTCGCGATTGACGTCGACCGGCGGCACGTCATCGTATCGTTCCACGATCTCGACGTGTTGTGTCAGCGACGGGAGCCGGCGCCTCAGGTAGTCGACCGACTCGCGGAGGACGACCACGAGGTCCTGCCGCTGTGTCTTCGGGATTGACCCGATCTGGTTGAACCTCAGCGAGATCTTCTCGAGCCGCGCGAGATCGGTCTGCATCTCGGCGGCGTACCGGTCGGCCTCGATGCACGAACCGCACTCCTTGCACGCATTCTCGCGCAGGAGTTCGGTCCACCCCATCAACGATGAGATCGGCGTCCCGAGCTGATGCGCGGTCTCCTTCGCGAGCCCGACCCAGATGGAACGGAGTTCGGCGATCTTCGCGTTGCGGAACCCCAGGAATCCGAGCACCAGGAGCACGCCGAACGCAGCGATCTCGACGGCGGGCACGAACCGCATCTCGCGGATCATGTTCGACTCGCCGTAGTGGATGTACCCGAGCACGGTGCTATCGCCGAGGTGCGTCATCTGCATCGCCGAGCGTCTCCGGTCGAGCTCGGTCGTGTAGCGCATGACGTCGCCGAAGGGCGTGCCGGGAGGATTCATCGGATCGGCCGTGATGTACTCCTCGTGCGTCACGTCCTCGGGGTCGGCTTCGAACGGGAGGTTCCGCCACGTGATCGGGACTCCGCGAACGTCCGAGATGATGATCGGGAAGTTGATCGACTCGATGAGCTCGCCGAAGACCACGGAGAGCTCTTCGTCTTCGCGGGCGGCATAGGTCGCCGTTGCGCAGAGCCCGGCGATCGACCGGGAGAGCGTGGCCGACTGGTCCTCGAGCCTGCGGATGAGGCTGTTGGTGTAGAGAAAGATGACAACGGCCAGCACGGAGACGGCCACGAAGACCCATCCCCGGGTCCTCATGCCCGCGATGTGCTCGGCATCCACTCTGGAACGGCGTGTCGGACCCACGGCAAAGCCCCCGCAAGTTCAGGCGTATTCGTCTGCTTCGACAGTCTAGACCCGCCCCATGGGCGAGTCAAGCGAGCCGGGAGGTACCTGGAGTGCAAGGAAGAGGCCGGGACGAGCCCGGCCTCGATGTCTCTGACCTGTCTGTCCGTCCCGGGGCGCGCCCTACGGCGAGCCGAGTTCCTCGCGGCCGTCCATGTAGGGCCGCAGGACCTCCGGGATGACGACGGTACCGCGCTCGGTCTGGTAGTTCTCGAGGATAGCGACCATCGTGCGTGGAAGCGCGACGCCCGAGCCGTTGAGCGTGTGGACGAACGCGGACTTGCCGCCTCCCGAGGGCCTGTACCGGATGCCGGAACGGCGCGCCTGAAAGTCACCAAAATTGCTGCATGACGACGCCTCGAGCCAGTTGCCGATGCCGGCGGCCCAGACGTCGATGTCGTAGCACTTCGCCGCCGCGAACGAGAGATCACCGGTGCAGAGCTCCTTGACCTGATACGGGATGCCCAGACGCTGCAGAATGTCCTCCGCGTTCGCGGTCAGCGTCTCGAGTTCGTCGTACGAGGTCTCGGGCGCGACGAACTTCACCATCTCGACCTTGTCGAACTGGTGGATGCGCATCAGACCGCGCGTGTCCTTGCCGTAGGAACCGGCCTCGCGGCGGAAGCACGGGGTGTACGCGGTCCGCAGGACCGGGAGCTCCGCCTCCTGGAGCGTCTCGTCCCTGTAGAGATTCGTTACGGGAACCTCGCCCGTCGGGATCAGGAAGAGGTCGTCCCCGTCACAGTGGTACATGTCGTCCTCGAGCTTCGGAAGCTGCCCCGTCCCGAGCATCGACTCGCGGTTCGCCACGAACGGCGGCGAGACCTCGGTGTAGCCGTGTTCCTTCGTGTGAACGTCGAGCATGAACGCGATCATCGCTCGGGCGAGTCGCGCACCGTCACCCATGAAGACGGGGAAGTTCGACCCTGCGATCTTCGTGCCGCGCGCGAAGTCCAGAAGTCCGAGCTTCTCGCCGATCTCCCAGTGCGGAACCGGGTTCTCCATCAGAGATCCGGGGTCGCCCCAGGTTCGCACGATGACATTCTCGTCCTCGGTCCTTCCAACGGGAACGGACTCGTGCGGGATGTTCGGGAGCTTGATGAGCTCCGCGTGGATCCGCGCGCGGAGGTCGGCGATCGTCTCATCGAAACCCGCGATGTCGGAGGAGACCGTCCGCATCTTCTCGATGATCTCCGTGGCGTCCTCGCCGGTCTTCTTGAGCTGGGCGACTCGCTCGCTCTCGGTGTTTCTGACGGCCTTGAGTTCCTCGGCCCTGACCAGAACGGCTCGCAGCTCTTCGTCGAGCTGGAGGAGCGTGTCGAGTTCGGCCTTCTCACCCTTGTTGGCGATCGCGGCCTTCACGACGTTGGGATTCGATCTCACATATCTCAGGTCCAGCATAGGCTCACCCCTCGGGGCGCTCGCTCATGCGCGGCGCTTCTAGCGTACTTCGATGGTTTCACGGGAATGACGTTCCACCGCTTCGTCCACGGCCGAGCCGGAGCCGTC
The DNA here is from genome assembly GCA_964516845.1 of uncultured bacterium. Taxonomy (GTDB): domain Bacteria; phylum Joyebacterota; class Joyebacteria; order Joyebacterales; family Joyebacteraceae; genus JAPEKQ01. The sequence goes on from CAZEXP010000008.1 coordinate 41,833, forward strand.
GCTCTCGACGGTCGCCGCTGCCAGGAGCTCGATCTCCTCCTCGGTCGGGCGCACAACGAGAGAGAGGACGGAGTCCGACGTCGGAACGCGGAACAGCCGGTGACCGAGAAGCAGAAGACCTCCGGTGACGGCCAGCGTGGCGAGCGCGAGGATCTCGAGCCGCTCACGCTGGAAGAGCGAAAGATAGACGGCGACGCCGGTGAGCGACGCCGAGATCAGGTAGATGCTGGCGGCCGTCTGTCGCGCGGAGAGACCGAGTCGCGCCATGCGGTGCGAGCTGTGGTCCTTGCCTCCCAGTGCGACATCGCGGCCCTCGGCGAGACGCGAGACGGTCACGAGCGTCGCGTCGAAGACGGGATACCCGAGCATCAGCACGGGGATGAGCAGCGCGGTCGGTTCCGCGCCCGCATACGAGACGGCCCGCAGAGACAACCCTCCAACGACGTAGCCGAGGAACAAGCTCCCCGCGTCCCCCAGGAAGATCGAGGCAGGGTTGAAGTTGTATCGCAGGAATCCAAGCGCGCCGCCCGCGACCGAGATCGCCGCTATAGCGGTCAGCATCTGTCCGTGCCCGAGCGCGAGCGTGAAGATGCCGAACGTCGCGATGGCCGCGAGCCCCGAGGTGATCCCGTCCATGTTGTCGAGGAAGTTGAAGGCGTTCATGAGCCCGACCATCCAGATGAGGGCCAGACAGAACCCGAGCACCGGATGGAGAGGCAACCCCTGCACGCCGCCGGAGAGCAGCATCACGGCTGCCGCCGCGGCCTGACCGGTCAGTTTGACCGACGGACGCATTCCGTTCGCGTCATCGGCCAGACCGAGAATCACTACGATCAGCCCACCCGACATGAACCCCACGATCCGCGCGCTGTACGGGTACTCGATGAGCGCCAGCGCGGCAGCAGCCGAGGCCATGCTCGCCAGCGCAACAGCGATACCGCCCATCAGCGGTGTCGGGTTCTTGTGGACCTTGATCCGGTTGTTGGGATGGTCAAGAAAACGGAGGCGGGTGGCCAGACTCCGGAGGGCCGGGGTCAGGGCCAGAACCGACAGCATCGAAAGTGCGAATGCGCCCAGGAAGATCATCATGGTCTCGTGGTACCCGTCCTTGTGCCGCTCGGATTGAACCGAGCGGGCCGACTGCTGTCAAGCCGATTCTCCCGCCGTCAGGCGGGTCCTGCCATCGGGTGTCTCACCACATCACTAGCAGTCTCCGGACGCGTACCTCCTCCTGCGTGATCTCCTGTCGCTTCCTCTCGAATCGACCGGCTACTTCCTGAAGTGCTGGACGACGCGCTCGAGCAGCTCCTGCAGGCTCACCTGTGGCTCGTAGCCCACATACTCCTTGATCTTCTCAAGGTCGGGAACACGCTCGCGCATGTCCTCGAACCCCTGCTCATATGCCTTCTCGTACGGTATGTATTCTATCTGAGAGCTGCTTCCTGTCAACTCTTTGATGCGACCGGCCAGATCCTCGATCGAGATCGGGACGTTGCTCCCGACGTTGAAGACCTCACCATTGGCCCTGGGCTCGTCGGAAAGCGCGAGCACACCCCGAATGACGTCCGAAACGTCGCAGAAGCATCGGGTCTGCTTGCCGTCACCGTAGATCGTGATCGGATGATCCAGAAGCGCCTGCTTGACGAAGCGCGGGATGACCATCCCGTACTGCCCGGTCTGCCTTGTGCCGCAGGTGTTGAAGCACCTGACGATGACGATCGGGAGCTGCTTTTCCCGATGATAGGCCAGTGCCAGAAACTCGTCGATCGCCTTCGAGGACGAATAGCCCCAGCGCGCGATCGTCGTCGTACCGAGGATCCGGTCGTCGGTCTCCTTGCAGGGCTGATGGTTGGCCTTGCCGTAGATCTCCGAGGTCGAGAAGATGATGACCTGCTTCTTGTCCTCGTTCGCTGCCTGTAGGACGTGCTCGGTGCCCTTGATATTCGTCTCGAGCGACTGGAGCGGGTTCTCGATGATATAGGCCACACCGACCGCGGCGGCGAGGTGGAACACCGAGTCGACGCGCGCGACATGCTCGTTGAGCATGCGTTCGTCGAGGATGGTGTCGATCGTATAGTGGAACTTCGGATGGTTCTCAAGGTGAGCGATGTTCTCGAACCTGCCGGTCGAGAGGTCATCGATGACCCAGACCTCATCTCCCCTGTCGAGCAGAGCCTCAACCAGATGTGAACCGATGAAACCGGCGCCGCCGGTGACGAGGATCTTCATGAAGAGAGACCTTTCCGAAGCCCGCAGGGCTGTATGTAGTCGGTGCCCCGCGGGGCACACGCACCATCGCAACCTACAGTAACACTGGAGTATACAGTGAGGGACCCGGTTCGGGCAAGCCGTTTACCACCGCGTTGGACCCCGGCGCCGGCCTTGTCCCTCGACCCGTTCTCCGCTCGTTGACCTGCTCCACAGACGTGCAATCCCCATGCTCCGGACCTGAACACTGCACGTAACGGGCAGTTGCGGGTACCGCCTCCAGGCTCGCCGGAGTCAGCTTGCCGATTGACCTTCACCGACCGCTGCGGTACGGTCTTCGACTATGCGCGTCCTCTACATCACACAGGGCTTCCCTGCCGAAAGCATGGTGGGCGGACAGATCTCGAGCTACTTCCGCATCGTCCAACTCGTTCGGGCCGGTCACGCGGTGACGGCGCTCTGTCTCGTCCCGCGTGGCGACGCGCAGACGGACCCCGGAAAGCTCTCGGAGATCTGCAGCGTCGTTCCCGTGCGTGACGTCCCTCGGACGACGACTCTCAGGCTGGCGCTGGGGTTCTTCGACCGGCTCCCGTGGCCGATTCGGCGGTACAGCTCGCGCGCCGCCGCCCGGGCGGCGGCCGAACTCGCCCGCTCGCTCTCCCCCGACCTCGTCGTCTTCAACAGCCTCCACAGCGCACCGCTGCTTCCGGCCGTCAGAAGCGTCGCCAGGGTGCCGTGCCTGCTCTTCTCGCCGAACGTCCAGTCAACCATCATGAGCCTCTTCGCCGCGCACCAGAGGGGGCCGCTGGCGAAGCTCTATGCGTGGGACCAGGCGCAGAAGATGCGCGAGTACGAAAGCGCACGTGCCGGGCGCTTCGACGCAGTCTGTGTCTACTCTCGGGAAGACTCGGACGGGCTCTCCGAACTCGCTCCGAGCGCAGCGATCGAGATTACGCCGATGGCGCTCGACCTGGACGCCATGGGCACACCGGCCGCGCCGGACTTCGACATCCTGCTGACCGGCAGCTTCGAGTGGCGGCCCAACGTCGACTCGCTGGAGTGGTTCCTGCGGGAGATCCATCCCCGCATCATCGAACGACGCCCGGGCACGATGACGAGAGTCGTCGGACCGAGGTCGGAGGTGTACCGCGAGCAGTTGTCGTCACCGGGAGTGATGTTCGAGGGGCGCGTGGACGACATCGCCCCCTACTTCAGAACGGCGCGGCTCCTCGTCGTCCCGCTGCGGATCGGCAGCGGGATCCGAGTCAAGATCGTCCAGGCGTTCGGAGCCCGCCTGCCGGTCGTGAGCACGTCGAAGGGATGCGAAGGGCTTGAAGCGAAAGACGGGATACATGTGGCTGTAGCGGATGATCCTGAGACCTTCGCGGAGCGCGTCACCCATCTGCTCGACCACGCCGACGCCAGAGCGGCACTCGCCCGCGCGGGGCGGGCGCTTGCCGAACGATCGCACAGTGCGTTGTCGCAGAACCTGCCGTTCGTGGCAGTCTGTGAGCGTCTTGCGAGCGGTCAACCCCCGGCGACCAGATCCTCGAGCCTCGCGGAGAGCGCGTCCCAGGAATAGCGAGCCTCAACGAAGCTCCGTCCGGCCAGACCAATCCTCTCACGGAGTCCCGCGTCATTCAGCAACCGCACGATCTCCGCTGCGATCATCTCCGGCGCATCCCGGACGACGATCTCGGATCCGTCCGCCGCGACGATGCCCCGGTTGACGATGTCCGTGACCACCGAGGGAACCCCGGCGGCCATCGCTTCGAGCACCTTGTTCTGAACGCCCGCCGCATAGCGCAGTGGTGCGACAAACACCTCCCCGCCGCGGTAGACATCCTGAAGCGACTCGACATACCCAACGACGTCGACCCACTTGAGGTCTCCGAGCGTGGCTACCGCAGGCGTGAGCGAATGACCGACGATGCGAAGTCGAGCGGCCGGCTCGCGCGTGATGACCAGGGGCATGATGTCCCGAGCGAGATGCGACACGGCGTCGATGTTGTGCGGGATACTCAGATTCCCGACGAAGAGCACGGTTCGGGAAGCCGCGGCGCCACCGGGCAGCGTGTCACCCGAGCGAGCATGTGGCGCAAGATCAAACAGCGAGCTGTCGACGCCGTTCGTCACGACTCGCACCGGCGCGGCGGGCGCACCCTTCAGAATCGCATCCCGATCCGAGGTCGAGACAACCCAACTTTCATCGAAGGCGATGGCGACGCGCGTCTCGTAAGCCGCGATCTTCCTCGCCTCCCATGCGTAGGCCGGGCGGAGTGGGAGCGGACGGTGTGGCAGTGACGCCAGAAGTTCAGCTGAGATCGCGTCGGTGAAGTCCATCACGAAGAGCTGGCCGGGGCGTCGCCTCGCCATTCCGCCGTCGGAACGCATGACGAAAGGAGCCATCCGAAACAGGTGCACGAACACGGCGTCGTAGTCCCGCTCGCGGAGCGCGCGCTCGACCGTCGCTCTCATCACGGCTGAGTGATAGTAGCTGGCCTGGAACGGCGCCGGACTCAGCGCGCGTGCGGCCATGCTTCCGTACGATGCCACACGGGACAGTGGCACGGCCTCTACGTCCGCTCGGTCACGAAGCACCGCGAGATCCTCGTCGCGGTCCTGATCATCGGTGAATGTAATCAGATCGACGTCGTGGTGCTCTGAGAAGCTTCTGAGCGTATTCCACGTCCGAAGCCTGTCACCTCTCAGTGGAGGATACGGCAAGCGAGAGGTAAGCATGAGGATCCTCATGCCGCCACCTCCGACGTGTCGCCGCGCCGGGACAGAGCGACCGCCTGGGCCAGGGCGAGAGCGAGGGCGATGATGAGCCCCGCGTCCTTCGTGTAGAACTGCGGCGACGTCAGCGACAGCATCAGGAACGCGAGCAGGACGCCGAAGGCGGCGAAGAGAGAGCTCCTCACCCAAACCGAAGCGGCTTCGCGCGCGCTTCGGAGCACGAGGGCGACGCCCCGGAAGTAGAAGACGAAGTACGAGACCAACCCTACGATCCCCAGTTTGAGAACGAGGAAAAGGTAGCCGTTGTGCACGAACGTGACCTCGCGGTAGAAGCCGCGCGTCAGCGACATGTACCGGAAGGCCGTTCCGAGACCGTAGCCGATGATCGGGTTCCGCGAGATGAGCTTCAGGACCTCCTTGCTCTCGACGAGCCGCTCCTGGACGCTCACCTCCGCCAGTGGCGACGAGATGGTGGAGAAACGCCCGGCAAGGCTCGAGAGCACGCCGAACATCCGCCACCCGAACGCCGCATAGGCGCCGGCGAGGACCGCGCACGCGAGGACGACCATGAGGCCGAGCACGCGCCCCGGCCGGGCCCTCATGGCGACCGCGGACAGCGCGATCGCCATCAGCCCGGCAACCCAGAACCCGCGAGAGAACGAGATGGCCAAAGCGAGCGCGCTCAACAGACCGACCGAGAGCGCAACGATGAACTCGCCCTTCCGGCGCGCCGCGAAGAAGAGCGTCGCGGCTCCGACGAGCATCGCCATCGGAAGCACCTCGTTCACGGGGGCCCGTTGCCAGCTCATCTCCGACGCGAACGCGGCCACGTTCAGCATCGCATCGTAGGTCAACAGAGCGTCCACGGCGAAGTACACGACGACGGCAAGGAAGGCCAGTCCCAGACCCGCGGCCCGCGACGGTGAGTTCGCGACCGTCGCCATCGGGAAGAACAGGATCAACGGCGAGAAGCGGACGAGATCGCGGAACCACCAGAGGACACCGGCTCCGTACATCAATGCAGGGAGGATCGACGCCACGGCGATGACGAAGAATACGATGATCCCCCGTCCGACCGGCGAGGCGATCACGGCTCTCCCCTCGTCGGTCCCTGCGTCCCGCACGAGCCATCCGAAGAACGTGAGAGCGAAGAGCACGCTGTAGGCCAGCTCCACGATGTTGATCTCGGTGTTGCTCTGAAGGGTCTGCGTCTGCAGGAGGAAGATCAGGATGAGACCGGCGAACGTGTTCCTGTACGAGAGGATCGCCACCGAGAGGAAGAGCACCGCGCCGAGGAAGACGAGCGGATCATTCGCTCCCAGCCACGCCAGGAGCGCCTGGGGCACCGCGAGCCCGAGTAGCAGAAGCAGCCGCGCGTCGAACCGCGGACAACTGTCGCACGCCTGTTTGCCTGCCGCCCTAACCGGCATCACGGGGACCGCCCCGACCTCTCAAACGTGCCATGTCGCTCCGCAGCATCCCCACTATCGAATCGACGTTGCGTCGCGCAGAGTTGCCCGAGTCCGTCGTGTGAAGGAACTCGAGCGCGAGGGCGGCGAGAATGCCTACCACGAGGCCGATCAGAGCGCCTACGATCACCATGAGAGTGCGCCGCGGCCTCGTTCTGATCTCGGGAACCTGCGGCGCATCGAGCGTCTGGATCGTCGGCGTGTCCCTCGACTCCTGGATGCGCGCCGCCTCGTACTCCTGCACGAGATAGAGATAGACGCGGTTGAGCACCTCCGTCTCGCGCATGAGTTTGGCCAGCTCCATCCCGATCCCCGGCATCTCGGAGAGAGGAGGTGTCAGGCCGCCGGCATCGCCCTCACGCCCCACCATGAGATCGACCAGCTGGCGTCGGTATTCCCTGAGCTCGGACTCCAGTCTCACGACCTCGGGATGGTCGTCGCTCGCGTAGCCGCGTAGCAGCCGGAGCTGGATCTCGTTCATCGTGACGTGCGCCTCAAGGGCCGCAAGCGCCTCGATGACTGCGCGGGCCTGCTCGGTCATCTCGACACTCGCGTGTTCACGCTCGAAGCTCACAAGCGCCTGCTCGGCCTCGGCCATGCGCTCGCGGATCTCGTCCAGACGCCCCTCGAGAAACTCCCGGACGCGCTGTCCGGTCGTGGAGCGAACCTCGGAGTTGTACGTCTCCAGCTCTGAGAGATACGTCATCGCGACGTCGCGTGCGCGCACCGGATCGCGCTCCTCGACCGAAACGCGTACGATGCCGTACTCATCGAGCACGATGCCCGTCCGGTCCTTCAGCGTGAGGATGGCCTCATCGATGGTCTTCGTTCGATACACGTTCATCAGGTCGTTCCGCCGCACCACCGACTCGCGCACCCTGCGGCTCTCCATGATCGCGATCAGGACCTGGCCCGGAGACGCGGTGCCCGGCAAATCGACGATCGGCAGCGACGCCTGCACGAAGCTCAAGAGCCCCGCCTCAAGGCCGGACTGCTCGGACGGGATGACGCTGCCTGATGAAGTGTACCACTGCGGGATGACCAGGGAGACGACGGCGGTCACGACCGCCACGGCAAGGACGTTCAGAGCGATGACCTTGCGCCATCTGAGGAGAACGACCAGGTAGTCAGTGAGCGACGCGGTACCCTGCTGGTGCTCGGCCATGACGCCTCCGGGGGTCACTTTGACGACAGATTGTCGATGACGATATAGACCGTCGCGGCCTGGCTGGCGATAGACAGTACGTCCTTGAGTACCTCAAACCACTGCGTGTACTCGCGATGCGGAACGAAGACCGTATCGCCCGGTCTGATGCGCGTGCGACCGGTGGCTGCGACACGCTGCCCTGTCTCGGCGCGAACGACCATCAGATGTCGCCGATTCGCGAGCTTGGTGAAGCCTCCGGCCGCGACGATATAATCCCGGGGCGAGCCTCCGTCCCGGTAGTCAACGTATCCCGGGCTCTCGACCGCGCCGCTGACGCGAACGACATCGAGGCGCCGTGGCACGTCGATGACATCTCTGCCCCTCAGGAGCACGTTCGCGTCGGCGTCACCCGCGACGAACACCCGCTCGAAGTCGACGGAGACGCGCACGGACGGCTCCACGGTGGCGGTACGGAGGTACTCGGACGCGTCCGTGCTGTTCGTACCGACCTCGCCGTTCGTCAGAAGGGTCACCTCGCGTCCGACAGGTGTGTCCTCCCAGTTCGGAGCCCATCGCACGACGGATGCTTGCGAGAGATCAGCCCAGTCGCTGAATCCTCCCGCGCGCTCAATAACATCGGCCAGACGGTCCTTCCCCTCGACGATCGAGTAGTGCCCGGCGCGTTCAACCTCTCCCCTGACCTCCACACGATACACCGCGTGCCACAGGTCGTCCCGATGCACATGGATCCGGTCCCCGTCCTCGATCAGCCAGTTGAGATCGCCGTCCTCCCATCCCGCCGAGGACAGATCGAGCGTTTCGCTGGAATACAGGGTGGAGTCGTCCGCGTCGAACCGAACGACTTCGACGGAAGACATGTCCGCCTCGGGACGCAGGCCTCCCGCCACCCGCAGCGCGTCCGAAAGCCTGTCGCCCGGGATGAGACCGATCCTCCCGGGAGCGTTCACGGCGCCTGCGACATCGAACTCCTTCACGCGGAAGGGAACGTGAAGGACATTCCCGCGCGCGGCAAGAGGATTCCCCGCGAGGTCGCCGGCGTTCGTGTAGAGCGCGAGGTCCGCGTGGATGACGCGCCCTCCGGCGTTCCGCAGCTCCACGCCCCTGAGCGATGCACGGGGCAGCGGACCACCTGCCATCTCGATGGCTCGCGAGATCCGTGTCGTGGCGAGCAGTTCGTAGCTGCCGGGCCGCTCGACGGCTCCCGTAACGTGGAGCACCACGCTCCGAGGAGCGGTCAGGGCCATCAGTATCTCGACGTCGTGGTAGTAGGAGTTCAGAATCGTTTCCGCGACGCGCTGCGCTTCAGCCAGCGTCAGGCCGCGCACGTCTACGAGTTCGCCCTCGGGCAGAAGGATCTGCCCGCCGGGGCCGACGGACAGAGGAATCGTGATGTTCTGCTCACCGTGGATGGCGAGAATCAGCGCGTCACCCGGCCCGAGTTCGTACTCGTCGTCAGCTATGGGACCATCCTGCGCCCTCACCTGCGTGTCCCTCACGTCCGTCTCTCCAACCTGCTCAACGGGCACGCACTGGACCGAAGTCTCTGTCGCGGACCCCGGAATCTGCGCGGTCAGCATGGATACGACCATGAGGGCATGGAGCAGCATTCCGTAAGCCTCCTGAGCCAGGGTCAACGGGCGGTTCGGCCACAACACCGTGATGATATGGGAACAGTGAGACACGTGTCAACACGGCTGTATTCGACCGCGACCGTGCCTAGCTGTCGTCTCGCCTGATCGAGAGCCTGCGCATGAGACGGTGAGCGACCTGACGGTCCGTCTCGTCAAACGACCGGGTGAGGACGAATCCGAGCAGGCACAGTCCAACGAGAAGGAGCGCGAATGGCACGACGAGCCACCCTCCGGGGCGGCCGAGGACAAGGTGAGCAGCTCGCGTAACGAGTGTGGCGATGAGCAGAACCAGCATGAGGCGCATGTGCTCGCGCGAGAAGGGCCAGAGCCCGTGGAGAACTCGGATCTCGATCACGCCGGCAAGGCCCCCCGCGATGAGCCCGCACGCCGCTCCCACGGCAGCCCCGACTACGCCGTGCGACGGAATGAGCAGGACATCGAGAGAGACGCTCACGACGATCATGATGATGGAGTTCACGAGCGAAAGCTTCGTGTTGCCCCACGCTTCGAGCGTCATGTCCTCCGGCCCGAAAATCGTGTTGATGAAGCGACCGGAGGCGAGGATCACGAGGGCCGTCGCGCCGGTTGCATAGAGATCGGAGAACAGGGCGCGAATGAGCTCCTCTCCGAAGAGGAGCAGGCCGGCAAGCAGGATGCCGTTGACCATGAGAACCCATCGCACGATGCGGTGGTAGAGCGCGCCGATCTCCTCGGAGCCGCCTACAGAGATGCACTCGCAGATCACCGGCTTGTACACCCGCGCGAAGGACGCCAGGACGAGGGCCAGCGGCATCACGAGACTGATGACAACACGGTAGATGCCCGCGTCCGCCGACGGGCGCATCCAACCCAGGATGAGGATGTCCAGTTGCCCTCTGAACATCACGACGATCGTCGCGAGCGAGAGGGGCCACGAGTATGCCATGATCTGTCTCATCGAGACAGATGACGGAGTCCCCGAGAAGATCAACGGTCGCAGCCTGAACGCGAGGAACCACGCGGCGGCAAGCGCGGCCCCGAGGACCGCGAGCGTGTAACCGGCGGCCCACCCGAGCAGACCAGCCCCCATCCCCAACACGCAGACCGCCGCGACGATCTTGAGAACAGAGAGCGTCAGGTGCTGAATGTAGACTTCGTAGCGGATCTCCTGGCATCCGACGAAGGCGCTGGAGACAAGTCGGATGAACGCCATGAACGGGATGCTCAGCGCGACGAGCCTCAGGACCGGCGCCAGGTCGGTCTTCCCGAAGAGCCCCTCGGCGAGCGGGACCGCGCACACGACCAGAAGCGCGGCAGCCGCCACGGATGTCGTCAGCGACAGAACCAGTGTTCTCGTCAGGAGGGCGCCGACCTTGCCCCGCTGCCCTCTGGCGAGATACTCCGGTATGAAACGGTCCAGCGCGTTCGGAAGACCGAGAAGCGCGAGCAGCAGTACGACACTCGCGAGAGCCTGCGCCAGCACGAACGTGCCGAATTGCTCCGGTCCGAGAAAGCGGGTCAGGATCGCGAGGAGCAGGTAGTTGAGAACGAGCGCGGCGATCGAGCCGGTCAGCCCGATCCCCGCCTCCTTGAAGATCTTGAAGACGTTACGCCTCACGCTTCCTCCTGCACTCCGGTCTCTCGCGCGCGTATTGCCTGACAGGTGCTGTTGAACGCGCACCGTTCAGAGTGTATGATACTGCATCCACGATTGCGAGGCGCGTACAAGACAATGAACAACAACCGACCCTCCCAGCCCACGACCTCTGCAAGCGCGGTCAGCGCAGTGGTCGTCCAGTACGGCTCGCCCGATCTGCTTCTGGCGTTGATCGAGTCGCTGGGCAGTCACGGCGACGGTGCGCTCATCTCGGAGCTCCTCATCGTCGACAACGGCGGCAATCTCTCGGCCGATCAACAGGACCGGATCCTGAAAGCCGCAACCCACCTGGATTGCCGGTTGGTCGAGACGCAGGGAACGACCTACTCGGGGGGCGTCAACACGGGTGTCAGAACCTCATCGAACGACCTCGTGCTCGTCATGAACAACGATCTCGTGTGGCATGACGGTGGCAGCATCAGGTCACTGATTGAAGCCATGACGTCCGATGCAGTCGGCATCGCCGGACCACAGCTGTTGAACGAGGACGGATCGTGGCAGAGGAGCCACGGACCGTTCCCGTCGGTCGCCTCCGCGATCGAGTCGATCCTCTTCGTAGACACGATGAGGAATGCGATCGGGGCGCGACGGGCGGCCGCAGTCTGCACGGATCCCGCGCGAGGCGTCGACTATGTCGACGGCGCGCTCATGTGTGTCAGGCGTCGTTGCTTCGATGAGATCGGCGGGCTGGATGAGTCGCTCCCGTTCTACGGGGAGGACACAGACTTCTGCTACCGCGCGGCCAGAGCGGGCTGGGATGTCGTGTTCGTACCGAGCGCCTCGGTCATCCACGTCCGGGGGGCGACATCGACCAGAGAGAACCCGGATCGCTTCGAGCGGAAGCTCTTCCGGTCGAAGGTCGGGTTCGTGAGGCGAACAGCGGGGCGCCGCAGCGCCCGAGCGTACGCCCATCTGCTCCGCGCCGCGCTGGCGGTCCGGGCGTTCATCTACCCGCTCTCGGCGGCGCTGACGAGGACCGACGAGGCCCGCGACAGGGCCGCGTCCGCCCGGCGTCGCTACGCGGCAGTCCGAGGACTCCCCATCGACGTGTCGTAGCGTCACTCCGGCCCTCTACCCGTCCTGCCTTCCCCAGTCATACGGCACGCTGCCGTCGTGTGGATCGACGCGGAATTCGTCGGGCTCGTCGTAGCGATAGACCTCGGTCGGGCAGTTGACGAGCAGCCCCGGCTTGTCGCCGATGGCCTTCATACCGTGGAGCACACCAGGCGGGATCGTGATGAGGATGCGGTTCTGCTCCCCCATGAAGAACTCGTTGATCTCACCGTGGGTCGGCGATCCCTCACGACCGTCGTAGAGCACGACCTTCATCATCCCGCTGACGATCGTGAAGAAGTCGGTCTGCACCTTGTGATAGTGCCACCCCTTCACAACGCCGGGGTAGGCCGCGGAAAGGTAGACCTGACCGAACTTCTGGAAGATCCCGTCGTCCGAGCGGAGCATCTCCATGAGAAAACCGCGCTCGTCGGGAATGAGCCGGAGCTTCTTGATCTCGACCCCGTCGATGAGGCGCTTCGCCCTCACGCCCGGCGGGACTGTGTTCGCTGGCATCCTGTCCCCCTCGCCTTCCGTAACTCGCGGCGCTAGACCCCGCGACGCGGAGCCCGGCCTCGTCCGACACCGTCGTATGTGAACCCGTGCTTCTCGAAGTCGGCAGGCTGATAGATATTGCGGCAGTCGACGATGGCGCGCCCGGACATCACGCTCTTCAAGCGCTCGATGTCGAGCTGTCTGAACTCGTTCCACTCGGTGACGAGCACGAGGACATCCGCCCCCTCCGCCGCCGAGTAGGCGTCGTCGGTGAACTCCACGAACGGCATGACCGCGCGCGCGTTGTCCATGGCGACCGGGTCGAACCCTCGGACGCTGGCGCCGAGCTTGTTCAGCCCCTCGGCCAGAACGACCGACGCAGCGTACCTCATGTCGTCGGTGTTCGGCTTGAACGCCAACCCGAGCAGCGCGATCGTCTTCCCGGTGACGTCGCCACCGGCCGCTGCGACGACCTTGTCGACCATGCGCAGCTTCTGCTCAATGTTGACGCGGACGGACGAGCTGACGATGCTGCACGCCACACCTGATGCCTCCGCGATCTTCGTCAGCGCCTTCGTGTCCTTCGGAAAACACGAACCGCCGTACCCGGCCCCGGCGTGGAGGAACTTGGGACCGATCCGCTTGTCGAGGCCCATCGCGTACGCAACGGTCTGGACATCGGCGCCCACGCGCTCGCAGAGATTCGCGACCTCGTTGATGAAGCTGATCTTCGTGGCGAGGAATGAGTTCGACGCGTACTTGATCAGCTCGGCGCTCTCCGGTGTCGTCTCGACGATGGGCGTTCTGATGAGATAGAGCGGCGAGTAGATGCTCCGCATCACCTGGAACGCCTCCTCGCGATCCGCACCGACCACGACCCGATCCGGCCTCATGAAGTCGCCGACGGCGGCACCCTCGCGGAGAAACTCCGGATTCGACACGACGTCGAACTCGTGCGGCTCGGACTGCTCATCGCGGATGATCTTGCTGATGCGGCGCGCCGTCCCGACCGGGACCGTGCTCTTCTGGACGATGATGCGGTACCCGTTCATGTGCCTGCCGATGTCGCGCGCGACGGCGTCGACCTGGGACAGATCGACGGCTCCGTCCTCGCTCTCCGGGGTGCCGACGGCGCAGAGTATGACCTCGCACTCCCTCACCGCGCGCCCGAAGTCGGTGGTGAACTCCAGCCGCCCCTCCCTCACGTTCCGCGACACGACCTCTGAGAGCCCCGGCTCGTAGAACGGAATGTCGCCCGCCTTCAGCTTCTCGATCTTCTCCTCGAGCAGATCCACGCAGATGACGGTATTGCCGAAGTCTGCCAGACCGGCGCCTCCGACAAGTCCCACATAGCCCGTCCCGATGACCGCGATCTTGCGCATTCCGTATCAACTCCTCCCTGTGATCTCGATCGGCCCCAACAGCTCCTTCTGACTTGCCAGAAGGACCGCGACGTCCGACCGGCCGGCCGCTTCGAGCGCGACGGCGGCGGCCTCATAGGCCAGACGCGGCTTGTTGTTCTCCTCCGAAAGGTGCGCGAGGACCACGGTTGACATGGGGTGATCCGCCGTCCGCTCCAGCTCGCGGGCAGCCGTCTCGTTGGACAGGTGTCCGACGTTGCTCATGATCCGCTGCTTCAGCGGCCACGGGTACGGCCCGTCGACGAGCATGCGTTCGTCGTGGTTGAACTCGAGCACGACGCAATCGGCGCGTGCCATCTGGTCGCGGACGCTCGACCCCACAACGCCGAGGTCGGTCGCCACGACGATCCGTGCCGAATCGGCCTCGAACGCGTACCCGACCGGATCCGCGCAGTCATGGCTCGTTGAAAAGGGCGAAATGGTGATATCGCCGATCGAGAGCGGCTCTCCCGGCGCGATGGGGACCCTCGCGAAGCCGTCGCCGGCTCGCCGGTTGATCGCGCGGAGCGTGCCGCGCGTCGCATGGACGGGCAGGTCGAAGCGGCGCGCGATCGGACCGATCCCGCTGATGTGATCGGTGTGCTCGTGCGTCACGAACACGGCGGCGAGATTGGACGCGTCCTCACCGGCATCCGAGATGGCACATGCCGCCCGCTTCGCCGAGATGCCGGCGTCCATGAGAATGCTCGTCGTGTTGGTGGAAATGAGGAAGGCATTCCCGGAACTTCCGCTGGCGAGGACCGTGAGCCTCATCTGGACCCCTCTGAGCAGTGCGGGTGCGGTCGCGGAGCGCGACGGAAGGACAGCGCATCGAGCGACCGTGGCCGGCTATTCGGCGTCGTTGGTGGAAGACCTGGCGGCCAATTGCCGCGAGATCAGTCGCTCGAACCTGGTCTGATAGATGATGTCGAACCGGTCCATCATGTCCGGGATGATCTCCTGAGCCTGCCTGCGGACGCGCTGAGCAATGACCGTCGCTTCGGAGACATCCAACCGGCCTCCCATGATCTCCTCACACGCGCCGTCGACGAGTTCGCGAATCTGGGAGAGCTTCTCGTTCTCATCGGCCAGCAGTCTGGCCATCTCGCTGTCGTCGAAGTGGTCGGTCATCGCTGCACTCCCTCGGTCAGGGCCACCGGACCAACCGATGCCCCGTACTCATAGTGTCTCGACAATCGCGCACAGTCTTTCGGATTCTATCGGTCGAAACGCACCCGGGTCAAGCGCTTTGGGCTCCGTCCGGGGAGGCGGCTTGACACCCTGGAGTGGGCAAGCGTAAGCTCTTGGAGACGAATATTCGACCAGGACACATGAGGAGGCTCCCATTTGATGAAGCGCGGACCCAGAGAACGTCTTGCGGCACTCATCGACACCGTCGAGAGCATGCCGATCACGCTTGGTCGCTGGCTGTTGATCCTCGCGGCGATCATCGTCGTCCGACACTTCCTCGAGCAGGTCTCGGGGCAGCTGAAGACCATCTACTTCCTCTCCTATTTCATTCACTATCCGCTGGCCTACCTCGCGCCGATGCTCGGGCTCTCGGTCGTCCTGGCTCTGATGGCGAGAGAACGGATCGAGCGCGTCACAAGGCTGATGCTGTTCGCGTGGCTGCTGACGCTCCTCCCACCGCTTCTCGACCTTCTTCTGACGAGCGGAGGCGGGAATCCGGATCTCATCGGATACCTCATCCCCGACCACACGGGTCTCTGGACCGCGTTCGCAAACCTCCTCAACCCGTTCTACCACGGGTTCCAGGGCGCGACAGCGGGCATCCGGCTCGAGGCCGCGGCCGGCTGCATCCTGGCCGCCGTCTACGTACACCTCAAGACGAAGAGCGCCGGGCGCGCGCTGCTGACGATCGTCGCGGTCTACCCCACGATGTTCTTCTTCTTCACGCTCCCCCCGATCACGGTCGCCGTCACGAGGCTTTTCGGAGCCGAGATCGACAACGTCTACCAGATGTTCTTCGCGCGGGCCAATGTCTACCGCGCATTCGTGAACGTCACGCCCTTCGCGCTCTCGGACCTCTCGAATTCGCTCATTGATCTGATCGTCCTCGTGCCGATCCTCAAGATCTGGTACTGGCTCTATGACCGCGATGGCTTCTGGCGATTCGTTCGACACATCGACGTGCCGACAGTCGGTCTGCACCTCGTGGCGACCATCGCCGGCATCGTGCTCGGCGCGCGGCTCCTGCTCGGCTCGACCGGCGCCATCTCGATCGCTCACCCGTTCGATCTCATTTCGCTGATCGGACTGGTCCTCGCCTCGTTCTTCACGGCGCAGACGGCTACCTTCATGCGGCTGTGGTTCGCCCGTGACGGGGCGTCCGTCCCGGCGAAGGACGGAGAGCTGATCATCCGGCTCGGACTCGTGATGATGGGGCTCGCCGTTCTCTTCGCGATCTCCGTGAGCTACGTCGCGCTGACGTACGTTCTCGCGGCGCTCGCCGTGTACACCCTCTACTATGCGCCGCCCTTCCGGCTGGGACGATACACACCACTCGCAGGGCTGATGGTCGGCGGGGTCGCGCTCTTCGCCCTGAGCCTCGGGTACTGCGCGTACGCCGGGGAGCAGGCCGCGCTCTGGCTCCCGAAGAGCATCGTGGCTATGACGATCATCTCCTCGACCCTCGCCTTCCTCGCCCGGGACGTGTGGGACCCGGCCGCGGGAGATGTGCCGTTCTCGCTCTCGGCCTACAGACTCTCGGGTGACGGGACCGCGCGCGCGGTCGCGGGAGTGGGGATCCTTCTGGCGGCGCTCATCCCTGCGGCCGTGCTGCGCGAACCGCTCTACGCGATCCCCGGTCTCGTCCTCGGCGTCATCGGTCTCATCGGGCTCCTGCGGGTGCGGCCCGCGGTCGTTCCGGGTGTGGTCGGTGGTGTCGGCGGCATCCTGCTCGTCATCCTGGCTACCATGGGGATCACGACGGCCCCGCTGCTCTCGAGTGACCTCTCCGGGACGAGCTTCGCCAATACGACGCGGCGCGCGGGCTCCTTCGAGTTCATGGAGAAGGCGGACGCCACCGAGCAGCAAACGCTCGTCAACGAGGGCATCCTCATGATGAGAAACGGCGATGTCGCCGGCGCCATTGCGAACTTCCGGCGAGCCATCGAGATCGATCCGCAGTACGCGCAGGCCTACGTCAGTCTCGGGTCGGCACAGCTGAGGATCGAGGACCTCGAAGGCGCGGAGCGGTCGTTCCGCCGCGCCATCGAGATGGAAGGCGAGAACGTCCTTGCGCTGGTAGGTCTCGGGCAGACGTACAAGCTCTTCGATCAGACAGAACAGGCCATCGCCTATCTGGACCGCGCCCTCGAGATCGATCCGGAAAGCGTGGACGCCACTTACACGCTGGCGCTGATCCACCTGGCCGACAATGAGATCGAGAAGGAGGTCGAGGCGCTCATCCGCACCGTCGAGATCGACGAGCGCCACACTCCGGCGCTGTCCCGCCTCGCGGACATCTACCTCGCCAACGGCCGCTACGAGCAGGCCATCTCGGCGCTCAACGCCGCCCAGGCGGGGCGCACGCCGGTCGACCACATCCACACGCGCCTCGCGGATGCCTACTACTCGATGGGCAACATGGCCGCTGCCGAGGAAGAGCTTCGCCGCGAGATCACGCTGAGGCCGAGAACGGCGGCCCCGCGCGCCAATCTTGCCAGACTTCTCTCGGAGCAGGGACGGATGGACGAGGCGAGGACCGAACTCAGGCAGGCAATTCAGGTCGCGCAGGACGGACAGCTCAGATCACTTCTGGAGCGGGAGCTCGCGCGCATCGAAGGATAGCGCGCGACGCGGAGATACAGGCGGAACACGGGACGCCGGGACAAAGCAGTTCCCCGGGAGAGCTCGACAGGCGCCCGGCATTCGTGCCGGGCGTCGCGCTCATTTCCCCTTGTCGCCGTTCCCGCGACTTCCCGCGTCGCGATCATCGGTGCGGTATACGTTCACATCGCAGCCCGCGTTCCGCTCGAGCCGCTTCACGTCGGAGCCGATGACGAGTCGTGAAAGCGCCGGGCGGTCCTGCCGGGCCACGAATATCTCCATCGGCGCGATGCGCTCCGCTGCCGCAAGCGACAGACGCAGGAATTCACCCTCGACGAGTTCGACGGCCAGCGGGACGCCGCGCGCCTCCGCCAATCCCGCGATGCGACTGAGCTCCGCCTCGCCCCTCCTCCTGTGCTCCTCCCTCACGGCGTCGAGGAAGCGCGCGCTAGGAACCTCGCCGACGAATCCGAAGTCCTGGATGCGCTCCTGGACGTCGTCCGCAAGTGTCGCGTCAAGGATGTACACGACGACCAGTTCGCCGTGGGCGCGCTCCGCGGATGCGAGCGCCCGCTCGACACAGGTTGAGGAGACCCGCGATGGGGACATTATGAGAAGCGTCCGCTTCAAGAGGTCACCTCCGGAAACCGCCCGCTGACGATAGGGTCACACGACCAGACCGAGAGCGGGCCAGTAGAACAGCGCTGCCGCCGCGAACAGGGCGAGCGCCACGATCTTCAGAAGCGCGCCCACGCTCACCGCGTGCTTGAGTCGGAAATACCCGGCGGAGTACGCGATCGCATTCGGCGGCGATCCCATCGGGAGCGCGAACGCGAGGCCCGCCGGCACCGCCACGGCGTAGACGACGAGGACGGGAGGTATCCCGGCCCCTTCCGCGATGCCGAAGCAGATCGGCAGAAGGAGCGCCACCGCGGCCACATTGCTGATGGCCTCCGTCACGAAGGTCGCCACGAGCGCGAAGGTCATCAGCATCCAGAAGGGCGGCATCGCTCCGATGCGCGCCATCCCGACATCAGCGATCCACCGCGCCGCTCCGGTCTCATGGAGAGCGGCCGCGATCGCGATCGCGCCGCCATACATGAGGATGACGCCCCAATTCACGTACTCCTCGACGCTCTTCCAGTCGATGAGATCGAACGCGAACATCGAGACAGCCGCCAGGAGCGATATCGAGGCGAGATCGAATCCCCGTCCCGCGACGACCCATGCAACGATCGTGATGATGACGATCGCCGCGATCCCCTTCTCGCGTCGCCCCATCGGCCCCAGCTCCTTCGCCTTCTGGCGAAGCACGACACTGGCCCTCGATACGTCCGTGACGTCCGACGGGAACGATCTCGAAAGCAGGAGGAAGATGGCGCCCATGAGAATCACGGACAGCGGCGCCACGGCCACCATCCAGTCGAGGAAGCCTATCGTCAGATCGTAGTGTTCCTTGAGGATGCCGAGCGCCAGCGGGTTCCTGGCGCCTCCGAGGAAGGTTGCGATGCCGCCGACGACGGTCCCCCACGCGAGCGCGAGGAAGAGAGCGCGCCCGTACGGGCTGCGGCCGGGCTCCAGTTCGAGGGCCCTCGCGATCTCCAGAACGATGGGAAACATCAGCGCGGCCACGGCGTGCTCGGGCATCCAGAATGCGAGGAACCCGCCGGCGAAGATCACACCGGCGAGGAGCGTTCGGGGACCCGAGTCGAAACGCCGGAGGAAGGCGAGCGCGAGACGCGTCGACAGTCCCGACTTCATCATCGCTGCGGCCATGATGAAGGCGCCGAGGATGAAGAAGACGGCCGAACTGCCGAAGAGCGAAAACGACCTGGATGCCGGGATGACCCGCAGGGTCGGAAGCAGGACGATGGCCAGAATGCTCGTCACCGCGAGTGGCAGGGCGCCGGTGACCCAGAGCATGAAGCAGAGCGCGAAGATGGCCAGCGCACTCTGCGCCTCACGCGCGAGTCCATCGGGGGTCGGCGCGACGAGGATCGCAACGCAGACGAGGATCCCACCGATGAGGCCCAGCAGCCTGAAGCGCTTCAAGCTCCCTCCCATTTGCTCCAACAAGGGACCCGGAATTCGCCTGGCTCCCGTTCGGTCGTGATTCTTGCACCGTGGCTCCAAGAGTGTCAAGCGCGTTCGGGCCCGCGGGACGCCTCGCATGACCGGGAGCGCCCGCGAGCGACCGCGGAAACACGAGGACGCTTCCCACGAGCAGCAACGAAAGCGGGGCGGCCGTCAGGCCGCCCCGCTTCGGTCATGGTCGTACGCCCCTCCGCACGATCGGCATCGGGTTTGCGGTTGCGCCGCAACCGCCCAGCCGCCGCATGCGGCGGCCGGCTACTTGAGAAGCACCATCTTCGCCGACGCCTCACGGCCTCCTGCGATGATCCGCGAGAAGTACACGCCCGCGGCAACGCCGCGGCCCGCGTCATCCCTTCCGTCCCAGATGACATGGTGACTGCCGGCATCACGCTCATCGCCATCGAGAAGCGTTCTGACCAGTCTGCCCGCCGCGTCGTAGACGCGCACGTCAGCGGTCCCACGCGACGGCATCTGGAAGCTTACGTTCGTATGCGGATTGAACGGGTTCGGGAAGTTGGAGATCGCCAGTTCCCGAGCAACGAGGTCGTCCACGCCGGTCTCAGGCCCCTCGATCGCGATGAGAACGTCATCGACATACCAGCCGTCGCGCTCTATGAAGCCGTCGGAATCGAGCAGGAAGCGGATCTTGAACTGCGATGCGCCAACGTAGCTCGTCAGGTCGATCGTCTCCTCGGTCCAGGTCGACTGACTGCCGTCGTACGTCGCGACGTCCGTCCAGGTCGAGCCGTTGTTCGTACTCACCTCGACGTAGCAGTAGTCGTACCCGGACTCGGTATCGTAGCGATGCCAGAACGAGAGTTCGGCGCTCTCCGCCGAGCTGAGATCGATGGCGGTCGCGAGCGTCATCGTCTCGAAATCGTTGCTGCCGTAGTTGCCGCCCGGGCTGTCGGTCATGCAGGTGCTCGGGCTGTGCGACGTGGTCGTCGTCGTCCCCCAGCTCCCGGTCCACTCGGCGAGGCCGGACTCAATGTCATCGAAAAAGTCGGGTGCTGCGAGCACGAAGTTGACCGCGGCGATCGTCCCGTCGCTCACGGTGACGCCAAGCTCCTCGCCCGAGGAGTACCCACTCAGTGAAGCGCGGACGTCGTGCGTCCCGACCGGGATGTAATTGATCTCGTAGTAGCCGGTCTCGTCGCTCTCGTCGGAGTAGCCGGTCGCGTCGGTCAGTTCGACCATCGCACCCTCGAGCGGCGACATCGACTCGTCACGAACGTATCCCGCGATCGAACCACGCGGCGGCGGCTCGAGCGCGAAGTTGACGACGACGAACGTGTCGAGACTCGCGGACACATTGTAGACGGTCTGTGTCGGATACTCGTCCGCCGTGCAGATGACCGTATAGGTGCCGGT
Organism: uncultured bacterium; assembly: GCA_964516845.1. GTDB lineage: Bacteria > Joyebacterota > Joyebacteria > Joyebacterales > Joyebacteraceae > JAPEKQ01. The sequence continues at coordinate 62,889 of CAZEXP010000008.1, forward strand.
CTCGACCATCCGGTGGTAGTCACCGACGTCCGGGTCGGTGTAGATGTCCTTCCCGATCTGAGGGATGCTGATCGTCGCCGAGATCGGATCGCCGGTCTCAGCATCGGTCACCAGCCCGCGAATCCCCCGACCCGACATCCGGGCCTGGTAGAGCATGGCGGGGATGTTGTCGTTGACGATGGGATCGATCTGCGACGCCGACGGGTCCTTCGTCACGGAGACCTCGATCGTCGTGTCGATCTCGCCGCGCGTCTCGTAGCACCAGTCCTGACAGGTGCCGTCGGCGATGTACCAGTCGGCGCCGTTGGTAACGGGGAGACCGCTGAGCGCGCCGTAGACGTCCGAGATCGTGATGATCATCGGCTCGTCGGGGGTCGCGGCGTACGTGTAGTCCCAGAGGTAGTTGACGTAGACCGCACCGGAATGGAACGTCAGCGATGTCACCGGCCTCATGTCCAGATCGAACGCGCGGAGCGCCTGTGTCTCCGGCTCCGAGAACGCCGAGCCAGCGTTGCTCCCGTTCGGGCAGAGGTAGTTGCGGTTGAGATCGGTCCCGTTTCCGTTGTACCGCGAGCCGTTCTCATAGCCGTCCGGGTTGAACATCGGAATGACCCAGATCTCACGCTCGTTGACGAGCCACGTCACTTCGGGGTCGGTCCCGTAGTTCTCGAGCAGGTACTCGATCATGTAGTAGCAGACCGCCATGCCGATGGTCTCATCCCCGTGGTGCGCGCCGATCCACTGCACCTCGGCCTCGAACTCCTCGACCGTCGGGTTGTCCGTGATCTTCATCGCCCATATCTCGCGGCCGTAAACGCTCTGGCCGATCGAGACGAGTTCGGCGATGTTCGAGTAGGTCGTCGCCCACGCCTGCATGTCGGCCGTGAGTTCGGCGTAGCTGACGTACACACCGCGGTCGGGAAGTTGGAGCGAAGCCACCGCCGCAACCATGTTCTCGACCGTGATGGCGGGACGGAATCCGTTCGCCCACAGCGTCTCGATCTCCTCAGGGATGGCGGCGATCTGCGCCTTCCCATCGGCCACGGACATGATGTCCATGTGGAGCTCGTTGAGGCGATGGATGTCGGCCCGCGAGAAGATGTCCACCTCTACAACGGCCGCGTCGTCGCGCGGATAGGCAAGTGCGGTCCCGGGGAGCGTCAGCAGGATGAGGAGGACGCCTGCCAGCGCGAGCTGAGCGACCCTCATGGAACATCTCCTTTCATGGGGTTCTCACGCGAGGGCAGGTGGCCGGCACGCCGGCCACCCGCCCCCACGGATGAACTGTGCGCCTCTCTCCGAGCTGCGGAGCCAGGCTCTTGTTCTGCACTCCCTTACTTCAGGAGCGCCATTTTGATGATGTCGGTCTCCTCCGCGGTCACGAGCCTCGCGAAGTAGATACCGGTGGCAACGCTTCTGCCGCCTTCGTCGCGACCGTTCCAGACCACCGAGTGCGGTCCGGCCTCGATCTCGCCGTCAACCAGCGTCCGAACGATCTGGCCGTTGACGTTGTAGACCGTCAGTTCCACAGCGCCCGCATTCGCTGGAACGCTGAACTGGATGTTCGTGACGGGGTTGAACGGGTTCGGCGTGTTCTGACGGAGCGCAAGCTTCGTGAAGTCCGTCTCGGGCTCGGTCACACCGGTCTCGTCGAAGTCGAACCACTGCATGATCTTCGAAACCAGCGTCATCTGGTTGTTCGGATCCGGATCGCCGACCTTCACGTCCTCGAACGGAAACGCCAGGAAGACAATCTTGTGCCCGTTCTCCGAGACCTTGAGCGCCTTGTTGCCGCTGCCCGCCGTGAAGATCACGTCGGACGTCGTCTCGAACGAGTCGCTCTCGGCGTACGGGATCGGTCCGCCAAGCAGGGCGAGCGACATGCCGTCCGCGATCATGTCGGTGGCCACGCCGGTCATGATGAACCCGGACGTGTCGTTCGTCCACGAGCTGATGTGGAGGTAGTCCTCGATGAACGTGTTGCTTGCCCGGCTCGAAAGGTAGTTCATGCTCAGCAGCGCGAGATTCCCACCGTTGTCCAGGTAGTCCATCAACGCGGCCTCGGCATCAGCCGTGATCGTCGACCCATCGCGGCTCGCCGTCGTCCAGAACACCGCGTAGTAGTCGGAGAGCTGCGGAAGCCCCGGCGTCCCATCGGTGTACGGGCTCAGCGTGTACGGGTGGTACCCGTTGTCCGTGAGCGCGTCCTGGATGTACGTCTCGTACATCATAGGACCATCGTCGTCCACGACGAGGATCGCGGGCGTCTCACAGAAGGCAACGAACTCGGCGCCGTACGTCAGGGCGTTCGCCGTGCTGGTCGCCGTCAGAGACATCACGCCTTTGTCCACGAGCGTACCGTTGTAGTCGGTGATGTGGACGCTCAGCGTCTCCGTTGCCCCTGCCGCGATGAAGATGTCGGTCGCGCCCATGTAGCAGATACCGTCGTCGATCGTGCAGTAGATGGAGACCCAGTTGTAGGGGTCGCCGGGGAAATCGGTCGTGAAGTCGAACGTGTACGTGTCGTCGGCCGTTCCCGTGTTCGTGCAGTAGACCATGTACTCGGCCGCACCGAAGAAGTCGATCTCCTCGGCGTGGTGCGTAGCAACCATCTCGAACGAGTACGGATCGGGCATGATCGCCGCATTGATGATCTGCTGCGGCGACTGGTCCTCGAGGAAGACAACGATGTGCATGTTGAGCGGGTTGTTCGTCGAGTTCGTCACGCCGGCGAACGTCTTGTTGAACGTGACCTCTTCACCCATCTCGAGATCGGCCTCGAGGATGGTCTCGGCCATGAGCATGTCGCGAACCGTGTACGGGTACGCGGCGCTCACATCCTCGTACATCACGAACTGCGCCACGAGGTTACCGGCGCCGATCGTGTCCGTCGCTCTGAACGTGACGTCGACCGTTCCGCCGACCGTACCGCGCGTACCCTCGGCCGTAATCGTGCCGGACACGTCGATCTCGACGGGAGACGACACAGCCATGCGTGACTCGACGATCGGGCCAAAGGTGTTCCCCACGGTCGTGCCCGCACCGATGATTTCCGTGGCGCCGTCGAATACGGTGTGCGGGATGCCGCCAACGCCGTAGTAGCTCGCGCGCTGGTAGGTGTCACCGGTGGCGTATGCATCACTCACGTGGTAGTAGAGCACGACGAGCTGCTCATCATACGGTCCGTAGATCACATGAGTCGTCGTGTGCTCGTAGCCGTTCAGCTGAAGATCAACCAACGCCGCACGGGCGTTCGGGCAGTAGCCTCAAGTGGTTGCCCCGAAGAGTTCCGCCAGAACAGCCCTCTGGGACGCGAGAGCGGAGACGGCAGAGGTCATAAGGACCACCGTCACCAGAACCAGGATCGCCGTACGCTTCATCATGCTGCTCTCCTTTCGCGGCGGTGCCGCGCTGGATTCAGGATCCTTTCGCCCCGCCCACTGTGGCGATAGTGTTCCTGCTCTCGTGCTGTCGTTTGATGCTCCCTGTCGTCTGATGCTTCCTGTTGCCCGATGCTTCCTTTGCCTGCTG
>CAZEXP010000008.1:66519-76542 GCA_964516845.1 uncultured bacterium
TGATGCTCCCTGTCGTCTGATGCTTCCTGTTGCCCGATGCTTCCTTTGCCTGCTGCGGCTATCGCGTTCTCCCGTGCCGCCTTGCGATCTCTCCGCGTTCAGGGACGCCGCGAGGCCGAGAGCCGCGCCGACTGGATGATCTCCAGCGTGTCATCGTTCTGCACGAAAGTGATGGCGTCCAGATTCGCGACATTCCATCCCGGGCCGAGCGTCACACCGTAGACGACCTCGGTGGAATCTCCGACTGCGGCCAGTGTGAACGACTCCTCGTCGAGGATATCGCGCGCGACGAACGGGAACAGATGGTGCGCGAAATCGACATCCTCCTCCAGAATGACGGTCCTCAGCACATACGTTCCCGCGGGGAGCGCGTCCTCCACGCGGACCTTCGCCGTGAGCGATGCGCGTGCCGAGAGGTCGCCGGTGAGCGACATGGTCAGCGGTGAACCGACCGGCTGCCTGAGCTCTATCTCGATCTCGTAGTCCGCTTCCGCAACCGGCACCGACGCGGCGCCCTGGACAACCCGGCGCCCGTCGAAGATCGCGGCGGGGTGCCCGGTCACGTCCGGCGGGAAATCCGGATGCGCGTGGTACCAGTTCTCGCGAGCGATAGTCTCATTCGTGCCTACGGGCGTCAGCGTGTGATAGGCCACGACGCACAGCCTGTCTCTGCCGTACTCGTCCATCAGGTTCTCGAGCGCCGCCTCGCCATTCGGGCAGTTCACGCACGCGAAATCAGTCAGAAACTCGACGAGGATGTTCCGGTCGACCAGCCCACCGGGCGGCCCGGCCGAGAACGAGCAGCTCGCCGCCGTCCCCTCGTCGCCCGCGTCATCAACGGCCGCGACCGTGAAGACGTGATCGCCCTCTTCGACGTCCTCGATGAGAAGCGTATCCGACGTTGTAGACCCCGTGACGGTGTCATCGTACGTCCACCGGTAGCTCTCCACATCGCCGTCGATGTCCGTGCCGACCCACCGGATGACCGTGTCCTCACCGGCGAGCAGCTCACCCGCCTGAGGCCACTCCGTGATCGTCACGCTCGGCAGGAAGTTCACCGCGACCGGGTCTGCGAACCAGTCACATCCGCCCTGTGCCGCGATCCAGACGACCAGGAGGATGAGCGCGAACGGCAGTCTGGCGGCACGCGGCCGACCGACGCTGCTCGTGTGATGCGTTTCGTTTCTCACGAAACCATCCTCCTAGAAGTAGGTCATCAGTCTGACGCGCGCGCCCGCGAACTCCGGCTCGACGCGGCAGACGCCGCCCGAGCACTTGAGGCCGCCGCGCTCGCTTCCCAGTGACACACCGAGTTCGAGATCGTCGGTCAGAAGACTCTTCACCTCGAACATCGCCCACACGCTTCGCTCCTCGGATTCGTCGTCCGTCCCTTCGACGACCGACGCGAAGGTGATACCCGAAGCGGTGTAGACGGTCATCGAGAGCAGGTAGTCAACCGACACGGTCTCGGTGATGTCGGTCGTCTCGCCGACCTGCACCTGCAGCTCCAGCGGCTGACCCGACGGCAGCGGCACGATCACCTCCGCTCCGGCCGTCCTGTGCTCGATGAACTTGCCGAGCTCGTACTCGCGGGACAGGGCCGCTCCGGCGGAGAGCGAAGTCTCTCCGACCCAGGCGTCGGCCTGCCCGAACATCTCCCAGTGCATCAGGTCGGCGTCGTGGTTCCTCGCCTCGGACGCCCCGCCGAGAACCTCGACGCTCTCGCCCAACGGCATGGTCGCCTGGATGAGGTAGCCGCGCTCGTCATCGAGCTTTGGCTCATAGGTCGTGCGATTCATCAGCGTCCACAGGTGCTCTCGAACGGCTGTCGGCGGACTGACCAGGAAGTGCTGGAACCGCTCGTAGTCCTTGTACTCGCCGAAGACCGTCGCCCACGGGAGCTCCACGGTCGCCGCCGCGTAGGTCGCGTGACCCTCGACGTTGTCTATATCGAGTTCGCCGTCGTCACCCTGCCGCCCGACGTACTCGGCCGCCAGAGACACGGGACCGAGCCACGCGTTCACCTCTCCGCCCAGAAGGAGGTCGTCGGAACGCCCGAGGTTCATTGTGACGGTCGGGTTGTCGTCTTCCTTGCTCGACGCGCGCTCGACAACGCTCCCCGCGATGTCGAGCCAGCTCGTGACCGAGCGGCTCGCGCGAAGCGCGCGGATGTTGTGCCGGCGATACCGCGTCTCCGAAAGCGGCTCGTCGACCGTGCCCGCCAGCACGGCCACGTCAGCGCCGGAGAACGAGTACTCACCGAGGAACCCGTCGAGCACGGCGTCGTGCTCGAGATCGGAATCCTCGAAGCTCCTCAGCGCCAGCCCGCGTCCGAGAGTCGAATAGAAGTGCCCCACTCGCAGATGAAGGTTCTCGCGGTCGAGCGCGGCGTACCGATGCTTGATCTCCGACTCCGGGATGCTCACGCCGGCCGGGTTGTAGGTCGGCCTCGAGAGCTGATAGGCGCGGTAGACGGCGCCCACGGTCAGGGGACCAATGCCGACGTCCACCTCCAGACGGGTATCGAAGGCGGACGCCTCCGCCCCCGTGTCATAGAGGTACTCGCCGGTCACAACGCCGTTCGACCACACACCATCATCTGCCGGAGCGACGGCGGGTGCGGCGAGCAGCAGCGCCGAAACGACAGCGCCGAGGATGACTCGACTATTCAACGGCCCCGTCCTCGCTGACGCCCTCGTCCTCGATCTCCGCTTGCTCCCCTTCGCGGGGACAATCAGCGGGGAGCAGCGCCGCGACCGCAGCGTCCAACTCCGCGTGGTTCGTCGGCCGGTAGCCGGTCACGGCCCACGCCACGGTCCCGTCCTGCCGCACGAGCACCGTCCGCGGAACCGACGTCACGTGGAACTTCTTCGCGACGGCCAGGCTCGGGTCAAGCAGGACCTCGAAGGTGTTCCCCTTTGAGACGATGAGCGGCTTGACCTTGGTGGTCGAGTGCGTGCTGTCGATCGAGATAGCGACAACCGTCAGACCACAGTCCTTGTACTTGTCAAAGATCTCCTGCAGATCCGGAAAGGCCTTGATGCACGGCTTGCACCACGTGGCCCAGAAGTCGACGACGACCGGACCATCCTTCAGCAGTTCAGAAAGCGTCACGTCCTCACCGTCGAGGTTCGGAAGCGTGAACTCGGGCGCCTTCGCATCGGCGCCGTATGACATAGTCGTCCCCATCAACACGAGGACGGCCGCGCACAGAAGTGCGAGTCCGGTAAGTCTCCTGCCGGTCATGGGCCCTCCAATAGTTGGTCTAACTTATTATACCACCATCATTACCAATGGTCAAGACGTCATCCGGACCGCCCGACTGCGGCCGGTCCAACGCCGGTCCAGTTCCATCCGGGAACGGGCCTCCACGCGCCGCGTCATCCACGACGCTGACATACGCGCCCCCGACCATCGTCTGCTTCGATGCGGACGCCAGCCGGGGGGATTCGACGCTCTCAAGCCGGCGGCCAGTCGCCGCCGGCGCAACTGCTTTGCACACAATACGATAGCGGACAATCGGGGTGTCTGGCCTATCCCGCGAGAACACGCGCCTCGACACCCAACGAGTGGACGGGCTCTTTGCCCGGCCCAAGATGTCCGAGGATCAGCCCAAGCGCCTCATGGATGGCGTCTTCGTCGGTGACGAGATTCATCGAGTCGGTCTCGAGCGTGAGAACGGTCGTCTCCGTCCCGGCCCGCTCGCTCCAACCCTCGTAGGCTTCGTTGAGCGCCTCGAGGTACGCCGGGTCGATGTCGCGCTCGCAATCGCGCCCGCGACATCCGATGCGACCCAGCAGCGTGTCGACACGCGCGCGGAGATAGACAATGAGATCCGGCGTCCTCAGGAAGCTCGTCATCGCATCGAAGAGGGCCGTGTAGTTCTTGTAATCGCGTTCGGGCATGAAGCCCTGGCGATAGAGGGTCGTCGCGAAGATCTCTTTGTCCTCATAGATGGTCCGGTCCTGGATGCACGACTCATCGGAGCCAACCATCTCGCGGTGGATCTCAAAACGCTTCGAGAGGAAGTAGACCTGTAGGTGGAAAGACCACCGGTTCATGTCGGTGTAGAAGTCAGTGAGGTAGGGGTTGTTGATGACCGGTTCGTAGTACGCGCGCCATCCGAGCTGGTTCGCGAGCAGCGTCGTAAGATGCGTCTTGCCGACACCGATGTTCCCCGCGACCGCGACAAACTGTCCGGGCTTCATGAGCGACTCCAGGGCTTTGCGGCTGACCGCCGGCGGAGGAGTGCCGGCTCGAGGCGATGGCAGTATAGAATGTGCGGCGAGAGAGTGTCAACGGCAATCGGGGTCATCCAGAGGATGACCCCGATTGAAATTCACATCGGTTCCGCGACCCGCTCCGGACCCGCGGTGCGCCGTCCGAAACAGGACGCTCAGGCCAGGATAACAACCTCGGTCCCTACGTCGACGGCGGCGGCGAGACGCTCGAGTTCCGCGTTCCGCATCCTGATGCAGCCCCGGCTCGCCTTCGTCCCGACCGAATCGGGGGCGTCCGTACCGTGGATGCCTATCCCCTGCCACGGCTGACAGTCCAACCGAAGGAAGAACGGGCCGTACGAGCGCCTGCCCTCATGCTCCCAGTCGCCCGAGTCCTCGATGGACACGATCCGGAACGTCCCCTCGGGGGTCCGGCAGTCTCCGACGGCCAGCTTGTCGCCCCCGTCCGGGTGCGACCCGATGCCGACGGTGAACCGCTCTGTTCCCGCGTCGGTGACGAGTTCGAGCGCGTACTCCGACTTCCGCACAATGATGCGCGAGGCGCTCATCGGTCAGACTCCGGCTCCTCGACGTCACGGCTCTCCTGCGTCGTTCCCTCTGCGCTCTGCTCTGCTGGACTCCCCCGCTCCGCGGGTTCGCTGCCGACCCGTTCGGAGGGTCCGCATGAGCCACGGAGTCAGGTCGATACGCCCAGGCGCGGCAGGATCACGAGCTGCAACAGAAGCCAGATCGCCACGAATGCGATCGGCAGCGCCAACTCTCCCATCCTCATCCTCCACCCGCTCCTTGATCGAACCATGGTCTGCCTAGATGTTCTCCGCGTCGCCAAGAAGCGTCTCGATCTCAGACCGCATCTCCGGCCGGAGCTCATTGGCGAACCCGACGTGCTTGGCCGCGATACGACCATCCCGTCCGATGATGAACGTCGTCGGAATGCCGCTCACCTGATACGCCCCAGCGACGGAACGGTTCCCTACGAGGATCGTGTAGTCGATGCCGTTCTTGTCGACGAACGGAGCGATGTCGGTCGCGCCACCCTGGTCGAGGCCGATACCGACGATCTCGAGACCCTGCTCCTCGAACTCATCATAGAGTTCGATAAGGAACGGGATCTCTTCGCGGCACGGAGGACACCACGTCGCCCAAATGTCGAGCACGACGACCTTGCCCTCGAAGTCCGCCAGCGATATGTCTTCTCCGTTGAGATTCGGAAGCACGAACGCCGGTGGAACATCGCCGACGTTGACTCCGGTCGCCGCCTCTTCGCTCGACCCGCTGCAACCGCCGAGAATGCCGACGGCGAACAGGGTGACGAGCGCGAAGGCCAATGCGTTTCTCATGTTCATCGTGAAACTCCTGCGGCTGTGCTTCCACCCGACGCTGTGCGCCTCGCGGAAGCCGTACGCCTGCCTAGGCAAGGTGCTGGTCGATGCGTTCCTGGATACTCTGCTTCGAAGCAGCGCCGACGATCATGTCAACCTGCTGTCCCGCCTTGAAGAACAGAAGCGCGGGGATGCCGCGAATGCCGTACTGCTGGGCGAGTGTCGGATTCTCGTCGACGTTCACCTTCGCGACCTTCATCTTGCCGGCGTTGTCGACAGCGATCTCCTCGACAACGGGACCCACGAGCCTGCACGGCGCGCACCAGGGCGCCCAGAAGTCCACGAGGACCAGTCCGCTGTCGCCTGCCACTTCCTTTGCGAAGTTGTCGACTGTTGCCGTGATGACGCCTTCTGCCGCCATTTCGTTCCCCCTTGTTGCCCCGCCGTCACGCGGCGGGAGTTTCGAGTCTGCTACGTCTCTTGTCAATCGCTCTTCATATGCCTTCTGCACGAGCCATCACGGACGACACACTCTCCGAAGGCCCCTCCCGTGATTGATGCGCTCCGCCGCAACCGGATTCGACCAGGCTCCTCAGTTTCGCTTCCCCCTCGCCTGCTGTCGTCCCGAGGGTACGAGCACTCGCAGCACCGCGGCCGCCGAGTCATCACGGAGACGATAGCACACGAGATGCCCCTTCCTCTCCGAATCGATGAGCCCCGCGTACCGAAGCCTCTGGAGATGCTGGGAGACCGACGGCTGTGGAACGCCCAGAAGCTCCTCGAGTCTGCTGACGCACAACTCCCCCTCCCGGAGCAGATCGACGATCCTGAGCCTCGTCGGGTGGGATAGCGCCTTGAGGACCTCGGCAGCGCGGCCGAATGTCTCTTCGTTGTTCCCGCTGCCTGATGAGGTCATAACAGCGCTCCTTATGAGGTTCCTTGCGACTCACCATATGCAAATGTCATGATAATATATAATTGTGATATCATGAATGTCAAGCGCAGAAGAACAAACCCCCAACCTGGGCGGTCGGGGGCGCGTGCGCCGGATCGTCTGTGGAGGGGGCCCGCCCGGTCGAGCGGGACCAACGGCTGCTACTCGATCGAGAAATCGAGTCGATAGAGCAAAAAGTCAGAGGCATCGACGATATCGACGTGCCACTCACCCTTCCACTCGTCGAGCACCTGCTTGCGGCTCCAGGTCCGCCAGCGCGCGCTCTTCACCTCGAGACCCACTCTCCCCATCTCGCGGCCACCCCAGTACCAGACATGCCAGATGCTGTCCGGGCCGGCCGATCCTATGATCTCGCTGAAACAGCAGAGACGGTTGAGCCCGTCCTCCTTCGGAAGGAAGCTCCTCCCGGCATCGGTCGGTTCGCTCTCCTCGATGCCCCTGCAGATGTACGCCCTCGTGACGCTCACTCCCGCCGGCGACGTTCGCTGCGTGTAGGCATCGTCGGACGGTGACATCTCATAGGTGTCCTCATCATCCTGCGGGGGCAACTCGGAGGTGGTCGACGCGTCGGTGTCGCTCATCGCGCCGGTCTCCTCCGAGTCCGGGATGTCCGTCTCGTTCTCGGTCACGCCCGCCGGCGCATCGGCTTCGGGTGAAGCCGCGACCGCCTGAGAATCGGTAACGGTCTCAACCGGCAGACCCGCTGGACTCCCTTCCTCATCACCGCTCTCCGCCTCGGCAGCGGACGCCGTGGCCGCAAGGGAGGATGACTCATCCCGCGCGGTCTCGTTCGACCCGCACCCGCTCAGGACGAGCGCACACGATATGAAGAGAACTCCTGTGATGACCAGTGACGTCCTGGGCATGTCACTCCCTCCGTTCGATAAGACGCCGGCACCATTGTCGCCGCGTGCCTCCATCAAGTCTGCGATAGCTGAGGTGATCGGAGGTCGCAGGCCCCGTATGGAAGGGACCGAGAGATGCGGCTCGGTGCTGCAGCAGCATCAGCCTATCCCTCGTCCCGGGGTCTGTCAAGCTCCCGTCGCGACCCCTCCAGAGGCTCGCGCCCGCGCGCATCCCGGTTTCCGCCCGCGCACCCCGTCCTCTCGAGCCTTGCGAGCCTCTGTTCGAGACCCTCGAGCTGCCTGAGCACCGGGTCCGGGATCGCGCCGTGTGCCAGCGGCGCATCGATCACGCGCCGCCCGGACTCCCGAACGACCCGTCCGGGAACACCGACGACCGTACAGTCGTCCGGCACGGACTGGACGACGACCGAGCCGGCCCCGATCCGCACATCGCTGCCGACGGTGATATTGCCGAGCACCCGGGCGCCGCATCCGACCACGACATCGTCCCCGAGCGTCGGGTGACGCTTCCCCGTTTCCTTCCCCGCACCGCCGAGCGTGACCCCCTGGTAGATGGTCACGTTGTCGCCGATGACGGTCGTCTCGCCGATCACAACACCCATGCCGTGGTCGATGAAGAAGCCACGGCCTATGACGGCACCGGGATGGATCTCCACTCCCGTGAAGAACCTCGAGGACTGCGATATCAGCCGCGGAAGCAGCGGGACCCCCAGCCGCCAGAGGGCATGCGCGACCCGGTGCGTCGCAACCGCGTGCACACCCGGATACGTCAGAAGTACCTCGAGCGCACCACCCCGGCCACGCGCCGCGGGATCCCGCGCGAGTGCCGCTCTGATCAGGTCGAGCATAACGCCTCCCAGCGCCCGGGCCCTCCGGGCTCGATGGAGTCCTGATTCAGACCGGCAAGTCCCGTGCCAGAGACGCGTCCATGGCCTCATCTTGACAGGGCAGGCCCGGGAGGATATAGTACCCACGTTCCTGCGGATGCACGCATGTCCAGCCGGCTGTACGCACGATCAGACGCGGCCTCCACGGAGGCCGCTTTCTTCCGCCGGCCCGGGCCAACCCGAACCCCCTCACTTCCTTGACGAGAGAACAGACATGAGCAATACGAGAGTGCGATTCGCGCCGAGCCCGACCGGCTATCTCCATCTCGGGGGTGCCAGGACGGCGCTGTTCAACTGGCTCCTCGCTCACGCGGCGGGCGGGAAGTACATTCTGCGCATCGAAGACACCGACCGTGAACGATCCACGGACGAATTCCTCCAGGCGATCCTCGAGGACCACCGCTGGCTTGGACTCATCTGGGACGAGGGGCCCGAGGTCGGTGGCGAGGTCGGTCCGTACCTCCAGTCTGAGCGAACCGGGACCTACGAGCCGCTCCTTTCGAAGATGCTCGAGGACGGCACCGCCTACAGGTGCTACTGCTCACCGGAGGAACTCGAGTCACGGCGGAACGCGGCGCCGGATGGCGGGCGCGAGTGGCGCTACGACCGACGGTGCTTCTCGCTCAGCGATGACGAGCGCGCCGCTCTCGAAGCGGAAGGTCGCTTGTCGGTCATCCGCTTCCGCGTTCCGGACGGGAAGACGCGCTTCGAGGACATGGTGCTGGGGCCCATCGAGGTCGATCACGCGGAGATTGATGACCTCGTGCTGGCCCGGTCGGACGGCTCGCCGACGTACAATTTCGTCGTTGTTGTCGATGATCTCTCGATGGGAGTCACGCACGTCGTCCGGGGAAGCGACCACACATCGAATACACCGAAGCAGATCCTCATCGCCAAAGCGCTCGGGGGGACGCCGCCGACGTTCGGACATCTCCCGCTCGTCCTCGGACCGGACAGGCAGGTGCTCTCGAAACGCCGGGGGGCTCTCGCCGTCGGCGAGTATCGCAGGCAGGGGTATCTTCCGGAGGCGCTCGTCAACTACATGGCGCTTCTTGGCTGGTCGTACGATGGAGAGTCCGAGTTCTTCACGCTCGAGGAACTCATCGAACGATTCGACATCGGACGCGTCAGCGGGAAGGCCGCCGCGTTCGACCCGGAGAAACTCCTCTGGATGAACGCGCAGTGGCTCAAGCGCCTGCCCGTACCCGAGCGGACGGACCGGATGCTCCCGTTCCTCCGGAAGGCGGGACTGGTCGACGCGGACCCCGACGGCGAGGCGCGGGCGCGGCTCGAGACGATCGTGGGACTCATCGACGACCGCGCCAAGACGCTCGCCGACGTCGTCGAGCAGGCGGGCTATTTCCTGACCGACGACATCGAATATGATGAGGAGGCGGTCAACAAGGTGTTGACGAAGCCGGGGGTCATTACTATAATAGATGGTCTGTATACGCGGCTCAGCGAGGCTCAGACCTTCGAGCCTGAGGTGATCGAGAGCCTGATTCGCAGCTACGCTGAGGAGCAGGGGCTCGGGGTCGGCAAGGTCGTGCAGCCGATTCGCGTTGCAGTGACCGGCGGGACCGCCAGCCCGGGGATATTCGAGACACTGTCTCTCCTGGGTCGTGAGAAGGTTCTGGAGCGACTGGGCAGGGCGCGGAAGATCGCGGCCGAGCGGCAGAGCGCCGGCAACTGAACACGCAGGGGAGTCGTCTAGTGGCAGGACAGCGGACTCTGGATCCGCCGGCGGAGGTT
>CAZEXP010000009.1:0-3328 GCA_964516845.1 uncultured bacterium
GACCCGCTCGATATCAGCGCGGCGCCGAGGTTGAACCTCGCCTCCGCGCTCGTGGGATCGACGTCGACGGCCTTCCGGAACTCGTCGATCGCCTCGACGAGCATTCCCTTCTCTCCGTAGACCGCGCCGAGATTGAGGTGGTGGTCCGCGTTGTCGGAATCGATCTCGATCGCGCGCTTGAACTCGAGGACCGCCTCATCGCTCTCCCCCATCGCGTCCAGCGCGTAGCCGAGATTCGTGTGCGCCTTCGCACACGTGTAGTCGGCCTCGATCGCGCGGCGGTACCAGCTTGCGGCCTCCTCGAGTTCGTTGCGCCTCGAGAGTGTCACGCCCATCCGGTAGTACGGCTCGGGACTGTCCGGAGCAAGCTCGATGGCCTTCTCGTGCTGACGGACGGCCTCTTCGGTGCTCCCCATCATGTCGTAGACACGGCCGAGGTTGTACCGGGCCACCGCACTCGCGGGATCCGCCTTCGCGGCGTGCTCGAACTCCGTAGCGGCCGCCTCGTGAAGTTCGAGCTTCCGATAGCAGGTGCCGCAGGCGAGCATCGCCGTGTGGTCGGTCGGCCGGCGCGCGAGGTACTGCTGCAATACGACGACGGCGTCCGCGAGTCGCCCGGATTCCATGTACGATATCCAGAGGTCCTTCAGAGCCTCGTCGTCGTCCGGCGCGGCTCTGAGCCTCTTCCTCAGCCCGAGCAGGTCCTTCTGGATCGGGTTGCGCACAGGCCCTCCTCCTACGCCTTTCCCCGCTTCTCGAGAACCTCTTTGATCTTCTGCTTGAGCTCCGTGAGGTCGGCCGACTTGACGACGTAGGCGTCGGCCATCCACGATGCGAAGTCCTGCTTGTACGTCGAGTACGCCGAATTGAGAATGACCGGAAGGTCCCGTCTGCGCTCCATGATCGTCCGGAGACAGTCGATGCCGTCCATTCCCTCAAGCCGGATGTCGAGCACAACGAGGTCCGGCGGCCCGTCCTCGATGAGCTCCAGCGCCTCCTCGGCGCTCTCCGCGGTCTCCACCTCGTACCCCTCGCGCTTGAGTTCGCTCTCGTACAGCTTGCGGATGTTCTTCTCGTCGTCCACTACCAAGAGCTTTGTCATGACACTCCTCCGCTCGATCCGTCGGTGTCGTCGTGGCGGTCGGCGGCTTTCGGGCCGCCCTCCGTGTCCCCGTAGATACGCTCGTGCGCCAGCTTGGCCGTGCTGCGGATGATGGGCAGCCGCACGATGAACGACGTGCCGATGCCCGGCTCGCTCTCCGCCGTGATCTCACCACCATGGTTCTCCACGATCCGCCGCGTGACCGCGAGGCCGAGACCCGACCCCGACTTCCGGGTCGTGAAGAACGGCACGAAGAGCTTGCTCATCACATCGCTCGGGATGCCCGGGCCCGTATCCGAGATCCGAACGATGATGTCGTCGCCCCTCTGCTCGCTCGTGACCGTGACGGTCCCTCCGTCCTTCATCGACTGGATCGCGTTGCCGATGATGTTGAGGAACGCCTGCTTGAGCTGATTGGCGTCCCCCATCGTCACGGGGAGTCCATCCCTGAGATCGCCCACGAGCTGCGTTTGTGATGACAGCAACCCGTGCGAAAGGAGCTTCCTGACGTCCCGCAGGATCTGGTTGACATCCACGGGACGCATCACGGGCTGCAGGTGACGCTCCAGGGTCAGCTGCTCCCTGAGGATCTGTTCGAGCCGCGTCACCTCTTCAAGAATGATCCGTGTGTGCTCTCGCCGCGGATCATCCGGATCCATGTCTTCGTGGAGCTGTCTGGCGAAACCGCCGACGGCGATGAGCGGATTGCGGATCTCGTGCGCCACGCTGGCCGCCATCTGCCCGATTCCCGTCATGTGCTCGACCTCGCGAAGCTGCTGTTGCAGCTTCATGCGGTCGGTCACGTCCTTGATATACTGGATGACCTGGATGGTCTCACCGTTGCGGCCCTTGACCGGGAACGTGTAGACGTCGACGCCCCGGCGGTGGAAGCTGCCCGAGATCTCGAGCTGCGGGACAAGGGCCGCCTTGCCTGACGCGAAAGTGCGGTGCGCCGGACACGCCTCGCACGCGACATCGCCCCGGCAGTAGACCTCGTAGCACGGCAGACCGACAAGATTCTGCGGTTCGCGGCCAAGAAACGCAGCCTCCGCCTTGTTGATCGCCACGACGCGGAACTCGACGTCCACGATGATCAAACCGTCGGTGATCCCGTCGAAGATGGCCTGAAGCTGCTGTTTGCTCTTGAAGATGTCCTGCTGCAGGCGGTCCACGTGTCTCGACCGGCCGCGGCCGACGAACCATCCGATGATCAGGCCCACGGCGAGCGCAGCCAATGCGCCCCCAAGGAGTACCGCCGGCGGTTCAAGCCCTGCGATCACCATGCGCGCGACCTCTGTCCTTCCCGGGTGTGCAGTAGGTGACGGAACGGACGGACATGATACGCCAACGCCGTTCATCGCGCGTCATGGTAGCCCCACCCCCACAGGGTGTCAAGGCCGAACCCCTTGCATCTAGGCGACTTCCGGCTCCCGCCCGGCCACCGTGGGAGCGCCGTCGGGAACCCCGTCCGAAACCTCTCGGGAGCGGCGGCATCCAAGCTCGCGAGGCACACCCATGGGGCGCGCCGGCATTGCGCCTTGACGAGGCACCGGCCGAGGGCTTAGAAGTGCACTATGGACTGACGGGATACGCTCGCAGAGGGTCAAGGAGACAAGCATGGACTTGAGCATGACCCTGCCTCACACGAACGTAACGATTCTCCAGCTGGCGACCGCCCTCGCGGTGCTCGTGCTGGGCCTCCTCGTCGCCCGCGTCATCCTCGCCGTGTTCCGTCGGCAGCTCAGACGGACCAACCTGTCCGACATCCTCGTCGAGTTCCTGGCGAGGTTCTTCGGGGCACTGCTCTACGTAATCGTCATTCTCGTCGTGATGAGCACGCTGGGCGTTGACGTCGGGGCCATCCTGCTGAGCCTGTCGGCCGTTGTGGGGCTCGTTCTCGGTTTCGGCATGCAGGAAACGTTCAACAACATCGCGGCGGGGATATGGATCGCATCGCTCAGACCGATCGACCTCGGCGAGGTCGTCACGATCAACGGCATCACGGGCAAGGTCAGGACCGTCGGCATCCTCGCCACGGAGCTGCTCACGCCCGACAACATCTACATCACTATCCCGAACGGCCAGGTCTGGGGCTCCCCCATCATCAACGCAACCCGTATGCCGACGCGCCGCGTCGATGTCTCGGTGAGTGTCGCGTACGGAACGAGCGTCGATCAGGCGGTCGCCGTCGGGATGGAGCTGATGAGGTCACATTCTCAGGTGCTC
>CAZEXP010000009.1:3428-6938 GCA_964516845.1 uncultured bacterium
CGCAGCTCGACGTTCACATGGACAAGCCGTAGCAGACAGAGGAGTGACACGGGAGCCAGGGCGGCCGGACCGCCGGAGGCTCCGAACGAGGAACGCGTGCGCGGCACGCCCTCACAAGGAGGAGAGGATGTTCAAGGATTTCAAGGACTTCGCGATGCGCGGCAATGTCGTCGACATGGCGGTCGGTATCGTCATCGGCGGCGCGTTCGGCAAGATCATCGCGTCGTTCGTGACCGACGTGCTCATGCCGCCCATCGGCATGCTGCTCGGTGGCACTGACTTCTCGAACATGTACGCCGTCCTGCGGGCGGGCTCCACGGCGGGACCGTACGCGTCGCTCGCCGACGCGCAGGCCGCCGGAGCCGTGACGATGAACTACGGCCTGTTCGCCAACACGGTCATCAACTTCATCATCATCGCGTTCGCGATCTTCATGGTCGTCCGTGCGATGAACAAGATGAAGAAGCAGGAGGTCGAGGCTCCGGCGGAGCCGACGACCAAGGAGTGCCCGCACTGCCATACGCAGATCCCGATCCCCGCGACGCGGTGCCCGAACTGCACGTCGGAACTCGGCTCAGCCTAGCGCTTTCATCAACTCGACACTCGTATGCGCGCGGTGGACCGGAGTCGGCCTGCCGCGCGCCGCTTCATTCAGGAGGACGACCCATATGCGATTGCTTCTGACAATGCTCGTGGCAGCGGTGCTGACGCTTCCGGCCGCGGCTCAGTGGACCATCACCAGCGAGAACAACATCACTCTGACGCAGTACACCTACAGCAACAACTGGCAGGGTGGTGAAACGGGCGCGCTCTCATGGGCAGCGGCCTCGAACAGCGTCGCGAAGAAGCAGCTGTCGGACATCCTCAACTGCCGCAACACACTCAAGCTGGAGTTCGGTCAGGCGCACAATCAGGACGCCGAGACGCACGACTGGGCGAAGCCGGTCAACTCGACCGACAAGATCGACTTCGAGAGCGTCTGGCGGTTCACGCTCGGCAGCTTCGTTGACCCGTTCGTGGCAGGCAGATTCGAGTCGCAGTTCACCGACGAGCGCGACCCTGACGAGACTCGCTACATCAATCCGATCGTTCTGACCGAGAGCTTCGGCGTCGCACGCATGCTCATCGACGAGGAGACTCGCCAGTGGTCAACGCGGCTCGGCGGCGCGCTCAGGCAGCACCTGGACGGCGGAGTCCTCAACGCCGACACCGGCGAGTTCGAGAGCGAGACCACGAGCGACTCCGGACTCGAGTTCGTGTCGGAGTTCACCTCTCCCCTCGCTGAGGACCGACTGACCTTCACGAGCAAGCTCACGGCCTATCAGGCGCTCTACTACTCCGAGTCGGAGAACGTCGAGGGTGACGACTGGAAGTCGCCGGACGTCGAGTGGACGAACAGGCTCACCGCCGGCATCACGGATTTTCTCATGGTCAATCTCAATCTGGACGCATATTACGACAAAGAGATCGACAGCGATCCGAGGCTCAAGCAGACCCTCTCTCTCGGGTTCACATGGTCTATCTGACGAGCCCACGGGACTATGGGGCGAGCAACCTCAGTCCTCGGAGGACCGCAGTATTACCGGACCAGATTCAGCCTCCTGCATGCGACCGCGTGGGTATTGACAGCCACCCGCGTGGTCGGTATATTGTCCCCCTGATATGATGACGTTCGATGACATCCGCACGCTCCGGACCGCCCGCCTCGCGGCCAGGTTCGCAGCGCTTCCGGAGAGCGCGCGATTCTATTCGACGCTCTCCGCTCTCGTATTGGTCCTGGCACTCGCGTCCGGACTGACGGTTCATCACGCCACCGACTCGGTCGACCTCAACTTGAATCCTCGCACACCGGTCTTCGAGCACCTCTCCCCCTGGGGACGCGTGCTCGTCACGGAGGACAGCGGGTTTCTCAAGCCGAGCTTCGACATCATCGGCGTGACGACTCCTCTCCCGCAGGATGTGTCAAGCAGCGACTACCTGGCGTCCGCCGGCGAGGATCTCGAGACGGTCGCGGCACGCACGGGCGTCGCCCTCGACCTTCTCGCGAGCGCGAACAACGCCAGCTACGCCCGGGTCCCCAGACGCGAGACCGAGGTGCGGCTCCCGCTCCTCTACTCGCGAGACACCAGCTGGGACCGATCGCTCGAATTCCTCTACCCGCTCTCGAACGAGATGCCCCTTGGCGGCAACGGCAAGGCCAAGCGGGGCGCGCCGAGCATTGTGCGCCACCCCGTCGCCCGAGGTGAGTGTCTCTGGAATATCGCGCAGAAGTACCACGTGCGGATGGAAACAATCATCGGAATGAACGATATCGCGAGCGCGCGCTATCTGCGGCCCGGCCAGATCCTCGAGATCCCGGACACGGACGGCACGTACTGCACGATCAAGCGTGGCGACACGATCTCGAGTCTGTGCAAGAAGTATGATGTGGAGCTCGCTGATGTCGTCAATTCCAACCCCGGCATCAATGTGGAGGCGCTCCAGCTCGGACAGCGCATCTTCATCCCGGGGACCGGGGCGCTCGAACAGCTCTTCCGGATGGCCTGGCCGGTCTACGGACGGATCTCCGGTCGGTACGGCTACCGCACGCACCCCGTGTACAGGCGTCGGATGATGCACACGGGCCTCGACATCGCCGCCCCGCACGGGACGCCGATCAAGTCGGCGCTTGCCGGTCGCGTGAAGTTCGCCGGGTGGAAGGGCGGCTACGGGCGCACGGTCATCATCGAGCATCCCAACGGCTACGAGACACTCTACGGACACTGCACGAAGCTGCTGGTCACGAAGGGGCAGACCGTGAAACGCGGCGATACGATCGCGAAGGTCGGCACGACCGGCGTGAGCACGGGACCCCACGTCCACTTCGAGGTTCGTGAACACGGCAAGCGGATCAACCCGGAGAAGGTTCTCTACTAGCGGGTCCTCAAAGCCCGGGTCTTTTCAGAGCCTTCGGCTCATCAAAGCCCTAGGTCCCCGCTGATCCCCTGCATCGCGGTGAGAGCCACACCGAGGAATTCCTCGAGCGGGATACCCATGTCCTCGCACGACCGGATCTGCTCACGGTTCGCCCCGGCGGCGAACCGCTTCGTCTCGAAACGCCGCATGATGAACGACACATCGACCTCCGCAAGCTTCCGGCTGGGGTGCATCAGGACGGCGGCCACGATCAGGCCGGTGACCGGATCGGCTGCCAGGAGTGCGCGGTCCATGGACGACTCGCAGGCGACGTGCTCGTTGTGCGCCTTCACCGCATGGATGATATCCTCACTCGCGCCCATCCCCTCGAGAAGCTCCGCCGAGACGAGACCGTGGCGCTCAGGCGTGTCCGCCGTCTCCTCGACGTCGATATCGTGAACGAGACCGGCCAGCCCCCACGCCTCCTCGTCCTCGCCGGCGCGTGCGGCCAACCCCCGCATCACGGCTTCCGTCGCCAGCATGTGCTTGACGAGATTCCGGTTGCCTACCCGCTCCCGGATGACCTCCAGTCCTTCTTCCCGTGTCATGCTCTCT
>CAZEXP010000009.1:7038-65597 GCA_964516845.1 uncultured bacterium
GTTGCCTACCCGCTCCCGGATGACCTCCAGTCCTTCTTCCCGTGTCATGCTCTCTCCTTACCCAACCTCCATGAGATCACCCTGCCCGTGGAACCTGCGCTCCACGGCGCTGACGACGGTGCGGCTCTCAGGTTCGTTCAATTCCGGGTCGCGTTCGATGAGTTCGAAGGCATCCTCCCGGGCCCGGATCAGAAGCTGCGTGTCGGCGACGAGGTCAGCCACCGAGAACCGCGGAAGACCATGCTGCCGCACACCCATGAACTCACCGGGGCCCCGGAACTGGAGATCGCGCTCCGCGATGACGAATCCGTCGTTCGTCTCCGCGAGGACCTTGAGACGTTCCCTGGCATCATCGGACGCCGCCGGGCCCGCCATGAGAATGCAGTACGATTGATGACTGCCTCTCCCCACTCGTCCACGCAGCTGGTGGAGCTGTGCCAACCCGAACCGCTCGGCGTGCTCGACAACCATCACGGTCGCGTTCGGCACATCGACTCCGACCTCGATAACGGTCGTGGAGACCAGGATGCTGATCTCTCCATCGGCGAAGGCGCGCATCACCGCATTCTTCTCCTCGGCCCGCATCCGCCCGTGGACCAGCCCCACGGCGACTTCCGGGAAAATCTTGCGGTCGAGCTGCTTGTGCATCTTGGTCGCCGCCGCCAGATCCATCTTGTCCGACTGCTCGACCAGCGGGTAGACGATGAACACCTGACGCCCCTCGCCGACCTCCTGCCGGAGGAAATCGTAGACCCTCCCCCGCGCCGCCTCGTCGCGGACGGCCGTCCTCACGGGTGACCGCCCGGGCGGGAGTTCGTCGATGACCGAGATATCAAGATCCCCGTACACCGTCAGCGACAGCGTCCGCGGGATCGGCGTGGCCGTCATCACGAGCACGTCCGGAGCTCCACCCTTCTGCCTCAGCGCCGCCCGCTGGACGACACCGAATCGGTGCTGCTCGTCGATCACCACCAGCCCGAGGTTGGCGAACGTCACGCCTTCCTGGATGAGCGCGTGGGTGCCGACGATGATGTTCGATGCGCCACTCCGGATCGCATCGAGCGCCGTGGCCTTCTCCTCCGCACGCATGCCGCCACGGAGAAGCGCGACGCTGTGGCCCAGCGGCTCGAGGAGCGAAGCGATATTCTCGTAGTGTTGCCGTGCGAGGATCTCAGTCGGCGCCATCAGCGCCGACTGCCATCCGTTGACGGCGGCCTGGTGCATCGCCGCGGCCGCGACAGCCGTCTTGCCCGAACCCACATCGCCCTGGAGCAGCCGGTTCATCGCGGCGCCATGCTCGAGGTCGCGACGCATCTCGTCTATGGAGCGGGCCTGCGCCCCGGTCAGAGCGAACGGGAGCGCCTCGAGGAACCGCTCGTGCTCGGTCTCGCTCCACTCCAGCGGCGCGACGGCACGCGGCGCGCTCCTTCGTCGCTGACGCCTGACGCCCACGATGATCTGGAACAGGAAGAACTCCTCGTATGCCAGACGCCCGCGGGCGACCGCCGCCCGCGTCGTGTCGTTCGTGAAGTGCACGTCGGCGATCGCCCTCTTCAGATCGGGAAGCCTCCGCCGCTTGACGACCCAGCCCGGCAGCGGATCAACGAGCTCGGCGAGATGCGCGTCCATGGCCGACTTGATGAATCGGCGGATACGCTTCCCGGAGAGATCACCGATCTGCGAGTACTCAGGAACGATCCGCCCCGCGTGAACGAGCTCCGCGACCTCCCTGTCGCCCATCAGCTCGAACGACGGGCTGACGAACTCCTTCCGGCGCGCGTGCTTGTCGAATCGGACCTCTCCGCTGAGGACAATGCGACCGCCCTTCCTGAGGGTGTTGCCGAGATAGGGCTGATTGTACCAGCGCGCAACGATGGCGCCCGTCTCGTCCTCAACGACGGCCAGCATCACGCTTCGACCGCCGCGACGACGGGAGAGATCGGTCGAGAGTATCTGACCGACGACCGTCACCCGGTCGCCGACGCGAAGCTTGTCGATCTCGGCGACCGTGGACCAGTCCGTGTATCCGCGGGGCACGTAATAGAGCAGGTCCTCGATCGTCTCAACACCGGCGCGCGCGAGGAGCTCGGCGAACTTCGGCCCGACACCCTTGAGGTACTGCACTGAAGAGCGTATGCTGGTCTTCTGACTGATGCTCATCTCCCTGGTCGGACCCGCTGCTGCCGAATCCCGGCCGGCGCGCCGGAGGTCCCCCGGCTGCCGCGGTCCGGACAACGGAGCGCGTTTCACACCCCAATGCCCGGATTCTACGGGACGCACGCCCATCGGGTCAACGACAGCGGTCTTCAGGGAAACCGCTTGCAGAGGCATCGATGGTGTGCTAGATTCAGGTTCTGTCTTACTCACGATGGAGGTATTACGATGTCACGGAAGTGCGATATCTGTGGGAAGCACCCGCAGGTGGGCAACAACATCAGTCACGCCCACAACGTCACGAAGCGCCGCTGGCTGCCCAATCTCCAGAAGGTTCGCGTCGTGATAAACGGCACCCCGAAGAAGATCAGCGTCTGCACCAGCTGTATTCGCTCGGGCGCCATCGACAAGTACAAGCCGACCAAGAAGGCAACGACGGCGTAGCGCCCTGACGTGGAATGCGGTGTTGGCGCATGGCAACATGCCGGTCCGGCCTGAGCAGGAAATGAGAAGGGGGTCTTCCGCAAGGAAGACCCCCTTGTTCGTCATCGGATACGCCGTCTGCTAGACCGGCCTCAGCGCCTTCGTGAGCTTGAGGGTCGTCCCGCTCCCCTCACCCATCTCGTAGTCCATGGTGTCCATCACCTGGCGCATGATGTAGATGCCCCGCCCGGATGTCTCCATACAGCGGTCGGGATCGGTGGGATCCATCACACACTTGAGATCGAAGCCCTTGCCCTCATCGTGCACCGTGAGCCCGAACATCCCCGGCTCCCACTCGATACGCATCCTGACCGTTTTCGACTCATCGCACTTGTTGCCGTGGACGATGGCATTGGTCACCGCCTCGACGACCGCTATCGCGATCTCCATCAGCGGTCCATCGTCGAACCCCGCGAGCCGACCGTACTGCATGGCCAACTCGTCGACACGATCCAGGACACCGAAGTCGCTCGCCAGGACGAGTTCCTCTGAACCACCGGGCTGACTCATCGTCCTCCAGGATGCGCCGCCGGACTAGAAGGCCCCGAGGGCCTCCTCAGTCGTTGGGTGCGTGTCGAATATGGTCAGAAGCTTCGTGATCATGAACAGGCTCTGGATTCTGTCGGAGACGTGCGCCAGCTTGAGCACGCCCTCTTCACGCTGCACGCTCGTGTAGATGGCCATCAGCGTCCCAAGCCCCGTGCTGTTGATCCAGGGCACACCCTTCAGGTCGATGATGAACTTCCGCGTGCCGCCGTCGAGCAGACGCCGAATCGCGCCACGCACCTCGTCACTCTCCGGTCCCCCGGTCAGGTTCCCTGAGAGACGGATGATCGCGACCTCTCCCTCCATATCGGTCTTGACCTTCAATCTGCACCTCCCGCATGTGCCCCTTCGTACAGCACCACCCGGCCAGCGAAGGACGCTGCCGGGCCGGCGTGCCGCGCACGACACCATTTGCCGGGAGTGTAGCATGCACGCCATTTTGATGGAAGTCCAAAGTCGGCGACGAACGGTGAAAAACAGCCACACTTCTGCCGAACTGGTATGACTCCTGCATTGCAT
The DNA here is from genome assembly GCA_964516845.1 of uncultured bacterium. GTDB lineage: Bacteria > Joyebacterota > Joyebacteria > Joyebacterales > Joyebacteraceae > JAPEKQ01. The sequence goes on from CAZEXP010000009.1 coordinate 10,741, forward strand.
TCCCCCATTCGAGACTTCCCGAGGCCGCACCCCCGATGCGGGGTGTGGAGTGGCGATTGCGTGCGGCGTCACGAATTGATGCTGCACGTATGACTAGCGTTCATTGTGTTCTGCATGGTGGGGTCATGGGCGAGCGAAGACAACTGTCTGCACTGACTCTTGGAGTGGCACTCGTAATGTGGACGGCCTACTCTGCCGTCTCCTCGGTGTTTCTGGGCGCGGGCACGTTCCTCGAGGCGTTTGCGACGAACATCCCCACGCTCGATCTCGCCCTTCGCTGCGTCCTCACCGTCTTCACACTTGGCATCGGTCTGCTTCTCTCCCGATTCACGACGAGCCGCGCAGAGGCCCGGACACGTGATGACTTCGTCCAGGCCATCACGAACCAGGCGAACTGCGGGTTCGTGGTGACCGACCTCGAGGGTAGCATCACATACGTCAACTCGTACTTCGCCGAGGCCCACGGCTACGAGCCCGGCGAGATGCTCGGCGCGCCGCTCTCCGACCACCAGGCGGACGAGCAGCGTCCTCTCGCCCTGGGCGCCCACAGCGGGCTCAGGCACGGCCGGCCGTTCGCCGCCGTCGAGGTCCAACACTCGCACCGGCAGGGCAACAGCTTCCCGATGCTCGAATCGGGAACGGTCCTGCGGGATCGCGCCGGCTCGCCGATCGCGCTCTCGATGACCGCCATCGATCTCCGCACTCACAACGACACGACACACGCGCTCGAGCGGCGTCGCGCTCTCGAACGCGCCGTATCCCAGGTCTCGAGTACCCTCGTCAGCGAGGTCTCGGTCGATCTCGACAAGGTGCTCGGTATCCTCGGGCGCTCGGTGTCCGCGGGCCGCGCGGTCATGTTCCGCATGAACAGCGAATCCGACAAGTTCACGGTGGCGCACGAGTGGCACACCCCCGGCGATACTGAGAGGCTCAGCGTCACCGAATTCGACACGGAGCTCCTCCCCTGGTGTACCGAGCAGCTCCGGTCCGGAAAGACGGTCTTCTCGAACGACGCGCGCAACCTCCCCGCCGGGACCGGCGCCGATCGCGGCACGCTTCACATGCTCGGCGTGATCTCCGTGCTGATGATCCCGATGACGACCGAGGACACGCTCGACGGCTTCCTGATGTTCGACAGGATGCTCACACCGGACAGCATCACCGAAGAAGACGTCGCCATTCTCAGAGCCGCCGCCGAGATGCTCGCCGCCAACCTCGCCCGGATCGTCGCGCTCCGCGACGCCGAGGCCGAGAGAGACCGCGCCGAGAACTACCTTGACCTCGCGGCCGCCATCTTCATCGCTCTCGACGACAAGGGGCTGGTGAGCATGGTCAACAGACGCGGCTGTCGGATCCTTGAGGGAACAGAGGAAGAGATCGTCGGAACCGACTGGTTCGCGACGTTCGTCCCTTCCGAATGCCGCAGTGAGACGCGCGCCACGTACGAAGCTCTCATGGCCGGCACCGCGGACCAGACGGAGAGCCACGAGAACGAGATCTGCACGCTCAAGGGCAACAGGAGGATCATCTCCTGGCAGAATTCGCTGATCCGCGAACCTGGCGGCGCCATTGCCGGAACGCTCAGCTCGGGACTGAACGTCACGGAGGTCCGCCGGGCGGAGAATGTGCAGCGTGTCGCCTACGCCATCGCTGCGGCCGCTCACACGACGCGGGATCTCGACGAACTCTACGAAACGATCCACGCGGAGCTCGGTCATGTCCTCAACACGGAGAACTTCTTCATCGCGCTCTACGATCGCGCATCCGACACGATCTCGCTTCCGTACTTCGTCGACAAGAAGGACGACGGTCGATACGACTCGTTCCCCGCCGGCAGCACACTGACCGCCTACGTGATTCGCAACAACTGCCCCCTCCTCATCGACCGCGCGGAGGGTGATGCAATGATCGAACGCGGCGAGGTCGACCTTGTCGGATCGGAGAGCGAGATCTGGATGGGTGTTCCGCTGGCAAGCCAGGGACTCATCATCGGCGCCATCGTACTGCAGAGCTATGAGAACGCCGATGAATTCGACAAGGACGATCTTGAGATGCTCAAGTTCGCCTCTGGTCAGATCGGAGCGTCGATCGACCGGCGTCGCGCTGAGGATCAGCTGCGGTTCCTCGGCTCCATCCCGCCGCAGATCTCCGAGGGCATCCTCGTCACGGATCTCGACTTCAGGATCACGTACGCCAATGAGGCTATCGTGACGATGTACGGATTCGAACGCGGCGAGCTTCTTGGAGAGACGCCCGACGCCCTCAACGCCGAGCCGCTACGCGAAGACATTCAGCGTGAGATCCGCTCCGCGGTCGGCAGCGGAAAGACATGGCAGGGCGTCCACGTGAATCGACGCAAGGACGGGAGCGTATTCGACTGCGAGATGATCATCTCGCCGCTCGCCGGCCCCGACGGAAAACCCGCGTCCTTCATCTCGGTCCAGCGCGACATCACGGACCGCAAGCACTCGGAGGCGATGCTCCGCGCCCTCAACGCCACATCGCTGGCGATGACGAGCGCCGAGGGACCCGACGAGGTGCTGGAACTGGCCGTCAAGACACTCGCCTCGTCCGGGCTCACGGCCGACCTGATGATGCTCGACGATTCGCACGACACGCTCAGCTACATCGCATCCGGGACCGACCCGGCCGTGCTGCTCCAGACGGAACGTCTGCTGGGCACGGCGATGGCGCGGATAAAGGTCCCCTACCGTCGTATACCGGCGCTGCGCTACGCGATCGACGACGGCCACCCGATATTCGTTGACGACCCGACCGCGCTCCTCGCGGAGAGCATCCCAAGGGGATCGCACATCACAAGCGCGGATCTCGCGAAGACGCTCGGAATGACGCAGTCCGTCGTCTCTCCGTTGATGGACGAGGGAGAGGTATTCGGAGTCTGCTCGATCCACTCCAAGAGCATCCAGCGGACAGATGTGCCCACCGTAACGGCCATCGCCAACCAGATCGCCGCGACGTGGCGGCGGGCCACGGTTCTGGCCGAACTCAGGAAGAGCCTCGAGGACCTGCAGCTCGCCCAGGGCCAGCTGCTCCAGGCGCAGAAGATGGAGGCCGTCGGTCGACTGGCCGGTGGCGTCGCTCACGATTTCAACAATCTGCTGACGGCCATCACCGGCTACACGGATCTGACACTCCTCGGCCTCGAAGACGGTCACGTGCTCAAGCCGCACGTCCAGGAGGTCAAGAAGGCGGCCGAGCGAGCCGCAGGACTCACGCGACAGCTGCTCGCCTTCAGCCGACGGCAGCCGCTGGCGCCCCAGGTTCTCTCACTTGGCGAGGTCGTCGGGAACATGAACGCGATGCTCCGACGTCTCATCGGTGAGGATATCGAACTCGTCACCGATGTCGGTCCGAACCTTCCGGTCGTTAAGGCCGACGCGGGACAGCTCGAGCAGGTCATCGTCAACATGGCCGTCAATGCGCGCGACGCGATGTCTTCCGGCGGAAGGCTCACGCTGAGCGCGCGGGCGGTCGACATCACAGAGGACACACTCGGAGACTGCGCGGACGCTCGCCCGGGCAGCTACGTGCGACTCACGATCGAGGACAACGGCGAGGGCATCCCCGACGATGTCCGCGCCAGGATCTTTGAGCCGTTCTTCACGACGAAGGCCCGCGGGCAGGGCACCGGGCTCGGCCTCGCAGGAGCCTACGGTATCGTCTGTCAGCATGAAGGATGGATCGATGTGGACTCCGTGGTCGGCAGAGGCACTGCCTTCCACGTGCACATCCCCACATGTGATCCGTGCGTCACGACCGACGTCGTTCAGGTTGAGAAGACGCAGGCGCGGTCGGGGCAGGGAGAGCAGATCCTCATCGTTGAGGACGAGGACGCCGTTCGAGATTTCGCTTCTCGTGCGCTGACGGCCAGCGGCTACAGGGTCACGGCCGCTGCGAGCGCGGAGGAGGCGATCGAATTCTTCAAGAACGGCGAGGGTAGGTTCGACCTCGTGTTCAGCGATGTCGTTCTGCCCGGCAAGAGCGGTGTGACCCTTGCGGAGGAACTGCTCGCGCTCGACCCCAAGCTCGACATCCTCTTGAGCAGCGGCTACTCGGACGAGAAGTCGCAGTGGGAAGAGATCCAGGAGCGCGGGTACGATTTCCTCCAGAAACCGTACCAGCTGACGAATCTTCTGGAGACAATAAGCAGGATCGTGCACCCGAACTAGGATGGAGAGCTTCGCGCCGTCCGGGTGCCGAGGAAAACAGACCGGCGGGACACACGGGCCGGTGGGACGAGCGGACACGGAATACGCCGAGGGCCCCGACGCACTGCGCCGGGGCCCTCGTTTCATTCCTCATGGGCGCGCGCACTCGCGCGGTCGCTCGTGTTCGCTCCCCTACTTCAGAAGCACCATCATCCGACGCTCGGAGAAGTCGCCGGTGCTCATGCGATAGAAGTAGACACCGCTGGCAACCGAACGCCCCGCCTCGTCACGCCCGTCCCAGACCACACTGTGCGTGCCCGGTCCCTCGGGACCGTTCACCAGCGTCCGGACGACGCGGCCGGCCATGTTGTAGACCTTGAGTGAGACATCGGCCTGCTCGGGCAGCGCGAAGGCGATGGTCGTCACCGGGTTGAACGGGTTCGGCGCGTTCTGGAGCAGCGCGAACTCGCGAGGCACGATCTCACCGGTGTCGTTGACGCCGGTGCTCGTGCTCGTCACGTTGACGTCATCGACGTACCACCCCTCCTCGGAGACGTAGCCGTCCGAGACGAAGCGGAAGCGCACGATCGCGGTCTCGCCCTCGTACGCGGAGAGATCGAACGTCTCCAGCTGCCAACCATGTGAACCCGACCAGCAGGGCGTACCCTCGGGCAGCGGGTTGGACGTGTTGTCGTTCTTCGAGTGGCTGTATCCGCCGACTGGAGCAAGGTTGGCCCATGAACCGCCGCCGTTCGTCGAGATCTCAACGAGAGCGCAGTCCCACGCCAGCGAGGAGGACTCCTCCTCCGCGGCCAGCCAGTCCCAGAACGTCAGCTCGCCCTCGGCGCCGATGCAGAACGACGGAGTGTAGAGCGCGCCGTCGTCCGACGTGCCGTACGTCGCCGGGCCGCTGCCACCGAACTTCCAGCTGTGACCGGACGTATGGTAGCGATAGGTCTCCACGTGCCACTCATCCGAGAATCCGGTGGTGATGTTCGAGTGCGTCCAGTCATCACCGCTCCCCTCGAAGTCCTCGTCGATACCGCCGCCGACGCTGAGCGTGAAGTCCGTCGACGTCTCGTATCCGAGCGCCGTCGTGCAGTAGAGCGAGAGCACGACCTCGTATGGATCCGGCGAGGTCGGGAGAACGAGTACCGTGTAATCGGGCGTCACATCGGCGCTCCCGCCGGAACCGATGAGCGACGCTGTCGCCGTGTCCTGGTTGATCTGCACGTACGGGTCGCTCGTCGTCAGCACGGCGGTCACGCCGGCAGCCGACTTCGTGCCGCCGTTGGCGAGCGTCACCGTGATCTCAACGATCTCGCCCGGCTCGGCGCAGCCATTGCCGTTGCCCATCGCGTCATCGACGACGATGTTGCCGACCGTGAGGGACGGCGCGCCGACGACGATGCTGAAGCTGCTCACCCACGTACTGTCGCCATCCGTGGCCGTCAGCTCGAAGCTGACCGAGTGACCGTCCGGGCACGAACCGTCGATGCCGAAGTCGTAGTCCTCGAGACACGGCGAGACACCGCCCACGAGGATGTCGCCGTACTCCTCGTACGCATCGATCATCATCACATAGGGATCAACGGTGCCGAGCGTGGCGGACACGCCGTAGGCCGGCTGGTTGCCGACGTTCTCGACGGATACGACCAGCTCGATCGTCTCCCCCGCATCGACCATCCCGTCGCCGTTGCCCGAGCTTCCGCCGGCGGTGTCGTCGTCCACCACGTGGCTGTCATAGGAGATATAGGGAGCGTCAGCGAGCGAGACCGTCGACGAGCCCTCGTGCGGGTAGTAGTCGTGCCTTGTGATCGTAACGCTCATCGCGCCCGCCGTCATCGGAGCGGGCGAAAGCGGGATCGAAACGAACCCGGAGGCGTTCGTGTAGTACGTCTCCGTCACGCCGTCGTCGGCCTTCGCGACGTGCACCAGCGCGTGATCCACCGCGCCGCCGCCCACACGGCTGACCGTCACGTCGAAGCTCGTCGAGCCGGCCGGGATGCTCCCGGCATACGAGGCGTCAAACGTCGCCGGCTCGCTGGTCCAGATGTCGACCGACGGATCACCCAGAATATTGTACATCTCGAAGTACCGGCGCGTGCTCCCGCCGCCGCTGTAGTGCGTGTAGAGGTGGTACATGGCCCTGTGGCTGATACCGCAGGCCCACGTGTAGTCCTCGCCGAAGAGCGCCTCGAACGTACCCTCCTCGAGAACGTCGTCCTCGTCCCAGTACGACGTCACCGACGAGCCCCAGTAGACCATCGTGCCCTTGTCCGTCGCGTTGATCCACGTCTCGCCGAAGCAGGCTGAGCTGAACTGCCCCGTCAGGCACGAGTAGCTGTGAACGAGCGGCATCATGTCCGAGTTCGTCAGAGCGTTGACATTGGTCGCCGTGAACTGAGGGCCGTCCGCCCAGTACGTGACATCGCCGTGGCCGGAGTAGATGCCGATGCCGCGGCCGGCGTTGAACGCCGCGCTCACCTGAGCCGTCGTGGCGTTGTAGGTGTGCGAATACAGCTTCTGTGATGTGTACCCGGCGGGATCGAGATACGCGCTGATGACCGAGTTGTGCGTCCCCTCGGAGACCGTGTAGTTGTCCTCGGAGGCCATGAAGACGGCATCTCTGATCCAACCGGTACCGCTCGTCAGATCGAACGTCTCGTACTCCACCGTCTTGTTGACGAGGTTGGTCACCTGCGCCGCCGACGTGCACGAGAACCGGCCGACCCAGATGTCCGGCTGCCAGTCGGAGCTTCCGTCCATCGTGACGTAATAGAGGTCGGTCGCCGGGCTGTTCGTCTGCGTGCCGGTCCAGTGGCTGATGTAGCCGGTGTCGCCCACGAGCAGCACGAACGTCGGCGGGACCGCCCACGTGTCGTACGCATCCTCAATGTAGGCCTTGATGTTCTCCTTCGTGTTGCCGCCGGGGATGTCCGAGGTTGCCACGACCGTGACGTCGTAGCCCTTCTCAGCCTTCCAGTCGGCCAGCGGCTGGATGGCGCTTTCGAAGTTGTCGTGCGTGACGATCAGATAGCCGATGGGAAGCGGGATGTCGTAGCGTCCCTCGAATGCGGTGTGATTGATGAAGATGTCGCGCGCGAGCTTCCCGACGTACGGGTTGGCGTAGCGCTCCATCAGGGCGGCCGTCTGAAGCATGTCGCCACCCGCGAAGTTCACTTCAACGACGATGCGCGTCGCGTACTCGATGGTGCCCTCGGCCGGATCGTAGCGGAGCGGACTCACCGAGAGCTCCGCGAAGTCCATGCCGCGCAGGGTCCCACCGCTCGCGAGATCCGCCCAGACGTGCTCCGAGGCGGATGAGCTGTAATACGAGGCGTCGAGTGCGAACGGCGCGTTCTCGAGCGCGCCCGGGATCTTCTCGACGGGCGCCTGAAGCGGCGCAATGCGGTGCTCGATACCCAGCTCGGCAAGCGTCACGGCGCGCGTCTCGAGCACCGTCACCGTAACATCGGCGCGGGCGCCCACCGGAAGCTGCACGAGTTCACGCAGCACGGGAAGCGAGGCGCGACCGATCTCGGTCGACACGCCACATCCCGGAGCGCTGATGCTCGTGAACGTCCCGCCGCGGGTCCCGGCCGTCTCGGCCGTGAATCCGTGCAGCGAAAGCTCGAGCGTGAGCCCCGTCTGATCGGAGCGCAGGATGCGGGTCGTCGGCGCGGTCGCAACGGAACCGTCCAGCGAGACCCAGTTGTCGGCGGCCGAAGCCATTCCGGCAACGAGCAAGAACGACAGGGCCAGAACAAGGAACGCATACCTCATGGTCTCCCCCTCCAGGAAGGTGTTGCGGCGTTGTCACTCTGTCGTCGGCGTACACATCTCCAATTTCGGATTATAACACATAACTACAAGCATATCAATGAGTTGCCTCGCGCCGGACCACGTCTCACACGAGAGTATTGACGGCCACCGTTCCACATGCAAGTATGGTGGAAGAGACTCACCTCCAGTCACCTGGGTTCTCATCTCTCTGAGACCACCTGCAGCGAGATGGTTCGCCCGTGAAGGCGCAGACCATCGGTGATAATGGGCAATCATGAACAACGACAGCAGAACCCGCGAAGAGCTACTGGCCGAGTTGGCCGAACTCAAAGAGCGACTCGAGCTCCTTGAGTCTCTCCCGCCTCCCGAGGCGAGTCGCTCGGTTCAGCTCGAGGATGATCTTCGCCTCGCAAGGACCCTGACCGAGGCTGCCGCCGACAATCTCGACACGCACGCGGTCGCCAGCATCCTCGCACGCGAGGTCCAGACCGCCTTCAATGCCCGAGGCGCGAGTCTCTACATCACCTCGCCTGACGGAACAGAGCTCCAGATGCAGAGCGTCGGTCTCAAGCCCGGCCTCTCGAGCGGCGTCGAACGCGCCCTCGGAACGAGGATCCCACTCGTCCGGATCCCGCGGACCGCCGCGAGCTTGTATTGGCGCGTCCTGGAGTCGCGGACGACACACGTCTACCGGCAGATGGACGAAATCGAGGCCGTGCTCCGGGAGTTTGGCGCAGCAACCCCGGACGGCCCCCCGAAGAGAGCTGCGGCAGAACGCACCTCGGTCGACCAGGTCATCAAACTCCTCGGCTACGAGTGCATCGTCCACGTGCCACTCATCGCACGCGGACGCGCTCTGGGACTCCTCGCGGTCTCCAGCGGCGACCAGTACCCGGAGGCCGACGTGGCGCGACTGACGTCGATAGGACACCAGGTAGCGAACCTCCTGGCGACATTCCAGGCGGAACAGGATTGGGCACGCGAGCGGGACCGGGCGGACGCGCTGATATCGACGGCCGCAGGGTTTCTGCTCGTTCTCGACACGAATGGCCGCGTCCAGGCGATCAGCAATGACGGATGCGAGATCCTCGGACTCCCGGAGCGCAGCATCATTGGGCGCGACTGGGCGGAGTCGTTCGTTCCGGAGCGGGTCCGACAGAGCGCTGTCGCGAGGATATCCGCGATTCTCGATGGAGGGCCGGATGAGATCTTCGACGGCCATGCCCTCACGGCACGAGGAGACGAGCGCGTCGTCCGCTGGCGAACGACCGGGGTCCGCGGCTCCGGCGGGAAGGTGACATCGCTCCTGGCGACCGGCATCGATCTGACGCGCGTCATGCAGAGCGAGCAGCGGGAAGCGCACGCGAGGCGTCGCTTCCGAGCACTTCTCGAGAACTCGACCGATCTCACCGTTGTGCTTGATGCCGACGGCATCTTTACGTACGTCAGCCCGTCGGCCTCCGAGGTGCTCGGATTCACCCCGTCCGAGATGATGGGCACGCAGGCCGGCACCTATGTACACCCGGACGATGTCATGGAATTCAGCGATGCACTCGCTGACGCAGCTTCGCAACCGGGCGTCTCGCGGAGCAACGGAATGCGGGTGAGAGCTAAGGACGGATCATGGAAGGTGCTCGAAGGACGTGCGAGTCAGCAGATGGACAACCCGCACATCAAGGGCCTCATCCTCAATCTTCGCGATGTGACCCACCGCGAGCGCATGGAGGGTTCGATCGAGAACTCGGCCGCCCGCTTCCGCGCGCTCATCGAGAACTCGCGGGAGCTCATGATGGTCCTGAGTCCCGAACTCGGGGTCCGCTACGCCAGTCCGGCCTGCTCGCGCGATCTCGGCTATACGACAGGAGCGCTTCAAGGAGTGAGCTTCGAGGAACTCGTCCACGGCGAAGACCTCAACCGGGGGCTGTTCCAGCGCTCGGATGAGCGTGGCGGCGCACCGATCGAGGCTCGGATGCGACTTCGGACGAACGATCGCCGATGGGTACGGTACGATGTGACCATCACCGAACTGCTGGAGCACCCTGCTGTCCAGGGATTCATCATCAACGCCACGACGTGCGAGCCCGACGTGGAGGAACCAGGATCAGCCTAGATCGTAGGCGCGACGCAGCACTTCCCTACCCCTCCCCACGTCCACCACCTCCCACGGAAAGACCTCTCCCGCGTCGCGCTCGCGGTGCACGAGCATCGTCAGGTCAACACCGGCTCTGCCCGCGGCCGCTTTCCACGGAACGTCCTCGAGCGCCACGAGACGGATCACCTCCGCAAGCTCCTCTCCGCCCCGCGCCAGCGCCGCTTCCCGCACCGCCTCTCGCGGACCCGCGCTCGTTGCCTGGACACCGAAGCCCGCCAGAAGCCTCCGGGTCTCGGATATCGCCCGGCGATGGTCCCGCTCCGGCGCCATGGCCGCCCACTGGAGCGGCGTCCTGGGCTTCGGGACGAACGGCGAGAGGCTCACCGAGAGCCGCGCCCCGTACGGGTGCACGGCCCCCTGGACGCGCTCGCAAAGCCGCGCGATGGCGACTGCCTCATCCTGTCCGCCTCCCGGAAGTCCGGTCATGAAATACGCGCGGACCTTCCTGATACCGTGCGACGCCAGTCGTCCGGCGACCTCGATGACGACGTCGTCCGTCACGGACTTCCCGATCGACCGTCTCAGGTCCTCCGAACCGGCCTCGGGCGCGATCGTCGCCGTCCGCACGCCACACGCCGCGAGCAATCCAGCGACCTTCGGCGTGACGGCCTCCATGCGGAGCGACGAGATGTTGAGCTCCACATCGAGCGCTCGCATCGCCTCGAGGATTTCCACAATGTCGGGATGGTCGCCGAGCGCCGCGCTCACCAGACCGATGCGCCGCGTCACCTCGAGTCCTCGCATCACCGACGCAACGACCTCGTCGGCCGGCCGGAACCTCACCGGGCGATGGATCTCTCCCGCCGCGCAGAAGCGACACCCCCGCGCGCAGCCCCGCGAGATCTCCGTCAGGAACATGTTCTTGAAATAGGCGTCCGGCGAGACGCTCAGGCTCTCGGCCCAGCGGCCCGCCCATGGCGCCGGAGAGACCGGCGCTGATGACGGCAGCGAAGGAACGTAGACCCCGGGCAGTCCGGCCAGGGTCTCGAGGATCTCGCGTCTCCTCCCGCCCCCTGCTTCGCTCCCGTCTCCACTCCCCCTCGCAACGGTCTCGACGAAGGGCGCTATCAGCGCATCCGCATCCCCGATCAGGAAGGCATCGACGAACGGCGCGATCGGCGCCGGATTGAGATGCGCGCAGACACCGCCGACGACAACGAGCGGACTCCCCTCATCCCGCTCACGCGCCATGGGCGCCAGGCCACCGGCTGCGAGCATCCGGACGAGGTTGAAGTAGTCTCCCTCGAAGCTCACCGAGAACGCCACGATGTCGAACTCCGAGAGAGGGCGGCCGGTTTCGAGCGAACGCCCCACCTCCTCCGGGAAGCGGTCCTCCACGGGTGACTCCGGAGCAACACCCGCGAACCCGTCGCACTCGACCTTCGCCGACGCATGGGGCCAGAACGCGCGCTCACAGCTGACGCCGGGCGCGTCGCGAAACGCGCGCAGCGCGGCGTGCACGCCGAGGTTGCTCATGCCGATGGAGTACCTCTCGGGATACGCCAGCACGACGGAGAGTTCCCGACCCTCGCGGTCGGTCACGAGCCGCGTTCCGGCGCGTGCGGGCTGCGCCCCGGCATCGCAGAACACCCGCTCATGCGAACGCAGCCACCGCTCCCGTTCGGGGAACGATGGCTGCGCCTTGTCGCTGGGATGGCGACGGGTCACGCTCGGACGTTCCTGAGCTCACGGCGTGTCGGTGTCCAGCTGGAGAGCTGCGCTCTCGCGATCGGATTACGCGCGTCGATCTCGAGCACCTGTCGGAACTGCTCGTCGGCCTCCGTGCTGCGATCGACCCTCCGATAGGTCAGACCGAGTGTCAACCGCGCCTCCACGTAGTCCGCGTTGATCTCGACGGCGCGCTCCAGCTCCGCTATGGCCTCCGCGTACCGCTCTCCCACGATGAGCCGGTCGGCGAGTTCGCGATGCAGATCGGCATAGCCCGGCCTGAGCGTCAGCGCCTTCGCGAGGTGTTCGATCGCCTCATCCTCTCTGCCGAGATGCGCCAGCACGCGCCCGATGGCGACGTGCGCCTCGGCGTACTCCTCGTTGATCGACAGCGCCCTTGACAGCGCCTCCTCGGCTTCCGCGTAGCGCTCGCGCGCGAGGAAGGCGACGCCGAGACCACAGTGGAGATCCGCGTACTCCGGGTTCTTGATGATGGCCGCCCGGTACCGGTCGATGGCCGCATCGTAGTCCCCGCTCTCGAGCAGCACCTCAGCCGGGATACCCGGCATGCTGCTCCAGAATGAGACATCCTCGAAGGCGACCTTGAACGCGCCGATGGCTTCATCCGTGTCCCCGGCGGCGAGATCGTTCATCCCGAGATAGTAGTGCGCGAGCGGGTACGACGGACAGGCCTTGACGACCGTCTCGAGTTCCGCGCGTGACTCGTCCATCATCCCACGCTTGAAGTAGGCGATGCCGAGATAGCACCGCAGATCCCAGTAGTCCGCCCGATGCCCGACGCCTCGCTTGAGGGTTTCGCACGCCTCCTTGTAGCGTCCGACCTTGAGCAGATAGACGCCACGGAAGAACAGCGCGTCGACGTACTTCGGGTTGATCTCAAGCGCGCGATCGAGCTCGGAGATGGCCTCGTCGAAGCGCTCCATCTCACCGTACGCTATGGCAAGGCGGCATCGGATGTCCGGGTACTTCGGCTTGATGCGAACGGCCTCCTCGAAGCTCGCGACCGCCTCATCGGCGTTGCCGGAGTTGTACGCGGACACGGCGGCATTGAGGAGATCCTTGAACTCCTCCTTGCCCACGGCCGCGCCCCGGAGTTCGTCGTACGGGTACCTGAGATACTGCTGGCACGCCTCCGCCAGATGCGGGGTCTCCGGAACCGGGATGTCGAGACCAAGCTTCGTCGCCCGCTCGAACGCTCGACAGGCATCATCCGTTCGCCCCGCTTGTGAGAGCACGATCGCGAGATAGCAGTACGCCTCCATGTAGTCCGGGTTGATCTCGATAGCCCGCTCGAGCGAGGTCGTGGCTTCGTCGTGCCGGCCCTGCTTCTCGTAGATCACGCCCAGGTGATAGTGAAGGTCGGGGTAGCGCTCGTTCTCCTCGATCGCTCTCTTGAACTGTGCTTCGGCCGCAGGCAGATCACCACGCCTGTAGAACGCGAATCCGAGGTGCGCGTGCGTCTCGGCCGCGTAGAACAGCCCCAGCTGATAGTAGGGGTCCGACGGGGTCCTCGACTCCGCGATCGCCGACTCGAATTCCACGACCGCCTTGTCGTACTCGCCCCGGTTGTAGTGCTCGATCCCCCTGTTGTAGTGATCGCTCTCACCAAGACCGAACAGTTTCGTGAAGAGCGACATGGGCTCCTCCTTCTAGGATGCTAGTCCATCTGCCTGCGCAGGAACGTGGGAATCTCAAGGTCCTTCTTCGTGCCGCGACGGTTGCCGCCCTTGGCGAACATCGCCGGCCGCTGCGCCGGCTCCTGCCGGCCCGGGGCCGCGGGCTCGGGTGTCTGCGGATTCCGCCGCGGGCTGGGCCGAGGCGTGACCACTGCCGTGTTCCGCCCGGGCGCGTCGGACGCGGCGGGTCGTGCGGCCGCCGCAACCGGTGTCGCGTGCAGGACGGGACGCGCTGCCGACCTCGGGACCATGCGCTCTCTCCTGAGATCCGACGTGTCCTTCGGCTTCGTCCCGATCCCGGTGGCGATCACCGTGATCCTGATCTTGTCCTTCATGCTCTCGTCGATGACAGCGCCGAAGATCATGTTCGACTCGGCGCCAATGGCCTCGTTGACGACCATGGCGGCTTCGCTGATCTCGTGAAGCGACAGGTCGCTGCCGCCGGTGACGTTGACAAGCACGCCCCTGGCTCCTCGGATCGTCGCGTCCTCGAGCAGCGGACTCGAGATCGACTGCTGCGCCGCCTCGACCGCCCGGTTCTTCCCGCTCGAAACGCCGGTACCCATCACGGCGTCACCCATCTCCGTCATCACGGACTTGACGTCTGCGAAGTCGAGGTTCACGAGCCCGGGGACCATGATGAGGTCCGCCACGCCCTTCGTTGCGCGGAGGAGTACGTCGTCGGCGATGCGGAAGGCCTCGCGCACGGGCGTGTTCTTGCTCGCGACGGCGAGGAGACGCTGATTCGGAATGACAATAGCCGTATCCGCGGCCCGCTTCAACAGCTCAAGTCCCTCGATCGCCTGCTTCATCCTGAACTGCCCCTCAAACATGAACGGTTTCGTCGCCACACCGACGACGAGCGCGCCCATCTTCTTGGCCATCTCGGCAACCGCGGGCGCGGCGCCCGTGCCGGTCCCGCCCCCCATGCCGCACGCGACGAACACCATGTCGGCACCCTTGAGGATGTTGGCGATGTCCTCGCCATTCTCATCCAGTGCCTTCCGGCCGATCTCGGGATTCCCGCCCGAGCCGAGTCCGTGCGTCAGCTGCCTGCCGATCTGGATGCGTGCCGCCGCCAGCGAACAGTCGAGCGCCTGCGCGTCGGTATTGATGGCCACGAAATCCACACCGGAGAACCCGGACTCGATCATCCGGTTGACGGCGTTCCCACCAGCTCCACCCACACCCACGACCTTGATCTTCGCGTTCATCTGCGGTTCGAAATCGAACTCCAGTTTCATCGTCTCTCCTCCGGCCCCGCGGCCGTTCATTCCGGGAGCCATCTGCGTCCTGCGAGCCTTCTTCCTCTTCTTCCTCTTCTTCGTTGTCATGGTGCCTCTCTCCGACTCCTACAGCAGATTGTCGACCCACTGCCTGACTCGACTGACCGTCTCGTTCAATCGGCCGTCTCTCCTCCTCCGTCTGCGCCTGGGAGCGTGCGACGCTGCGATGATGACGCCAACAGCCGTCGCGTGCGACGGGTCTGCGATGGCGTCGAACAGCCCCGACACCCGGTCCGGCAGGCCGACGCGCGCGGGAACGCCGAAGACGTCCTCCGCGACGGCGGCGATCCCTTCGAGCTTCGCCCCTCCCCCCGTGATGATCACGCCCGCCGGGGTCCGTCCCCAGAACTCCGTGCTTCTGGCCTCGTCGCGCAGCATCTCGAAGATCTCGTGTACGCGGGGCTCAATGATGGCGGCGAGAACCTGCGTCGAACTCTGACGCGGCTCCTGTCCTCCCATGCTCGGAATCTCGACCGTGCTGTCGGCGATCCCTGATGCGGTGGCGCAGCCGGCTTCCCGCTTGAGCTGCTCCGCCTTCGAGACCGGAATGCGAAGCCCGACGGCGATGTCGTTCGTCACGCACGCGCCGCCCCACCCGACGACCGCCACGTGGCGGACCGCTCGTCCGCGGTGCACGACGATGCCCGTGCTCCCGGCGCCCATGTTGATCGACAGCGAACCGAGCTCCATCTCGTCCTCGGAGAGCGATGACAGCGCCGCCACGATCGGTTTGACAAAGACGCCGCTCTCGCGAACGCCCGCCTTCCGTACCGCACGCCTCGCTGAATCCACGGCCTGCTCCTCAGCCGTCACGATGTGAACCTGTGAACCGAGCCGCACGCCGGCCATACCGATGGGGTCGCGAATCCCGCGCTGCCCGTCCACGAAGAACTCCTGCGGGAGCGCGTCCAGCACGATCCGACCGACCGGAAGCGCCAGAGTGCGCGCCGCCTCGACCACGGTTGCGATCTCCGCGCGGGTGATCTCTCCTCCGCTTCTTGAGACCGCGATGACGCCACGGCTGTCGATGCCGCGGATGTGCTCGCCGTTGATGGCGATCGCCGCGGTGCCGATCTCGACCTCGGCACTCGCCTCCGCTTCGACGACGGCTTCGCGGATCGCGTCCGCCGCCTTCTCCATGTTCACGATGACGCCGGCCTCAATGCCGGCCGAAGCGGACTCTCCAATGCCGAGGATCTCGGGGAGCTCCCGGTCCTTCACGTCCGCAACGACCACCTTGATTCTGCTCGATCCGAGATCGAGACCGACAAGGATCTCGCTCTTCTTCACGCGGATCCCCTTTCCTGGCTGCGTATCCTCATGGCGGCTTGGGCCAGTTGCACGACGACCTGGCCATCGAACCTCAGATCGATCGACCTCGCTGCGATCCCTCTCGCTCGAAGGTCGGAGAGCACTTTCCACGAATTCGACAGATCGTTTGCGTTTAGAGCGCCGAGGCCAAACCTGATCTCTGCCCCGTCGGCTACCGTATAGATGACCAGACCCGACCCCGGCGCAAACCTGATTTCCGATATCTCCATCCAGAGCGAAGGTGAGATCTCCTTCGCCTGATTGAGCACATCCAGCGCTTCCTTCAGAAGCTCCGACTCGAACCGTTCGCCCGCCGCCGGTGGCGCGGGCACTCCCGTGATGAGCGGCACGTCCACGAAGGCGCTTCGGTCAGCCGCCGGCAGCACCAGCGCCTGATCGGAGACCTCCACGAAGCCGTCCGGTCCACCCGGAACGATCGCCGCCGGAAGCGTCTCCTCGAGAATGATCTCGATACGGTCCGGCAGACTGCGAGACACACGCGCCCGTGCAACGCGCGGCGACGCCGCGAGCGCCCGCTCGACTTCCGAGGGCTCGACATCGAGCAACTGCTCCCCGATGCCGACGCCGGCGAGCTCCACGACCTCGTCCGCTGTGAGGACTTCGTTTCCACAGACGTCGACGCGCGCCACCGCGAAGCGTCCCGGCTCCGAACTCCAGGTCGGAGCCAGCGCGACGGCCGCGCCGATCCCGCCCACGAGTACTGCGGCGGACACGATGATTGTGATCCGTCCCGCTCTTCCCAACCGCCCTGGTCTCTTTCGCGTCACGCCTGCCGCCTCCCTGCTACGTCAGCATCCGTCGCGTGCTCCCGCGCCGGCCGACGATCTCGACCTCGAGAACGAGCTCTCGTCCGGTTCGCTCGCGGACCGTCGTGATGATCAACTCTATGAGTTCCTCAACATCTTCGGGAGCCGCACCCCGATCGTTGAGGATGAAGTTCGTATGCTGGTCGCTGACAACGGCACCCCCGATGCGCGCGCCGCGAAGGCCCGCCTGGTCGACGAGCTGCCAGGCGCGAACGTCGGCGGGATTCCGGAAGACGCATCCGGCGCTCCGCATCCCGACCGGCTGCCCCTTCCACTTGAGTTCCAGGATGTCCTCGAGCCGCCGCGACACCTCGGAGGCGTCCCCGCGCTCGAGCACGAAGCTCGCCTCCTCGACCGTGGCGCCCTCGGGCACACTCGTCGTCCGGTATCCAGGATCGAGGTCCTCGCGCGCGAGCGCCTCGCTTCCAAGACCCGGCCTGAAGACAGACACCGTCTCCAGGCAGTCTCCGATGAAGGTACCGTAGCTGCCCGCGTTCATGAAGACGGCCCCTCCAGTGCTCCCGGGAATGCCTGCCAGCGGCTCGAGACCCGCCCAGCCCGCCTCGGCGCAGAAGGACAGGAAGCTCTTCAGCGGCACGCCGCTTCCGACGACGATCCGGCCGTCGCGCTCCTGCAGGGTCGAGAAAGCCGACTCCGTCGAGAGAACAGCGCCTTCGATGCCGCCGCTTCTGACGAGCAGGTTCGTCCCGCGACCGATGACTTTGACCGGCACGCGGGCGCCCGTCAGCAACTCGGCGGCTGCCCGGAACGACGCGGCGTCCGGGGCCTCAACGTAGAGGTCCGCGGGCCCGCCGAGGCCAAACGACGTGTGCCTTGCCATCGGCTCGTCCCGCAGCACGGCGCCCGGCGCCAACCGTACGAGTTCATCGTATGTTCTCGACTCCAGCTGCATCACTTCGTGCCACGCTCCTTGAGTCTCTCGAGCACCTGCTCGCCGAGTCTGTAGATGTCGCCTGCTCCGAGCGTGACGACGACGTCGCCCGGCTCCACCATGCTCAGCACGTGTTCGAGAAGCTCCTCACGGTCCTCAATGTACTGGGCGTTCCGGTGTCCGAACCGGCACGCCGCGTCAGCGATGAGCGCACCACTGACTCCCTCGATCGGTTCTTCACTCGCGGCGTAGATACCCGTTACGACGAGCACTTCCGCGTCAAAGAAGGCGTGGCCGAACTGGTCCGACAGCTTCTGCGTTCTGGTGTATCGGTGGGGCTGGAAGAGAACGACGAGACGTCGGTCCCATCGTGATGATGCCGCCGCGAGCGTTTTGGCGACTTCCGCCGGATGGTGCCCATAGTCATCCAGTACAAGCACATCGTTGACCTCCCCTTTGACCTCGAACCGTCTCGAGATTCCCTCGAACCGCCGCAGGCCCTCCGCAATGTCCTCGAACGCCACGCCGAGTTCGAGACCCACCGCAACCGCCGACAGCGAGTTGTACACGTTGTGAAGACCCGGCATCCGGATCTCCATCCTGCCGAGATTCTGTCCGCGGTGCGTGACGGTCACGCCGGTCAGTTCACCTGCCGGCTCGACATCATGCCCCTGGACGTCGGCCTGGGTCGTCAGGCCGTAGGTCACGACCCTTCTGTGAATGTCCGGGATGATCGACTGGATGTTGTGCTCGTCGAGACAGAGCACCGAGCACCCGAAGAACGGCACGCTGTTGGCGAACTGCGTGAACGCCTTCTTGATCTCGTCGAGCCCCGAGTAGTAGTCAAGATGCTCTTCGTCGACGGTCGTGATAACGGCGATGGTCGGCGAAAGCCTCAGGAACGATCCGTCGCTCTCGTCGGCCTCGGCAACGATGTACTCGCTCGTCCCGAGCCGCGCGCCCGTCCCCATGGTCTTGACGGTTCCGCCGACGACGACCGTCGGATCCAGCCCGCCGGTCGAGAGCACCGACGCGATGAGCGACGTCGCGGTCGTCTTTCCGTGCGTCCCCCCCACCGCGACCGAGTACTTCATCCGCATGAGCTCGGCGAGCATCTCGACGCGCGGGATGACCGGAATGAGGTTCTTCCGCGCGGCCGTCACCTCGGGGTTGCCCGCGGGAATAGCGGTCGACGTCACGACCACCTCCGCGCCCTCGATGTTCGCGGCATCGTGGCCCCGGTAGATGCGGCCGCCGAAACGCTCGAGGCGCTCGGTGATGTCGTTGTTCCTCAGGTCGGACCCGGAGACATCGAAGCCCAGGTTGAGCAGGATCTCCGCGATCCCGCCCATCCCGACCCCGCCGATACCGACGAGATGCACATGCTTCACTCTGCCGAACATCGTGACCATTGCTTCCCTGCTTCCCTGTTCAGATCTGCGTTCGTTCCGGACTCCGCCGTCTACGCGGCGCCCCGACCCCTGGCCAGCGCCAGGACGCTTTCGGCGACCCGACGTGCAGCGTCGGGCCGTGCCAGCGTCCTGGCCGCATGTGCCATGCGTTCCAGCCGGGTGCGATCGCGCAGGAGCTCCTGTATGCGTCGGGCGAGGCTATCGCCCGCTAGCTCCCCATCGGGAATCACAACAGCCGCCCCCGCGGCCTCGACCGCCCGGGCGTTCTTCATCTGGTGCCCCTCCGTGGCGTAGGGATACGGCACCAGGATCGCCGGCCGCGCCACCGCGGCCGTCTCGGCGAGCGTCGTCGCGCCGGCCCTCGAGATCACGAGGTCGCAGGCCGTGTACGCGTCCGCCACGTTGTCGAAGTAGCTCTCCACGACGGCCTTCGCGCCCGCCGCGCGACAGCTCTCGCGGACGATCGAAAGCTCGTCGCGACCGGTCTGGATGATCATCTCGATGCCGCCTGCCGCGAGTTCCGCGGCCGCGTCGGCGATCGCGAGACTCATGCTTCTGGCCCCTCCGCTCCCGCCGAGAAGGAAGATTACCGGCGCGTCGTTCGAAAGCCCGAAGACGTCCCGCGCCTTCGAGCGCGCTGCTCCCGCCCTGTCCGACTGCGAGCCGGCGGCCTGCGAGCCATCACGCGCGGCATCGCCGAGCGCGGCGCGTATTGGGTTGCCAGACAGCTCGATACGCTTCGCGTGGGGCAGATGCGTGCGGGTCTCGTCAAACGTCGTGTGCACTACGTCGGCCCAGCGTGAGAGCACGCGGGTGGCAAGTCCCGGGTACGAGTTCTGCTCCTGGAGCGCGACCGGGACCCCGAGCGACGCCGCCGCGATAACGGGCGGAAGGCTCGCAAAGCCTCCGGTCCCGAGAGCGGCGTCCGGGCGACGGCGCGCGAGCTTCGCCACGCCGACGGCGAACCCCGCGCCGACAATGAACGGCACAGCGACGTTGACGAGCCTCCCCCCGCGGATGAACCCGCGCGAGGGAACGGTCTCGAACGTTCTGCCTGTCTCGGTCACGACGCGCTCCTCGATCGAACCTCTGCGTCCCATGAAGACGGTCTCGATGCCGGGCTCGAGCTGCTCGAGCGCCTCGGCGACAGCGATCCCCGGGTAGATGTGTCCACCTGTTCCCCCACCGGCGATCATGATCCTCACGAACCCGTCCTTCGTCTGTTCTCACGGCCGGCGGCGACCGCCGGCCCCTCCAGCACCGTCTGCTTCGACATGTTGAGCAGAATGCCGACCGCCGCCATGTTCGCCACGAGCGCCATCCCGCCGTAGCTCAGAAACGGCAGCGGCAGCCCCGTGGTCGGTATCGTGCCGGTCACAACTCCGATGTTGATGGCCGCGTACAGGGCGACCATGATCGTCAGTCCCGACCCCAGCAGCATTCCGTAGAGGTCGTGCTGTCTGCGGGCGATGCGGAGTCCCCGAAGCGTCAGCATCACGAAGAGCCCGATGACGAAGAGCGCGCCGAGGATACCGAGTTCCTCCGCCCAGATGGAGAAAGCGAAGTCCGTGTGCGAATCCGGGATGAACGCGCGCTGGAGACTTCCGCCGATGCCGCGTCCCGTGATGCCGCCCGACCCGAATGCGATGAGCGACTGGTAGACCTGATACGCCATCTCCCGCGTGTTGACCCCGTCCATGGAGAGATCGAACATCGACCGCCAGACGCCGACGCGCCCGCTGATGCGTCCGACGTGCGTTGCGGCGAAGATGCCCAGCGGCACGACGGCCAGCCCAAGCGCGCCGATGTGGTGGAGCCGCGCCCCTCCGAGGAAGAGCATCGTGAACGACAGCAGCGAAATGCCGAGCGCGCTCCCGAAGTCCTTCTGGAGCACCATGATCCCGACGACGATGCCGACGAACACGAGTCTGGGCAGCAACCCCTTCGCGAAATCGGCGAGCTCCTCCTGCCGCCGCGAAAGCACGTCGGCGAGATAGACGACGAGGACGAGCTTGGCGATCTCATTGGGTTGGACGCCCATCAACGTCGATGTCGAGCCGCGCGTGTACTCCGGACGAATCACCGTGATCAGAAGCAGGAATATGGAGAACAGCATCGCCTTCTTCGCGTGCTTCCTGTAGAAGCGGTGGTCCACCGAGTAGAAGAACCACATGGCAAGAGCGCCCGCGGCGAGTCTGAGGACATACATCTGGAAGAGCGCGCTCGCGCTCCCCATGCGGTTGTGCGCGAAGTAGACGCTCGACGTGTAGACGGTGATGGTGCCCACGGCCAGCAGAAGGAGCGCCGTCCACAGCAGCCATCGGTCACACCGTATGGTCCCCTGAAGCATCATCGCATGTCTCCGAGCGCGTTCACCGCGCGCTTGAACTGCCTGCCCCGGTCCTCGAAGTCGTCGAACATGTCGAAGCTCGCACATGCGGGCGAGAGCAGAACGACGTCACCGCACTCCGCCAGTTCCTGCGCTCTCCGGACGGCCTCGTCCAGACTCCCCACGCGCTCTGTCCCGACGGCCCCGTGGAGGGCTCTCTCGAACTTCTCCGTCGCCTGCCCGATCAGAACGGCCTTCCGGACGTGACGCGCCGCGAGCTCTCTCAGCGCCGTGAAGTCGGCGCCCTTCTCCTTGCCGCCCGCTATCCAGACGATCGGCGAGCCGAAGCTCTGGAGCGCGAAACGAACCGAGTCCACGTTCGTCGCCTTCGAATCGTTGACATACGTTACACCGGCGAGTTCGCGGACGAACTCGAGACGGTGTTCGAGCGACCGGAAGTTCCTGAGCACATCGGCGGCCGCCTCGGGCTCGACGCCCACGGCCGCGGCCGTGGCGAACGACACCATCGAGTTGACCAGGTTGTGCGGCCCAGGCAGCCCCAGTTCCTCCACGCCGACGACCTCCACCTCCCGGTCTCCGATCCTCGAAATCACGGTGCCGCCGCGCACGAACACGCCGAACGGAAGCTCCCCGTTCACGCTGACCGGCACGACCGTGCCGCCCACCGAGTCGGCCCGCGCGGCCACCTCGGGGTCGTCCATGTACAGCACGGCGGAATCGTCCGGCGTCTGATTGGCGAAGAGCCTCATCTTCGAATCCGCGTAGTCGTCGAAGTCGTCGTACCGGTCCAGATGGTCCTCGGTGATATTGAGAAGCGCGCCGACGGTCGGCCGGAAGCGGTCGGTCGTATCAAGCTGGAAACTCGATACCTCGGCGACGATGATGCCGTCCGCGGGCATGCGCGCCGCCTCGAGCGAGACCGCGTTGCCAATGTTGCCACCCACGAGAACCGGCCGACCGGTCGTCCTCACGAGCTCTCCGGTGAGAGCCGTGGTCGTCGTCTTCCCGTTCGTCCCCGTGATGGCTACCCACGTCGCTTCCGACATCTGATACCCCAGTTCAAGTTCGCCGATGATCTCGATCCCGCGTTCCGCCGCCGCCTTGAGCAGCGGAACTCCCGACGGCACTCCCGGACTGACGACGATGAGGTCGGCGGCGTCCAGGAGCTCCAGCGGCTGCTCACCGAGAGAAAGCTCTGCCCCACGTGCGAGCCAGGAGGCTGCGTCCAGGCCGAGACTCTCCGCGCTCCGAAGATCCGTAGCGACCACGCGACTCCCCTCCTCCAGCAAGAGGTCCACTGCCGCGCGCCCGCTTCGAGCCAGCCCGACCACCAACACTCTCGAACCCGCCAAGTCTCGCCGTGCCCGTGTCATCGAGAAGTACCGACCTCCTGTCGCTGCGCTTTCGTTCGCCCCACCAGCCAGTCTTCATGAGATCACTTCTCTCTCTGAAGAACCTGTTCCGTCCCCGGCTCGCAGCCCCGGTGCCGTGCAACGCCCGTGTCGCGCCTCGGCGCCGCATGCGACGCCCACGGGCACACGTTACTGCAGCTTGAGCGTGGAGACCGCCAACAGGGCGAACAGCGCCCCGACGATCCAGAATCGAACAACGATCTTGCTCTCCGCCCACCCCAGCTTCTGAAAGTGGTGATGGAGAGGCGCCATGAGGAAGACACGCTTCCCCCGCGTCTTGAACGACACGACCTGGATGATCACCGAGATGGCGATGATCGCGAACATTCCGCCCACGATGAGCAACCAGATCTCCTTCTTGATGAGGATGGCCAGCGTTCCGAGCGCACCGCCGACGGCCAGCGAGCCCGTGTCACCCATGAACACCTCGGCCGGGTGCGCGTTGAACCAGAGGAACCCGAGGCCGGCGCCGATGAGGGCCGAGCAGTAGACCGTCAACTCGCCGGCGCTGGCGATATACGGGATGTTCAGGTAGTCGCTGAAGCGGACGTGGCCCGTGAGGTAGCTCATGGCCGCGAACGCCAGCGCGCAGAACAGAACGAGACCGATCGCAAGCCCGTCGAGACCGTCGGTCAGGTTCACCGCGTTCGAACTCGCCGTGATGACGATCATGCAGAACACGACGTATGCGGGCCCGAGCGACAGGACGGCGTCCTTGAGGAACGGAACCTCAACGCTGCTCGGAGAGGCCAGCAGCCCGCCACCATAGATGGCGACGCCGACGAGGAGCCCGAGCCCGAGCTGCCCCGCGAGCTTGTACCGCGCCACGAGTCCCTTCTTCCGCTTCTTCACGACCTTGAGATAGTCGTCGGTGAACCCGACGAGTCCGAGCCAGACCGTAGCGATGAGCATCAGCCAGATGAACTCGTTGTCGAGACGCGCCCAGAGGAGCGTCGGGACGATGGTCGCCGTGAGAATGAGCAGTCCGCCCATGGTCGGCGTCCCCGCCTTGGCGACGTGCGACTCCGGGGCGTACTCCCTCACGCAATCCGTGAGCTGGCGGTTGCGGAGCATGCGGATGAACAGGGGTCCCAGGAGGAAGCTTATGAGCAGGGCAGTTATGGCCGCGTACGCCGAACGGAAGGTAATGTATCGGAAGACATTGAAGGCAGATATGTAGTCCCTCAAGGGGTAGAGCAGGTAGTACAACATAACGGCCCTCGTACGTCGGGGGAGCAACCCCCGGGTAGGCCGGTCAGGAGACGGGCGCCTCCGAGACCAGCGACTCAACCACTTCCTCCATCCGCATTCCGCGGGACCCCTTCACCAGCAATACCGCATCACGCTCGAGACCGCTCATCAGGTCCCGCGCGAGTGTTCTCTTGTCGCCGTGGATGCGCACGTGATCGGGAGACATCCCCGCGGCGATCGCGCCACCCGCGAGCGCCTTCACGTCCGATCCGTAGAGATAGAGACGGTCGACGCCGAGTTCCGCAGCGCGCGCGCCGATTGCGCGGTGCGCCTCAAGGCTCCCCTCGCCCATCTCGAGCATGTCGCCGAGCGCGGCGACCGTCGGTCGAGCGCCCGCCATCTCCACGAGCGTCTCCAGTGCCGCGACCATCGACGCGGGATTCGCGTTGTAGGCGTCGTTGATCACCGTCACGCCCCCCGTCTCAGTGATCTCCATGCGCATCGACGTCGCGCGGAAATCCCTGAGACCCTCCACTGCCGACCGCTCACTCACGCCGAGCGAAACGGCGGCGGCTATCGCCGCGAGCGCGTTGTGCACGTTGTGCCGACCCGGGGCCCGCAGCTCGACGTCGACCCTCTCACGGACGACCGCCGTGCGGCGGAGCGAGAAACGCACGGTCGAACCCGTGTGCTCGATGTCGTCCGCTGCGATGTCTGCGTCCTCGGAGAGACCGTACAGCAGGACCTCCGACGGACAGTCCTCCGCCATGGCCAGCACGCGAGGGTCGTCGGCGTTGAGGACCGCGGTGCCGTCGAACGGCAGCGCCGCGACGAGCTCGGCCTTCGCCAGCGCGACCCCATCGAGGTCGCGCATGCTCTCGAGGTGCGCCGAAGCGACGTTCGTCACAATGCCAACCCGGGGGCGCGCGAGTACGGCGAGCCGCGCGATCTCACCCGGGTGGTTCATCCCCATCTCGATGACCGCGACGTCGTGCACGGACTCGATCCCGAGGAGCGTCAGTGGAACACCGATGTGATTGTTGTAGTTGCCGCTCGTCTTCCAGACGTCGAGCTCGTGACCGAGCGCGGCGGCTGTCATCTCCTTGGTCGTCGTCTTGCCGTTCGACCCGGTCACCGCGACGACAGGGATATCGAACCGGTTCCGGTACCACTGCGACAGACTCTGGAGTGCGGCAAGCGTGTCATCGACCGGCAGCACGACCGCTCCGTTCGGAAGAGCGTCCGCATGCGCCCGAGCCCAGTCGGCTTCGACCACGGCGGCCACGGCCCCGGAAGCGAGGGCGTCTGCCACGAAGCGGTGTCCGTCGAACCGCTCGCCGCGCAACGCGACGAACAGGTCTCCCGAACGCACCATGCGCGAATCGGTCGACACGGCGGCGATCTCAACGCCCGCCGAAGCGATCTCCGCGCCCGCCGCGGTGTTCCCCGCGATCCCGAGCGCCGAAGCCACCTCTGTCAGTTTGATCCGCTCCATCACACCCTCTGCATCCCGCGGTCCGGGGAGTCCCCGGAACCGACGGCGCCATCGCTCTCGGCCATGGCGGCCATCGCCTCTTCGCGATCGTCGAAGTGGATTCGCTCCGCGCCGATGATCTGATAGTCCTCGTGTCCCTTGCCCGCGATGACCACGACGTCTCCGACGCCGGCCATCGCCACGGCGGCTCTGATCGCGCTTCTCCGGTCCTCAACGACGTCGACCTGCGACCGTCCGATGTCCCCGATCCCTTCCAGGATCTCATCGATGATGACCCGCGGGCTTTCGGACCGCGGGTTGTCGGAGGTCACGACGACGCGATCCGACAGTCGCGCGGCGATCTCGCCCATCAGCGGCCGCTTCCCGCGGTCGCGGTCTCCCCCACACCCGAACACCGTCACCACGTGTCGGGGATCGAGTCCGCGAACCGCCCGGAGCACCTTCTCGAGCGCGTCGGGCGTATGCGCGTAATCGACGACGACCGAGTACCCGGCGTTCCCGGGCACGACCTCGAGACGCCCCTCAACGCGCTCGACTCCGGCGATCCCGGCCTGGATGGTCGGAAGCGGGATCTCACGGCTGACGGCAACCGCCGTCGCCGCCAGGGCGTTGAGGACGTTGAAGCCCGCGATGAGCCGCATCGAGATATCGAAGTCGCCGTTCGGCGTGTGGAACCGAGCCTCGGTGCCGGTCGCCGACGCCTTGACGTCGCTCGCGTGCACATCACCCTCTGTCATCCCGTACGACAGGACCCTGAGGCTCACCGAGTCCCCGAACGCGTCAGCGAGATCGCGTCCGAACGCGTCATCCGTGTTGATTATGGCGGTCGATCCAGGCTTGTTGGCGTCCGTCTCGGCCAGCTCGAACAGCCGGCGCTTGGCGGCACCGTACTCCTCGATCGAACCGTGGAAGTCGAGGTGGTCACGCGACAGGTTCGTGAACGTCGCCGTGTCGAACCGCGTTCCGAGCGCGCGTCCGAGCGCGAGCGCGTGTGAGCTGACCTCCATCGTCACGGCGTCCACGCCGGCCTCGACCATCTCCGCGAGAGCCGCGGCGAGATCGACGGCCTCGGGACTCGTCCGCGCGGCGGGCATGAACCGGTCGGCTATGCGGTAGCCGAGCGTTCCGATGAGCCCGGTCCGCTGCCCCGCTTCGATGAGGATCGCGTCGATGATGTGTGAAGTCGTGGTCTTGCCGTTCGTCCCGGTCAGACCGTGGACGACGAGGTGGTCCGAGGGTCGGCCGTAGAGTTCGTGCGCGATGGGCCCCATCGCCACCCTCGTGTCCGGCACGACGATCTCGAGCATGCCCGGCGTTCCCGTCTTCCGCTCCACGAGCGCCGCTGCCGCCCCCCGCTCCGCCGCGCCGGCGACGAAGTCGTGACCGTCAGCGACGTAGCCGCTCACGGCGACGAAGAGGCTCCCGGACTCGACCCGGCGCGAGTCGTACTCGATCGAGCGCACGGTGATCTCCGCCGCCTCCGCGGGAAGACCGGATGCAACGCTCGCCGCAACACCGCTCGAGTTGAGCAGAGCTGCGAGGTTCATTTCGTATGTCCGGTTGTTGCGCATGCTATCGGCACTCCACTCGGACCCGGTCGCCGGCTCTCACCGCGGACCCCCTCCGCGGTGATTGCGACCGAACCAGACCGGTTCCGTCAAACGAGAGCACGAGGCCCAGACCGGCAGCCGTGCGCCGCGCGCGCCTGAGACTCATCCCGACGAGGTCGGGCATGTCGGTGTCGCCCGCTGCCGCCTCATCGCCGGCCCCGGAGAACGACGCCGGGACGATGAGACAATCCCCCGCGCTGCGGCGTGCGCCGAGTGCTGCGGACGCATAGCCGGCCGCGTCGTACGCGGCGAACTCCTGTGCGCCGGCCTCGTCCATGAGACGCTCAGCGAATTCGAGCCCTTCCGACTCGAGCGAGCACGTCGACGACTCTCTCGCCGGCCGCGCATTCCTGCGACCGAGGATGAGCTCGTGTCTCGAGCTTCGAACGACGCGCTCGATGATGCGACGGAAGACGGGAGCCGCCGCGTCGCCACCGAGCCCCCGCCCCTTCGGCTCGTCGATAACGACGAGGATGACCAGACCGGGGTCATCAGCGGGAGCGAACCCTGCGAACGAGGCGACGTATTTTCCGGGAGCGTACCCCCGGATGCCGGGAACAACCTTCTGTGCGGTTCCCGTCTTGCCGGCAACTGCGAACTCCGCGACGGCGGCCTTCTTTCCGGTGCCGTCGACCGGGATGTCCTTCATCATATCTCTGACGAGTGCCGCAACCTCAGGTCGAACGACCTGCCGGATGACACACGGCTGCGACTCCTCGACGACGCGTCCCTCATCGGTCAGGACCGCCTTGATGATGTGCGGCTCCATGAGATATCCGCCGTTCGCGACGGCGGAGTACGCGCCGACAAGCTGGAGCGCCGTGACCGCGATCTCCTGACCGATGGCGATGGTGTACACGGAGCGTCTGCTCCACTCGGACGGTGGATGCAGCGTGCCCCGGACTTCGCCCGGGAGATTGATGGCCGTGAGGCATCCGAAGCCGAAATCGCGCGCGTATGAGTAGAGCGGGATATCGCCGACCGCGTCCCCGATCTGGGCGAAGCAAACATTGCTCGATTTCTTGAGAGCACTGCGGAAGTTGAGCCAGCCGTGCGGCTTGACGTCGCGGATGGTGAAACTCCCGAACTTCCGCTTGCCCTGTGATGCGTAGTAGACCGATGTCTCATTCGCCGCGCCCGTTTCGATCGCGGCGCACGCCGTGACGACCTTGAAGGTCGATCCCGGCTCGAACTGGTCGGTGACGGCGCGGTTGCGCCAGCACTCCTCGGCGTACCGGGAGAACCGGTTGCAGTCGAAACCGGGCCAGTTCGCCATGGCGAGGATCTCGCCCGTCCACGGATCCTGCACGATGACCGTGCCGCCCTTCGCCTCCTGCTCCCGAATGGCCCTCTCGAGTTCTACCTCGCAGATCTCCTGGAGCACGGCGTCGATCGTCAGAACGACCGACTCGCCGTCCTCGGGAGCGATGCGTGTTCCAGCCGGAGCCGGAGAGCGCTGCTGAACGCAGTCGAGATGGTACTCAACCGTTGCCGGCGTGCCGCGCAGCCACTCGTCCATCTGCTGTTCGATGCCGGAGATGCCACGCCCGTCGATATCCGTGTATCCGATCACGTGGCACGCGCGCTCGCCGTGCGGGTAGACGCGCTTCGTTTCGGGAAGAAGCTCCACTCCCCTGATCCCGAGTTCCGCGACGGCGGCTGCGCGCTCGGGCGTAACCTGCCGTTCGAGCCACACGAACCCGGCGTTCTTCGAGAGAAGCTCTGCATACGACCGGGAGTCCCCGCCGAGAACGCCGGCGAGGGCGCGGGCCGCCGCTCGCGGCGATTCGACCTCGCCCGGATGCGCGCAGACGGAGTGGACATCGAGGTTGCCGGTCAGGGGGATCAGGTTGCGGTCGAAGATCACGCCGCGGTCGGGCGCCAGCTCGACGGTCACGACCTGCTGGCGCTCCGCGTAGCAGGCGAGCCGAGGCCCATGAACGACCTGGATGAAGACGAGACGAACGACGATGACGGCCCAGACGGCGAGCGCGAACACGAGAGCAACGCCAAGTCGCCTCACGTGAGCTCTCTCCACGGCCTCATCGCTACCCGTCGGTCGGTGCATGCTCGTCCCTCGTTACGTAGCCGGCGCCGCCTTCGTCAGTCAGCGGAACCTCACCCAGTCTCACGATCTCATCACGCTCCGGATACCGCATGCCCAGGTGCTCGATCGCGTATCGCTCGACCCGCTCCCGGCCCGAGAGCGCCACACAGTCCATCTCCAGAAAGCCGATCTGTGCCTCGAGCCTCCCGCGACGCGCCCGCAGACTGTCGATCTCCCCTGCGAGGTGCGAAGCATAGACATGCTGCCACACACAGAGGATGCCGATAACCAGCGCAGCGGCCCAGAGCACGAGCCCCTTCGCGTGGACCGAGCCCCGGATGCCGTTCAAGAGAGTCGCCGGTCCGGTCACGATGCCGCCGACCCGACCGGCGATGGATGCCAGTGACGAGAGATGCGATGCGGTGCGACGAGCGCCTGCTGCGCGTCCGCTCGTCCGACGCCTGGGTACCGTCTGCTTCTTCATCAGGAATCTCATTCGCTGCACCGCGTTCCCCCCGGGGGCAGTCCGGCGACCGGCGCCTCATGGCCCCCGGTCGCCGTCCCCTGTCAGGCTGCCGCGTGGTCCGGCAACCGCTCTGCGACTCTCAGTTTCGCCGACCGCGCCCTCGGGTTCCGGGCGACCTCGGCCGGCTGCGGCTTGACGACCCGCCGCGTGATGATCCGCATCGTCGGCTTCTTCCCGCACGCGCACTCCGGAAGGTCACGCGGGCACGTGCACGGGTTCGTAGCGTTGACGAAGTGCCGCTTCGTGATGCGGTCCTCGAGCGAGTGATACGAGATCACGACGATCCGGCCACCGGGACGAAGCACCTGCTCCGCCTGGCGGAGCCCCTCGCTGAGATTGTCGAGCTCGCCGTTGACGGCGATACGAAGCGCCTGGAACACGCGGGCGAGTGTCTTCGTCCTGTTCTTCGGCTTCGTGGAGATGACGGCTTCGGCGAGATCGGACGTTGTCTTGAGCTTCTCGTTGTCTCGCGCCGTGATGATCGCGCGTGCGATCGGGCGGGCCCGCCACTCTTCCCCGTAGTCCCGGATGATCTCGGCAAGCCCGCGCTCGTCCGCATGGGCGATGAGTTGGGCGGCGCTCCTGCCGGAGCGCGCGTCGAGACGCATGTCGATCGGCCCATCGTTGGCATAGCTGAAACCACGCTCCGCGTGGTCGAGCTGCATGGAGGAGAACCCGAGATCCATGAGAACACCGTCGGCCGCCTCAAAACCTCTGGCCTCGGCGGTCTCACGCAGTGAAGAGAAATTGGCTCTCACCAGTTCCACCCTCTCGGAGAACGATCGCAGCGCATCGCCGGCAGTCTCAATCGCCTCGGCATCGAGATCGAGTCCGAGGAGTCTGCCGGCCGGAGCATTGAGGAGGATCTGTCGCGCGTGTCCTCCTGCACCGACGGTGCAGTCGATATAGAGGCCGGTGGCTCGAGTTATGAGGAACTCGACCACCTCGGTCGTCATGACCGGCAGATGTGCCGACTGCATGTTTGGTTTCGCTTTGGTCAGGTACGCGGCGCGTCACGGCCACCGGCCCCTCGAGGAACGGGCGCTTGGTCAGCTCGCGAGAAGTGCGCGTGCAGTGCCCGTCCGCTTCCCTCTCTCGGGTGCCGATGTATTGGTCTCAAGGAGGCCGTGGAGTCCCGCCAGGAGGAAGATGTTCCTCACGTAGGGGCTCAGACCGGCCACCTTCAGATCTCCTGCATGTGAGCGGACCAGATCGAATTCGCGCGCCAGCCCGGATGCGTCCAGGTAGCTGATGTGCTCGACATCGCTGAAGTCGAGGACGATCTGGTTCTGCCTGCTCGTGAGCAGGCTGACGAGATGGCGGTGGAGCTGCGCGAACTCGCAGGCAGCCATGCTGCCCGTCATGTGGAGCACGATCGAATGCTCCGTCGCGCGCGAGTTGATGGTCATGCCCCTACTCCTCCCCGCCGTCGGTCACGCCGTCGCTCGGATTGTCCCACAGGGTCTCCGCAACCTCTTCGTAGGTCATCCCGAACCCGTCCTTGTACTCCCGGTAGCGCTCCGGACTCCAGATCTCAATGCGCTCGATGGCGCCGATGACGAGGATGTCCTTCTCGAGACCGGCGAGTTCTCTGAGCTCCTGCGGCACGATGATGCGGCCATGACCGTCAACGGTCACCTCACATGCATGCGCCGCGATCTCCCGCGTGAAGAACCGCGTCTTCCTCGATGTGAACGAAAGCGACCCGAGCTTCCGCTGGACGCGGTTCCACTCGTCTGTGGGGTAGAAGAACAGACATCCGTCAAGCCCGAGCGTCAGGATGAAGACCTCGCCGGTAGCCTTGCGGAACTTCGAAGGGATCGAGAGACGACCCTTCGAATCGAGCGTGTGCCGGTATGTTCCGAGGAAGGAATTCATGTGTCGCTCCACGGGGTGCTACGGCACGCGGCGCACCGCTCCCCCACTCCATCCCACTTCTGCCCACTTCCGGGGAGAGTAGATGGTGGGGGCCGGGGCTGTCAAGTGAAAAAAACGCCTGTGCAGTGGGCTCTTGCAGGAAATCTTCGAGGAGGGAGACCGGGTGGGACGGAGATCGGCCCATCCCACACCCGGAATGCAAGAGAGGGGCTCTATAAGCCCCTCTCTCCTGTGTCCTGTCCGTCATTCCCCACTGGAAGTGGGATGTGCGGCTATTTCAGAAGCACCATCTTCTTCGTGACCGTCTCACCCACGGCGCTGATCCGGTACAGATAGACGCCGGACGCGACACGCCGCCCATTCCGGTCCACACCGTCCCAGATCACCGTCCCCGGCCCCGCATCGCGGTCCTCGTCGATGAGGGTCGTCACGAGCGACCCGTCGATGGAGTAGACGCGCAACGTCACCCGGCCGCCGTCGTGTCCCGGCACGTCGTAGGCTATCTCCGTGACAGGATTGAACGGGTTCGGCCGATTCTGGTCGAGCACAAGTGTCCTGACCGCCTCGGGCGTCTCGGGCTGGTCGGGCACGTTGACGGGCTCTCTGAAGCCGTAGAACTGCGTGCGCCACGTGTCGTGGAGGAACATGCCCCACTCCACTCCATTGCCCTCGTCGTAGTCGCCCGGAGTGTCCCAGATGTAGACGTTCGTATCCATCCCACCGATGATGACCTCATTGTCTCCATCGCCGTCGACATCATCGACCGTGGGCGAACCGTAGATCTCCGCGTCCGTCAGGATGGGCCAGCCGTTGAGAGGCGTGCCGTCCATGTCGAACGCATAGAGCTTGCCGTCGTCACATCCAACAATGATCTCCAGAGCGGGATCCCCATCCACATCAGCGACCGCCGGGCTGGACTTGGTGGTGCCGCCGAGCTGCTGCGGCCATCCGGGGAGCGTGTTGCCCTCACGGTCCCACACCCAGACCTTCCCTATGGAGGAAACCTGCAGGAGCTCGAGTTCCCCGTTGCCCGTCAGATCAGCGAAGACCGGCGAAGGCGGGAAGTCGCCGTTCGACTCCACAGTCTTCGGCCATCCGCTCAGCACAATCCCCTCGTGGTCGAAGATCCATGTCTTCCAGGCCTTCGACGTCACGGCGATCTCGAGATCTCCGTCGCCATCCACATCACCGACCGCCGGCGAGCTGTACGCCTTCACCTCAACAGAAACCGGCCACCCGGGCTTTTGGGTCCCATCCACCTCGAAGCAGTAGAGACTCTCGTGGGCCGCCGCCTGGAGGATCTCGGGCGCACCGTCACCGTCAATGTCCGCGACGGCCGGCGAGGAGTAGATGTACTGGTCGACGAGATCCGCGAAGACGCCCGTCGTCAACGGGTTGTCGTCGCCGTCGAGGAACTCGGAGCCGTCGTAGCGCCAGCAGTAGAGCTTGCCGTCGGCGCAGGGAATGATGACCTCGCTGCGACCGTCGTAGTCGAGGTCGGCAAGCGCCGGACTCGCCCAGCAGAACCGCTTCGTTACGGCCGGCCAGCCGGGTGCGACGCTCCCGTCCTCCGCGTTCCACACGAAGACCTCATAGACCGGATTCACGTCGGTACCGACGTTGGTCCAGGCTGCCGCAACGATCTCGAGACCCGGATCGCCGTCCACCTCGCCGATGGCCGGCGAGCACCGGTAGCCCCCGGTCCCGTCGGTCGCGTAGATCCCGTCCGAACGCGGGTCCCCGTCCCCATCGATCACCTCGATGCCGTCCGCGCTCCACGCGTAGAGCTCGTCCGACGCGACAACGATGTCCTTGAGTCCGTCGCCGTCAAGATCGGCCACGGCCACGCTTGAGTATATCCCGCCGTTCGTCGTCAGAGGCCAGCCGGCCTGACTCGGCGGATTCGTGCTGAGAGTGAGCGTCTGTCCCCCGAGACTCGCCAGCCCCGACGAATCGACGGCTGCGACCCGATAGTAGTATCGGGTGTTCTCCGCAAGTCCGCTGTCGGCGAAGTACGACGCGTTCTCAATGATGGCCGAGTTGACCGCGGCGTACGGTCCCGACTCTGCGCCACTTCTCCGGATGTCGTAGCCTCTGGTGTCCGGGCTCTCCGACTTCGCCCAGTAGAGCAGGATCGTGGTGCCCTTGACGCGCCCCCAGAGCGTATCCGGCGGCTCGGGTCGTTCGATATCCAACTCGGTCGTCCACGTCATCCCATACGAATCGGTGCACTCGAGTTCGAATGCGGAGTGGACGTGCCCCGGGATCGCGAAGGTGAATCCGCTCGTCCCCGTGACCGAACCAGCCGCGGGGATCGTGCCCCACGAGTCCAGGCTGTCGATGATGGAGACCTCTAGCGGATTGGGATGTCGGAGAGTGCCGGTGACGCCCTCTGCCGAGCCGTTCCCCTCGTTGTACATCTGCATGAAGAGAGTGATCGTCTCTCCCGACTCGGCGATCCCGTTCCCGTTCCCACCGACCGAATCGTCCAGCTCGGTGCGCACGACGACCGGTACCGGTGCGAACAGCCGGACGGCGATGGTGTCGGTCCATGTCGCTCTCGCCGCATCGCTGAACACGAGCGCGATGTCCGCGTCCCACTCGTTCGGACAGTCCGCGGCAACGAGGAACCGCAGGGCCGACGACACGACCTCGGTGCCGCCCGCCGGCACGTCGCCGACGATGGCCGTCGTCTGCTCGAGCGTCACGTACGGGTCAGCGGTCGTCGCATCAACCGTAACACCGGCGGCTGTCACGATCCCGCTGTTGCGAACCTCGAACTCGAGTTCGATCGTCTCGCCGGACTCCACCACGCCGTTGTCGTTGCCGGCGCTCATCCCGGACGCGCCGTCGCTTGCGGTGAAGCCGTCGAGATAGACGTGCGCGCCGTCGGCGATGGTCACGTTGATCACGGATTCGTAGACGGAGTGGTTCGGCGCCGTAGCCATGATGGTGAGCACACCCGTGTTGACGGGCGTGAACCACAGACTGGCGACTCCCGACGCATTGGTGACGCCCGCGGCGTAGGTCTCGCCGTTCGGCGACGCGATGCAGACCCTCGCACCCTCGACGGGCCCGAGGTCGGTCACGGTTACGATCGCCCCGCTCTCGCCGACCTGGACCGCGCCGGGATGAGCAACCGTGAGCGCCCTCGGCCGACTCGACCAGATCCTCTGCTCCGGGTCGCCGAGCAGCACGAGCGACAGATGCGTCCATCGGTCCGTATTGTCACGTCCCGATTCCTCGAAGCTCGCGTGGAGCGCCCGCATCGCTGCAAACAGCGGCCCCGCCTCCAGGAGCCCCGCCTGGTACATCAGGTCGGTCCAGTCCCAGTAGTACTCGCTTGCCGTCGACGGGAACGCGTACCGGGTCGGTCCGATCAGCCCGGAAGCCCCGCCACCGGTGTTCCTCAGAGCCCGCTCAGCGATGCAGTCATAGTCGATAGCGGTCGACGTGCAGTTGAGCAACCACCAGAATCCCGATGCGTTCAGCCCGTTCGAGAGCGACGATACGTCGGAGAGTCCGATGTAGTTGTCCAGTCCGACGCGCATGACGTCCTTGTTGCCGTGCCCGACATGGACGACCACGTTGTAGCCGAGATCGAGCGAATCGGTCGCCGTGGCCTCGTTGAGCAGATGCGCGCCCGGATACGGTCCGAGATTCGCATACAGTCTGGCGGTGTGGAGCGCCGGATCGACGAGCGGCATGCCGGGTTCGATGATGTCGGTCGCGCCGTCAAGGCTGTAGGCGCCGCCGCTCCAATCGTACGGGAACAGCACTTCCGCGAGATACAGATTCCTCTCTGTGAAGTGCGGCACCGGGGTCCGTGCATAGGCTTCGCACTTCGCAATGAAGTTCTCCACATCGACAACGTTGTTGACGGGGGCTCTCCCAACGAACACATCGCTGTAGAGATCGACAGCGTCTCCCGGGATGGTCTCGCCGCTGTAGGCTTCGCCGAACAGCTCGTCCCCGTCCTCGTTCCAGGTACCGTCGAGATCGCTGTAGTAGAGGTCACACGGGATGAAGTTGCCGCCGTAGTAGCGCGTATACGCGATGCGGACGGGAACGATCCCGGTGTCACCTCCGAGAAGCACATAGGCCGTGCCCCACGACTCGTAGGCGTCCTGGATGAAGAAGCGGACGCGTTCCGCCTGATCGCAGCCGCCGGGGTAGTTCGCGTCTATCCAGGAGAGCGTCTTCACGACGGTCGGAATGCCCCGCGCCGTCTTCGCATCAGCGAACGGCTCGAAGTACGGAGCGAACTCATCGTTGGTGATAATGACGTACTCGACCGGCGTCCCCTCGAGCGACGGCGTGTGCCTCGGAGAGAATCCGAAACTCCCCCCCACCGTCTCGACATTGATCCCGCCGCGAACAGCGTCGAGGTCGCCTGGATTGGCGACGATGCCGGCCACCACCTCACGGTAGAGCCGGTCGGATGCCTCGGTCACGCGCGCGCGTGTCCTCGGCCTGTCGGCGGCCGGTTCCAGAACCAGTTCGACGGTCACTTCGCTGGAGAGAAGGACATCCCCCGAAGAGGGGCGCCAGCGCACCGGATGAACCGCAACCGTGGCGATGCGATACCCACCAAGGAATCCCTCGCCGAGCACGGTGCACCGCTCGATCGGATAGATGTCATTGGATTCGTAGATCGAGCCGACAGGAGGAACCCACTCGGCCGCGGGCTCTCCGATCGGCACCTCGGGCTGGGTCGGGAAGATCTGCCGCCACCCCTCAAGCGTTTCCTCACGGCTCCCGGACACGCGGACGTCCGAGACCCGCATCTCGCTCGGGATGACGAAGCAGAGGACCCGGGATGGAAGCTCGGGCTCGCCGGGCTCGGACAGGACTCGCCCCCCATCAAAACGCAGGTGCGTGTATCCGCGTTCCGCACTCAGCACCACGGTGCGTTCATCGAGCGTGATCGTCGATGACGGCGCCGCAGAACCCATCGAGACGAGTAGAACCAGGAGAGCAACTGCAAGGAGACTCGCGCCAGGTCGCAGTATCATGTGAAGCATATCCCCCACGATGTGGAAACAGGAGCCGTCATCCA
This sequence comes from uncultured bacterium, assembly GCA_964516845.1. GTDB lineage: Bacteria > Joyebacterota > Joyebacteria > Joyebacterales > Joyebacteraceae > JAPEKQ01. The sequence goes on from CAZEXP010000009.1 coordinate 47,509, forward strand.
TTGGCCGCCACCGGTCGCACCTGCACAGCCCGTCGCCGGGCCGAGGGAAATCCCTGATTGCAGAGCGCAGTAGCAGTTGTCCTGGGTGTCGACTCCTGTTCCCCTGCCGTCCCGCGGAGTTTCGCGCCCGCGGCAGCCATGGACGGCCGCTTGCCCGATGATCGCACGCTGAGCGCAACATCACTCTATAACCCAAACTTAGCACGACAGCACTACGGTGTCAACCGGGGCACCACCGTACCGCGCCCTCGACCAGCCCCCGGCTCACAGCAACGCCGGGCAGTTATGACACCGCCCGGCGCTTGCCTCTCACCGGGGCACCGCCGGTCGAACCGGCGCGCCCTCGAATATGGTGGAGCCAGGGGGGATCGAACCCCCGACCTCCTGACTGCCAGTCAGGCGCTCATCCCAACTGAGCTATGGCCCCGCACATCGCTGCATTTCTCTGAACAGTAGATTCTAGCAGCGTTGGCGTGAGAGTCAAGCGCGAACTTCCCAACCCGCCTCTCCGGTTGACGCACCCTGCTGCCGGTGCTAAATTGTACTGACAGCCGGAGTGGCGAAACTGGTAGACGCACGGGATTCAAAATCCCGCGGGCCTCAAGGCTCATGCCGGTTCGAACCCGGCCTCCGGTACCAGCACGACGGGCTGCCACACATGCGGCAGCCCGTCGCCAGTATCGAGCATCACAAGAACACCGGAGGACCGCTCTCTTCCCCCGGACCTACTCGTACATGCTGCCCGGGTCGCCGGGAATGTTGATGGCCGCGCAGAGTTCCACGGCCACAACGCAGTCGCTGTGGTTCACTACGACCACGCTCCCAACGTACGTCGAATACTCTTCGTCGACTGCGGAGCGATCGTCCTGCGTGCAGTTCACGTAGATGTCGTATGTCTGCGAGTACGCATGCGTCCCGCCGAGGTCGATGTCACTGATCACGAACGCGCCGCTGGCGTCCGTCGTGACCTCGTAGCTCGTCTCGGTCTGGCTCATGCCGACCTCGCCCCACATCGAGACCGTCATGTCCTCGAGCGGCACTCCGGAGCGATTCGTCACGGTGCCCGTGACCTCGCCATAACCACCGCTCCACGCGCCGTCCTCAGGGCTCACGACACTGCACCCGCAGGCCATGAGACATCCAGCCACGACGATGGCCGTAGCCGCAACCACTCTGTGCGCAAAGAACCTCTTCACCTCGCGTCCCTCCTCCTCGTGCCGACCCCACGGTCGACAGCCCGAGTCAGGTGCCCGATGCCGTTGGCATTCCTCGTGTTGTCTCTCTGGTGCTGTCGGCAACCGCGACACTCGTTACAAAGCACTCGATGTACCTCTCGCGAGACTGATGAAATGCATAACCTGTGCCAATCAGGCATGAGAAGGCGCCGGTTGAGCGCGTATTCTGAACCGAAGCCCAGCAAGGCGATTAGCCCTTGCGCCCGGAGCGGTCTCTCCCCTATATTCGCGACGCTGACCACTATCGTGCCCGCCCCGATGCCGGGGTGGAGCCGGCTCCAGATGCGGCCGCGAGCCGCAGGAGGCAGGGACATGGGATTCATGGACTATCTCAAGAAGGGCTGGGAGGTCGTTCAGCTGAAGACGGACGCGATCGACCAGCTGGCGGCCGATGAGAAGGCGTTTGGGCCCGCCATCGGCATTCTGGCTATCGGCGGCGTTTGTGGCGCTCTGGGCGTATTCAACCTGCCCGGTGTCATCATGTTCCCCGTCATGCGGGTCATCGGCTTCTTCATCTTCATCGGCATCATCCACTTCGTCTCTACGTCGATGCTTGGCGGCAAGGGAGACTTCAAGGCTGCGTTCATTCCGCCCGCAGTCGGCTCGTTCGTCAGCTGGGTGGGCATCGTCCCGTTCCTGGGAACTTTCCTCGCCGGTCTGGTCGGTATCTGGATGCTCGTCGTCACCGTCGTCACGGTCGAACGCGTCTACGGCCTCGAACGCGGCAAGGCCATCATTGCGGTCGCCATACCTGTTGTGGTGGGCATCATCATCTCGATGATCTTCGTGGCCGCCGTCGGCCTCGGCACGTTCATGCTCATGGGGGCGTCGCGCTAGCACGATCGGGCGACCCGGCCGGCCACTCATGACCCTCCGGTCGCTCCAGGCGGGAGACGACTCCCTGCGATGCCACGAAACAGACCTGCTGACGTGCGAAACAGACTTGCTGACGGGGGCCTTCACCGGCCCCCGTCACTGACGTAGGCTTCAACTTCCTACGGTCCCACGTGTCGAATCAGCTGAAGGCAGGATCGTGAGCCCCGCGGGTGGGAGGAGAGAACAGCTGGATTCCAGCTGGACCGGGGGCCTCACCGTTGACGTCCGGAAACCCGCGCGGCGGAGGACGTCGGGAATCAAGGAGGTGGAGGATGTCCAGGCGGAATCTGCTCGGAGTGGCCATCGTTGCGCTCTGCGCGACCTGTATCGCCATACCGGCGGGAGCACTGGCTGGTGACACGACCAAGGAGGCGTCGGTCCGCGTCCGCGTGACGACCGACACGGACTCCGACGAGAGCCCCATCGTGAAGATCGAACTCTCGGAAGACGACCACGCATGGCTCGGAGTCGGCATCAATGATCTCGACAAGGCCGAGCGCTCGAAGCTCGGTGTGCCCAGGACGTACGTCGTGCACGTCAACAACGTGCATGAAGGAAGCCCCGCGGACGAGGCGGGGATCGAGGTCGGCGACATCATCATCTCGGTCAACGGCAAGGAGGCCGGCGATACGGGCGAGCTGATCGAGATGATCCGAAAGGTGGAACCCTTCACCAAGGTTGACGTCCTCCTGTACCGCGACGGCTCGGAGATCAAGAAGAGCGCGGTTCTCGGCATTCGCCCGCGGAAGTACGTGTGGACGAGCGATGACATGAATGACTTCACAATAGACCTCGAGGGACTCGAGGGCCTCGCAGCACTCGGCGAGCTTGGCGATCTGTTCGTCCCACGCTTCGATGTCGGTTACGCCTGGGGTGGCAAGGGCCGGCTGGGAGTCTATGTGGATGATCTGGGCGAGGGACTCGCCGAGTACTTCGAGGTGCCCGGTGGCAAGGGTGTTCTGGTTGAGGAGATCGTCGGCGGTGGCGCCGCCGAAGAGGCCGGCATCCACGCCGGCGACGTCATCATCGAGATCGACGGTGAATCGGTGGGCGACACCGGTGAGCTCTCCAGGGCCATCGGCAGAATGCAGGGCGATGTTCCGACGCCGATCGTCATCGTCAGAAGCGGCGAGACCATCACGGTCGAAGCAACCGTCAAGAAGGCCGATGAGCGCGTCGCCCGCTTTCCCGGTAGAGGCGTATACATCTACGACGACGAAAAGGCAAAGGCCCTCATCGAGGCCTATGGCGACCAGGCTGAACTGAAGAAGGAGATCCTCGAGGAGCGGATGAAGGAGCTCCAGGAAACGCTCGAGGAGCTCCGCGAGGAACTCGAGGAGATTCGCGAAGACACGGAGTGATGTGGCCGGAGCGAAGCTTGCTCTGTCCCCCCCAGCCCCTCGCCTCCAGCTCAGGCGGGGGGCTCCCCTATTCGGGGAGCGGCTCCCCGAATAGGGGAGCAAAGCCGAGCTGCGCTCGGCGGCTGGCCCGCCTCCGGCGGGCTTGGCCCGACTGCGGCGGGCACGCGGCAGATGCGGACGTACGAAGCGGGGGCTCTCCATCGTGGAGAGCCCCCGCTTCTTCGCTGCCCGAACCCTAGTTCCGGCGCTCAAGTTCGAACACGCGCCTGATGACGGCCTCGCCCGCGCGTGTCAGCTCGACGCCGCGGCGCGCCATCACGAGCCGGGCGGTCGCGACGGCCCGTTCGAGCTCGTGCACGGTCACGTCACCGTTCACGCTCCACGCGAACGACGGGATCACCTTGGGAGAGATCTCCGAGGCTACAACATTGGCGAACACGCCGATCACGACTCCCGTATTGAGCTTCGTCCCTATCGCCGTCTTGGAGTGATCGCCGATGGTAGCACCCACGAACAGCGAACCCGTGTCGTGGACCTCGCCGGCGATCTCCACACGCACGGTGCCGTAGTTGTTCTTCAGATCGCTGGTATCCGTCGCGGCGCCGAGGTTCACCCAGCTGCCGAGATACGAATGGCCGAGGAACCCGTCGTGCTGCTTGTTGGAGTACGAATGGATGATGGACCCCTCGACCTCGCCGCCGACCTTGCACGACTCCCCGATCGAGGTGCCTCCGTATATCTTCGCGCCGATCTTGATGACCGTGTCACGGCCGACGAATGCGGGCCCCACAACGACGGCATTCGCCATGACGCATGCGCCCGGCGCCACAACCACGGGGCCGTCGGTAGCATCCAGCACCGCCCCGGCCGCCACACTCGCCCCCTCGCCCACAGAGACCCGGGCCGGCGCGACGATGCAAGCTCTTTCGCTGACGCTGCCCTCCATCGCGCCTGCCGCGAGAACGAGCGGAGCATCCCTCTCGATCTCCTCGGCGTTCAGACGAACGAGTTCCCATGGGAACGAAACCACGCGCGCCGGAATCTCCAGTCGACTCGCCAGCTCAAGCGCGGTGATGTCGTAGCCGCTGTTCTCGAGAGCGCCGGTACGTTCCCGCACGCGGTCGTTGATCCTGGCGCCGACGACGGAGCCGCCGGACGTCAGCACGGTCTCGGCGTCGACATCGTCAAGAGCGGCGAGCAGCGTCTCGTCCACGATCACATTCGCCGAGAGCAGCAGCGTCGGTCTGTCGTCGGCGGCAGCGGGCGTCCGACCGGGATAGGTCTCGGCCGCCCACGCGGAGAGAGCGGGACGCGCGCCCAGGAGAACGCGCCACGATGGACGGCGATACTCGAGCTTCTCGCGAAGCAGCAGTGCCCCACACCTCAGATCGAAGACCGGTCGGAGGAACGTGATGGGGCCGAACGTCGACGTCCCCGGATTCTCATAGAGTATGACCTGCACGGAGCGGTCCTCCCTTGCATCAGGACGGGCGCCTGAGCTCACTGAGCAGTCTCAGGTAGCTATCGTGCCGCGCGGCATTGACCTCGCCGCGTTCGACCGCGTCCTTCACGGCACAGTCCGGCTCCGCGGAGTGACTGCACGTCGTGAAGCGACAGCGGGGAATGTACTCCCGGAACTCCGGGAACAGGTAGTCCAGTTCGTCGGCGCGGATCTTCCAGAAGCCGAGTTCGCGAAACCCCGGCGTGTCGGCGACCAGCGTTCCGTCTTCGAGACGGAAGATGGTCACGTTGGATGTCGTGTGTTTGCCCTTGTGGGACTTCTTCCCGATCTCACGGACCTTGATGCCAAGACCCGGCTCGATGGCATTGAGCAGCGAACTCTTGCCCGCGCCGCTCGGTCCCGAGAACACGCTGAATCGACCGCGGACGAGCGCCGCGAGCTCGTCGATATTCGTGCCGTCGGAGGCCGACGTGGCGACGACATCGTATCCGGCCTGCTCGTATGCGGCAGCCGCAGGCAGCCACTCCCGCTCGTGCACGAGGTCGATCTTGTTGAACACGATGACCGACTTCAGATCGGCGCTCTCGGCGATGACAAGGACGCGGTCAAGCATCCGTCGGTTGAGCCTGGGCGTCCCCAGCGACGCGACTGCTACGAGCTGTTCGACATTCGCGATGATGACCTGTTCGGCCTCTTTCCTCATCCTCGGACGGAGTCTCGACAGCGCTGTCTCCCGCGGATGCACGCGCTCGATCACGGCCCCGCCGTCGTCGAGCACTGAGATGTCAACCGTGTCGCCGGCGACAACGAACTTCTCATGCTCCGAAAGACCGGCGAAGTGACGCGCGCGCACGCTGGCGCGGAGTATGCGGCCATCCTCGAGAGCGACCTCCCACTCGTCACGGAAACAGGCCAGCACTCGCCCCCTGTGCTCACTCGAATCGCTAGTCATCGAGAGCCTCCATCCCCTCGTCCGGATCGCATGCGCTCGCGGTGATGTGCCGCGTCGTGTCAGGCTGCGTTTCTCCCGCAGTGTCCAGACGCCCGAAGCGTCTGCGGATGTCGTCGACGATCGAGAAGAGCGCCGGGATGATGAACAGCGTCAGTATGGTCGCGAACGCAAGACCCCACGCCAACGAGGCGGCCATCGGCCCCCAGCTCCGCGACGACCCGCCCCAACCCATCGCCAGCGGGAGCACACCGAAGATCGTGGTGATGGACGTCAGCAGGATCGGCCTCAAGCGCTGGGTCCCGGCAAGCACGACGGACTCCCATCGATCGACACCGTTCGATCGCGCCCGCTTGATGAAGTCGACAAGCACGATCGAATCGTTCACGACGACGCCCGCAAGAGCCACGATGGCGACGCCTGCATTGAGCGTGAACGGAAAGCGCATCACGGCAAGCCCGATGATGACGCCGATGAACGCGAACGGAACCGTGAACATGATGATCAGCGGTTGAACGAAGGACTGGAACTCGGTCCCGAGAATCCCGTAGATGAGAAGGATCGCCACGAGGAACGCGAGGAAGAGCGAGGTGAAGGACTCCTGTGTCTCCTGGAACTCACCTCCGAAGTCGAGTCTGTACCCCGGGTACCTCGTCGGGATGTCGGCGAACTCCGCCTGGAGAAGCCTGTTCACCTCGGTCGACGTTGCGCCTCCCTCGAGGCCGGCGGTGACCGTGACAACACGCGTCCCGTCGCGGCGGTTGAGCTCCGCTTGCGCGGCGGCGATGCTGAACTCCGCCACATTCGCCAGCGGGACGATACCCGCCTGCGTCGCGATCGGAAGCCGCTCGAGGTCGTCCATGTCCAGCCGGTCGCCCTCCTCGAGCCGGACGATCACGTCGATCTCATCGTCCCCCTCGCCACGGTACTTCGTCGCCTCGACGCCCTCGAAGCTCATTCTCAGCGCGCCCGCTATGTCGCTCACGGTCAGTCCGTAGAGTGCTGCTCGATCCTGGAGAACCGAGACACGGAGTTCGGACTTCCCGGGCCTCGTGTCGTCGTCGATCTCGACGACGCCCTCGATCTCGGCGAGTCGATCCTTGAGCAGGCCGGCGATCGAGCTCAGGACGAGCGGATCCTCGCCCTCCACGCGCACCTCCACGGGCTCACCCGACGGAGGCCCCTGCTGAGGACGCGACAGCGACAGCCACGTCAGACCCGCGACCTGGTTGAGCTCGCCGCGGAGCGCATCCATGATCTCCAGATCGGACCTGCCGCGGTCCCCGGAATCGACGAGGTCCACGTTGATCTGCATGTTGTGCGAGGCAAGACGTCCGCGGTGGTTCTCCATCATGAACCCGACCCGTGTGACGACGGCCTCGATCTCATCCTCCGGCAGTTGCTCGATGATGCCCTCAAGCTGTCTGGCGATCCGGTCGGTCTCCTCGATCCGCGTCCCGATCCGCGTCTGTGCGCGGATCTCGAACTGGTCGATGTCCTCCTCCTCGAAGATCTTGATATCGAGGGTCGTGGCGAGACCGATCGCGAAGACTGCCATCAGGAAGATGCCCAGCATCGCGAGATAGCGCCTTCTGAGTACCTGCCTCAGGAAGCGCTCGTAGCCGCCCGTGAGACGCAGGAAGAGCGGCCGACACCGGTTCTCGGCGCGGTCGATGCGCCCGAAGTCCGCCATGTGCGACGGCAGGATGAAGAGCGCCTCGACGAGCGAGACGAGAAGCGCGAACGTGACGACCTTGGGGATGACCGCCATGAACTTGCCCCACGTGCCGGTCATCAGCAGCAGGGGCAGGAACGCCGCCACGGTCGTCAGGACGGCCGCCGTCACGGGCGCCTGCACCTCCTTGAGACCGAGCACCGCGGCCTCGCGCCGCGGCTTCCCCTCCTCCATGTGTCGATAGATGTTCTCGATGACGATGATGGCGTCGTCGACGAGCATGCCGAGCACGAGAACGAGCGAGAAGAGCGAGAGCGTGTTGATCGTGATACCGGCCGCATTCATCAGGATGAACGCGCCGAAGAAGCTGAACGGGATCCCGATGCAGGCGAGCACGGCGTTCCGCGCGCCGATGAACACGAAGAGCGTCAGGGCAACGAGGACAATGCCGAATGCGGCGTTCCTCTGGAGGATCTGCAGCACGTCGCGGACCTCGATGGACGCGTCGTTCCGGATCTCGAAACTCACATCCTCAGACAGTCGCGCGTCGTACTCATCGACAACGCCGCGAATGCGCTCGGCCACCCGGACGATGCTCCCGGTGCTCTCCTTCATCACCCAGAGCGTCACGCTCCGCTCGCCGTTGAGCCGCGCGTAGGTCAGCGGATCGGCGAGCGTGTCCCGCACGCGACCGACGTCGCGAATCCGGATCTGTCCGCCGGAGGGACCTGAGGCTATGACGTGGTCCTCGATTCCCTCGAGCGACTCGAATTCGCCAAGCGTCCGGACGATGTACTCGGATGTGCTCAGATCGAGCGTGCCGCCCGGGACGTTCAGGTTCCTCGCGGCCAGCGACCCCACGACCTGCCCGATCGGAATGCCGTACGCGGCGAGTCGGTCGGCGTCCAGTTCGATGAGTATCTCGCGTTCCCTGGTGCCGATGATGTCAACGTCCGCCACGGATGCGACATCGAGGATCTGCTCTCTGAGGTCCTCCGCTATCTCACGGAGCACCGTGTCGCTCTCCTGCCCCCCGATGCTGACGGACAGGATGGGGATGACCTCGGCGAGCTTGATGGGGATGACCACGGGATCATCAAGATCGCTCGGGAGCTTCGCGCCCGCCGCGTCCACCGCCGTTCTCAGGTCCATCACACCCTTGTCGAAATCGTCATCGGAGAGCCCCGGCTTGAAGCGGACATCGATGACGCAGCGGCTCTCCGACGACGTCGAACTGACGTGTTCGACATCCTCAACGCTCTCGATCTCCTCCTCGAGCGGCTTCGTGACCAGCGTCTCGATCTCCTCGGGCGAGACACCCGGATAGGAGACCCAGACGATCGCCTCATCGAGACTGACGTTCGGCAGGAGCTCAGCCGGCATCTGGAAATAGGTGAAGACGCCGACAATGAGAACGCCGAACATGACGAGGTTCACGAGAACCGGCTGTTTGACGGAGAATTCGCCGATGTTCATCCGCTATCGCTCCCGCCGTGCGCCGCGCGCACGCTCACTTACGATCCCGACTTGATCTCGATGGATGCCCCATCGCTCACCTGCGTGTAGCCGACGGAGATGATCCTGTCTCCGGCCGCGAGACCGGACTCCACAACAACCTGCCCCCCGAGCACCGCCCCGAGCGTCACTCTCCGGAGCGTTGCCAGGGAGTCCACGGCGACGAACACCGCGGGTTCTCCGTAGCGGTCGATGATCCAGTCCCGCTCTATGACGATGGCGTCGTTGAGCTCACGGGCGGACACCGTCACCTCCGCGACCATGCCGGAGCGAAGCCTGCCTCCGCGATTCTCGAATGTGACGCGGACGGGATAAGTCTTGGTCATGTCGTCGGCCCGGCGACCGACATAGTCGACCCGCCCGGCGAATATCTCCCCGGGGTAGGGCCTGACGGTCAGCGACGCCTTGAGTCCGGCCCGCAGTTCGACGACGCGACCCTCGCTGACGCCGAAATCGACCTCGAGGAAGTCATCGTTGATAACGTGCGCGACAGGCGTGCCCATCGCGACGAGCTGCCCCTCTTCCGCATAGATGAAGGCCACGCGTCCCGACACCGGCGCGCTGATCGCCGTGTCACGGAGCTGCCGCTCGGCCGCCGCCAGCCCGGCCTCCGCGGTCGCGGACATCGCCCGTGCGGCCGTGGCGCGCGTCTGGGCGGTCTCATGGTCGAGATCGGAGATGTCGCCGTTCTCCCACAGGTGCTTCGCCCGTTTGAGACCGAGTTCGGCGTCGCCGAGTTCTGCCTCGGCGGTGAGAAACTGCGCCCTGGCCTGCTGCGCGCCGAGGCCGGCGAGCTCCAGATCCAGACGAACCAGCACATCCCCCGCCTCCACCGCGTCCCCCACGGATGCCGGTATCGCCAGAACACGACCGTTCGCCTCGGCGCTCACCTGCACGTCGGTTGCCGCGCGAATGGTCCCGGTCGCGCTGACCGTCGTCGCGGCATCGCGTGGCTCGATCACCGTCACCTCGACGGGCACCGGCGCCGCGCCACTGGTCGCCGGGGTCTCCTCGTCCGCGGAAGGACGTCCGCATCCCCCGACCGCGAGCGCGAGGACAAGCCCTCCGGCGAACACGATCCGGGTCACCCGGTTGCTCGTTCGTCTCATGGCATCTCTCCGGTTCATCGTGCACGTCGCGCCGACGGCTCCCGCCTCGGAACGTCTCAGTTCCGCGCGGAACGCTCCCCGACGAGGTTCTCGAGTTCGGACAGGCTGACGAAGCAGTCGTACAGCGAGTTGATGTATCCCATGCGGCCGCGGTCGTGCAGCACCCGCGCGTCCGCGAGATCGGTCGACTGCACCATGCCCTGCCCGTACATGTCGTCCATGCTGTCGAAGTGCTGGCGCGACTGCGCGACCAGGCGTTCGGCCGCCTCCAGCCCTTCCAGGCGAGACCTGAGCGTCGCGATCGAGCTGCGAAGCCCGAGGACCATCATCCGCTCACCTTCATCCCGACGGCTCATCGCCGCCAGATGCCTCCTTCGCGCCTGCTGATAGTCGGACAGATTCTTGAAACTCGTAAAGACAGGCACCTCGAGGAATGCAGTCACCGACCACGCGACCTCGTCGTCCGGCTCGATGTCGCCGTCCGCCCTCCATCCGTAGGTGGCCTGAGCGTTGACGGCGGGAAGAAACGCGCCGCGCGCGATGGTCACGCCGTGCCGCTCGATGTCGGCAACGTCGCGGAGGGCAAGATACCCGGGATTGCTCGAAAGGAGCGAGCGAGCCTCAAGCTCGGTCGCTGGATTCCCATCGAGAAGCCCCCGGTAGGGAGCACAGCGAGCCTCGAGTTCGAGACGCGACACGTCCTCCAGTTCAAACCCTGCATCGAGCGGGAGTCCGAGCGTGGCGGCCAGCGATGTGCGGGCAAGCACGACCGAATTCTCGGCGTCGATGAGCGCCCGTCGATCCTCCGCCAGCTGAACCTCCCAGAGCAGGCGGTCGGCTCGACCGGTGATGCCGATCTCTTCCTTCCGACGCGACGTCGCCACGCGCTCCTCCGCCGCACGCATCGCGTCACGCGATACGTCGAGCAGCGCCTCCGTCCTCAGAACGTCGAAGAACGCCGATTTCGCGGCGACCATGACATCCAGGCGCGCCGCGTCGAGACCGTGCAGCGCAGCGCTCCTCGCGGCGCCCGCGAGACCGACCGCGCCCCAGAGGCGTCCGCCGTTGAACACGGGCATCGACGCATTGAACGACGTCTCGTACGTCGTTTCATAGAGGAACGGCTCGATCTCGAGCTCCTCCGGCAGGAACTCGATCGAGGCGTTCGCGCGCTCGTATGTATCGGGGTCCACGCGGCGGGCTGACGACCTGAGCGAGACCGACGGAAGGAGCGATGCCCACGCGCTGCGCGCGCCCCATCGGGCAGCCTCGTAGTCGTCGCGGGCGGCCTCGAGCGTGCGGTTGTGCTCAAGCGCGAGATCGACCGCCTGCGCCAGTGTGAGCCTCTCCCCGGCCGAGGCACAGACCGCGGACAGAAACAGCAGGATGAACCCCGCCATCCGAACCGCGGCGAAGAGACGACGCATCCGCAATCTCCAAAAATGAGTGTCGAGTCGTATTTCGAGCGTACGCGATACCGGGAGTTGAGTCTACACGATGGATGAAGACCGCTCAAGACTAGTCCGCGCCGAGGCCCGGCGAATTGAGCACGGTCAGCATCTCCTCGTGGACCAGGGCGTTGCTCGCAACGATGTCGCCCCGGCTGTGATCCCAGCTCGAGCCGTCCGTCAGCGAGACGGCGCCCCCCGCCTCGAGGACGAGCAGCCCGCCGGCAGACACATCCCAGATCTTCAACCCGAGCTCCCAGAACCCGTCGAGGCGGCCGCAGGCCACGTACGCGAGATCGAGTTCCGCCGAACCGGCGCGTCGGATCCCGCGAACGGAAAGAATGAACCGATTCAGATTGCCGAGGTTGTTCTCGCTGGATTCGGAGCGGTCGTACGGGAAGCCCGTCGCCACGATCGAATCGCCCAGGACCGGGGCGTCGGAGACGCGGATACGCTCCCCGTTGAGCGTCGCGCCCTCCCCGCGCTCGGCCACAAAGAGCTCGTCACGAAGCGGGTCGTAGACGACACCCGTCACAAGCTCCCCCGCCTCCTCGACGGCGATGGCGACGCAGTAGAACGGATAGCCGTGCGCGAAATTGTTCGTCCCGTCCAGCGGGTCGACGATCCACGCGCGGGAGCGGGTCCCGGTTCCCTCGCCCGGCGCGACCGGCGAACTCTCCTCGGCGACGATACGGTCGTCGGGATAGCGTTCGCGGATGCGTCCGAGAATGAGCTTCTCGGATGCCGTGTCGACCGAGGTGACGAGATCGCGTTTGCCCTTCATGTCGATGGCGAACGGATGCCGCCGGCCCTCCCGCAGAATGGCGCCCGCCTCCCGGGCGATCTCGGCGGCATGCTTCGTATGCTCATTCAAGGGGCGCTCCCTGTCGCGGGACGCGACGGTGCTCAGTCTCCGTGATATCACATCGAGAGGTCATTCAAACACAGCGGAGGCAGGGAGGCAAGACGGACGGGCCCATCCGAACGGGAGGCGCCGGAGTGGGCCCGTCAGGCATTGAGAGGAGGGCAAATCCTCTCGCCGCTGGATGGGCGCGTGCCTGTTGCGCGGCGGCACGACCCTGGTGACGCTCGTATGACCCCCATTCAGGCGGCGGGGTTTCAGAAAACCCGCGCTCGGGACGCACCGGGCACACTCACTTGAACCTGTGCAACGCATGCGCTATCATGTTGTCTAACATCGTGAATTCCAGACACTCGGTCCGCCGCAGCGCACCCCCCGTTGGGGTCGTGCCGGCGGCCGCTCTATGAGTAGGACAACCGGAGGAACCGGAACAAGGAGAAGTCGATGCGCACGAGTGCCAGAATCCTCGCGATCGCCCTCATCATCGTGCTGGCCGCGGCGGCCGTAGCGAGCGCGGGCGAGACGATCAAGCGGGTCATGCCCGAGAACGGCCTGACCGTCATCCTCAAAGAGAACCACTCATCCCCCGTCGTCAACCTCAGGGTGTATGTCAAGGCCGGCAGCATCTATGAGGCCGAGTACCTCGGATGCGGTATCTCACACAACGTGGAGCACCTCCTGAGCGACGGGACGCCGACGCGCACGCTCGAGGACATCGAGCGCGAGATCGAATCGATCGGCGGCGGTTCGAACGCGTATACGACCAAGGACCACACCTGCTACTTCATGGAGACCTCGCCGGAGCACTTCTCGACCGCCCTCGATATTCTCTCCGACTGGGCGATGAACGCCAGCTTCCCGCAGGAGGCGGTGGACGCGCAGCGGGAGGTCATCACGCGCGAGATCAACATGGGCTACGACGAACCCGCCCGGCGCATCTACGCGCTCTACGGTGAGACGATGTTCGAGCGTCATCCGTCGAAATACCCGGTCATCGGTTACGCCGAGAATTTCCGGCGCCTGACGCGCGACGATGTCGTCAGGTACAAGGAACGGATGTACGTTCCGAACAACACGATCTTCGTCGCCGTCGGCGATTTCGACGCTGAAGAGGCGTACGAGGAGATCCACACCGCGTTCGCCGAGTGGGAACGCAAGCCCATCGACGTCCCGACGCTCACCGAGGAGCCCCCGCAGCTCGGCCGCCGCGAGCGCCGCGTTCAGCGCGACCTCGACATGGCCTACGTGATGATGGGCTTCCACACGGTGGCTCTCTCCGACCCGGACCTCTACCCGCTCGACGTGCTGTCGCACATCATGTCCGAGGGCGAGAGCTCCCGTCTCTACAGGAGGCTCGTCGACGAGCTCCAGCTCGCCTACGGCATCACGTCCTGGTCGAGTACGCCGAACTACGGCGCCGGCTCGTTCGTGGTCTCGATGCAGCTCGATCCGGCGAACATCGACGCCGCGATCGACGCCGTACTCGAGGAGGTCTACGCGATGAAGGGTCGCAAGGTCTCGCGCGATGAACTCGATAAGGCCAAGCAGCTGAAGGCCGCCGAGTTCTGGCTCGGCAGGCAGGACATGGAGAGCATCGCGAGCAGCCTCGGCCAGTCCGAGCTCGGCACGGGCAATCCGGACTTCGACGAGCTCTACGTCGAGCACATCCAGGACGTCACGGCCGAGCAGATCATGGATGTGGCGAGCCGCTACTTCTATGAGGACAATCTCGGGATCGCCATCCTCGAACCGTACGACGATGAGGCCGCCGCTGTCAGCGAGGCGACGAGCGACGAGACCGAGGTCGGCGAGATCGAGCGGATCGTGCTCGACAACGGACTGACCGTTCTCATCAAGGAGAACCACACGATACCGATCGTGTCCGTTGGCAGCTACACACTCGGCGGGGCACGCGTCGACGGGATCGCCGGACTCGGCAACTTCACGGCGAGCATGCTCCCACGCGGCACGAAGAAGCGGAGCGGTCAGAGCATCTCTGAGACGTTCGATTCGATGGGCGCCGTCTACAACTGCAATGCCAATCACACACGCATCCAGTCGTCGCTCACGCTCCTCTCCCAGGACTTCGCCAGGGGGTTCGAGGTCTTCGCGGACGTTCTTCTCAACCCGAGGTTCGACGCGGCCGACATCGAGAAGCAGCGCGAGCTCATCAAAGCCGGCATCCTCGCCCGCAAGGATGACTGGGCCACGGAGGCGATCGACCGGATGGTCGCCGCGCACTTCGGTGAGCATCCGTACGGCAACACACCGGTCGGAACCGCCGAGAGCGTCGACTCGATCACGCGCGACGACCTCGTGGCGCACCACGCGGCGTTCATGTCGCCGGACGACACGGTCATCACGATCTTCGGCGACATCACGACCGACGAAGCGCTCGCCGCCGCCCGCAAGGCGTTCGGCAAGTGGAAGCCCGCCCACGTGGCGATACCCGCGCGAGTGCAGTACACGCAGCGGGCCGAGCCGGAGACCATCACGAGCTACCACACCCGCGCCCAGGCCGTTATCGCGATGGGCTTCCCGGGCATGCCCTATCAGTCCGAGGACCGCTACGCAATGGACGTGCTCGACGGCATCATCTCCGGCATCTACTACCCGGGCGGCTGGCTCCACGCCGACCTTCGGGGCAAGGGCCTCGTCTACGTCGTCCACGCCTACAACTGGACCGGTCTCGACGAGGGCTACTTCGGAATCTACGCTGCGACGATGGACGAGGCGCTCGACGAGGCCGTCGGCATCATCGACGGGTACATTGAGCAGATCAAGTCGGACTACGTGACCGACGAGGAACTCCAGCTTGCCAAGCAGCTGTGCTCGGTCATGGATGAGACGCAGAGCCAGACGAATGCATCGCAGGCGAACGACGCCGCGGTCGCGGAGCTCTACGGCCTCGGCTACGACTTCACGGATGACTACGCGCAGCGGATCTCCGAGGTCACGAAGGAGGACGTCATGCGGGTCGCCCGGAAGTACCTCAACAACCCCGTGACGATCCTGAGAAGGCCGGAGCCGACAGAGAGCAGCTAGTCGCTCCTGAGAGATGCCCGAACGAAGAGAAGCCCGGCGGTGGACCGCCGGGCTTCTTCATGTTGTGTGGTTTCAGCCTGACGCGGGCATGTCGCCGCACCTGCACGGCCCCCGGTCGCATCAGGCGTCGGAACTCCCGTCGATGCGGTCACGGATCGCCCGTGTGGACTCGGCGAGCCTGCGCCGCTCGCACCACCATTGGTCCGTCGAGCGAACGACCAGGATGGCGACCTTTCCGCAGAGCAGCCCCAACACCGCGCCGACGACCGAATCGAACGGGTAGTGCACGCCAACGTAAATGCGCGAGTATGCGATGACGAACGCAACGAAGAAGATGAACGCCCCGAATCGCGGGTAGCGCCAGGTGAGGACGGTGGCCATCGAGAACGAGTTCGCGGCGTGCGAAGACGGGAATGAGAACGCCTTCGAGCGCCGAACGAGGAGACGGATTTCGTCGAGCGGCAGCGCATTGCACGGGCGCGCCCGCCCGATGAGAGGCTTCATCAACCCGCTCGAAAGCTGGTCGGACAGAGCCACGGCGAGGACCACCATCGCCGCCGCGAGCCTGCCGCGGCGGCCACCCCAGATAATCATGGCCAGCCACCCACCAAGCAGGATGGCGTACCAGCGATCCTGCGAGGTGATGGCGACCATGATCGGGTCAACAGCGGGATGGTATGCGGAGGTGTTAAGGAAACGGAAGAGCGCGATATCGATCGCTTCGAGCCAACCGATCATGGTGTCACCTCACCGGCCAGTCTTGCTGCTTCTTCTCGTTTGATCTTCTCCTCACCCGAATTGAGGCTCTCCCAGTCGAGGCGATAGACCACCATCACCGGTCCTCCGCAGATCACGTTGTCGGTGAGAACGACCCGTTCAACGGGATCGAAGATCGCGCGGTGGTTGACGAGTTCCGGATACCAGTTGGGAAACAGCACCGCGTAGTCCGGACGCACGGCCTCCAGGAACTTCATGATCGCCTGGTCCCGCCGCTCGCCGGGCCTGAGATAGTGGAGCGCCTCCGGCGAGATGAGACCGCATGTGTCCAGCACCTCGCGGTCCGAGAAGTACGCGATGGCGCCGATGTCGTTCGCGGCGATGACCGCGCCCCGCGGCGTGTGCCGCTCGAGCCACTTCCCGATGGAGACCTGCATCTGTTCGATGTTGGCAACCTCGCGACCGTATATCTGGCCCCGGTACCATCCACTCCTGAACTGAGCGAACAGCGCGACGACCATGAAGAACCATATCAGCGTTCGTTCGAGAACGATCCGCGCGGGCCGCCCCATGAATTTCGCTTCACTGAAGATGCGGGCGGCGTAGGCCGCCGCTCCGTACATGCCCACGGTTCCCATGATGAGCATCAGCGGAGCGATCGGGGCGATGTACCGTCCCTCCTGGTACTCGGCCGTGCCGAACGGCACGATCACGCCGATGGCGACCGGGAACAGAACGACCGCGATCGGGATCAGGAAGGAACGATAGCGGCTCCCCTCATCGTAGGGCAGAGAGAACACCATCCGCAGCATTCCGAAGCCCGCGAACACGAACAACAGCGGGTTGTTGTTCAGGCTCTCGTGCAGGAATGAGAGGTAGTAGTCGAACGGTCGGACCGTGAGCGATCGGATGAACTCCTTCCCGCTCCCGGACGCCACTGCCGCGATGAGCCCCGCGTTCCACTGACACGCCTTCGCGTACACCGTGTTCGGGAGGAACCCGAGACCGAACTTCTTGCTGAAGACGAGGAAGGGCATGACGATGAGGAGGAAGATCCCGATGTGAGCGGCGACCGGGCCGATCCATTCCCGCGTCGCCAGCTCGCGCCACTTGATGAACAGGCTGGTGAGCACTCGATCAAGCAGAGCGGCGACGAAGAACACGGCACACTCCGGTCTGGCGAGCGTGGCGAGCCCGAACGCAACGGTCGCAACGTACTGCCGCCTGTCCCCCGGGGTCGTGTAGAGCACATGGGCCATGATGCCGACGAGCGACAGCATGACCGCAAGCGTGACCTCCATACCCGACAGCGACGCCCAGATCAGCCGCGGGAGTGATGCGACGAGCACGGCGGAGAAGAGCGCCTCCCGCGCGTCGCCGGAGATGACGCGTACGAGCACGTAGGAGAAGTAGACGGACAGCCCAAGGAAGAGGACGCCGAGCACCTTCGCCGCGAGCACGGGATCGCCGACAACGAGATATCCTGTGGCGGTCACGAGCGTCCACAGCGGCGCCGTCGAACCGGAGACCGGCACACCGGGGTTATACGAGAATCCATGCCCGAGGGCGAGGTTCCGCGCGAACTGCGCGTGAATCCACCCGTCGTCGAGCGGGAACCCGAACACGCCCGCGGTCGAGTACTCCCGCCACAGGAAGTACGCGACAAGAACGGCCATGACGGCGAGAGCGATCAGTATCTGTGAGCGCTCCCGCATACGAATCCGTCCGTCGAATAACTCGTGTCCGTTGGTCTCTCGTGCCGCCATGTTCTCCCCTGTCGTCGTGTCACCGTCATCGTGTCACCGTCATCGTGTCACCGTCATCGTGTCGCGCGG
>CAZEXP010000009.1:65697-70948 GCA_964516845.1 uncultured bacterium
CGAGCCGCGTCTCGAGCTGACCGATGCGCTCGCGGACCTGCTCGACATTGCTGGCCGCGGGAGCGCTCCGGAGATACGACCTCAAGGACTCGAGCTGTTCCGCCTCGTCCCCGCGCATCTCGTGGATGAGCGCCATGTTGAGGTGAGCCTCCGCGTAGGCCGGGTCGAGTTCGAGCGAGCGTATGAACTCCTGCTCCGCGGCCTCCACATCACCCGAGCCGAGATACGCCGAACCCAGCAGACACCTGGGCTGCGGGAAATCGGGGGCGACCTCGACAGCGCGCCGGTAGTAGGCCAGCGACTCATCGGGGCGGCGCTGTGACGACATGGACGAAGCGAACTGACAGAGCAGACGACTCAGAGCCTCGCGAGACTCCAGCTCGCCGGGGCTCACGCTCACCGCCTCCTCGAGTGCCGAGAGTGCCTCGTCGGGACGCCCGATCTCCTCCGCAACGATGCCTCGAGCGAGCAGTCTCCTGCCCTGCGCCCTCGCATCGACGGCCTCCCCCTCCTCGGGCGAGAGTCCGACTGTGATGCCGCGCGGCGAAGCGCGGAACCGGTCGAGCGCCGTGAGCTGCTCCGCCTTCGACTGATGGTACATGCTCTTGGGAGCCGAGAACTCCAGCTCGAGGCCGTTGTCCGTGTGGATCGGCCCTTCTCCAGCGTACGGCCCGATCGTCGCCGGGCTCAGGAGGTAGAGCGCCGTGTAGTCCAGGGGTGTGATGACGCCGATCGAAGCAAGATCGGCTCCGATCGAGGCGTCCGCCAGCCGGGCCTCCAGAATACCCCAGTCGAGCCTCGCGTCGCCGACGGTGCCGACGAGCATGTAGTCTACGCCGGGATCGAGTTCCCAGACCGTTGCGCTGTCGAAGACGTCGGCGAACGTCCGCGCGATCATCCGGAACTGCCCCTCGGTCATGTTGTACGCCTGGAACCACATCCCGACGATCCCTCCGTCGTTCATGCGGTCGCGTGCCATCTGGAAGAACTCGCGCGTGAACAGATTCGAAATCCCCACGATCCATGGGTTCGACGGCTGCGAGATCATCACGTCGTACTTCTTCGACGTGAATTCGACATGGTTGCGGCCATCTTCGATGATCATGTTCAGGCGCGGGTCCTCCATGCAGTGTCCGTTCGCCTCCGCGAAGAACGTGCTCGCCACCTCGATCATCGCCGGAGCGATCTCGACGCAGTCAACCACGTCGATCGGATACGACAGGGCCGCGCCGACCGTTACGCCGCTCGCCAGACCGATGACAAGCACGTCCTTCGGGTCCGGATGCAGCATCATCGGTGCGTGCGCAAGGAGCTTCTGAGTCCGCATGTCGGGACCGGTCGACGCTTCGGTCTTGCCGTTCGACTGCAGGTAGATGTCGCTTCTCGCCTGTCGCACGGTCACCGTGGTCGCCACGCCCTCCTTGTGATAGAGCACGGCGCCGAGCGACCGGATCGCGTCCTCGTCGGTCAGATTCCATGCATCCGCCTGAGATGAGTACATCTCCGCGTAGAGATACGACCCGCTCGACATGATCACGGGATCCCACGCCGGCATGAGCGGCAGCACAACGGCCAGGAGCAGCACGGCCACCGCGGCCGGCGCGAACCTGCGCAGACCGCCAAGCGTCGTATCGGCGACGGTGAGCACGGCGCCGAGCGCGAGACTCAGTGCCACGGCCACGGAGATGGCGCCCTGGATCCCAAGCCACGGGATGAACACGAATCCACCGACGAACGATCCGGCGATCGCGCCGACGGTGTTCGAGGCGTAGACCGTGCCGACCGAACGACCGACGGCCTCCAGTCGGCGCGTACAGATCCTCACAACGAGCGGGAAGACCCCGCCCATGAGAACGGTCGGAACGAGAATGACGAGGAAGACGATCCCGAACTCCGCGGCCATCAGCGCCCCGAACGAATCCGAGAACCGTTCGACGACACCGATCATGGCGAGCGGCAGCCTGCCGAGGACCGGCACGACGATGAGTGCGGCAGCTCCAATGCCGATTTCAATGTTGCCGAGCCGCCACGCGAGGTGCTCCCAGCGGTCAACGAACCTCGATACGATCGAGGCGCCAAGCGCGAGCCCCAGGATATAGGCCGTGAGCGTCAGGCTGACGGCGTAGACGGACGACCCGATCACGAGCGAGAGCGACCGCATCCATGCGACCTGGTAGACCATGGCCGCGAATCCGGAGATGGCGAACGCCACGAGGATGAGAGCGATGAGACGCGAGCTCGAACGCCCCCCGGCCGCGGACCCGCCCCGCGCGCTTTCGCGCTCCCGGACCCTCGTTGCTCGCTCTCCCTGCGCCGCCCGCGACGGCTCCGCGGCCACCGCCTGCTCCCCGGCACCGCGGGCGACCGTGAACACAAGCAACGCGATGATGACGTTGATGGAGGCCGCGAAGAAGATGGCGCCCATGATGCCCAGACGAGGCATCAGCACGAATCCGGCTGCGAACGACCCGACGACCGCCCCGAACGTGTTGATCGCGTAGAGACGCCCCACGGTCTCTCCCAGGGTATCCAGTCGTGTGGCCAGATACCGCGAGAGCACGGGAAGCGTCGCCCCCATGAGTGTCGTCGGTATGATGAGCACGAGCCCCGATATGAGGAACCGGACGAGCGTCAGCGTCTGGAAGCTCGCATCAAGGCTCTGGTATGCAGCCCTGTAGACGGGAGCCAGCAGGACGAGGAGCGCGGGCACGAGCACGCATGAGATTCCGATGGCGCCTTCGAGAAGCCCGTACAGCCGGAGTGAATCGCTCCGACGGTCAACGATCCTCCCGGCGAGGAAGCTTCCGAGCCCGAGACCCGCCATGTAGACGGTGAGCACGGTCGTGATCGAATAGACCGACGCGCCCATGACGCGTTCGAGCAGTCTGGCCCAGACGACCTCGTAGATGAGACCGGAGAACCCGGAGAAGAAGAAGAACCACAGAACGAGGTTCCTCGGGCGATCCGCGACCTTCATTGAGCCCTCCAGTGCCGAACGACCCTGCATGACAAGTGTGGATTTCGTCGCGCTGACTGACCGTGAATCTCTATCCTAATGGCCATCGCGGGGCAGCGTCAACCTCTCACGGTCGCGGCGACGCCCAACCGGCACGACGAAGGAAGGGCCCGGGCTTGCGGCCCGGACCCTTCGTGAAGCGTTTCTCTGTTGCGGCACGACGCGCCTTCCCTAACGCAGCAGCACCATCTTCCGCGCGAGTTCCGCCCCGTTCGAGGTCAGTCGGTAGAGATAGACTCCCGATGCCGCGTCGCCTCCGCCGTCGATCTTCCCGTCCCAGACGACCTCGTAGCGGTCGGCCTGTGCGTGTACATCGACAAGCCGACGCACCTGCCGCCCGCTGATGTCGAAGATGTCCAGAATGACACGCGAGGAGGTCGGAACGGTGTAGCTGATCCTCGTCATCGGATTGAACGGGTTCGGCGCGTTCTGGAACAGCGCGAACCGTTCGGGCGTTGGCCAGTCGCTGACACCGGACCCGGACGTCGTCACGAAGTCCGCGTCCGAGTCGTCGTACGTGGCCAGCCCCGCCGCGTCGCGTGCGACCACGCGGATACGGCTCGTCTCGGACGCGCTGTCGGGAACAGCCCACATGAACGAACCGTCGTTGGTCTCGCCCGTCGCGATCGTCTCGGCGAAGGTCGCGCCGCTGTCACGTGACAGGAGGATGTCGATCGAGGTCACGCCGGTATCGTCGGAGGCGCTCCACGTGATCTCATACTCCTCCTCGCCGGTAGCGTCCTCTCCCCCGTTCGGCGTCAGCACAGCGACCGTCGGCTGCTCCACATCGGGCCACACATCGACGAGCCACTCGAGCGTCCGCCGCACGAGCGTGTCGCGGACCGCCGCTCCCGTCACGCCCTCAATGCCGAACGCGTAGAAGACGAGCGTGTGAGAGGCGTCCATCCTGATGGCGCCCTCGAGCCCTGGAGAGTACTCGAAGATGCCGACAGCCGAGTCGCGCGGCTCGATCTCGCTCGGGTAGAACTGGTTCATCGCCGAGTCCTCCCCGTTGAGCGTGAAGGACATGCCGTCGCCGATGGGGTCTCCCGAAACGCCGTCGAGGCTCCGGTATCCGGAGTCGTCTTCGATGTAGTCCGCGTGGAGGTAGTCGTGGAGGAAGTCGGTGTGGCCGTCGTCGTCGAGCGACCAGCCGATATCCTCGCCGGAGATGAACAGCGGACGTCCCGCGTCAAGATAGGTCGCGAGCGCCGCGCGGTTGTCGTCGTTGAGGTTGCCGTTCCAACCGACGTCCCAGATGATGGCCTCGTAGTCGTCCAGCGTGCCGGCAGTGATGTTGCCGTCGAGATCCTCGGTCCAGAGGTCGTAGACATATCCGTTCCGGTCGAGGGAATCCTCGAAGTAGGTCTGCGTACCCGTGGAACCGTCGTCGTCGATGAGGAGCACGGGGATGGGACCGAGCACGAGCGTGAACGTCTGAGTATGGGCGTAGATCATGTTCGCGGTGAGATCGAGCTGCATCTCGACCCGCTCACCCGCCGGGGCGAATTCGTCGATGACGAGTTCGAACGGCGTCGTGCCGGTCTTCGACTCGCCCGTGTCGATATCGCCGTAGTACGAGCTCGACTGCGTCACCGTGACGTACTGGTTCGTCGTCGAGAGAGTCGCCGAGACGCCCGTCCTGTTCGGCGACAGGACATCGTTGCGGAGTTCGACGTCGAGATCGACCGTCTCGCCCGGGTCCGGACGACCGTCGACGTCGCCGCTCGAATCGTCGACGTCATGACTGCGGTAGACGATCTCGTCGCCGGCGTAGTAGTAGAGCAGACGCGCGTTCGATCCAACATTGCACGTCCCGTACTTGAGCCAGATGAACCCGTCCTCGCCCCACGTGTCGTCCCAGCTGTTCTTGACGAGCCAGGCGCCCTCACCGCTGCAGGCGTTGTCATCCCACCCGCAGATGAGCATGCAGTGATTGGTCGGATTGGTGCCGGGGTTCTCATAGCACCCGGAACCGTAGGAATAGAAGTCGCTGTAGACCGTGAAGGATGTGGTCACAGGCCCCGTCGCGAGAGCGGTCTTGATCGCGTCGAGCGTGTTCGGAATGTCGACCCACTCGTCCACGGCCGCGTACTTCTGACAGAACTCGTCGTCGCACGGGACCGTGTCATCGGCTTCGTACGGCATGCATGACTCGAGCGCCGCTCCGTGGTCTCTGATGTAGCTCCATGCCCAGGTGGCGAAGCCGCCGCCGCACCCGTATCCGGGCGTCCG
>CAZEXP010000010.1:0-33118 GCA_964516845.1 uncultured bacterium
GGCCGCCTATGAGGGTGGTCACATTCCATCCGCTGGATTCGCTGATCTCACGGGCGAACTCTGCGATACCGACAGCCCACTGGGCTACGCCCTGCCGACTCCGGAGAGATTCTGCGCCGCCATGGCCGCGCTGGGTGTGGGCGACGACTCCCGGGTCGTGCTGTACGATGCCTACAATTCGGTCTGGGCCGCGCGAGTCTGGTGGATGCTGCGGTGGGTTGGATTCGACCAGGCGGCCGTGCTCGATGGCGGGTTGGGGGCCTGGACCGCCGAGGAACGTCCGCTGTCGACCGAGCCTGCGGACCGTCAGGCGGGACAGCTCACCGCCGCTGTCAGACCGACATTGATCGCCGACCGGGACGAGGTGTTCGCCGCCATCACAGACGACGCGGTCTCCCTCATTGACGCAATGCCCGAGCCGCACTTCCAGGGAGCGATGGCCATGTACGGCCGACCCGGTCACATTCCCGGCGCGGTCAACATCTCCGTCATGGCGCTTTTCGACGAGTCGGGCCACTACCGATCGCATGACGAGCTTGCCGCCATCTGCGTCGGTGACCGCGAAGCGCGGGTCATCACGTACTGCGGCGGCGGGATCGCGGCGTCGGCCAACGCATTTGTCATGACCAGGCTCGGCTTCACCGACGTCGCCGTGTACGCGGCGTCACTTCAGGAGTGGGCCGCCGACCCGGCGAATCCGCTCGTCGTCGACACGCCCTGACCCACGATTCGTCAGACAACCGAAGGACTGCGTCATGGACATGTGGAAGTTCTACGACATCACGCACCGCGAACATGTGGTGTGCAACCCTACGAGCGAAGAGAAGCTCGCGCGTCTCATTGAGTTGCTCCGTCTCCCGAAGGGCGCGCAGGTTGTCGACATCGCGTCCGGAAAGGGCGAGTTCCTGATTCACCTGGCCGAAGCCTACGGCGTTCGCGGCGTTGGCGTGGACCTCTCTCCTTTGTTCACCGCCGACGCACAGAAGAGGCTTGAGGCTCGGGCACCGCGTGTGGGTGTCACCTTCATTCAGATGGATGGCGCCGACTTCAGGCCCGATGAGCCGCACAGTCTCTCCATGGCTTCCTGTATCGGCGCCAGCTGGGCCTTCGGAGGGCACGCGGGCACTCTGGACGCCCTGATCGGCATGGTGAAGCCCGGTGGTTGGGTGATCGTCGGCGAGCCGTATTGGCGGCAAGAGCCCTCAAAGGAGTACCTGGAGGCATCCGGGATGGCGAGAGAGGCCTTCGGGAGTCACTTCTCGAACGCCGAGGCGGGGGAGCAGCGCGGGCTGGAACTCGTCCACACCATCGTGAGCAGCAAGGATGACTGGGATAGATACGAAGGCCTCCAGTGGTACGCGACGGCTGAGTACGCGCGCGCTCACCCGGATGATCCGGACGTGCCGGAGCTGGTCGAGCAGGTGGCCAAGGCGCGCGAAGTGCACTTGCGATGGGGTCGGGAAGCTCTCGGCTGGGCGATCTACGTGTTCAGACTGCGCACTGCCAGCGCCGCCTGACGTGTGACCCCGGGTGAAGGGAGTTCGCAGTGCAGAGAGACCACGCTCGCATCCGAACGGGAGCTCTGGCGATCCTGAAGATCGTCGCCTTCTTCGTCGCGGTGAAGCTGCTTACCCAGGTCGTCGTGTTCATGGGGCTGGCGCAGATCTCGGCCCGGTTCTGGTCGCAGTACGACGGGCGGGGCCTGAACGAACCGTGGTTCCTCGGCTCGAGCATCGGGCTCGGCGGCGTCGCGCTGCTGGTCTGCTTTCTGTTCCTGCGCTTCATCGACAAGCGGGACTGGTCGTACGTTCGGCTCCGCTCGGCGTGGCCGCTCAGAATGTTCGGCACCGGCGCCCTCATCGCGTGCGGCGCGGTCGTCCTGTTCACCATCGTGGCGGTGCTCTCGGGCGCCGTGAGCATCAGCCCCGCGCTTATTGCCGGGCCGCGAATCGCAGTGCTGCTCATCGTCGCAGCACTGGGGAACCTGGCGCTCGTCATGCGTGAGGAAGTGATGATGCGCGGCTACGCTCTGAGGACGTTGGAGGAGGGGATCAACACGCCGATCGCGGTGCTTGTGACGTCGCTCCTCTTCGGCGCGCTGCACCTGGCGAACCCGAACGCGTCGCTGCTGGGCGCGTTGAACATCTCGCTCATGGGGAGCCTGCTGGCTGTGCTCTGCATCGTCTACCGGTCGCTCTGGCTTCCGATCGGCCTGCACTTCGGCTGGAACCTGGCGCTCTACCTGCTCAACCTGCCGGTCAGCGGCCACAGGCACTTCAATCCTCTTGTGAGTCTCGAGTACAACAGGCACACGCTCTTGACCGGGTCGGCGTTCGGGCCCGAGGATTCGCTCGTCGTCACCATCGTTCTGTCGATGATCCTCGCCGTCATCTACGTGCTGCATCGGAGGGGCTCTGATGAGCAACATTGACAGGAAGGCGATCAACCGTGAGTACAAGGACACGCCTCGTCCCGCCGGTATCTACAGGGTCCGCAACATCGCGACAGGGAAGTCGCTCATCGGGGCGACCACCGATCTTCCCAGCATGCTGAACCGTCAGCGATTCCAGCTGGAGAACGGCGCGCATCCGGATCGTGAACTCCAGCGGGACTGGGGAGAATTCGGCGCGGACGGGTTCGAGTTCGGAACATTGGACGAGCTCGAACTCAAGGACGAACCGGGCTACGATCCGACAGAGGACCTCGCCGCTCTGAAGCAGATGTGGATCGAGGAGCTCACGAAGGCGGGGGAGACGCTGTACAAGTAGTCGAACCGAGGTGCCTGGCCGGCGTCTGACAGCAGCGGATCGTCAGTGATGTGAAGCCGCTCACACGAACGCAGATGGGAGGAGGTTCTCAGTGACTTCTGGAGCCGGGGCATTGAACACACCGCTGGAGATCCTGGAGGCGGCGCTGGCACGCGAGCAATCTGCGCACGCCTTCTACAAGGAGGCGCTCAAGCATCCGAGCAATGATGTCGTGCGTCACCTTCAGGAGCAGCTCATGGACGCAGAGTACAAGCATGTGCGGCTTGTCGAGAAGGAGCTGGCTCGGTTGCGGAACCGCTGAGGTCCGGCGTCGGCATGTTCCGCATCGCCGCACGTCTGCGGCCGAGACGCGATTCGTCGATATCCGGGAGGGGCACGATGCAGGAACTACGATTCTTGGTTCAGGGCTCCGCCGCGGAGCCCTATGTCGTGGTCTTCGTCAACCGCGGCGACGGCAACTTGTCCGCCCACTGTACGTGTCCGGCAGGTCAGAACGGACAGTACTGCAAGCACCGCTTCGCGATCCTCGGAGGCAAGACCAAGGGTATCGTCAGCGGAAACGAGGATGACGTGGCGGCCGTGGTAGACTGGCTTGCAGGGTCGGACATCGAGTCGGCTCTCGAGGTGCTGGCCAGAGCCGAGGAAGAGCTTGCCGAGGCGAAGCAGAAGGCTTCTCAGGCCAAGAAGCTGCTGGCGCGGGCCATGCGCGACTAGTGAACGCAGCGTCGGCTCCGCCGTCGGCGCCTCTTGCGCGACACAGCGTCTGCAGATTCCCCAGGCAGTGAATGCGAGGCTCGTCTGTGAAAGCCTTCACCCGACAGCTCATCAACTCGCTGGTCAAGATCGCGGCGTCCAGGCTCAAGAGCCCCGTCATTACGTACATCGTCAGCAAGGAGACCTGGAGGCTCGAGGAGCCGTACAGCTACCGGCATGGGGAGAACCTCATCAGCATTCCGGAGGGGTTCGAGTTCGATCTCGCGTCGATCCCTCGCGTGATCTGGTGGCTTGCCGCGCCGTTCGAGCTGTCGATCGCAGCCCCGCTCCTTCACGATTTCCTCTATCGATTCGGCGGCAAGCCCCCGGAGGGTTCCATTGCGCCACCGAGGGAGTATACCCGCAAGGAGGCCGATCTTCTCTTCCGAGCGGTCATGGAGGAGGAGGGTGTTCCGGCCTGGCGGCGAGTTCCCGCGTACCACGCCGTGCGCTGGTTCGCGGTTGGCGGATGGCGGGAAAAGGGCTAGATTGGGGCTTTGCAGGTGCCGTGAGCATCTGGAACCCGGCGTCTGCGTGAAGCTGTCAGAGGACGAACCGAGCGAGCCGCTGATGTGCGGCGAGCCTGTGACTGATTGGACGAAGGACGGGGAGGCCCATGCCGCCATCGAAGGACTACTACGAAGTGCTCGGCGTGAGCCGCGACGCGAGCCCGGAGGAGATCAAGAAGGCGTATCGGGCGCTCGCGTTCAAGTACCATCCGGACAAGAATCCCGGTGACTCGGGGGCCGAGGAGAAGTTCAAGGAGGCCACCGAGGCGCACGAGATACTGTCCGACAAGGAGAAGCGCGCTCAGTACGACCAGTTCGGCTCGGCCGCGTTCTCGCAGGGCGGGCCGGGTCCGCAAGGATACGGCGGGGCCGGGTTCCAGGGGATGGACCTCAACGACGCGCTCGGCGCGTTCATGCGCGCGTTCGGCGGCGACAACGGCATGGAGGGTCTCTTCGGGGGGGCCGGCGGGCGGCGCGGAGGGACACGACGCGGCTCGAACATCCGCGTCCGTCTCAAGCTCACGCTCGAGGAGATCGCCACCGGCGTGAAGAAGAAGATCAAGGTCGCGAAGCTCTCTCGCTGCGACGAGTGCGGCGGTTCAGGCGCGAAGCCCGGCACCAGCCCGAAGACCTGCACGACGTGCGGCGGCTCGGGCCAGGTCCGCTCGCAGCAGTCGATGGGGCTCTTCGGGAGCTTCGTGAACGTCTCACCGTGTTCGGCGTGCGGCGGGACCGGCGAGATCATCGACCAGCCGTGCGCGAAGTGCGTCGGCAAGGGCGTGACGCGGAAGAAAGAGACCATCGAGATCGATGTTCCGCCCGGCGTTTCGACAGGCAACTACCTCCCGATCCAGGGCGCCGGGAACGCCGGACCGCGCGGCGGTTCCCCCGGCGACCTCATCGTCATGATGGAGGAGATCCCGCACAGGATCTTCGAGCGCCACGGCGACGACGTGCTCATCGAGCTTCCGGTCTCCATTGCCCTGGCGGCTCTGGGCGGGCAGGTCAAGGTCCCGACACTCGCGGGCAAGGCGCTCCTCAAGATACCCGCGGGGACGCAGTCGGGACAGGTGCTCAAGATGCGCGGGAAGGGCGTGCCGCACGTTCACGGCCGCGGCGGTGGTGACGAACTCGTGCTCATCAAGGTGTGGGTGCCGAAACGTCCGTCGGCCGAGGAGAAGAAGCTCCTGGAGAAGCTCGGCGAACTGACCGACAAGAGGATCCCGGAACCGGGACGTCCAGGTCACATCAGGTAGGATCACTTCGGTCGGGCCCACCCTGCACGGCCACATACGAAAGAGGCAAGCGATGAGACTCTGCATTCCGACGGACGGCGGGACCGGACTGGACTCGAAGGTGTTCGGACATTTCGGCTCCGCGCCGTGCTTCGTCGTGCACGACACCGAGACGGGTGAGACCACGTCGCTCGACAACTCCGGCAAGGACCACGAGCACGGAGCCTGCAACCCGCTGGCGTCTCTCGCGGGCGAGACGGTCGACGCGATCGTCGTCGGCGGCATCGGTGCGAGGGCGTTGATGGGATTGAACGCCGCCGGTATCCGTGTCTTCCGGGCGCTCGAGGGCACCGTCGCGGACAACGCGGCGGCGGCGAAGGACGGGTCCCTCGTCGAGCTCACGCCGCAGACATCGTGCGGGCACCACGGACAGGGCTGCGGCTGCTAGTCACTGGAGCGGACCATGACCGAACTCAACGACGCCGAGATCTGGCGTCTCGACACCTTCATCGTCCCGCCGGGGAGTCTCGCCGGCGGGACGTGCGTTGTCAGCGGCCGTGAGGGACATCACGGCGCCGACGTCATGCGGGTTCGTGAGGGAGACCCCGTGCGTCTCATAGACGGCGCGGGGGAGGAGGCGCTCGCTCGCGTCGACACGGTCGGAGGCGCAACGCTCACGTGTTCCATCACCGAGAGACGCACGCACGCCAGGGCCGGCGCCGTCGCGCTCACGGTCGCGCAGGCGCTTCTCAAGGGGCGTTCCCTGGATGATGTTGTGAGGCGCCTGGCCGAGCTCGGGACCGCCGGCATCCGTCCGCTCGTGACCGAGCGGACCATCGGCCGCATACCTCCCGACACGCTGGATTCGAGGCTCGAACGGTGGGGGAGCATCGCGGCGGCGGCCGTGAAGCAGTCACGCGGAGTCTTCCTCCCGGAGATCGCTGAGCCGACCGACGTGGCCGGGCTCGGGGCGTTCGTGGGAGAGTCTGATCTTGCGCTCGTGGCGTGGGAGGACGAATCGGCGGTGACGCTGACGGACGCGCTTCGGACGGCGTGGGCGCCGGGCGAGTCGGACGACGCGAGTGCGCCCGCGGGTCGCAGCATCCTGCTCATCATCGGCCCCGAGGGCGGGCTCTCCGCGGCGGAGGTTGCGCTGCTCCGGGACGCCGGCGCGGTCAGTGTCACCGTCGGCCGGCGTGTTCTCAAGGCCGACTGGGCCGCCGCGGCCATCGCGGCGATGATCTCTTATGAGCTGGGCGGTCTTCTGCCCTGATCCACCTACCCCATGATCGCCTTGACGTCCACGTGCTTCGCGATGAGGTCCGCCAGTCGGTTGATCTTGTCGGTCTCGTCGTATCGCAGCAGGTAGCTGGCGTCGTTGACCTGTCTGGCGACCCTGAACGTGTCGTCCGCCGTCAGGAGCATCGGTACGCCGCGCTCCGTCGCCTGCGAGATGATGCTCGAGTGCGGAGCGATCCCGTTGGTCAGGATCAGACCCACCGTGTCGCCCTCGAGCGCGAGCAGGATCATATCGTCCCGGTCGCCACTGGTGATGACCAGCTTGCGCGCCTTCTTGAACAGCGGCTGGCGTCTGGCGGCATCGGCCGACATCGCGCCGACGAACACGTGCTCGACGACGCTGTCAAGCGCGCCGGCCCCCGTGATCACCTTCGCGAAAAGCGACTCCGCAAGAAAACCGATGGACGGGTAGTTGAGCTCGGGATCGTTCGGTATGAGGCCGAGGATCTTGATGCCCTGCGCTGTGAGCTCGGCTTCGTACGTGTTCTTGAAGTCATCGACGTCCGGGAGCTTGTTGATGATGATGCCCGCGAAGTCGATGCCTTCGAGACCGACGTGGCGCTGGACGAACGCGATGTCGTCGAGGACCGTCTGGTCCGCGCCCGACATCAGCACGAGAAGCGACGCGTCCATCGCGCGCGCCAGCGCGATCGCGTCCAGGCTGACCGCGGCGCCGTGCGTGAGGTCTCCGCCGCTCTCGATGAGAACCGCCTCCATGCCGGACTCGGCGTTGGCGACGAGCTCTGCGAGCTTCTTCTTCGTCGTCTCGTCGTCGTACATGAACCTCAGCTTCGAGTGGTCGAAGCCGATGCTCATCTCTCTCGGGTCCATGGCCAGTCCGAAGATCTGGCCGACGAGCGCGGAGTCGTAGTCCCAGAGGCGCTTCTTCCGATACAGAAGACGGTCGCCAAAGGGCTTGAGGTAGCCGAACGGCTTCCCCGACGCCCTGCCCAGGCCTACGATGAGGCTCGTCTTTCCCGCGTTCTCGCGGGTCGATGCAATGACCAGCCTACGCATCAGTGTCACCTCCAGCGATATCCGTAAGGAGTATTCTTACGTCGACGGCCTTCGCTCCGTGGCCCTGTTCGTACGCCACGAGCGGGTTGACCTCGATGTCCGATATGTCTTCCATGTGTCGGATGACGGTCCCTATCCGGATGACCGCGTCCAGCACGCTCTCGATATCCTTGCGTTCCTCGCCGCGGACCCCGAGCAGGAGCGGGAAGGCCCTGATCTCCTTCATCATCTCGAGCGCCTCGGCGCGGTTCAGGGGGACGGCGCGGAACGAGATGTCCTTGAGGACCTCCACGTAGATGCCGCCCATTCCGAACATGATGATCGGACCGAATCCCGCGTCGCGCCTCGCGCCGACGATCAGCTCAACGCCGGGGGGCGCCATCTCCATGACCTGGATGCCCTGGATGCGGGCGCCGGGGACGTTGGTCCGGCAGTTCCGCATGATGGCTTCGTACGCGTCGATGACCTCTTCGGTGTTCTCGAGGTCGAGCGCTACGCCTCCGGAGTCGCTCTTGTGGAGGATGTCCCGCGAGACGATCTTCATCACGACCGGATACCCGATCTCGGCGGCGAGCTTGACCGCCTCGTCAAGGCTCTTCGCGGTCCTGGTCGCCGGGAGCGGGATGCCGGCGGCGTCCATGACGCGCCGACCCTCGTCCGCGAGGAGGAAGCTGCGGCGGTCGGCCCTGGCTTCCGCGATGACCTGGTGGATCGCTTCGAAGTCGATGTGCTCCTCGTGCACCTCATCGGTCCACTGCTCGAGGTAGCGGCGGTAGCGGTAGACGCCGCCGAGGCATGCAACGGTCTCGTAGACATCGCCGAAGACCGGCGCGCCCTCCTTCGAGAGTTCGTTCTGGATCCTCTCGGTGTTCTCGCCGCCGAAGACGGAGAACGCGATCGGTTTGCCGGCCGCGCGGTATCGCGCCGTGTTCTTGAGGATCATGTCGCCGAGGTTGTCGGCGTCGAACACGGCGGTCTCGCAGTAGAGCGCCAGAACCGACGCGATGGCGTCGCTCTCGAGGGCGGCATCCATCGCCATGGTGTAGTCCGCGGAGCTGGCGCCGCCGGTGATGTCGATGGGGTTCTTGGTCGAACCGAACGCCGGCGTGGCCGGATCGAAGATCTCCTTGAGCGCGGTCACATCGTCGTACATCTTGACGTCGTACTTCTCGCACGCGTCGGTGGCGAGCACCCCGATGCCGCCGCCGTTGGTGATGATGACGGTGTTGTCGCCGCTCGGAATGGCGGTGTCGGGGAGGAACTTGCAGAGGTTGAAGGCCTCCTTGATGCTCTCCGAGCGCAGCACGCCGCACTGCCGCATGACCGCGTCGAAGATCTCGTCGGATCCGGCGAGCGAACCCGTGTGCGATGCGGCGGCCACCGCGCCGCGCTTCGAACGGCCCGACTTGATGACGACGACCGGCTTCTTCCGCGTCGCGGTCTTGAGGACCTCTACGAGGCGCCCGCCGTTCTTCACGCCCTCTATGTACATGAAGATGACGTCCGTGAGATCGTCGTCCATCAGATAGGTGACAAGGTCCGCCTCGTCGACGTCGACCTTGTTGCCGACCGAGACGATCGCCGAGATGCCGACGTTCTCAACCGCGGTCTTGCCGATCATCGCCAGGCCGAGTGCGCCGCTCTGCGTGATGATGGCGACGCCGCCCTTCTTGATGCCGCCGGGACCGAATGTTGCGTCGATCGACGCGCCGGCCGAGTACATTCCGAAGATGTTGGGGCCGAGGAGCCGCATCCCGTGTTCACGGGCGTAGTCCATGATCCGGCGCTCTTCCTCGATGTTGCCCACTTCGGAGAAGCCCGACGTGATCACCAGA
This sequence comes from uncultured bacterium, assembly GCA_964516845.1. Taxonomy (GTDB): domain Bacteria; phylum Joyebacterota; class Joyebacteria; order Joyebacterales; family Joyebacteraceae; genus JAPEKQ01. The sequence continues at coordinate 9,417 of CAZEXP010000010.1, forward strand.
TTGAATGCGGCCCGCCGTTCTCCGGCGGCCTTGACCGCGTCGTACGTGTACTTCGCCGGGACGCAGGTCACGATGAGATCGACGTCCATCTCGACGTCGGCCATCGATTCTGCCACGGGCAGCCCGAGGATTTCTCCGCCCTTCGGGTTGACCGGATAGATGCGGCCCTCGAATCCCCCGTTGATGATGTTCGCGAGGATCTTCGAACCGATCTTGGTCTCGTTGTGCGACGCTCCGATGACCGCGACCGACCGCGGTTTGAAGAGTCGTCTGATGTCAGGCGCTTCGTGCGTCATCTGGTCCTCTGAATCCGATGCGGAGTTCAACGACTCCGGCTTCAGCGGTTCTGTGAATATCGAATCCCATGCGCGAGAACATGTGAAGCATGGGCGCGTTCTCGTAGAGCACCTCGGCCGTGAAACCGAGGAGACCCTGACTTCGAGCGAGCGTCGTGAGGTAGTTGAGGAGTTCGGTCCCGACGCCCTGGTCCTGATGGTCGTCGCGGACGACGAGCGCCACCTCGGCGGTGTGCGTCGGCTCGTGAATGCCGTACTGCCCGACGCCGACTATCTCCTCGACGCCCTCCTCGAGCTGCCTGATCGCCAGCATGACCATTTCCTTCGTGAAGTCGATGATCACGAAGTCCTGGAGTCTCTCGTGCGGCATGTCCGTCCGGCTCGACATGAACCGTCGCCGAACGCTCTCATCCGAGAGCGAATAGAAAAAGTCCTTCAGCCGCGGCTCGTCGCTGATCTTCACGGGGCGGATGAGGATGTCGAGTCCGGAGCGTGTGGTCCGGTAGACCTCGAGCTCCTCGGGATACTCGCCCTTCTTGCCGGCTATGAACGCCTGGTCCTTGTAGACCATCGACCGCTTCTTGGCCTCGCTGATGAGCCACGAGCGGAACTTCGGGTGCGCGATCGAGGAGAGCTCCATCGCGCGCTCGCGGATGTTCTTCCCGTGGAGGTAGGCAATGCCGTACTCGGTGATGACGTAGTTGATGTCGCCGCGGATGAGCGTCACTCCAGCGCCCTCGTCGAGTACCGGAACGATCCTCGATATCTCATCGTCCCGCGCGGTGGAGGGGAGGGCCAGGATGGTGCGCCCGCCCGGTGCGAGCACCGCGCCGCGCATGAAATCGGCCTGTCCGCCGATACCGCTGTAGAACGTCTGCCCGAGCGAAACCGCCGTGGCCTGTCCCGTCAGGTCGATCTGGAGCGCCGAGTTGATCGCCGTCATGTTTCGGATCTGCGCGATCGTCAGCGGGTTGTTCGTGTAGTCGATCTCGCGGAACGCCACCGCCGGGTTGTCGTGGAGGAAGTCGTAGGTCGCCTGCTGTCCCATGCAGAACGTCGCGACCGTCTTGCCGCGGTCGATGGTCTTTCGGGTGTTGTCGATCACACCGGCCTTCATCAGCGCTACGATGCCGTCGCTGATGAGCTCGGTGTGCACGCCGAGGTGCTTCTTCTCGAAGAGGTTCGAGAGGATGGCGTCCGGGAGGCTGCCGTAGCCGACCTGGATGGTGTCACCGTCCTGGACGATGCGCGAGACGTACTTGCCGATCCGCCCCGCGATCTCTCCGGGGACCGTCGCCTCGTACGTGAGGAGTGGCTCGTCGTGCGGGACGATGAAGTCGACGTCGTCGATATGGACGAACGCGTCGCCGTGGATACGGGGCATGTACGCGTTCGCCTGCGCGATGACGGTCGTCGCCATCTCGGTGGCGGCCTTCGTGATGTCGACCGCCACACCCAGACTCATGAAGCCGTGCGCGTCGGGGAGTGAGGTCTGGATGAGAGCGACGTCGACAGGCACGCGGCGCTTGCGGAAGAGCGCGGGAACCTGAGAGAGGAAGACCGGCGTATAGTCGGCCATGCCCGCGTTCACCGCGTCGCGCGTGCTGTCGCTGACGAAGAAGGAATTGTGCCTGAAGTTGTACTCGAACTTCGGATCCGCGTAGGGGGCGACACCGAGCGTCCAGACGTGGAGTACCTCGGCGTCACTGAATGCCTTGGGATCCGACTCAACGAAGTCGATCAGAGAGCGGACCAGGAACTGCGGCTCGCCGCACGCCGTGCTGATGAAGATCGTCTGGCCCCTGTGGATGTGGCCGAAGGCGGTCTTCAGTTCGGCAAACTTCTCCGGGTACCGCTGCCGGAGACCCTCCATCGCTTCTCTGCCGGCTGTGCGGTCCATGACATCCCTCCGAATGAGCATTCAGTAATAGGGCAACACTATGAATGTTCTCGCACCCGCATTGCAAAGTCAACGGAATTGGGCGTGTGCGGGGCACGAACGGCCCGTGGCGGTGCGGTCGGACGCCGATCGGAGGGCCGTGGATGGGGGAGGCTGGTGGCGGCGGCGTGATTGCGGACGCAGGCGGGAAGACGCGACAAAGCGGTTGACACTCGCTTCAGCAATACCTATACTCAATCGTTTGTACGCTTAAACCATGTTGTGCGGTCGAAGCAACGCTTCGTCCTCACGCGAGGGGGGATTCGTGTCCCTCCGACAGCCGTTGTCGCCAACCCTTGGAGGGGGGTGAACACCAGATGCCAGGAGTCCGAGTCAAGGACGGAGAGTCCTTCGAGCGGGCACTGCGCCGTTTCAAGAAGCGCTGCGAGAAAGCCGGGATCCTCTCCGATCTCCGGAAGCACTCTCACTTCGAGAAGCCCAGCGAGCGCCGTAAGCGCAAGCGCAGTGCTGCCAAGCGCAAGCTGCGCAAGCTCAAGATCAAGCAGACGAAGACCAGGTAGCCGGGTTCGATTCCGGGAGGCGGCATGAGCATCCTGGACCGACTCAAGGACGACATGATCGAGGCGACCAAGGCTCGCACCAGTGAGCGCCTGGGCGTCATAAGATTCGTGCGTTCCGAAATGCAGAATCGAGCGATCGAACTCGGTCGCGACCTCGAGGATGAGGACGCGATCGAGGTCCTCGCCCGTGTGGCGAAGCGCCACCGCGAGGCGATCGATCAGTTTGGACCTGCCGGTCGCGACGATCTCGTCGCGAAGGAGCAGGCCGCTCTTGCGGTCGTATCGCAGTACCTCCCCGAGCAGCTGAGCGAGGGTGAGATCTCCTCTCTCGTCGATGAGGCCATCAAGGAATCGGGCGCGACGAGCGTCCGCGAGATGGGGCTCGTCATGAAGGCCGTCATGCCGAAGATGAAGGGGCGTGCGGACGGGAAGGTCGTGAAGGCCATGGTTCAGCGGCGGCTCGCCGGAGGCGAGAGCTAGGGGCGCGGGGGGCGGCAGGAATCCCGTGTGGAAAGGTGCTGATGAAGCTCAGGAAGCTCTATGAGGCGGTTGTGAACGTCGGGATCGAGCACGATCCGCGCGGCAAGGCGGCTGTTCGAAGCGAACTCAAGCGCGTGAAGAAGACGTACGACGGTCTCAAGGGCAACGACAAGAAGGTGTTCGACACCGAGCGTCTGACCAGCCCGTATTCCGATTCCCGCATCCTCTACGGCGCCGACGACACGGACGTCAAGAGCGTCATCATGGGGATCGACATGGAAATTGGTGAGATCCTTCTCGCTGACCGACTCCGCGAGAAGGGACGGAGCATCGATCTCATCTGGGCGCACCATCCCGAGGGTGGGGCACAGGCGAACCTGAGCGGCGTCATGGCGATGCAGTCAGATATCCTCCATGCTCACGGCGTGCCGATCAACGTCGCCGAGGGCATTATGAGTCCCCGCATCAAGCAGGTCGAGCGGGCCCTCATGCCGACGAACCACATGCGCGCCGTCGATGCCGCGCGCATTCTCGACATCCCGATGATCTGCACCCACACTCCGGCCGATAACTGTGTGGCCACCTATCTGCAGCAGCTGTTCGACAAGAAGAACGCAGAGACCGTCGGCGACGTGATCGCTGTGCTCCGGGACATCCCCGAGTACGCCGAAGTCGAGAAGCTCGGCGCCGGACTCAAGGTCTTCGTCGGCAGCGAGGAGCGGCGGACCGGCAAGGTGCTCGTCGACATGACGGGCGGAACCGGTGGTTCACACAAGGCCTTCGAGACGCTCGCGAACACGTCCGACATCGGGACGATCGTGGGCATGCACATCTCGGAGAAGAACAGGGAAGAGGCCGAGAAGCACCACATCAACGTGGTCATCGCCGGGCACATTGCCAGCGACACGCTGGGAATGAACCTTCTGCTGGACGGCGTCGAGAAAGCCGCCAAGCGGAAGTTCGATCTCATCGAATGCTCCGGCTTCAGACGTTACCGCCACTAGGACAGGTGGAACCGGGGCGGTTGCCCCTGTTCGGGTGAGCGGAAGCTTGAGAGGCCCCTGCGCTGCGGTCACGGCTGCGGTGCAGGACCAGCCGGAGTCTCAAAGCCGTCTATGAATATCCACACCCTCGATGTCCTGGAATTCCACAAGGTCGTCCGGATGCTCGTCGACAGAACGTCGTTCGAGCCGGGCGCCGAGCGTGCAGTTGCGCTCCGGCCAACCGTCGACCTCGGCTCCATAGAACACGACCTCACCATCACCACGGAACTTCGGACGCTCATCGACAACGGTGCGCGGCTGCCGCTTGACCGTGCCCGGGATGCCCGGTCCCTGGCGGAGCGCAGCTCCCGCCAGGGAGCCATGCTCTCGTGCGTAGACCTCCTCGAGGTCAGAGGAGCGCTCGCGGCGGCGCGCGAGGTCCGCGAGTTCGCGTCCCGAAAGCAGGACCAGGCGCCCTTGACCTGGGAGACTGCGCAGCGGCTCTGCTCGCTGCCCGGGATCGAGGCGTCGATCGAACGCGCCATCGACGATGTGGCCGTCGAGGTCAGGGACAGCGCCAGCCGTGAACTCGGCAAGATCCGCCGGGCGCTCGAGCGGACGCGGGCGCGCATCAATGAGAAACTGCAGGCCATTCTGCAGAAGGAACTTCGGGACGACACCGTGCAGGAGGCGGCGGTTCACATCCGCAACGGTCGTCTCGTCCTGCCGGTCAAGCGCGCGAGCCGGTCGCATCTGAAGGGCATCGTTCACGACCAGTCATCGACGGGCGCCACGCTCTTCATCGAGCCGATGAGTACCGTGCCCCTCAACAACGAACTCGCCGAACTCGCTTCCGCAGAGAAGAAGGAGATCGAAAGGATCCTCCGCGCGCTGACGGCCGAGGTGGGAGCGGAGGCCGGAGCGATACACGCCTCGACCGAGATTCTCGGCGAACTCGATCTCTACCGGGCCGCGGCGTTTCTCTCAAGAGATCTCGACTGCGTCCGGCCGACGGTGACCTGCGACGGACGGCTCCGCATTCGCGGCGGCCGACACCCCGTGCTCGACGCGATCTTCCGTGAGACGGGCGGCAGCGTCATCCCCCTGGACCTCGATCTCGGTGTCGAGGGGAGCACGCTCGTCATCTCCGGCCCCAACGCTGGTGGGAAGACGGTCACTCTGAAGACGGTGGGTCTTCTGGTCGCCATGGCGATGTGCGGGCTTCACGTTCCGGCGCACGATGGGACGGAGATCTCGATCTTCCGCGAGATGTTCGCCGACATCGGCGACGAGCAGTCGCTCGAGATGAGCCTCTCGACCTTCTCGTCGCACCTGAGGACGATTCGCGAGATCCTCAGCGAGGCCAACGAGAAGACGCTCGTGCTTCTCGACGAACTCGGCGCGGGCACCGACCCGGACGAGGGTGCGGGTCTTGCCATCGCGATCCTCGAGGAGCTGACGAAGCGCGGCGCGGCGACGATCGCGACCACGCATCTTGGTGTCGTGAAGAACCACGTTCACGAGTACGACGGGATGGTCAATGGCTCGATGGCGTTCGATCCGGACACATTCGAGCCCGCGTTCCGGTTCGTCCGCGGGATTCCCGGGGCGAGCCATGCGCTCTCGATCGCGGAACGGCAGGGGCTTCCTGAGGGCGTTGTGCAGCGGGCACGCGAGCTTCGGGACGCGGACGCGGCGCGCGTGGACGGGCTTCTGGCCGATCTCGTGGGCAGGGAACGCGAGCTCGAACAGACGCTTGGTCGCGCGGAGATCGAGCGGGCCCGGGCGGAGCTTCTGACGAGGGACTACGAGGAGCGGCTCGCCGGGGTCAAGGACGAGCGGAAGCAGATCCGCACGCGCGCGCTGGCCGAGGCACGCGAGATCCTCGACAATGCCCAGGGTCTCGTCGAGCAGACCGTCAAGGAGATCAAGGAGACGTCCGCGGCGCGCGAGGCGATCAAGGAGGCGCGCCGGAAGGTCAAGGAGTCTCGCGAGGACGTTGTGGAGCGGCTCGCCGAGGAGGTGCAGCCGGTCGTTGAGAAGGCGGCGGCGGAGCCGCTCGTCGAACTCGCGGTCGGGATGCGCGTCCGGCTCAAGAACGTCGGGCGTGAGGGCGAGCTCCTGGGACTGCCCGACGACCGCGGGCGCGTTCGCGTCCGCGTCAAGAACACGACTCTGACGGTCTCGGCGGAGGAACTCGTCACGCCCGAGCCCGTTTCGAAGGAGAAGATGCGGCGGCCCGCGGTCGACTACGAGCTGGCCGTCGACACGCAGCCGGCCACGGAGCTCCACCTGCGCGGCATGACGACCGACGAGATCGGGGACGCCATCGACAAGTTCCTCAGCACGGCCATCATGCAGGGGTTCACCGTCGTGCGCATCGTGCACGGGAAGGGTACCGGCGCGCTGCGGGACAAGACGCAGGAGGTGCTGCGCGGCACCCCCGCCGTGAAGTCGTTCCGTCTGGGCAAGTGGGGCGAGGGTGACACCGGCGTGACGGTCGTGGAGCTGAAGTAGCGGGGAGAGAGAGAGTGAGGACCAGACGGATCGGAGCTCGCTGGCCACGCGTGGCGGCAGTGGCATTCGGGCTCTCGGCCATCATCAGCTGGATGCTGCTTCTCGACCAGGGAGCATCGACGGCGAGGGTCATCGCGGCAGCGGCCACCACTGTGGCGTCCGCCATCTCGATCATCCGTCTCAGAAGGGGGCAGGGTGATGGAACGGAACGCGAGGCATGAGCGTCGGTCTCGCCATTCATGCGGCGACATTCGTCCCCGGGATGTTCTGGGGGCGTGACCGGGAAGAGCGCGAGATCAGGGAACTGATGGACAAGGACCGGGGAGAGTAGATGTCGAGGCGCCTGCCGGACGAGCTCATCGATCGTATCCGTGAGTCGAATGACATCGTCGACGTGATCTCGGAGCGTATCCCGCTCAAGCGTGCGGGCGTCAACTACAAGGGGAGATGTCCGTTCCATCAGGAGAAGACGCCGTCCTTCAACGTCAATCCCCAGCGTCAGATCTACCACTGTTTCGGGTGCGGCGCCGGGGGCAACGTCATCACGTTTCTGATGGAGTACGAGAAACTCGAATTCCTCGATGCGGTCCGCGAACTCGCGCAGCGGGCCGGGGTTGCGCTCCCGGAGCGCGGCTCCGACCGGATGGCCCAGGACGATCCCGTATTCGCCGCGAATCAGATGGCGGTGGACTTCTTCCGAAGCTCGCTCGCGGGGACCTCGGGCGGCCCGGCCCGGGAGTACGTCAAGGGGCGGGGCCTGAGTTCCGATGTTGTTACGGAGTTCGCGATCGGATACGCGCCGCCGGGGTGGGACAACCTCCTGAAGCACGCGAGGGCGTCCGGCGTGAAGGAGAGCGTGCTCATCGAGGCGGGTCTCGCCGTCCCTCGCGAGGGCGGCGGTTCGTATGACCGTTTTCGCGACCGGCTCATCTTTCCGCTTCTGGCCGCGGCCGGGAAGGCCGTCGGCTTCGGGGGGCGGGCGTTCGGCGATGCCGAGCCGAAGTATCTCAACTCGCCGGAGACGCGCGTCTATCGCAAGAGCCACTACCTCTACGGGTTGAATCAGGCAAGGCAGTCGATTCGGATGACGCGCGAGGCCATTCTCGTCGAAGGCTACATGGACGTCCTGAGCCTCGTGCAGGCGGGGTTCCGCAACGTCATCGCGTCAGCGGGGACCGCGCTGACGAGCGAGCAGGCGAAGATCATCGACCGGTATGCCGACAAGGTCTTCGTCGCATACGACGGTGACGATGCGGGTCTCTCCGCGGCGACGCGCGCGGCCGAGGCTCTCGTCGAGCTGGGGCTCAAGGTGCGCGTGGCGCTCCTGCCGGACGGGAACGACCCGGACTCGTACGTGAAGGAGCACGGGGCCGAAGCGCTGCGGGAAGCGCTCGCGTCCGCGCAGGACTTCATCGACTTCTTCGTCAGCACCAACGCGACCGATTCGGCCGACGGCCGCGAGCAGGCGGCGCGGGCGCTCATCGAAACGGTCTCGCACGTCGCTGACCCGATCAAGGCAGACCTGATGCTCGAGAAGGTTGCTGAGGCGCTCTCGCTGAGACACGGCGCCGTGCTCCGCCTCTACGAGGCGAAGCGCGCGGAGCTGACGTCGCGGCGACCGCGCGACGAGCGAGGCAGGACGGTTCACGCGGGCGCGACCGCGACAGCGCGCGGGACGGCCCCCGCTGGCGCCGCCGCCACGAGGGGCGCAGGCGCGGGTGGCTCCGGCTCCGTGGAGGAGCCGCCGCCACCGACGGATCCGCGGGGTGATGAGGCGGAAGCGCCACGGCTCGAGGTTTCGAGCCTCGTGCGCTCGGCGGAGGAGGGGTTGCTGGGGCTGCTTCTCGCCGGAGGTGGTCTCGCGGAGTGCGTGCGCGCCGTGGCGAGGCCGGACGAGTTCATGAGCGACCCGGTTCGCGGCCTCGTAGAGCGCCTGTGGGACGTGACCGGTCGGGCGGCAGTTGACGTCTCGGCGCTCATCGGGCCCGACGATGCCCCGGGGACCGCGAAGCTTCTGACCGAACTTGCTATGAGAGAGCTCCCGGAAGATGGCGGGAGGCTCTGTGATGACTATATTAGGACGATGAGGCGGGCGCAGATCGAGGAAGAGATCCGCGTGGTGGAAGAGGAAATCCGGGCTGCAGAGCTGACCGACGACGGAGCGCTGATGGAGCGTGTCGGGAAACGGCTCGAGCTTGCGCGCAAGCTCGAGGAGCTCAGCGGCGGCAGGTGAACCTCTCTCTGACCGGGGGGCGAACGACACACATGGCGAAGCGTTCAGCTGAGAAGATCGCGGCCGCGATCGTGAAGACCGTCGGCGAGTCAAAGACGCTGACGTACGAGGAACTGGGTTCGTACTTCGGCAGTGATATTGATATCGATGCCGTCGACGACGTCTACTGCCGGCTCGGCGACGCCGGGATCGAGGTCGTTGACAAGAAGATCCGTGAGGAGAAGCGCAAGCGCGAGTCGACGCGGAAGGCCAAGGCGCAGCCACGGCTCCGCTTCGACGATCCGGTCCGCATGTATCTCAGGGAGATGGGGCAGGTCAAGCTGCTTGACCGCGAGGGTGAAGTCGAGATCTGCAAGCGGATCGAGGTGGCGGAGAACATGGCCTACGGAGCCGTGTTCGAGTCGCTCACGACCATGAAGCGCATGGCGGTGCTCTCCGAGCGCCTGAAGTCGGACAAGCTCCGGATGGACCGTGTCGTCCGCATCGACAGGAAGCGCAAGAACGCGACGGGCAACGAAGAGCGGCGGCGTGTCGTTCTCCGCCTGAACAAGATCATCAAGCTCGACACCGAGCGGCGCGAGCTCGAGCTGAAGCTCAGGAAATCAAAGCCCCAGCATGCGCGGCAGACGCAGAAGGCCATCGATCGGCGCCAGAAGACGCTGATGACCGAGGCGAAGAAGCTCAGCCTGAGTCCCCGGCAGGTTGTGAAGATGAGCGCGCGCATCGCCGAACTCGTTGACAAGATCCAGCGTCTCGAGATCGAGATCGACGAGATGTCGCACGAGCACGAGAAGGCCGTCAAGCGCGTCGAACGCGCTGAATCGAAGAAGAAGCGCGAGCGGGCGGCCACGCGCGCGGCGAAGAAGACGGGCGGCAAGGTGGCGGCCGAGGCCGAGGCGGAGGCCGAGAAGAAGGCTGAGGCGAAGAAGAGTTCGCGCGCGAAGTCCCTCACGGTTCTCAAGAAGGAGGCCGAGGATCTCGCGAACGAGGTCCGCAATCGCAAGCGTGCACTTCGTCGCATCGAGCGGGAGTGTGGTGTCGACTGCGTTCAGATGAAGGACGTGTGGCGTCGCATCCAGACGGGCGAGTACGAGGCCAACCGCGCGAAGACCGAGATGGTCGAGGCGAACGTGCGTCTCGTGATCTCGATCGCGAAGCGCTACACGCATCGCGGTCTGGACTTTCTCGATCTGATCCAGGAGGGGAACACGGGTCTGATGCGGGCGGTCGAGAAGTTTGACTACACGCGAGGATACAAGTTCTCCACGTACGCCACCTGGTGGATCCGTCAGGCCATCACGAGAGCCATTGCCGACCAGGCGCGGACGATCCGCGTGCCGGTCCACATGATCGAGGCGATCAACAAGGTCGTCCGCACCACGAGGCAACTTGTCCAGGAGGAGGGGCGCGATCCCTCGGTCGATGAGATCGCCGACAAGCTCGAGCTGTCCGAGGACAAGGTCAAGGGGATCCTGAAGGCGGCACAGCAGCCCATCTCGCTTGACCGTCCGATCGGCGAGGACGAGGACTCCAGTCTCGGCGACTTCGTGGAGGACACGAAGGTCATATCGCCGTCCGACTACGCATCATTCAAACTGCTCCGTGAGGAGATCAACGAGGTGCTTGCCGAACTCGACCCGCGGGAGGAACGCATCATTCGCCTCCGCTTTGGTCTCGACAAGGACCAGGCTCCGATGACGCTCGAGGAGGTCGGAGCCATCTTCGGCGTGACGCGCGAGCGCGTCCGCCAGATCGAGAAGAAGGCCATCGGCAAACTCCGGCACTACAAGCGCCGGAGCCGGCTCCGAGGCTACATCGACCTGCCATAGGCCTTTGGCTGTGTTGACATCGGATATGGTGAGTGTTACGCTCTTGGATTCGCGGGCCCATAGCTCAGCGGTAGAGCAGCGGACTCATAATCCGTAGGTCCTTGGTTCGAATCCGAGTGGGCCCACCACGAGAACAGCTCGGGCGATTAGCTCAGTTGGTTAGAGCGCCGGTCTCACATACCGGAGGTCACTGGTTCGAATCCAGTATCGCCCACCATACCGAGAGCGTGGCACACCGAACACCGAGGAGGCTGTCCTGACAGATGACGTCTACATCAGGGGCCTGAACACGCAGACGGATGCTGCGCGGCCGCGCGTCCAGATTCGGGCGGCGGCCGATGGACAGATGAGTCCTTCCTGGGCGTACCCCTCGGGGTGCGTCTTTGTGTAGGTGGTAGCGACGCAGGGGAACGGGTATGGACGACCCATTGAGTAGGGAGGCGTCCGGTGCGAGAAGAGCTCGAGCGACTTCTTGAGCTTCAGAAGATAGACGTTGTGCTGGCCGAGGCGGCCTGGGAGGCGGAGGGACTGCCGCCCAAGATCGCCGAACTCGAGGAACAGCTGACGTCGGCCGACGCGCTGGTCACGGAGTCCGAGGAGTCGATGCAGCAGGCCACGAAGGACAGACTGCGGCTCGAGGGTGACCTGCGGGATCAGGGAGCGAAGCTGGAGGACCTCAAGGGGAAGCAACTCGTCATCAAGACGAACGAGGAGTACGCGGCGCTCACGCACGAGATCGACTACATGCGGAAGATGATCTCCGAGACCGAGGATGTTGTCCTCAAGATGCTTGAGGACGTTGACGTGAAGACGGCGGAGCTGGAGGAACGGCGTGCGGCGGCTGATGGCGCGAGGGGCGAGCTCGAAGGTCGGATCACAGAGCTCAGGAGCGAACTCGCGAAGCTGCGCGAGTTCGGCATGCTCAAGAACGACGAGCGGACGCGCGTCGCGATGCACGTTGATGAGAGGCTGCTCCTTCGCTACGAGCGTATCCTCGCGAGCAAGGGCGACAACGCTGTCGTTCCCCTCGTGGCCGATGTCTGCACCGGGTGCTACAAGCGCCTTCCTCCGCAGGCGGCCATCGAGGTGAGGCGCGGGAACCGCATCGCCGAGTGCGACAGCTGCGGGCGCATCCTGTACTGGAAGGAAGCCGTCGAGGATGAGTAGACCCGAGGCCCTGCTTCTGGGCGGGATCATCGAGGGGCTTCGCTGGAAGGATGCTGCGGCGCGCGTGGGGCTCTCCGAAGACCGCGCTCTGTCGTTTCTCGAGAGCGTGCAGCGCTTCGCATCCTCCGTTGGGTCCGTCTCCGAGTTCGGCACGGTTGAACCCCCGGCCGGCGGTGGCGCGGAGTCGAGTGAAGGCGACGCCCACAACGTGCAGTCGACGCCGAAGGGGTCGACTGCTCAGAGCTCGGCCGGCGGAAGCCGGACGAGAACCCTCGTGGTGTATACCGACGGCGCATCGCTCGGCAATCCCGGTGACGCCGGCGCCGGCGCGGTTATCACGACGCCCGATGGGGAGAAGGTGGACACGGTCTCGGAGTACCTGGGGCGGGCGACGAACAACGTTGCGGAGTACGAGGCCGTCCGCATGGGCATCGAGACCGCCCTCGCTCACGGCGCCCGCGTCGTCGAGTTGAGGCTGGACAGCGAACTCGTGGCGCGACAGCTGATGGGGCGCTACAAGGTCCGCGACCCGAAGCTTCAGGAGAAGTACCTCCAGGTCTCGGCGCTCATCGCGCGCCTCGAGGACATCTCGATCACGCACGTGCCCCGGGAGCAGAACGGTGAGGCCGACCGCCTCGCGAAGCGTGGGGCGAAACACGGCATCGAATAGCCTGGCGGGGCGATGCTGCCCGCTGGTTCCGGATACAGGGGCGCCTGTCGGCGCCATCGTTCTCTGACAACAGATTGCAGCAGGCCAGGCGACCGCGGGCGGACGTGTCCGTCCGAGGAAAGTCCGAGCTCCACAGGGCAGGACGCTGGGTAACGCCCAGTGGGAGTGATCCTAAGGAAAGTGCCGCAGAGAGGGAGACCGCCTAAGGGAGCCGCTTGCGGTTCCCCGGCAAGGGTGAAAAGGTGGGGTAAGAGCCCACCAGTGTCCCCGGTGACGGGGGCAGCTAGGTAAACCCCGTCCGGAGCGAGACCAAGTAGGGGAGAAGAAGCGGCCCGCTTCGCTAGAACTCCCGGGTAGGTTGCTTGAGGCGTCGGGTAACCGGCGTCCCAGATGAATGGTCGTCGCGGAAGGTTCGCCTTCCGACAGAACTCGGCTTACGGCCTGCTGCAGCTCTGAGAGTCGGCTCCGGAATCTCATCCGGGTCCGATGGACATCAGCACCGACGAGAGGAACACGCGTGTTCGTACGGAAACGATGGATACTACCTGACAGCGACGTCTCGGCTCACGGCGTCTCGCTCGCCGAGGAGCTGCAGGTACACCCGGCCTTCGCCGCCATCCTCGCCAGTCGCGGCGTCGTGACGCAGGCGGATGCCGCGGCGTTCCTCAGGCCCGATCGCTCCGAGCTCTGCGACCCCTTCCTCCTTCCTGATATCGATCCGGCGCTCGAGAGGCTCCGCCGCGCGGTCGACAACCGCGAGGGCATCCTCGTCTGCGGCGACTACGACGTCGACGGCATCACCTCCATCGTCCTGATGAAGCGGTGCCTCGAGTCCGTCGGATGCCGCGTCGACTTCTACATTCCGAACCGACTCGATGAGGGGTACGGGTTGTCCGACCGCGGTGTGAAGCTCGCTCGCGACGTCGGGGCCAAGCTCATCGTCACCGTTGACAGCGGCGTCACAGGGCACGAGCAGGTCTCGCTGGCGCGTGAGATGGGGCTCGACGTCATCGTGACCGATCACCACGAGCCGCAGGAGACGCTTCCCGACGCGCTCGCGGTCGTCGATCCGAAACGGAAGGATTCGCTCTATCCGTATAAGGATCTAGCCGGTGTCGGTGTCGCCTTCAAGGTGCTCGAGGCGCTCGCCCGGGACTACCGCGAACTTGCCTACACCGTCGAGGAGAACCTCGACCTCGTGGCGGTCGGGACCGTCGCGGACATCGTCCCGCTCAGGTCCGAGAACCGTATTCTCACGGCGCTCGGTCTCGAGCGGCTTCGCAACACCGGGAACGCCGGACTCGCCGCCCTCATGGACGTGGCGAAGGTCGAACCGGCGAGCGCGCGCGCAGCGCACATCGGCTTCGCGCTCGGCCCGCGTCTCAACGCCGCGGGCAGGTTGGGTGACGCCAGCATCGGCGTCGAACTCCTGACGACAGACGACACTGAGCTGGCCAAGAGCATCGCGCAGCAGCTTGACGGTGAGAACCGCAAGCGGCGCGAACTCGAACGCCAGGTGCTCGAGGACGCGGAGCGGATGATCGACGAGCAGATAGACCTCAAGGGCACGCGGTCGATCGTTCTCTGGTCGTCCGGCTGGCATCCCGGCGTCATCGGCATCGTGGCCTCGCGCATCGCGAAGCAGCACAACCGACCGACCATCCTCCTTTCGATCACCGACGGCATGGCGAAGGGTTCGGGCCGGAGCATCCCCGGGTTCGACCTGCACGCGGCGCTCATCTCCTGCAAGCACTTCCTCGACAGTTTCGGCGGCCATCAGCATGCCGCCGGCGTTTCACTGGCGGAGGAAAGGCTCGAGGAGTTCCGCGACTGTGTCGAGCAGGCCGTGTCCGCGAAGCTCACCGCCGACGACCTGGTTGCCGTCATCGACATCGACGGCGAGATCCGCCTGCCCAACTGCACCTTTGACCTCGTGCACCAGCTTCAGAAGCTCCGGCCGTTCGGAGCGGGCAACCCCGAGCCGGTGTTCGGAACGCGGCGCGTGAAGGTCGAGGATGCAAAGACCGTCGGCAACGGCCACCTGCGGATGCGCGTTTCGCAGGAAGGTCGGGTCATGGATGTCATCGGCTTCGGCATGGCCGAAGCATACAGAGAGCTCAGGAGCGAGATGCGCGACAGCTCGTTCATGGTGTCGCTCGCCTACGTGCTCGAAGAGAATACCTGGCGTGGGGAGACGAACCTGCAGCTCCGCCTCAAGGACGTGCAGCCCGAGGACTACTGACGTCTCAGGTTTCGCATCCCCACCTTCCCACGCGTGATCCAATGACTCAGAGCGCATACTCAAAGAAGCTGGTCGAACGCGACCCGCGGCTGGATGTCGACCTCATCGAGAAGGCGCACGCGTTCGCCGTGCGTGCGCACGAGGGGCAGATCCGCAAGTCGAACCGGCCGTACGTCGAGCACGCCGAGGAGGCGGCCGCGATCCTCGCGGAACTCTCCCTCGACACGGCGACCGTCGCGGCGGCTCTCCTGCACGACGTTCTCGAAGAGACCGACACCACGCTCGAGCAGCTTCGCGACGAGTTCGGTGACGAGATCGCCGGCCTCGTCGACGGCGTGACCAAGATCGCCGATCTGCACTTCGAAAGCCGCGAGCGGGAGCAGGCTGAGAACTTCCGCAAGATGCTCCTCTCCGTCGTCCGCGACGTGCGCGTCCTCCTCATCAAGCTCGGCGACCGCCTCCACAACATGCGCACCATCGAGCATCTCACTCCTGCCCAGATCGAGCGCATCTCGCACGAGACCCAGGACATCTACGCGCCGCTCGCGGGCCGCTTCGGCATGGCGCGCATCCAGCGCGAGCTCGAGGATCTCTCGTTCAAGTGGCTCGAACCGGAGGACTACCGGGAGCTGGTCGCGCTGGTGCAGGAGACGCGCGACGAGCGGGCCGCCTCTATCGACGAACTCGTCGACCCGCTGAGCGCGAAGCTCGAGTCCGAGGGCCTCCACGCGCAGATCGGCGGCCGGATCAAGCATCTGATGAGCATCTACCGGAAGATGAAGGTCCGGAAGAAGCGGTTCGATGAGATCTACGATCTCGTGGCCGTGCGCGTCATCACGGAGAGCATCGAGGAGTGCTACCGCGTCTTCGGGATCGTGCACACGCTCTACAAGCCCGTCCACGATCGCATCAAGGACTACATCGCAACGCCGAAGCTCAACGGGTACCGGGCGCTCCACACGACCGTCGTCGGTCCGCACGGCCGGCTCTTCGAGATCCAGATCAGGACGCGCGAGATGCACGAGCAGGCGGAGTTCGGCATCGCCGCGCACTGGCAGTACAAGGAGGGCAAGCCGGGGGACGAGGACCTCAAGCGGAGTCTGGCGTGGGTGCGACAGCTTCTCGAAGGGAATATCGACTTGACGGAAGCGCACGAGTTCCTTGAGGCGCTGAAGATCGACCTCTATCAGGACGAGATCTTCGTGTTCACGCCGAACGGCGACCTCAAGCAGCTCGCCCGCGGTTCCACCCCGATCGATTTCGCCTACGCCATCCACACGGCGGTCGGGGACAGCTGCGCCGGGGCGCGTGTGAATGGACGGCTCGTCTCGCTCAAGCACGAGCTTGCCAGCGGCGATCGTGTCGAGATCGTCACGTCCGACTCGGCGCGCCCGAGCCGCGACTGGCTCGGCGTCGTGGCGACCTCGCGGGCGCGCAGCAAGATCCGTCACTATCTCAGAGAGCAGGTCGACAGCGAGAGTCTTCTGCTCGGCCGGAAGATCATCGACCGGGAGGTCAAGAAGCTCGGCGTCAAAGGCAGGGAGATCACGCTCGACGACATTGCGCAGGGCTTCGGGTTCGACGGAGCGCAGGAACTCGCTGCGGCCGTCGGCCGGGGTGACGTCACGATCGGTGAGCTGACGAGGAAGCTCCGCCCGGAGTCGGGGAAGGCGCGCGAGCTCGTCGAGCGGCTGACGCGCCGGGTCCGGCGGGGCGGCGACACCGGGATCAGGATCGACGGCGTCGGCGATCTCATGACGCACTTTGCGCAGTGCTGCCAACCCGTTCCGGGCGACCATATCGTGGGCATCATCACGAGGGGGCGCGGCATCTCGATCCATCGTGTTGACTGTCCGAACACCTTCGGACCGTCGATCGACGAACAGCACAGGATCGACGTGTCGTGGGACGTCAAGGAGGGACAGACATTCCCGGCCGGGTTCATCGTGAAGGGCGACCTGTCACACGGGTTCCTCGCGGACGTCTCCCGGGCCATAGCCGACCAGGGGATCGAGGTGTCCGCGGCGAGCATGACCTCGGAGGACGGGCAGGCCGTAGCCAGGTTCCGCGTGCACGTCGGCAACCTGCGCCGACTCAAGAAGCTGATGAAGATCGTTTCGTCTCTGAAGGGCGTCAAGTGCGTCGAGCGGAGACGGACGATCCGCGAGCGATAGAGGGAACAGCGTGTGAGAGCGGTCATCCAGAGAGTCACAGAGGCCAGCGTCATCGTCGACGGCGAGATCGTCGGTGCGATCCCGCGCGGTTTGCTCGTGCTGCTCGGCGTCGCGCAGGGCGATACCGACGAGGACGCGCGATGGCTTGCTTCGAAGTGCGCCGGTCTCCGGATCCTCGAGGACGACGCGGGGAGGATGAACGACTCCGTCGTCGAAGCCGGCGGCTCGGTCCTGCTCGTCTCCCAGTTCACGCTGCTCGCCGACTGCCGGAAGGGACGACGTCCGAGTTTTGCCGGTGCAGAGGATCCCCCGGCTGCGGAGGCCATGTGCGACCGGTTCGCGGAGCTCCTTCGCGTCGAAGGGCTCACTGTCGAGACGGGGCGGTTCGGGGCGAAGATGGCGGTGACTCTCGTCAACGACGGCCCGGTGACCATCATCCTCGACAGCGCTGAGCGACTGCGATCCCGGCGCGGAGGCGGATCTTCGTGAACTGCGCGCTGATGGACAGGCTGGTCAGCGAGGCTCCGCTGATCCTCGGATCGGCGTCTCCGCGGCGCAAGCGCATCCTCGAAGGACTCGGGCTCGAGTTCACCGTCGATGCGCCCGACGTCGACGAGACGGCTTCCGACAGCGAGACGCCGGCGCAACACGTCCGAAGGCTCTCGTGGCTCAAGGCCGCCACGGTCGCCGGTCGATACGAGCAGGGCACCGTTGTCGCCGCCGACACCATCGTCGTGCTCGACGGGGAACTCCTCGGCAAGCCCGAGGACCCGGCACACGCGGTCGAGATGCTTCTGAGGCTCCGCGGCCGCTGGCACGAGGTCTACACCGGTGTCACGGCGATGCGTTGCTCCGACGGCGCGAGCGCCGGGGGCGTGGAGGGAACGGACGTCTTCATCCGCTACCTCGGCGAGGATGAGATCGTCGCCTACGTTGCCGGCGGGGAGCCGCTGGACAAGGCAGGCTCCTATGCCATCCAGGACTGCGGCGCCGCGCTCGTTGAGCAGGTCCGGGGGTGCTTCTACAATGTCGTCGGACTTCCGGTCGTCCGCCTCTGCGATGTCCTCAAGCAGCTCGACTGCCTCAACCACATCCCCTGAGTGTCCGGAGGAACGATGGACCACATCAGAACGATCGAGTGGCGCGACGGGCGGGTTCGTCTCGTCGACCAGACCCGGCTGCCGGGCGAACTCGTACACGTCGAGACCGGCGATTACCGGCGGCTCGGCGAGAGCATCAAGCGGCTCGAGGTGCGCGGCGCGCCGGCCATCGGCGTGGCCGGCGCGATGGGCGTTGCCCTGGCCGCGCTCGAGTGCGACTCGTCCTCGCCGGACGAGCTGCGCCGGTTCGTGCATGAGGCCGCGACTCACCTCGCCGCCACACGACCGACCGCCGTTAATCTCACGTGGGCCATCGACCGTTCGCTGCGCGTTCTCGACAGCCCCGTCCATGGGACGGCGGACGCCATTCGCGACGCGCTCGTGGCGGAGGCGATCGCCATTCTCGAGGAGGACCGCGCGCTCTGTCGCTCGATCGGCAGACACGGCGCGGCGCTGCTCAAGGACGGCGACGGCGTGCTCACGCACTGCAACGCCGGCGGGCTCGCCACGGCCGAGTTCGGCACGGCGCTGGCTGTCATCTACACCGCCGTGGAGGAGGGGAAACGTATCCACGTGTTCGCCGATGAGACCCGACCGCTTCTTCAGGGCGCCCGGCTGACGGCGTGGGAGCTCATGCGGCACGGGATCGACGTGACGCTCCTGTGCGATAGCGCGGCGGCGTCGGCGATGTCGCGGGGATGGGTCGACAAGGTCATCGTCGGCGCCGACCGGATCGCCGGCAACGGCGACGTCGCGAACAAGATCGGGACCTTTCCGGTCGCCCTCGCAGCGCGGCGTCACGGCATCCCATTCTATGTGGCGGCTCCCTACTCGACACTCGACGCGACCCTCGATAGCGGAGCGGGGATCCCGATTGAGGAGCGTTCATCCGACGAGGTCACCTCGTTCGGCGGGTGCCGGACGGCCCCTGAGGGCGTGCCGACCTTCAATCCGGCCTTTGACGTGACCCCGGCGGAGCTCGTGACCGCCATCATCACCGATGTCGGCGTTTTTGAGCCACCGTTCGAGAGGACGCTCTTTCGGAAAGACCGCAGTTCATGAGCCTTGACAGACAGGGCTCCCACTGTTAGTATTTCAGGTTCGTGCTACAGGTCCCTTCCGTTTCCGGAATCCGACATCGCCGGGGGGAGGGGGCTTCTGAGGCTTCCGATGTGCACCCGACAATGCGGAGGGAGCCGGATCACACGTTCCGCCGGTCGAAGCGGCCGCCGGACAGACGGAGCGGTGTGTCTGCATGTCGCAGGCGCGTGCGTCGGTACGCATCAGATGCGCGTCCGGGCACGGCCGCGTGCGAAGCGGCTCACCGGTTGTGGAGGAACACTGGATGTCTACACACATTACGAAGGCTTCTGAGATCGTGCGGCGGAACTATGTCGTGGATGCCGAGGCGAAGGTTCTTGGCAGGCTCTCGACCGAGGTTGCGAGCCTTCTCCGCGGCAAGGGGAAGGTGAACTACTCGCCGCATCTCGATACGGGCGACTTCGTCGTCGTGGTCAACGCCGCGAAGATCGTGATCACGGGCGACAAGCTCGACCAGAAGACGTACTTCCGGCACAGCGGGCACCCGGGTGGTGCGCGATTCAAGACCATGCGGAGGCTCATGGATGAGCATCCGGATCAGGTCGTGCGCCGCGCCGTGCGCGGGATGCTTCCGAAGAACAAGCTCGGCAGGCGAATGCTCAAGAAGCTCCGCGTCTACTCGGGGCCGGAGCACCCGCATTCCGCACAGCAGCCTGAGGTATACGAACTCAAGGGTTAACGTCGGCATGTCCGACGATGAAGGCCGCCCTCGGGCGGCAGGATGTTCGAAAGGAGCACATCGATGGCCAGCACCTTCCAGGCGGTAGGCAGGCGGAAGGAGGCGATCGCGCGCGTCCGGCTCGTCCCGGGCACCGGTCAGAAGACGATCAACGGAAAGTCGATCGATGATTTCTTCCCCCGGAAGACACTCATCATCGACATCGTCCGGCCCCTCGAAGTGACCTCCACCGGCGACCGCTACGACATCGTGGCGAGCGTCAACGGTGGTGGCGTGACGGGTCAGGCTGGAGCCGTCAGGTTGGGGATCGCTCGCGCGCTCGTCAAGGTGGACGAGAGCTACCGCAAGGCTCTGAAGCAGGATGGTCTGCTGACCAGAGACTCGCGGATGAAGGAACGGAAGAAGCCCGGTCAGCCCGGTGCTCGCAAGAAGTTCCAGTTCTCGAAGAGGTAGCGGCAGCCCACGCCTCGGTCCGCCCGGCATCTCCATGATGCCGGTTGGGGCAGGCGGGGTAATCACACACGCGGCCGGACCGGCGCGGGGGTCCGCAGGGGCATTGGCTCCGCGGCCCGCGGCGGGTTGATGACCGCGGAGGAAGAACTGACACAGAGGAGAAGCACACCATGGCAGTTCCAGAGATGAGAGAGCTCCTGGAGTCCGGGGCTCACTTCGGTCATCAGACCCACCGCTGGAATCCCAAGATGCGGCAGTTCATCTTCATGCGCCGCAACGGGATTCACATCATCGACCTCGCGAAGACCCTTGATTGCATGCTGAAGGCCAAGAAGGCCGTCGAGGACTGCGTCCGCGACGGCGATAAGGTCCTGTTCGTGTGCACCAAGAAGCAGGGGAAGTCGATCGTCCGTGAAGAGGCGTTGCGCTGCGGCCAGCTCTACATGACGGAGCGCTGGCTGGGCGGGACGCTCACGAACCTCGCGACCGTGAGGAAGAGCATTGCGAGTCTTCTCGACATCGAGCGCATGGCTCAGGATGGAACGTTCGAGCTGCTCAACAAGCGCGAGGTGCTCACGCAGGAGAAGAAGCGTGCGAAGCTGGCGAACGTGCTCGACGGCATCCGCGACATGAACAAGATGCCCGGTCTGCTCTTCATCGTCGACTCGCGGCGCGAAGACATCGCCGTGAGCGAAGCGTGCAAGCTCGGCATCCCGATCGTGGGCGTGCTCGACACGAACGCCGACCCCGACCCGATCGACTATCCGATCCCGGGTAACGACGACGCCATCCGGTCGATCCGGCTGTTCTCGGCCTTTGTCGCCGACTGCGTGCTCGAAGCGAGTGCGGCGCGGCTCGAGGGCAGGGACGCCGTGGTTCCGGAGGCTGCCGTGACCGCGGAGGCGGCGCCTTCAGCAGCCGCCCATGCGGCAGTCGCCGCGGAAACCGCGCCCGGAGAGACCCCGACAGAATAATCGATCCATGATGCGCGGTCGGGAGCGGGCCTTCCTATTGCCCGGTCCGTGCGTCGTACGGCATCAACACACGAGATACCCGGAGAAGCGAGATGGAGATCAACGCTGTTCAGGTCAAGGAGTTGAGAACACAGACGGGCGCCGGCATCATGGACTGCAAGGAGGCGCTCGCCGCCACCGACGGCAAGCTCGACGAGGCTGCCGACTATCTGCGCAAGAAGGGCATGCTCAAGGCGGCGAAGAAGGCCGAGCGGAAGACGGGCGAGGGTATCGTCGCGTCGTACGTTCACGCAGGCTCGAAGCTCGCCGTGCTCGTCGAGATCCAGTGTGAGACGGACTTCGTCGCGCGCACCGATGAGTTCCAGACGTTCGCGAAGGATATCGCGATGCACATCGCTGCGCAGAACCCGCGCGTCGTGTCGCGTGACGACCTCCCCGCCGACATACTCGACAAGGAGCGGGAGATCCTGCGCGCCGAGGCGATCGAGTCCGGCAAGCCCGCGAACATCGTCGACAAGATCGTGGACGGACGTATCGACAAGTTCTACTCTGAAGCCTGCCTTCTCGAGCAGCCGTTCGTGAAGGACGGAGATATCACCGTTGAGGATCTCGTCAAGCAGACCATCGGCAGGCTCGGCGAAAACATGCGGATCAGCCGGTTCGTCAGGATGAAGCTCGGCGAGGAGTCCAGGTAGGTCTTCTCCTGCGGGACGTCGTACACGAACAAGGAGCTTGAGAGTCTCCCGATGGCGGCGTACGGACGTGTCATTCTCAAGGTGAGCGGGGAGTCTCTCCGCGGCGCGGACGGGACCCCGGTCTCGGCCGAATCGGCGGCGTGGCTTGCCGGTGAAGTTCGTGGGGCGACGGCGGCCGGCGCCGAGGTCGGCGTCGTGATCGGTGGCGGGAACATCATCCGCGGCGCTGTGGCGGCGGGCGATGGAAGCGACCGGGTGACCGCCGACGGCATGGGCATGCTGGGAACGGTCATCAATGCGCTTGCCCTGAGGCTTGCGCTCGAGAAGCAGGGGCAGCGGGCCGTCGTGATGACGGCTCGTCCCATGAGCGCGGTCGCCGAGCTGTTTGATGCGCGACGCGCGCGGGACCTCCTGGCGAACGGAACCGTCGTGATGTTCGCGGGCGGCACGGGCAATCCGTATTTCAGCACCGACACGGCGGCGGCTCTCAGAGCGGCCGAGGTCGGTGCACACGCACTCCTCAAGGGCACGAAGGCCGACGGCGTCTACGACGCCGATCCGGCTACCCATCCCGACGCAAAGAGATTCGATGAGATCGCATTCCTCGAGGTCATCGAGCGGCGGCTCGGCGTCATGGACATGACGGCGTTCTCGCTCTGTCGTGACATCGGGGTGCCGATCGTCGTCTTCGACCTCTTCCAGGACGGCAATATCCGTCGCGTGGTGCAGGGAGAGACTATCGGAACCCTGGTCAAGGAGGTCTAGCTGATGGACGAGCTGTTCGCTGAGACCAGTGACAGAATGGACAAGGCCGTCGACTCGGTACGACGCGAGTTGACGAAGATCAGAACGGGGAAGGCGACGGTATCGCTGTTGGACGGCATCAGGCTGGAGGCGTACGGAAGCACCGTGCCGCTCAGGCAGGTTGCGAACATCAGCGTTCCCGAAGCGCGACTGCTGATCGTGCAGCCGTGGGATCGGAGCATCCTCGGCGTGGTGGAGAAGGCGATCCTGAAGTCCGATCTCGGACTCAACCCCTCGAACGACGGGAACATCATCCGCGTTCCCATCCCCGCGCTCACGGAGGAACGTCGCAAGGAGATGGTGCGGTATGTCCACAAGCTGGCTGAAGAGGGGCGGGTCGCCGTGCGGAACATCCGGCGCGACGCCAACGAAGCGCTGAAGAAGATGAAGACCACCGGCGACATCTCCGAGGACGATTTCCACCGCGCGCACGACACGGTGGTGCAGGACATGACCAACGAGCACATTGACGAGATCGACAAGGCACTTGCCGCGAAGGAGAAAGAGTTGATGGAGGTCTAACCGCGGCGGCTTCGGCCGCGAGCGTTCTGGACCAGGGCGAAGGCTCGGCAGAGCCGATCGAGGGGGAATCACATGGCTTATATCATCACCGATGAATGCACATCCTGCGGCGCCTGCGCGTCCGTCTGTCCTGTCGAGGCGATCTCGGAGGGGCCGGACAAGTACAAGATCGACCCCGACGCGTGCACGGACTGCGGCCTTTGCGCCGACGAGTGCCCGTTCGACGCGATCACGCAGGGCTAGGGTGTTTCACAGGAACTGATGGATCTGATGGCCCGGGCGGCCGGCTGTGGCCGGCCGCCTGGCCACACCAGGGGCGGTGA
>CAZEXP010000010.1:33218-66172 GCA_964516845.1 uncultured bacterium
TGATGGCCCGGGCGGCCGGCTGTGGCCGGCCGCCTGGCCACACCAGGGGCGGTGACGCGAGCGCGATGCAGGCAGCTGGCCGCTCGGACGCAACGGGGTCAGGGACCCGCGCTCGGTGACGAGCGGCGTGGCCGCCTGGCCACACCAGGGGCGGTGAACGGTGGTTCGCAGGAAGAGCAGCGCCACACCGGAGGCGTGCGGTGTAGACATGGCCAGACTCCCGGCCCACGTTGCCATTATCATGGACGGCAACGGGCGTTGGGCGCGGAAGCGGCACCTGCCGCGCGTCGCGGGGCACGCGGCCGCGCGGGAGTCCGTGCGCGACGTCGTTACGGCGAGCGCTGAGCTGGGGCTCTCCGACCTGACGCTCTACACGTTCTCCATGGAGAACTGGACGAGGCCGAGAGCAGAGGTCTCCGCTCTGATGCACCTGCTGGACCAGACGCTGCAGGAACAGCTCGCCGTGATGGCCGAGAACAACATCTCGCTCAACGCGATCGGTCGGCTCGACCTCCTTCCCAAGTTCGCGCGTTCGCGCCTCGACCGTTCCATGCGGCAACTTGAAGGGAACGACGGGCTCCGGCTGACGCTTGCGCTGAGCTATGGCGGCAGGGCCGAGCTTCTGGACGCCGTTCGCTCCATCGCCCGCGAGGCGGCGAAGGGCAGTCTGCGCCCGCAGGACATCGACGAGGACGCGATCCGCGCACGGCTCTACTGTCCCGACCTGACCGATCCCGATCTGCTCGTTCGCACGAGCGGGGAGCTTCGTATATCCAACTTCCTTCTCTGGCAGATCGCGTACACGGAGATCTACGTTACCGATGTCCTCTGGCCGGATTTCCGGCGGCACGACCTGTACTCGGCGATCGCCGACTACCAGGGGCGCGACCGGAGGTTCGGCGGGATCAAGACGGCCGGACCGCGCTCATAGGCGGCGCGGACCGAGAGACGAGAGGCGGCATGGCGGTCAATCGACAGCAGCTCGGCAAACGTCTCATGACGGCGGCGGTTGGAGTGCCGGCCGCCCTCGTGTTTTCGCTCGTCGGCGGGTGGGGCTTCCTCATCGCCATCAACTTCGTGCTGGGCATCGGTATGTTCGAGTTCTACCGCATGATGGAGCACAAGGGCATCAAGCCCTACAAGACCGTCGGTATTCTCGCGGGTCTGGGTGTCTCCTGGTATGTCTACTTCCAGGAGGGTGTCTTCTCGAGTCTCTTCGTGACCGTCGTTCTCGCGCTCGTGATGGTGATGGAGCTCTTCCGCCGCGACGGCGAACTCGCCGTCTTCCACATCTCGACGACCATCCTCGGTGTCTTCTATGTCGCGTGGTTCGGAAGCCACATCATTCTCCTCAGACAGCTTGGTGAATCGTCGCCGTGGGGAGACCAGGGCGGCTGGTTCGTCATCCTGGCGTTGGCGCTGGCGTGGATGTGCGACACCGGCGCGTACTTCTTCGGAAGCGCGATGGGGAAGACCAAGCTCATGCCGCGCATCAGCCCGAACAAGTCATTGGAGGGCGCTCTCGGCGGTCTGGTGTTCTCGCTGGCGACCGCCTTCATCGCACGCCACACGTTCGCGTCGTTCCTGTCGGTCTGGGATGCGCTGGCGCTCGGGATTCTCTCCGCCGTCGCCGCGACCCTGGGCGATCTCGTTGAGTCTCTGATGAAGCGCGACGTCCAGATCAAGGACACGTCGCACGCGCTCCCCGGACACGGCGGTATGCTCGATCGGTTCGACAGCGTGTTGTTCGTGGCTCCGTTCGTCTACTACTACCTGCGCTTCATCGTCCCGAAGCTTCAGCACATGATCGCCCGGTAGCGAGGGAGAGCGCCGTGCCCCAGGCGAGACGCATCGTCATTCTCGGCTCGACCGGTTCCATAGGGACCGGAGCGCTCTCGGTCGTCGAGGCCGCGCCGGAGGACTTCGACGTCGTCGGGCTCTCGGCGCTCCGGAACACGGAGCTCCTTACGGAGCAGGCGATCCGGTTCGGGGCGAACAGGGTCGCGCTGGGTGATCTCCCCGCGGGTCGGGAGCCGTCGGTGGACCCTCTTGAAGAGGATGCGGCGCGGATCGATCCATCCGCCCTGCCGGACGGCGTGGAGATTCTCCAGGGCGCGGATGGGCTCGAAGCAATGGCGTCCGATCCGACCGTCGATGTCGTGATCAACGCGCTCGTCGGCGCGTCCGGTCTCGGTCCAGCCGTGGCCGCCGTGCGGGCGGGTCACAGGCTCGCGATCGCCAACAAGGAGTCCCTGGTTGCGGCCGGCGGGCTCCTGACCGCGCTCGCTGCGGAGACGGGCAGCGAACTCGTTCCGATCGACAGCGAGCACAGCGCCGTCTTCCGCTGTCTGCGTGGAGTCCGTCACGAAGAGGTGGAGGGCATCACGCTGACCGCGTCGGGCGGGCCGCTCCGGGACTCGCCTGTCCGGGAACTTGCGACGGCGACGGTCGAGGACGTGCTCAAGCACCCGACGTGGGAGATGGGTGCGAAGGTCACCGTCGACTCCGCGACGATGTTCAACAAGGGGCTTGAGGTGCTCGAGGCGCACTGGCTGTTCGGTCTCGATTTCGACCGGATCGACGTCGTGGTCCATCGCGAGTCGATCGTTCACTCGCTCGTGAGACTTCGGGATGGAAGTCTGCTTGCGCATCTCGGCGACCCGGACATGAGGATTCCAATCCAGTACGCGATGTACTACCCGGATCCGCCGACCGTGTCGTTCGGCGGGAGAACGCTCGCCGAGGTCGGCTCGCTCCACTTCGCGCCGCTCGACGAGTCGCGCTATCCGTGCTTCGGACTTGCGCTCGAGGCGGGCAGGCGCGGCGGGACCGCGCCGGCGATCGCTGCGACCGCCGACGAGTGCGCGGTCGAGGCGTTCGTGACGCGCCGTCTGTCGTTCGGAGGCATAGCCGACGTTATCGAGGGAGCGCTCGAGCGGACCCCATCCGGTGCGGCCGAGTCGCTCGAAGCCATTCGGGCCGCGGAGACCGAAGCGGCCGTTGTCGCATCAGAGCTCATCCGCGAGCTCGACACGTAGACCAGGGCGGGCACCGGCTCCCGCGCGCAGCACGCGCCCGGGCGGGCGGTCCCATGACGGAAGACGATACGAATGTTCATCTACTACATCTTCGCCGCGGTCCTTCTCGGGATCCTCATCATCGTTCATGAGATCGGTCACTTCATCGCGTGCCGTATCGCCGGTGTTCGCGTGGAACGCTTCTCGATCGGGTTCGGTCCGCGCATGCTCACGAAGACCGTGCGTGACACGGAGTTCGCAATCTCGGCCATTCCGCTCGGGGGCTACGTGAAGATGTCGGGGGCGGAGCACGTTGCCGACCCGACGGGCGCGCCGCCGGACAGCTTCGTCGCGAAGCGGATCCCGCTGAGAGCGTTCATCGTGGCCGCTGGTCCCGTCATGAACTTCGTCTGGGCGTTCATTGTCATCGTCGGTGTCCTCATGCTGGCGGGGCTCCCGACATTCGGGGATCCGATCGTCGGCGCGGTCACCGCGGGTTCGCGCGCGGAGAGCCAGGGCGTGATGGTGGGCGACCGGATCGCGAGCGTGAACGGCGTCGAGGTCGAGAACTGGGCCGAGATCTACGCGGAGGTCGCGAACTCGCCGTCCGGACTCCTGCTGGAGCTGGCGGACGGACGGCGCGTCGAGTTCGAACTGCAGACGATCATTGACGACGAGACCCCTGCGTTCGAGTTCGGGATCGAGCCGCACGTGCCTCCGGTGGTGGGAGGGCTTCAGGGGAGGAGTCCTGCCGCCGCGGCCGGGATTCGCAAGGGTGACCGCATTCTGTCGATCGACGGTGTTGCCGTGCGCGACTGGTTCGACGTCGGAGATGAGATCCGCGCCCACCCCGACAGCGACATCGAGATCGTGTGGGAACGCGGCGGAACCGAGATGCGCGCGGAGCTTCACACCAACCTCGGCGAGGAGCCGAACGCGGAGGGCGAGATGGTGGACGTGGGTCTCATCGGTGTCATGCGGCCGTGGGCGACCAGGCGACTGGGTCCCGTCGAGGCCATCATCGGGAGCGCCCGGTTCACGATCAGCACGTTCTCGCAGGTCTGCGAGTTCTTCTGGCAGCTCATGACGCTCCGGGCGTCGGCCGAGCAGCTCGGCGGTCCTATCCGTGTCGTGAGAATGGCGAGCGAGAGCGCGCGATGGGGAGGGAGCTACTTCTTCACGTTCATGGCGATCATGAGCATCAACCTCTGCGTCATCAACCTCCTGCCACTGCCTATCCTCGACGGCGGCCATCTCCTGTTGCTGCTTCTCGAGAAGCTCAGGAGGCGGACGCTGACCGAGCGCCAACTCATCGTGTGGCAGCAGATCGGTCTTGCCTTCTTCGGTGTCGTGATGGTGCTTCTCGTCGTGCGGGACATCATGGGGCTGGTGTAAGATGGCGTGCGTCTCGACGGAGTTCCTCCACGCGTGCCTCGACCTGCTCTTCGAGCAGTGACCACCTGACGGGGGCACTGCTCAGTCTTTGGACCTGCTCGTCGATTTCGTGTCGTAAGAGGGGCCTGACGCCGAGGTCCGCGATCCGTTCCTCCGCCGCTTCGCCGGAGAGACCTTCCTCGATGGAGATCGTCAGCGCCGCCATGTACTCCACGTAGACCGCATCCATCGGGTCGGTTGCGGACTCGGTGCTCGCCTCGCCGCCGCAGCTCGCCAGTGCGAGGGCTGCGAGGACGAGCGCGGCAGCACATGCCGCCAGGCGCGCTACGCGGGAACTCGCCCCGGGGAACGAGCGGGAACTCGCTCCGGCGAGCGTGTCGGTGCACCCGGTGGGGCGAACATCCGCGGCGGTTCTGCGTCTCATCCCGTGTCGACCTCCGATGTGAATCGGTCTCGATCCCCCCGTGAACGTCTTCATCATCGCCCCGGCGCGCGCTCCTGTCAACAGGCCGACGCGTCCGGGCCCGGTTGACACCCCACGCCGCCGGGACTACAATGACAACCGAGCAGGTTCCTCCACGGATGGGACAACCAATGTTCATGCGAAGCGCACGATTCAGGGTCCTGTTGGGTGCGGTGGCAGCCCTCCTCGTGACCGCGGGCGCGGCCCGAGGCGCCCAGTTCGGCAGGAACAAGATCCAGTACGAGATCTTTGACTGGCAG
The DNA here is from genome assembly GCA_964516845.1 of uncultured bacterium. Classification (GTDB taxonomy): domain Bacteria; phylum Joyebacterota; class Joyebacteria; order Joyebacterales; family Joyebacteraceae; genus JAPEKQ01. Next base: position 38,354 of record CAZEXP010000010.1, read on the forward strand.
ATCGTTCGCACCGAGCACTTCGACGTGTACTACTACGACGGCTCGGAGGATGTCGCGGACGCCGTCTGCCGTATCGTTGAGGAGTCGAACGACCACCTCTCGGATCTGTTCGGTCACGAGCTGACGACGGTCATCCCCGTGATCGTTTACGCCTCCCACAACGAGTTCCAGCAGACGAACGTCCTCTCGTCGCACGTTGGTGAGGGCGTCGGCGGGTTCACCGAGCTGTTCAAGAACCGCGTCGTCATCCCCTTCACCGGCTCGTACTACGAACTCAGGCACGTCATCCATCACGAGATGACGCACGTGTTCATGTTCGATATCGTCTACCGCGGTCTCGCCGAATCCGTCATCCGTCAGGCGTACTTCAATCCGGTCCCGCTCTGGTTCGCCGAGGGGCTGGCTGAGTTCGCCTCTCAGGGGTGGGATACGCAGGCCGAGATGATCCTGCGCGATCTCACGATCGCGGACGCCGTCGTTCCGCTCGAGTACCTTTCGGGCGGATATCTCGTCTACAAGGAAGGGCAGTCCGCGCTCAATTTCATCGCGGACCGCTACGGCGAGGAGAAGGTCAAGGAACTCGTCCGGCTGATGGCGCGCACGCAGAACCTCGAGCGCTCGCTTCGCGAGGCGACCGGCCTGACGACGGCCGAACTCAACCAGGAGTGGGAGCGCTGGCTTCGGAATCGCTACTGGCCCGGGATCGCGGAACACGTGCGCGCGAAGGATCAGGCCAAGCTTCTGACCGATCATCGTAAGGACCGCTCGTATTTCAACATCGGCCCGTCGATCTCGCCGGATGGCAACTCCGTTGTGTTCCTTTCCGACAGAACAGGGTACGCGGACGTCTACCGGGTCTCGACGCTCGATGGAGCTACGCTCGGCCGCGTCATCAAGGGAGAGACGACCGACGCGTTCGAACAGATGCACGTGTTGCGTGTCGGCTTCTCGTGGTCGCCCGACGGAACGATGATCTGCTTCGGCACGAAGGCCGGAGGCAGTGACGCGATCCACATCGTTCACGCGGACGGGCGCGGGCTTGTCCGGAGTCTCGCGTTCGATCTCGACGGTGTCTATACGCCGGTCTGGTCGCCGGACGGAGAACGCATCGCGTTCATCGGAACCAGGGACGGCGCGTCCGAGCTCTACGTCACCGACACGATGGGCGAGAGCCTCAGGCGGCTGACGGACGACTACGACGACGAACGGAACCCCGCGTGGTCGCCTGACGGCCGGTCGATCGCGTTCGAATCCGACCGCGACTCACCGCTCGATCGTGGGTTCGATCGCAGCTACGACCTCTACGCCGTGGACGTCGAGACCAGACACGTCACGGCGCTCGTTCGCGGACCGGGCTGGGAGCAGTCGCCCACCTGGTCGCCGGACGGCCGGTACATCATCTATTCCTCGGACCGTCAGGGCACTCCTGATCTCTATCTGGCCGATCTCGAGGATTCCACGTGTGTGCGGCTCACGTCGCTCATCGGTGGCGCCGAGACGCCGAGCTGGTCCCGCGATGGTGACCGACTCACCTTCGCGGCGTACGAGGAGGGTGGCTGGGATGTGGCCGTCGTGAAGTCGCCCCTGTCGCACTTCGCGAATGCCATCGAGCGTGGGGAACGGTTCGCGACGATCTCGGATCTCGACGGGCCGGAGCCGTTCGATAACTACCAGGATGAGTGGGCCGCGGTTGTCGAAGATCCCGACGCGGCCGATGGGGACGTCGATGTCGCTTCCGGCGAGCCGGCCGAGCGAGGAAGTCTTGTGACGTTCGGACGGGACGGCGAGATCTTCGCTGACGCCCCGGCCGGCACGGTGATCGCGGCGGATGACTCGGTCGCGCTGGAGCCGTCGGTGGCCGACACGACCACCGCCGAACCGTCGGCGGGAGATACTTCCGCCGTGTCGCTCCATGGATCATCCGTGATCCCGCCACCTTCTCCGGTGAGACTGGGGCGCGGACCGACGAGCACCCCACCTTCTCCGGTGAGACTGGGAAGCGGACCGGCGAGCACTCCGGCGAGCACGCCCGAGGCGCCCGAGAAGCATGTCGACAGCGAGGCCGTGAGAAAGGCCCGAGACGCCTATTCGCGGGCCACCGGGCAGCTGCCTCCGGGTATCGATGAGGAGCGGCACTCCGGAACCGTCGAGAGGTACACGCCGAAGTTCAGCCCCGACTGGATCGACGGCGGGTTCTCCTACACGTCCGCCTACGGATTCGGCGGGACCGCCGAGATCGCCGTGAGCGACATCCTCGGCAATCATCGCATCTACATCGCCACCGACTTCTTCTCGAGTTTCGAGTTCTCGAACGCGCATGTTCGCTACGAGTACCTTGCGAACCGCGTCAACTACGCGCTCTCCATCTACACCTATCGCGACTACTACTACTCGGAACGCACGCCGCTTGGCGAGGATCTCGGGGAGAAACGCTACTTCACCGAGCGCAACTACGGCGTCTCGGTCGGTCTGACGTATCCGCTCAGCCACTTCACGCGCGTCGAGTTCGATGTGGGGAGTCTCGCGCTCACGCGGCGCTTCGCGGAGGAGAACGACGAAGGATACGTCGAGCTTACCGACGAAGAGGTTACACGCTCGCTACTCCTCCCGAGCCTCCGTCTTGTGAACGACACGACCCTGTGGGGTGCGGTTGGCCCCATCAGCGGCGGGCGTTCGTCGTTGAGCGTATCCAAGTCGATAGGGCTTGGGAACGATTTCAGCTTCCTGACGGGCATGGCCGACTTCCGCCGCTACATGCGGATCGGAGCGAGACACAGCCTCGCGACGAAGCTCGTGTTCGCACGAAGCTCGCAGGCGGACGCGCAGACGTTCTACGTCGGCGGCATCAATTCGATCCGCGGGTACGACGACTTCGAGTTCAGCGGACACAATGTGGCGCTCGCAACTCTCGAGCTCCGGTATCCGTTCATCGACAATCTGACCATCGCCTCGCCGATTCCCCTGTCGATCTGGGGGCTTCGGGGCGTGCTGTTCGCGGACTTCGGCGCCGCGTGGGACGAGGAGTTCCGAGGCGTCGCGCGAGGTGACGCCGTACGGTTCCAGGACATCAAAGCCAGCTACGGGATCGGCGCGAGGATGCGGTTCGCCTACTTCATCGTGCGGTATGATCTCGCGTGGCCGACTGATCTTCAGACGAAGGGTGATCCGGTCTCTCACTTCGCCATCGGCGCGGAGTTCTAGCTGACCGGCGCAGCCCGCGATGCAATAGACACCCCTGCATGAAACGGGAAGGGCCGTGACGAATACGAAGACGTACCTCGAGAACCTCAATTCGGTGCAGGAGCGAGCGGTCCGCCACGGTGACGGGCCGCTTCTGGTGCTGGCCGGAGCGGGCAGCGGCAAGACGCGCGTGCTGACCCGACGCATCGCCTATCTCATCGAGGAACAGAACATCAGCCCCCGCCGCATTCTCGCCGTGACCTTCACGAACAAGGCTGCCGGTGAGATGAAGAAGCGCATCACGGAGATGCTCTCTCGCGAGGTCGCGCTGCCGTGGGTGGGGACGTTCCACTCGATGTGCGCGCGCATGCTCAGGATAGAGGCCGACTGGGGATGGTGGACACGAGACTTCACGATCTACGACATGACCGACCAGATCGACCTCGTGAAGAACTGCATGGGGAGGCTGGGCATCTCCACGACGACGTTCACGCCCAAGTCCTTCCTGGGTGAAATCTCCCGGGCGAAGGATATCCTGCTCACCGCGGAGGACTACGCCAGTCGCGCTGGAAACCACTACGAGCAGACGGCCGCCAGGGTCTATGCGGAGTACGAGAAGGGCCTTCGGGAGAACAACGCGTTCGATTTCGATGATCTCATCAAGGAGGTCGTGCAGCTTCTCAGGCGCGAGCCGGAGCTGGGCCGGTCGTACGCCGAGCGCTTCCTCCACGTGCTCGTCGACGAGTACCAGGACACGAGCCATGCGCAGTACGCGCTCGTCAATCTGCTCTCGTCGGTGCACCGGAACATCTGCGTCGTCGGCGACGACGACCAGTCGATCTACGGGTGGCGCGGCGCCGATATCACGAACATCCTCGACTTCGAGAAGGACCATCCCGACGCGACGACGCTCAGGCTTGAGCAGAACTACCGCTCGACCGCGGGCATTCTCGCGGCCGCGCACGATGTCGTGAGCAACAACGAGCGCCGGAAGGAGAAGGAGCTGTGGACCGAGCGTGAGGAAGGCGCACCGGTCAGGTTCACGCGCGTCTCGAACGAGTACCAGGAGGCGGACGAGATCCGCGATCTCGTGCTGACGCTCGTCAGCCGGCGGGGGATCCAGCCGCGCGAGTTCGCCATTCTCTATCGGACACACGCCCAGTCCCGCGTGATCGAAGACAGCCTCCGCCGGGCCGGCATCGCCTACGACATCATCGGCGGCGTCCGCTTCTACGAGCGCTCCGAGGTGAAGGACGTGCTCGCGTATCTCAAGGTCATCATCAACCCGGCGGACGCCGTGAGCCTTCGTCGGATCATCAACGTTCCGCCGCGGAAGATCGGCGACAAGACCATCGAGCGCCTGGAGGCGTTCGCCCTGGAACGCGGCGCTTCGCTCTACGAGTCGCTCTCGATGGCCGGCGAGGTCGTCGGCGTAGGGCCCGCCGCGCGGACCGCGCTCGGCGAACTCCGCGGGATGTTCGACCGGCTCCGCCAGAAGGTGGAGACGACCCCCGTCAATGAGCTGCTCGACGAGGTGCTCGACGGCTCCGGGTATGTCGCGTGGCTCGATGGACGACGCACCGAGGACACGGCGCAGCGCCTGGCGAATGTCGAGGAACTCGTCTCGGCGTCCAGCGAGTTCGTCGAGATGAGCGGGGAGGAGAGTCTGAGCGCGTTCCTCGAGCAGGTCTCACTGGTCGCGGACATCGACCGCTGGGAGGGCGAGGCGAACACGGTTTCGCTGATGACGCTCCACAACGCGAAAGGTCTCGAGTTCCCCGTCGTGCTCATCCCCGGACTTGAGGAGGGGTTGCTTCCGCACGAATCGTCGTTCGAGGACGACGAGGAGATGGAGGAGGAGCGTCGGCTCTGTTACGTCGGGATGACGCGGGCGATGAACCAGCTCCACCTGTTCTCGGCCGACACGCGGAGGCGCGGAGGAACGACCAATCTGCGTTCGCCCTCACGGTTCATCCACGAGATCGACGAGGCCCATCTCGAGACGGTCTCGACGGCCGTGGAACCGCGATGGGCCGCGAGGCCCGGTGGCGCGTACGGGATGCGTGGCAGGGCAGGCGCCGGGAGTGCCTCGGCGGCGCGCGGCGGCGCAGCCGGGCGTCGGACGGGTGGTGACGCCGGGGCCGCGGGCCGCGGAGCGGGTGCCGGGCGGTCCTCGGCGGGGTCCCGTGGCGTCTTCCCGGACTACGAGAATCAGAGCCAGGAGGCCGTGGACTTCGGCCCGGGGACCCGCGTTCGCCATCCGTCGTGGGGCGAGGGCGTGATCGTCGGGGTAGCGGGGTATGGAGGCGACATGGTCGTCACCGTCCGCTTCGATGAGGCCGGTGGAGTCGAGAAGCGCATCATGCTAAGGTACGGGAAGCTTACCCCCGTGACCTAGGAGCGTGGATATGGCCGTCAGTATCGACGAGGTGCGGTATGCGGCACGGCTTGCTCGCCTGGCGCTCGAAGGCGGGGAACTCGATGCGCTTGCGGCTGACCTGAGCGCGGTCCTCGATCACTTCGAGAGCGTCGCGGAGTTCGCATCCGCGGAGTCCTCCTCCGAGGAGCCGCCGAACGCAGACGGCGCCTCGAGCCGGCGGTCCGTCAGGACCGCCGAGCCCCGAAGCGAGAGCGTCGGGACCCCTCGGCCTGACACGGTTGGTGTCATGTTGACCTCCGGCGACGCGCTCCGAAACGCTCCGGCGTCCGAGGACGGGCAGTTCTCCGTCCCCGGCTTCCTTCCGGACGAACCGTGAGACTCACAGACCACACCTTCCGCGAGATCGTCGACGGTCTCGAAAGCCGCGAGCTTTCGAGCCGCGATCTCGTGACCGCCGCGCTTGAGACCATCCGGTCGAACTCCGACACGCTCAACACGTTCATCCGCACCACGGAACCGGAACTCGCTCTCGACAGAGCGCGGGCGGTCGACGACGCGCGCGCCCGCGGTGATGCGCTCGGCCCGCTGGCCGGCATCCCGGTCGCGGTCAAGGACAACATCTGCACGCGCGGTCTCGGCACGACGTGCGCGTCCCGGATGCTCGATGGATTCGATCCTCCATACGACGCGACGGCCGTGGTGCGGCTCGAAGCGGCGGGCGGCATCGTTCTTGGCAAGACGAACATGGACGAGTTCGCAATGGGGTCGTCCAATGAACACTCCGCCTACGGCCCCGTAAGGAATCCGTGGGATGTTGGTCGCGTGCCCGGTGGTTCCAGCGGCGGCTCGGCCGCGGCGGTCGCGGCGGGTGAGGCGGTGCTCGCGCTCGGATCGGACACAGGCGGTTCGGTTCGACAGCCGGCAGGGTTCTGCGGCGTCGTCGGCGTCAAACCGACGTACGGCCGCGTCTCGAGGTACGGTCTCGTGGCCTTCGCATCATCCTTCGATCAGATCGGGCCGATGGCGCGTGACGTGGAGGGCGCCGCGGCGCTCCTCGAGGTCATCGCGGGGGCCGACGCGGCCGACGCGACCAGTTCCCGGACGCCGGTGCCTGACTGCGTGACGGCGGTCACGGCCGGGGTCTCGGGTCTCAGGCTGGGCGTCCCGGACGGGTTTCTCGGTTCGGACGTCGACCCCGATGTGCGGGAGCGTATCGAGCACGCTGTCTCCACGCTCGAGAGCGCCGGGGCGACGGTCCGCCGTCTGGTGTTCCCGTCGCTCGTGCACGCCATCGCCGCCTACTACCTCATCGCCGATGCCGAGGCGTCGGCGAACCTTGCCCGATACGACGGCGTGGGATTCGGGTACCGGGCCGAGGCGGTCGATCTCGACGGTGTGTTCGAACGGAGTCGCGGTGAGGGCTTCGGTCTCGAGGTCAAGCGGCGCATCATGCTCGGAACCTACGCGCTCTCCGCCGGCTATCGCGACCGCTACTACGCGAGCGCGCAGGAGGCGCGCCGGCGGATCACCGACGAGTTCCTCTGCGCTTTCGGTGACGTGGATGCCATCGTGGGTCCCACCGCGCCGACGGCCGCATTCGAGCTGGGCGAGCGTGTGGGCGATCCGCTCGCGATGTACCTGTCGGACATCTTCACCGTCCCCGCGAACCTGGCGGGGGCGGCCGCGATCTCGGTCCCGTGCGGGACGACTCCCGGCGGTCTGCCGGTCGGAATGCAGGTGGTCGTCAACCGCTTCGATGAACAGACGATGTTCGCGGTCGCAGGCTCGATCGAACGCGCGTGCGGAGGGCCGCTTGCGCCGCCGGAGAGAGGCGGCGAATGACGCGGACCCCGGTCATAGGATTCGAGGTCCACGCGCAGCTGGCGACGCGGACGAAGATCTTCTGCGCGTGCGGGAATTCGGTCGGCGGAGAGCCGAACACGCGCGTCTGCCCGGTCTGTCTGGGGCTGCCGGGCGCCCTCCCGGTGCTCAACGACCGCGTCGTCGAGTGCGGCATCGTAGCGGCGCTCGCCGTCGATGCTGCGGTCGCCCACCGGTCGTGCTTCGCCCGCAAGAGCTACTTCTATCCTGATCTTCCCAAGGGCTACCAGATCACTCAGGACGCCCACCCGCTTGCGACGGGCGGAGGTCTCGACGTCGAGTCGAACGGCCGCATGGTCCACGTCGGGTTCAGGCAGCTCCACATCGAGGAGGACGCGGGGAAGACGACGCACCGTCCCGGCCGGTCGAGTCTCGTCGACATGAACCGCTGCGGTGTGCCGCTGCTGGAGATCGTGACGCTACCTGAACTCACGAGCGTCGACGACGCTGCCGCGTTCGCCGAGGAGATCCGCAGAGTTCTCGTCTACTGCGGTCTCACGAGCGGACGGATGCACGAGGGGAGTCTTCGCTTCGACACCAACGTCTCACTCGCCGGCGAGGATGGAATACCCGGGACGCCGTGCGAGATCAAGAATCTCAACTCGTTCAGGTCTATCCGGCGCGCGCTCGAACGCGAGCTCGATCGGCAGAATTCGATCCTCGGCGACGGCGATCGCATCGTCCACCAGACGCTCCTCTGGGACGAACGCGCGGGCGAGAGCGTGCCGATGCGTTCGAAGGAGGAGGCGTCCGACTATCGGTACTTCCGTGAGCCGGATCTTCCGGACGTCATCGTGCCGGACCGGAGGATCGAGGAGCTGCGGAGTCGCGTGCCGGAACTTCCGGGTGCCGTGCGGCGCAGGCTTTGCGCCGAGTACGGTCTGGCCGAGGACGTCGCTGCCGTCATCGCCGACGACCGGCGGGAGGTCGAGTACTTCGAGGAGACCGTGCGCGCCATTCGCTCCCTCGATCTCGCCGACGATGTTGCACCCGGCCCGGCCTGCGCGAACTGGCTCGTTGGACCGCTCCGCGGTCTGGTCCATGAGCGCGGGCTGGCGATGGAGGACATGCTTGGGTCGCTGCTGCCCGCGGCGCGGCTGGCGGAACTCGTCTCGATGCGCGTCAGTGGAGAACTGACCGAGACGGCCGCGAAGACGCTGCTCGGTCATGCGGTCGATTCCGACGACGCGCTCATCGACCTCGTCCGGCGCGTCGGTCTGGCGCAGCTCTCGGACAGGCGAGATCTGGAAGCGATCGTCGCGTCCGTTCTCGACGCCCATCCGGACGAGCTGGCGCGGCTCAGGCGTGGGGAGGGCAAACTCGTTCGATTCCTTGTGGGCCAGGTCATGGCGAGGACGGGCGGCAGGGCGAATCCGCGCATTGTGGGTGAACTCATCGAAGCCGCAGTGAATGGGGAGGATTTCTGATGCAGAACAGAACCAGTCCGGTCAACCGTTCGGCGGCGGTCTCCGTGATCGCGGTCGTCACGGCGGCTTTCGTCCTGATGTTCGCCGTTGCCGTCGCTCCGTGCTTCGCCGCGGCCGGCGGTCCGGTCATCGAGGTGGCCGAGGCCGCGTCGCACGTGGGTGAGAGTGCAACCGTGTGCGGGACCGTCTCCAGCGCGGCATATCTCGGTCGCACGAGCGGCACTCCGACGTTCCTCAACCTGGGCCGTCCCTATCCCGACCAGCTGTTTACGGTCGTCATCTGGGGAACCACACGAGGCCTCTTTGAGGATGAGCCCGAGGCGCTCTTCGATGGCCGCCGCATCTGCGTGACGGGGACCATCGTCGAGTACAAGGGAAAGCCCCAGATCGTCGTCGATGATCCGTCACAGATCGAGATCGCCGACGCGCCGTCGCTTCCCCTGGAGCTCGAATACGAGGAACGCATTTTCATCAAGACCGTGATGTCGGCGCTTGGGTTGGACGTGAACTACGGAATGGGGGAGTGGGACGCGGAGGCCGTGCTCGCCCTGGTGAGCTTCCAGGAGGAGATCGGTCTCGACCCGAGCGGCGTACCGGATGCGGCGACGCTGCGGGCGCTCGCGAACGCGGTCGTCGAAATCCCGGCGGAGGACCAGACCCTCATCATCCGTACGATGTTGATACGTCTCGCCCAGCGCGGGGACTGATGCGGCGGACTCGCTCCGGAGCGCTAGCGTCGCCGGAAGTCCGCGACCACGGGGAGATGGTCGGACGCCTCGCCGGTGTCCGCCGCCCGGAGTCCGTACGACTCGAGTATCTCACCCGGCAGGTCCTCCGTCCTGAGCACGAACCCGCCCGTCATCTCCATTACGCTGTCGGAGTACACGATGTAGTCGAGCTTCCCTGGCGCGAAGCTGCTCGTGTCGTCCCGCCACGTGTAGCCCTCGCGTCCGCCGATGTGGAGGGGAGAGGCGTCGGACATCGGCGTACCGTCCCAGTCGGCGGCGACCGTTCTTCCGAATCTCTCCTCGTCACTGATCGTTCCCGCAACGAGCGTTTCGACCTGTCCTGACAACCCCACGAGGTTCATGTCACCGGCGATCACGATGAACGTGCCCGTCGCGATGCCGGGACTGCCTCCGAGCTTGAGGTCGCGCATCCACGCCGCGATGCCATCGAGCTCTTCCTGGCGCCCTTCCTCGTTGTCGCAGCACGGCGGATGCGCGCTGATGAGCGAGAGGTCCGCGCCGTACGTCTCGTCCGGAAGATCGATCAGCGCCCAGTGATTTCCCGCCTCGTCGACCGACCGGTCTTCGATGATGGGATAGCGACTGACGATGAGTCCGTCCTCGGTGCTTCCGCCGTACCACGGGGCGCCGCCGGGGAGCGCGAGGTTGACCTGGTCGACGGCCTGCTGCGCGGTGTGCGACCAGATCTCCTGGAAGCAGACGACGTCCGGATCGACCGCGCGCAGGATGCGGATGAACGGTGCCGGCCGCTTGAAGAGCCCGTCGAAGAGAACGTTGTAGGTCATGACACGGAGGTCATCGGCGTGCTCGCGGTCGAGCGTGCGTGGGTCTGTGACACCAGGTGTCGCATCCGAGAGCGCGACGCGGACGCCGCCGTCCGCGTCGGGAAGACGGTCGCTGCCCGTCCGCGATCCCGTGGTGATGCAGATGCGGATGGCATCGCCCGGCGGCAGCGCTGAGCGGAGAAGCGAGATTTCGAACACCGTCGACGATACGGTCGGCCCCTGTCTCAGACCCATGTCGGACTGCTCGATACGGCGCCTGGTGTCGTCGCCGCCGGTGTAGACGGCGCCCTCGCGTTGTCCGAAACGCCACACGAGATCGACGCCCATTCCAAATCTCCCAGTGCCCGTGGACGTGTCGTCATCCCCGTCGATGAGAAGCGTCATGTCGTTCCCGCCCTGCAGACCCATCTCGGTCCCCGTCTCGAAACAGAGGAACACCCGCTCGATGTCACTGGTCACCCAGAGCCGTCCCAGGTCGATGCCGTCGCCCGTACCGTCTTCGGCCGGGTCGGACCAGACAGGTTCGGTCGCCTGCCAGTCCTCGAATCGACCGTCGATCACGATCGCTGTCGGCGGCCATGGGATGGACGGCGTCTCCGTCGCGGCGTTCGAGGACGGCGGGTCTACGGGGGCCAGCGAGCCTGCGACCGACGGTGGCGCGGATACGATTGCGAGCCCGATCAGCGCGAGAGCGACGACAAGCGGGATGCGTCTCATGTGTGTGTCTCCTTCGTGGCGGGATTTCCGATCCGTTCCGCGAACGCCCCATCGACTCCCGAGGCAGCACCACGGTATCACCGCCCGCACCGCCCCCGCAAGAACTGCCGCCGCGGCGAAACCGGAGACGTGCGGGCGAATCAGAACCTCTGAGGGTCTCGGTCGGGTCCGCGCGGACGACACCGTAGGGTGACGCATTGACCACGAGACGCCACCGTGAGATAGTACGAATCTTGAATTCGCGGACACCTCGTTCGAGTCGAAGACAGTAGCCTTCCCCTGGTGCAGGAGGACACAATGAGCAAATCGGTCGAATTTCTGATGGAAGCGTTCGCCGGTGAATCGCAGGCCAATCGTCGGTACCTCGCGTTCGCGAAGAAGGCTGATGATGAGGGGTACACCCAGGCCGCGCGCATGTTTAGGGCCGCCGCCGCGGCAGAGACGGTCCACGCCCACAGTCATCTCAGGGCGGCCGGCGGTATCCACGACACCGCCGCGAATTTGAAGGAAGCCGTCGCCGGCGAGACGCACGAGTTCAAGAACATGTATCCGGAGATGATCGAGGCGGCGAAGGCGGAGGGTAACGCCCAGGCCGAGCGGTCGTTCCGCTTCGCCAATGAGGTCGAGAAGGTTCACGCCGCGCTCTACCAGGGACTCCTGGACGATCTGGGCTCGGCGCAGGACGATTTCGCGTACTACGTGTGCCCCGTCTGCGGCTTCACGGCAGAACGCGAGGCGCCGGGAACCTGTCCTGTCTGTGGTGCGAAGGGCGAGTTGTTCTCGAAGATCGACTAGCCTGATGACGGGTCTCCGGAGGGTCTTGAAGGTTCCGCGAGGGGCCGTTCACACGAAGCGGCTTCGCCACCCGGCGAAGCCGCTTCGTTCGTGCTATACTCTCCGCGCTCGAGAAACGATTCCGGTGCGCGGGTGAATCCCGCGCGGGACACGAGGTCGGCCGTCGACGAGTCGGCGGGGGCCTGTCTGGGGGGATATGATGCAGATGAGACACTGGATGCTGATGCCGGCGCTGGCCCTTTGCGCCGTCGCGTTGCTCGCGACCGCGGGTCACGCCGAGGAGATCACGTTCATGTACGAGTCCGGCGGCGCCGGCGTCACGAGCGTCTCGGTCCGCGGTTCGTTCAACGGCTGGGACGAGACGCCGATGACGGAGAAGGACGGCGTCTGGTCGGTCGTCATCGACCTCGATGCCGGCGAGTACCAGTACAAGTACTTCGTCAACGGTGAGTGGCCGGGCAACATGGAGACCGACCTGGGCGGCGGCCCGCTGGACGCTGAGGCCGACAGCTATGTCGATGACGGCTACGGCGGGCAGAACGCGGTCCGCACGGTGGGCGCCAAGCCGGCCAAGCCGACGCTCGAACCCGCCCCGGCGCTCGAGGACGGCTACGCCCGCATCCGCTATCATCGTCCGCACGGTGACTACGCCGGCTGGGGGCTCCACGTCTGGGAGGACACCGAGGAGTCCGTCGAGTGGACGAGTCCGCTCGAGCCCACGGGTGAGGACGACTTCGGCGCCTTCTGGGATATCAAGCTCACGGCCAAGCCGGTGAAGATCGGGTTCATCATCCACCGCGGCGACAGCAAGGATCCCGGCTCCGACATGTTCCTGAACATCGGGGAGTACGGACGGGAGGTCTGGATCGTGTCCGGACGGCAGAACATCTTCAGCGAGGAGCCCGACGTGGCCGCGCTCGCGCTCGGCGATCTGACGAGGCTCCAGGCGCATTGGGTCGACGCGACGACCATCGCGTGGCGCGCCCATAAGGGCGACAACCGCTACTTCCTCCACTCGTCCCCGGAGGCGAAGCTCGAGCTGACGGCCAACGGCGTGACCGGTGGCGAGACGATCGAGCTGACGGTCTCTGACGCCGGTCTCTCCTCGGATGTTGGCTCGAGGTTCCCGCACCTCAGGGGACTTACGGCTCTCACGCTTCCGGCCGAGGCCGTCGGGCGTACCACCGGACTCATCCGCGGACAGCTGGCAGTGTCGGCCGTGAGCGCCGAGGGCAAGCTCGTCGATGCGACCGGTGTCCAGATCCCAGGCGTGCTCGATGATGTCTTCGCCTACGACGGCCCGCTCGGCCTGACCTGGGAGAACAACGCTCCGATGTTCCGCGTCTGGGCGCCGACCGCGCAGGTCGTCCGGCTCTACATATACGAGAGCTGCAACGCGCCCCAGCCGACACACGTCCTCGCGATGACCGACGAGAACGGTGTGTGGACGTCGCCCGGTCGCCCCGAATGGGACGGCATGTACTACCTCTACGAGGTCGCCGTCTACATGTATCAGACCGGTTCGACCGAACTCAATCTCGTGACCGATCCGTACTCGCGCGGGCTGTCGATGAACAGCACCCGCACGCTGATCGTGAATCTGGACGATCCGGCCACGAAGCCGGACGGCTGGGACACCCTCGCGAAGCCGGCGCTCGACGCTCCCGAGGACATCGTTCTCTACGAACTCCACGTCCGCGACTTCAGCGCGTCTGACCCGACGGTCCCCGACGAACTCGTCGGCACCTTCAAGGCATTCACCGCGGAATCGAACGGCGCGGCGCACCTGCGCGGTCTCTCCGAGGCCGGCGTGACGCACGTGCATCTGCTTCCGCCCTTCGACATCGCGACGATCAACGAGAACAAGACGGAGTGGGAGTTCCCCGGCGACCTGACGGGGTTCGCGCCCGACTCCGAGGAGCAGCAGGCGGCGGTTGCCCGCGTGCGGGACGCCGACGCATACAACTGGGGATACGACCCGTACCACTACGGTGTCCCCGAGGGAAGCTACGCGACCGACCCGAACGGGACGGCGCGCATTGTCGAGTTCCGGGAGATGGTGCAGTCGCTTTCCGGGATGGGGCTCCGCGTGATCATGGACGTGGTCTACAACCACACGCACGCCAGCGGTCCCGAGCCGCGCGCGGTCCTTGACCGCATTGTTCCCGGCTACTACCACCGCCTGAGCAACGATGGCGCGGTCGAGACGAGCACGTGCTGTCAGAACACGGCGACCGAGCACTACATGATGCGTCGTCTCATGGTCGACGACCTGGTCCACTGGGCACGCGACTACAAGGTCGACGGGTTCCGGTTCGATCTCATGGGGCACCACATGAAGCGCGACATGGAGGAAGCGCGAGACGCGCTCCACGCGCTGACGCCTGAGGCCGACGGCGTGGACGGCTCCGCCGTCTATCTCTATGGCGAAGGCTGGGACTTCGGCGAGGTGCAGGGCGGCAAGCGCGGAGTCAACGCGACGCAGGCGAACATGGCGGGCACCGGGATCGGCTGTTTCAACGATCGCATCCGCGACGCGGTACGCGGCGGGAGCGCCTTCTCCGACCGTCGTGAGCAGGGATTCGCGACCGGTCTCTTCACCGACCCGAGCGGGTACAATCGCGCCGGGAACGAAGAGAAGGGGAGACTGCTCAATTCGATGGACCGCATCCGCGTAGGACTCGCGGGCAACCTCCGCGAGTACCCGTTCGTCGACCGCAACGGGCAGCAGACAACGGGCGGGCGCTTCGAGAGCGTCGGTTTCGCCGCCGACCCGCAGGAGGTCATCAACTACGTTTCGGCGCACGACAACGAGACCTTCTTCGACAAGATCCAGTACTCGGCCCCGCGCGCGGCGACCATTGACGACCGTGTCCGGATGCAGATGATGGGGCTGTCGATCGTGAGCATGTCACAGGGCGTGCCGTTCTTCCATGCCGGCTCCGAGATCCTCCGTTCGAAGTCGATGGAGGCCGACAGCTACAACGCCGGCGACTGGTTCAACAAGCTCGACTGGACCTATCAGACGAACAACTTCGCGGTCGGTCTCCCGTCCGCCGAGAAGAACCGCGACCGTTGGAACATCATCGGTCCGCTGCTCGCGCGGCCGGAGATCCGTCCGACTGATGCGCACATCAGGAAGACGCTCGCGCATTTCAAGGAGATGGTCGCGGTCCGGGCAAGCTCACCGCTCTTCCGTCTGAGGACGGCCGTCGACGTCGTAGCGCGCGTGAAGTTCCACAACACCGGTTCGAGCCAGAAGCCCGGCCTCATCGTGATGAGCATCACGGACGTGGGTGCAGGTCTTGCAGACCTCGATCCGGCGCGTGACCAGATCGTCGTCGTCTTCAACGCGACGACCGACGTCGTCACCTACGGCGGGGGCGAGTGGAAGGGACTCGAGTTCGAACTCCATCCGATCCTCCAGGGCTCCGCTGATGACGTGGTCAAGACCGCCGCGTACGACGCCGACCGCGGGACCTTCACGGTCCCGGCAAGGACGACGGCGGTGTTCGTGCGGTAGGTCGCGCCCGCTCGGTCTCTCCACGGGCTGTCTGCTCGGAGCGGGGGAACCGGATGGCTTCGGGAGTTTGCAGTCGCAGACAGAGACGGCCGGCCCATTGTGGGCCGGCCGCCTTCGCTTCTGCTCCCAGCCTTCACTGCGTTCAGAGGGATGGCGCTGTTCCGGCCGTCGAGCTAGTGGAGCAGGACGATGCGCGTCGTCGCGCTCTCGCCGGACGCTGTGAGGCGGCAGAAATAGACGCCGGAGGCGGCGCGCCTGCCGGAGTCATCCTGGCCATCCCACGCCGCTTGCCACCGCCCAGCGGGTCGTGCGCCATCGACCAGCGCACGCACCACCTGTCCACGAAGGTTGTAGACGCGGAGGGTGACGTCGCCGCAGGCGACGGGAAGCTCGAAGTGAACCGTGGTCTCGCCCGTGAACGGATTCGGAAGCGCCGACAGACGGAGCGCGCTGACCGGCCTGGGATCCACATCGGGTACGTCGGTCGTCGCGCCGCAGGAGTCGCACCCCGCTCCGTACATCCCGACGTGGAATTCGGGAGCGACGGGTCGGATGCAGACCGAATTCTCGCAGAGCGTGAGATCGCCGCCGGGAAGATCGCAGAACAGCGGATCGACGAAGTGGTTGTCGCCGCCGTCGACGCCGCAGATCTCATCGCCGGCGGCATTCCCGTGAAGGACGCAGTGCTCGACATGGGCCGCGAGCGTTCCTTCGCAGAACATCGCTTCGCCCGACATCGAGAATGAGAGGATGCACCCATTCAGGTGCGGAGCGGCATTGACGGACGCGAGTGCTCCGCCGGTCGGAGCCGCATTCCCGACGAACGTCACGTTCTCGAGTACTGGAGCCGAGAGCGAGCAGTACACTCCGCCCCCGTGTCCTTCGGCCGAGTTGTCGATGAGCGCGGCCCGGCGCATGTCGAGATGGGTATTGGACCGGCATGTGAGCCCGCCACCATTCCCGGTTGCCGTGTTCCCGCGGAACACGATGTCGCGGAGCATGGGTGTGCCGCTTGACGCATGGATGCCGCCTCCATGGTCCGCTTCGTTTCCGATGATGTCGAGTCGCCGCAGCAGTGGTGATGCGTTGTTCGCACAGGCGATAGCGCCGCCTCGCTCGGCAGAGCAGTCCCGGATGATACAGTCCTCTATGAGCGGGGAGGAGCCGCTCGCGAGTATTGCGCCTCCGTCGCCTTCGCGTCCTCCCGTGATCGTGAATCCGCGGGCGACCGACAGCGTGTCCTCGCCGGAAGCGAAGCGGAACGCTCGTCCGAGCCCCTCGCAATCGATGGTTGTATGTTCGGGGCCGAGGACCGTTCGCAGCTTGATCCGCTTGCCGCCGAAGTCGATGTTCCGGTTTCCGTCCCCGGAGAACGTGCCGGCTCCGACGACGATCACATCCCCGAAGTCGCACACGTCAACGGCAGCCTGGATCGTCGGGAGGTCGCCCGAGCCGTCCGCCAGCACGGAGTAGTAGTCCGTGCCGCAGCTGTCGCACCCCGCGCCGTACCTGCCTATCTGCCCGCCGCTCACGCCTGGAACGAGACACGGTGAGTCGGCGCAAACGGTGAGGTCACCGAGCACCGCGTCACAGAAGAGCGGATCCTCGATCATGTTCCCGCCGCCATCGAGTCCGCAGAGCTCGTCGCCGAGCGCATTCTGGTAGAAGATGCAGTCAGTGAACGTCGGTTGCGCCGTGCCGGTGCAGACTGCCGCCTGCCCATCGTTCGTGAGGGTCACGATGCATGCCGTCACTTCAGCGTCTGAGTCTGAGAAGGCAAGCGCGCCGCTTGAGGGAGCGGCGTTGCCGACGAAGGTTGCGTTCTCGATGCTGAGGGCCGAGGCCTCCGAGGAGAGAGCTCCGCCCACCACGCCCGCCTCGTTTCCGGAGACCGTTGCGAGTCGGATCATGGGTGTCGAGCCGGCGGTGATGAAGGCTCCACCACCTGCGTCAGCTGCCGTGTTGTCATTCAGCATGATGTGGGAGATGTCAGGTGATGATCCGGACATCCAGAGCCCCGCTCCGTACGTGGCCGTGTTGGCTTCGATGCGGATCTCCAAGATGTCCGGAGCGGAACCTCCGGCGCACGCAAGACCGCCGCCCTGGTAGGCGGAGCAGGCCGTGATCACCGCGTTGCTGATGGCGGGTGACGCGCCGTTCGTGAGGGCGATGCCACCGCCCAGGTCCGCCGTACACGCTTCTATCACGACATCATCGAGGATCGGTGATGAGTCATCGCAGAGGATCCCGCCGCCCTCGTCGGCGGCACCGTTGGCGATCGTGAAGCCGCGGATGACCGACGCGCCGTCCTCGCTGCTCGAGAGAGTGAAACCGCGGGATTCGCCCCCGCAATCGATGGTCGTTCCTGCGGACCCTCCGATGCTCTTCACCGTGATTCCCTTGCCGGTGAGATCGAGGTTCCTGTTGCCCTCGCCGGTGAACGTGCCGACCGAGGCCAACACGGTGCCTTCTTCGGGACAGGTGTCGATGGCCTCTTGCAGCGTCGGGACGTCGCCTGTTCCATCCGGCCGCACGAACAGCACGACCGTCGCGGCTCCGCAGCTGTCGCATTCCGCCGGATATCGCCCGATGTGACCTGACGGCGCGTCCGGATCGAGGCACGGCGAGTCCTCGCAGAGTGAGAGGTCCCAGGAGCCGAAATCGCAGAAGCGGGGGTACTGCGAGATGTTCCCGGCCCCGCTCGTGCCGCAGAACTCGTCTCCGCCCTCGTTGCCGTAGAAGTCGCAGAACGAGAACGTCGGGCCGCCTTCCCCGACGCACTCCGTGACCGGGGCCTGCGTGGAGTTGGCCACGATGCACCCGGCGATGGTCATGTCGGAGTCGACGCAGGAGACAGCGGCGCCGCTGCCTCCCGCTGCGTTCGCGAGCATCGTTGCGTTTGTGAGTGTAGCCTCCCCGTTGCTCACTCGGACGGCGCCGCCGCTCTGTGTCGCGACGTTCTGGATGAACTCGGCCGAGCGAAGGACGACGTTGCTGCCGTTTCCCGCGGAGATCGCGCCTCCCGTGTCCGCTGAATTGTCGATGAAGGTGGCTTCAGCGATGTGTGGAGCGGATCCGGATGTCCAGATCGCGCCGCCGTCGGAGGCGGACGACGTATCGATGCTCATGTTTCGCATGATGGGGGAAGCGTCGATGCAAGCGACAGCGCCGCCCCGGGCCGCGTCGCAGCCGTGGAACACGCAGTCGGCAATCAGGGGAGAGGCGCCGCTGATGAGGATGCCACCGCCATCGTCAGCGACTCCGTTGATGATGGTGAATCCGCGAACGATGGAAGTTGTGTCCTCTCCGTCGGCGAATAGGAACGCCCGGGCTTCATCCTCGCAGTCTATGGACGTGTATTCCGGACCGTTCCTCGATGCTATTCGCAGCGGCCTGCCACCCATGTCGATCGCCCGATTGCCCGGACCCGTGAAGACGCCGTCCTCTGCGATGACCGTGCCGCCGTCCTCGCACATGTCGACCCCTGCCTGAATCGTCGGCACGTCTCCAGTGCCGTCCGCGCGGACGCTCACGACGGAGTAGCCGCAGTTCTGCCCCCACGCGCCGATCTGCTCGTACCAGTCGTTGTTGTGCGGCAGCGCGCTCGAGTTCGCGTGCACACCGCAGTCCGCGTTCGTCCAGTCGCAAAAGTACGGGTCGACGAACAGGTTCCTGCTGTGCATCCCGATGAGCGAATCCGACACGGCGTTTCCATAGACTATCGAGTGAGTCGTGACAGCAGTCGCACCATAGACGGTGTAGATGGGCGCGGATTCCTCTCCGAACGCCAGAATCGAGTTCGTGATCCTTGGGACAGAGGAGTAGGATGAGTACACCGAGGAGCCGTGGGGCGCGTTGTTGCCGGCGAGTGTGCAAGCTGTGATGATTATGTCGCTGGCCGCACAACTGAGAGCCCCACCGTACTTGCTGGTGTTGTCGATGAACGTGCAGCGCTCGAACTCGGCGTTGCTCCCGTCCCTGCAGTGGACTGCTCCTCCACGTTCCCAGGCCGACGAGTTCCCCTCGAAGAGCACGTCTACCACGAGTGCTTCGCACCCGTCCGTGAGTAGCAGACCTCCGCCCTGGTATCCGCTGTTCTCACGTATGATGCAGTGTTCGATGATCGGGCATCCGGCTCTCGCCTGGACCGCGGAGTCGTCTGCTCCGAGAACGGTCAGGTTGCTGAGCCTCGCTGGTATGGGGTCTCCCGTCGTGCTGTACATCGCGCTGATTGTGAATCCGACTCCACTTCCACCCGCGTCGATGATCGTGTTCTCAGCACCCGATTCGCCGATGACACAGACTCCCCAGGGGACGTGCAGCTTACTCTCGCTGTAGACCCCGGGTGAGATCAGAATCGTGTCGGCGTACTCGGCACGCAGGAGGGCATCCGTGATCGTCGGCTGGTCGGAGGGTACCCGAATCGTCCTTCCATCTGCAGAAGGGCACTCGCACCCCCCGTCTCCGAACGCTCCCGCAAGTTCGTCGAAGTGGCCGTTCCCGGGCAGGCAGGGCGAGTCTCCGCAGACGTGCAGATCGCCATCGATGAGATCGCAGAACAGAGGGTCTTCGAATACAACATTCCTGAGCGTCGCGCACGATGACGGTCCTTCCGGGTCGGCGAATAGAACACAGTGTGTGAGGCTGATCGAGCCATCGTTACCGCAGTGGAGCGAGTTGCCCCACAGCGGGAAGGCGATCACGGAGTTCTCGACGACGTATGTCACTCGCCCACCAGCGATTGCCGAACCCTCGGCCGCGACATTCCTGACGAAGGTCGAACCCGTGACGTTCACGCAAGTAGGCCCCAACCCGTACGTGTGGAGCGCCGCTCCCTTGTCAGCGGTATTGCCCTGGAAGACGCAGTCGACGATGTCTATGTCGTCCATTGCGCCGGATGCGTAGAGCTTGACCGCGCCACCCTCGGTCGCCGAGTTGCCTCGGAAGAGCACTCGCTCGAGCAGGAGTCCGGAGTCGAGGCAGTAGATCGCTCCTCCGTGGCATCCCCGGACTGTGCCGGTCGACGCGTTGTCGATGAACTCCGAATCGCGCACCTCAAGCCAGGAGTCCCGGCAGTCGATGCCGCCGCCAAGCTCCGACACCGTGTTGCCCACGAGTTTCATGTCCTCGAGCGTTGCGTGGCACCAGGTCGCCTGGATGGCGGACGTTGTCGCTCCGGTAATGCTGAAGCCGGACACCGAGACCGGCGATCGGCCCATCGCTCGCCGGACCATCTCGACCTGTGCGGGCGTCGCTGGTTTGTCCGCATCGCGGAATACCCCACTGAGCCGAATCGCCGTGCCGCCGGGAGTTGCGATCAGCGTGGAGTCCGAACCTCCGACCGAACGGAGCGTGACGCCGTTCTGCAACCGGATCTCCGATTCGTGATACGTGCCGGGGCTGACCAGGATGGTGTCTCCGGATTCCGCGTGCTCGGCCGCTTCCGCGATGCTGGCGAAATCCGCCGGCACGAAGATCAGCTGGCTCTCAGGACAGGGGCACCCACCGTCTCCCTCGGACCCGATGAGCACTCCGAAGGGATTGTTCTGCGGAAGACAGGGAGACTCCGCGCAGACCGTGAGGTCTCCTGCCCCCCAGGCGCAGAACTGTGGGTCCGAGAAGATGTTGTCGTGATGCGCCCCGCAGAGAGTGTCGGTCACCGCGTTGCCGTGGACGATCGAGTGAGTCGTGAGGATGTCGCTGCCCTCGGTGCACTGGATGGGATCGCCTGCTATCGCGTAAGCGAGCACCGAGGCTTCGATGCCGATGGTCCCGTTCCACACGTGAATCCCGCCCCCCTCGGAGGCCGTATTCCCGACGACCGAGCAGTTGCTCATGGCAACTGTAGCGTTCGGACTGACATAGACCGCCGCGCCATATGCGGCGGTGTTGCCCCGGACTATCGTTCTCACGAGCTGGAGCTCGGCGCTCTCGGCTACGCAGACGGCACCTCCTCCGTGATCCGATGTCCCCGCGGTGGCTAGATTGTCGATCAGCAGACAGTCTTCAATGGTGGGGCGCGACACGCGGTCGCACTTGATGGCAGCGCCCTCGTACGAGGAGTTGCCCGAGATGATGCAGTTGCGGATGACCGGGCTGACTGCTGTGATCCTCACGGCTCCTGCCGTAGCTCCGGTGAGCGTGAACCCGTCGAGCACGGCTGTCGGGCCGCCCAGCGGAGCGGCTGTCGAGCCGCCCAGCGGCGCGACAGCATGTGCGCGGGATGAGTCCCCTGGAGCGGTCCGCTCCAGGGCGTCGCTGATGTCGGCTCCGAAGGTCACGCACCGCTGCTCAACAGCCTCGATCATCGTCACATCCGGCCCGTCCGTGGCTACGAGAGACACACCCCACGGGATCTCGAGTTCGTTCTCCGGGTAGGTTCCCGGCGCCACGAGTACCGTGTCGCCGAACGATGCTTCGGTGAGGGCCTCGAGGATCGTCGGGAATTCGCCGGGGACGTGCAGGACCGCGGGCGGCTGAGGGCAGTCACACGAACCTGCGCCGCGCGCCCCGATGAGTGTCCCGAAGGGGTTGTTCTCCGGCAGACACGGAGAGTCGTCGCAGACCTCGAAATCCCTCTCCGGCGCGTCGCAGAAGAGGGGGTCCTCGGAGAGCCAGCCGAGGACATCGCCGCACGGCTCATCGCCGCCGGCGTTCCCGTAGATGATGCATTCTTCCACGGTCGGGGTCGCGGTTCCAGCGCACGCCAGACCGCCACCTGCGGTACTGAGCGCCAGCACGCTGTGTCGGATAGTTGGACTCGAGGCATCGCAGTAGACCGCTCCGCCGCCGTAGCTTCCTCGATTGCCCGCGAACGTGCAGCTCTCGATGACGGGGCAGGCACCGCCGTAGCAGAGGACCCCGCCGCCATGCCCTCCGCTGTTGCCGGAGAACACGACGCCGCGGATGAGCGGAGCCGCCGAGGCATTGCAGCGGATCGCCCCGCCGCGCACGTACCAGTAGCTTGGAGGCGTGCGGCAGTCCTCGATGACCAGGTCGAGCAATCTGGGCGATGTCCCCCCGGCGAGGATGGCCGACCCGCCGTACGCGGAGTATCCGTTGCGGATCGTGAATCCCTGGACGATCGCTGCGCTGTCCTCAGCACTTTCGAACTTGAATGCACGCCCGAGGCCCTCGCAGTCGATCCAGGTCTTCGAGGGGCCGTGCGAGGAGACCAGCGTGATACCTCTACCGCCGAACTCGATGTCGCGGTTCCAGTCGCCCGCGTAGACACCGGGCTTGACGAGGACCGTGTCGCCGTCGGCCGCGTTGTAGACGCCCTGGTAGATCGTGGGATAGTCAGCGCCGCCGCGAACGTCGACGACGATGGTTCTTGCGTGGAGCGATGTGGCGCCCGTCAGGAGAAGAGCTGCCGTCCACGTGAGGAGAAGAGAGGTGTAGAGGCAGGTGGAGCGCCGAGCAGTCGTAGCAATGCTCATAGGACCTCCCGGGGAGTGAGGTCTGAAAGAAAGCGAGATTAGCATTCTGTCTGCAATTATACCTGATTCGTGCTCGGTCGGCAAGAGCTGGGGAGGCCGGGTCAGACATGCGAACGGCCGACCACTGAGGGTCGGCCGTCTCGTCGTCTTGATTGTTGTGCCCACGGGGATCGGTTCTCGGGCCTGTGTGGCGTCGCCAAACGCTGGTCATCCGTACCGCCATCGCAGCGCGACGCGCTATCGCAGCAGTACCAGCCTTGTGTGCGCACTCCCCGTGTTCGCCGTGAGTCTGGCGAAGTAGACGCCGGAGGGGAGATCGCGCCCCGCGTCGTCGCGGCCGTGCCATGCGCGCGAACTCGTCCCCGCCGGAAGCACCTCGTCGACGAGCGTTGCCACGCGGCGACCGCGCACATCGTAGATGGAGAGCACGGCGTGCGAGGCCGACGGGAGCGTCAGTGCGATCTCACTGCCGACGCTCATCGGGTTGCGCCGCGGCGCCAGACGGAGTGAACTCTCGATCTCGTCCGGCTCATCGGCGACCCCGGTGCCCACGCCGTTGGAGAGGATCAACAGCCCCATCGCCGGCACAGACAGCTGGATGGAGTTGCTGAACCCGTCGTACGGCGTCGACTCTGCCACGAGCGTGCCGGGGTTTGTCGTCCCGCTGCCCATGTACGCGGCGTCCTGGCTGTTGACCAGCTCGGTCCAGTTTCCGCCCGACGGCAGACCGATACGATAGCTCGAGTAGTCGGTGTTCGAGAAGTTCGCGACCACGACGATGAGTCCGCCTGAGCCGTCCCACCGCTGGAAGGCCAACACGTTGCTGCTCTCGTTGAGATGGAACACGTCGTGCCCCGCATCGGCGCGGAGCGCCGCGGTCGAGGTGCGCAGCGTGATGACATCTCTGAAGTAGTCGAAGATTCCCGCGTAGGTCGACTTCTTCGACCAGTCGATCCTGTTTTCCGAGTCCGTTCCGAAGTCGGTGTCTTCGAGCCACTCCGTGCCCATGATCATCGCGGGTATGCCGGGCGATGTCAGCACGAGACCCTGCGCGAGTTTGGCCCGGCCCTTCGCCCACACGTCGTCATGCGGCGCCGTCGTGTCGATCGTCCTGACCATCCTCTGCCCGCC
This sequence comes from uncultured bacterium, assembly GCA_964516845.1. Taxonomy (GTDB): domain Bacteria; phylum Joyebacterota; class Joyebacteria; order Joyebacterales; family Joyebacteraceae; genus JAPEKQ01. The sequence continues at coordinate 62,361 of CAZEXP010000010.1, forward strand.
GCTCGAGGGCCAGCATTCGTCGTGGAGCTCGACGTAGTTCGTGACGTACCGGCCGTCAAGGTACTGCCCGCCGCCATTGATGATGTTGCGGATCTTCCACATCTCGGGGTCGCCGGAAGCGGCGTCGAATATCTCGTCGCGAAGACGGTCCGTGAATTCGTCGTAGTACTGCGAGTCGAAGCCGGCGCCTGCGAGAGACGTGGGCCGCGTGACCCACGAGTTGTCCGGGAGCTGCTCGGCGATGCAGACCTTGTCCGCGGCGCGCCGGTCCATCTCGTCGTTGAGACGCTGCATCAAACTCCAGCCCGAGGCCTCCTGAGGAGCGATGTTCATGTACGAGGTCGCGTCCATCCGGAAGCCGTCCATCCGGAACTCCTCCAGCCACGAGAACGCGCTCTCGACGTAGTAGTCGCGCACACCCTCCCGGTCGAAGTCGGGCTGACTGCCCCATGGGGTCTCGACGGCCGGATCGTCGAAGTAGATCTGCGTACCGTCATAGTCCCAGAGGAAGTTGTCGCTGTATGAGAGGTGGTTCCAGACGATGTCGTGGATGACCGCGATGCCCCGCTCGTGGAGCGCGTCGACCATCGCCTTGAGCTCATCGGGCGTCCCGTAGATCCATTCCGGCGACCAGGCCGTGACCGGGTTGTAGCCCGCCGAGTAGTCGTACGGGAACTCCGTGATCGGGTTGAGCATCACGACGTTGATCCCGAGTTCGGCCAGATAATCGGCGCGTTCCGTGACCTCGGCGAAGCCGGCCGGGAATGACTCCGTGCCGTACGGGTCGTTGCGTCCGGCGAAGGTCCCGACGTGGAGCTGGTAGACGACCATCTCCTCGAAGTCCGGGACGTCGAAGTCATCGACCTGCCAGTCGTAGCTGTCGGGGTCGAGGATGAAGGCGTTGTAGTTGTCGCCCGGGTTCAGACGCCGCGCCCTCGGGTCGGTGTTCCACGCGCTGTTCTGGAAGAAGTACTTGTACATCTGTCCAACGTGCGCCTCGGGAACATGAACAGCGAAGTACTCACCCGTCTTCGTCATCGGGTCGGTCGTACTCCAGCCGTTGAATGCGCCCCTGACGTGCGCCACCGTTCTCGCGGGGGACCAGACACGGAACGCCGTGCCGCCGTCCGACGTAGGTGTCGCGCCGACCGGCGCGTGCTCGAGCGTCACGTAGTCGATGACGAACCCGCCGTCGGTCGGTACCGAAGCCGTCATCCCGCTCGCACTGAGATAGTCGGTCTCCAGTCCGTCGGAGATCTCGAACCAGTAGGAGAGAGCATCCGCCGCCGTCGCCGGCACCGTGACCGACCAGACGTCGTACGGCCCGCGCGTGGAGGTCTTCGAGACGTCGATCCATGCCACGGCGCCGTCGTCGACGCGCACGCGGCCCGAGGTGATGTCATTGGCGTAGGTCAGGAAGGAGACCGTGAACGATTCACCGTCGATCGGACACCGAGGGTCGCGGTCGAGCCAGCCCTCGTGTGAAATGCCGTCCCACTCGACATTGTTGTCGTGTCCGGCGGCGAAGGCCGGGCTGGCCGCGGCGATCGTCAGTGCGGCCATCGTTATCGCGGCGAGTGCTGTTGCTCCGGTCCGTCGGTTCACGTGTCCTCCCAGAGGGGTGCAGTTCATAGCTTCTTGACAATTATAGACTATTACAAGATGCGACACAAGCGGGGAAGGCCCAGCGTACGGGCGCGTTCATTGACGAGACGCCCATTCTGTGGTATCATAAGATTGAGTGCGTGTATTCGCTCCGTCCACATGGATGGGGCTTCAACACCGTTAGATGTGCCCGTGGAGCGGTCGGTTCGCGTCAGCGCAGCGGGCGTCTGCAATAGCCACGGTGGCCGCGTCCCGAGCGCCCTGGACATCCGGCCACGTCACGAGAAGGGGAGACTTCATGAAACGTCACGGCAATCCGACGATGGCGACAATCGGCCTGGTCACCGTCTGGCTCGTCATCGCGCTGACGGCAGCCTGCTCATCTGCGGCCATCCGCGCCGACGGCGACCTCGGCGACTACGAGGCCATCAATTGCAAGGCGATCGACGGCGTCTACGACGACGCCGATCCGGCCGGGAACGCCGGCGACATCATGGCGTTGTACGCCGACCAGCAGGAGGACGCGCTCGTTCTTCGGGTCGGTATGTTCATGATGCGCGGTCTCGATGGACGGACCGACTGGTTCAAGGACGCCGGCACGGAGCTCTACGTCCTCATCGATTACGAGAGCGGCGGCACCATGAGTCTGCCCGACGGGATCTCCGCTCGGGTGCCGATCATGTGGGATGCGGGTGTGCGGATGGGATACGGGGGACGTGGGGAGTTCGTGTCGACTTCATTCGCGGCCGACGGGGATCGGGCGACCGACCTCGTTCGCGCGGTGGTGATCGAGCCTGCGCTCCACTCCATCGAGTGTGAGATCGCGCTCCCCGACGGGTTCCGGAGGGCGGTCGCCGAGGCGGCCGGGTACGCCGAGGCGGATTACGGGACGATTGCGACCCTGATCGCCGAGCGTGAAGCAACACCGGTCCGCTATGCGGTCGTCTCGGTCGTGGACGGCGTCGTCATGGACGAGCTGTTCGCGACCAACGAGCCCCGACGCGGCAACCACAACGTTGCTTTCGCCCAGCACGGCAATCAGGGGCTGACGTACACTACCGTCTACTGGGGAGAGAAGGGCGAGAACTCGTCGTACGCGGGCGACCCGGCCAACCCGGACGACGGGTTCGACGAGATCCTCGACGCGCACGACTACTACGATCTGCCCGGCAACTTCCACATGGCCGGTACGCTCATCACCGGCGCCGAGTGGCACGACCCGGCGTTCAACGACTCTCTCCAGAACGGCGTCGGCGAGGGCTGGGTCCAGATGCTGACATCGGCCTACGCGCAGCACATCATGCCGTTCGTCTACGACGACATGAACAGCTGGTCCGTTTACATCCATCGTCAGCTGACGAACCACTACTACGGTCAGTGGCCGACCGTCGCGTGGGTGCCGGAGCGCGTCTGGCTCGAGAGCCCCGACAGCGACGGCAACGGCATCACCGCGTCGGCCTGTGTCATCGACAACACGATCAAGGACGACTTCTTCGACAACGACGTGGATGCGGTCATCCTCGACGACTACGTCCACTGCGGGTATCTCAACGACGCGTACAACGATCACCACGTCTACGTCCTCGACAACGGCCTCAAGGTCCTGCCGATGGACAACGACTTCAACGGACAGATGGGCTACGACGCCGGCGCGGCGATGAACACCATCTGGGCCGGCACCTCCGACGAGATCATCCTCTACGGGAACGACTGGGAGGTCGCCGCCGAGGTCGCGGGATTCGACATCACCCACCCGTCCGCGCTCAACAACTACATCTACGTCCTCCAGCAGTGCAGCCTCTACAGCACAGAGATCAGCGTCTGGAAGCTCGACGACGTCATCTCGAGTTTCCCTTCGACGTCGATCACGCTCCAGAACGGGACGTACGGTCTCCTCGGCGAGTGGTACGGGTACGGCGGCGGCAACAACTCCTGGTACTGCGACTGGGCGAGCTACACCGGCGAGGACAACCTCGACGGCCACGACCCGAAGTGGGGGTATCAGGGTGCCTGGCAGTTCGCGCACAACAAGGTCGTCGCGGGCCCCGACAACAGCCTGTCGCAGTCGGCGTGGTACGTGATGATGTCGATGCTTCATGAGACCGGCTGGCAGGATGGCGGCGAGATCGCCGGCTGGGAGCACCGCTACTCCAATCACATCAAGAACGCCAACCCGTTCTCCGAGGCCGCGCTCTGGGCCGAGGACA
>CAZEXP010000011.1:0-61226 GCA_964516845.1 uncultured bacterium
ACGATGCCGATGTCCACCATGTGCCGAAGCGGACGCTCGACGAGTTGATCCTCGACATCTGATTGGCTCCGTCACGTTCGCGGCGGCGCCCGTGCATCTCTGTAACCGTAACAGAGAACGCACGGGCACGGTCCTTGCCATATCGGTGTCCTGTTGTTGCATGGGGCTTGTGTCCATGTGGGGGCAGGAGGTTCAACACGCATGCACACCACGCACCTGGCACTGGCGTTCTTCGTTGTTTTCTTTCTCTTCGTCCCCGTCGCGCTTCCCGCTCAGCAGTGTTACACGACACTCGACGACGCTGTCTGGGGGAACCCGAACAGGGATTTCAACGACGTTCCGATCCCCACACTCATCGATGACCTGATTCCGGTCGGCGATCCGCTCGTGATCGGCATTCCCGGGCATTCTGTGGCGTTCGCGGACGGGGGGGAGCCCTGCATCCTCGACGGTCTTCCCGGGAGCGGTCGTCCGAACGCGTTGACCGGGGAGTTCGCGGATGCTGTTGTCGACACCGACTGCATTCTCCCCGATGGATTCCCCGTGAACAAGAAGGGGAAGTTCAGGAACGCGCTCCTCGGCGAGACGATGGCGCTCGCCCTGAACTGCCGGCTCGATCCCGACCTTCCCGGCGTGCTAGTGACGCCGATCATGATGACGGTGCCGGCCCTGCCCGGCGATGATGGCTTCTACGGCACCGCGGATGACCTGCTCTGTGAGGATTGTGACACGATGACCGTGCGCATGCCCGCGGATCTCATGGCCGTGCTCGAGGACAGCCTGGGAATCGAGCCGACCATCGAGGCCGTCCTCGGCATGGCGAATACATCGCTCGGAGGCGGCGACACCTACGGTCTCAACGGCAAGACGATGTGGCGCGCGGTCTCGAACCTGAACCGCGCGTTCAAGAGAGCCCGTTTCCTCGTGAGCGCGGAGCCCGACACAATCGTGCCGGTCTTCCTAGAGGCCGGGAGAGGCGACGGAGGGCGCGCGAGCGAGAGCGGTGAGACGGCGAGACTGTCGCTCGTTGCTGCGGGAGCTGCGTCCGGCACTCCGGTGCTTCACCTCAATCTCCCCGAAACGGCTCATGTCCGCGCGACCGCGTACAACATCGCGGGGCGGGAGGTTGTGGTCCTCGTGGACCGTGTTCTTCCGGGTGGGGAGACCGTGCTCGAGTTCCCGACCGGTCGGCATGTGCCGTCCGGCGTCTACTTCGTGCGTGCGGACGCGGCGCTGCCTTCGGGCCGGTCGCGGCTCGCTACCAAGGTCATCGTTCTCAGATAAGGATCTGTCCCGATACAGGAGGTCTGTGCATGACGCATGCAGAGCCGCCGCCAGGCGCAACTGGCGGCGGCTCTTTCGCTATATCTATGAATAAACATTCATTTTGTACTGGACTCGCGGCCGGCACGCCTGTACCATCATGTGGACATTCAGCTTCGTGGAAGCGTCACGGCACCGGGCGGCGTCGCGTGAGCGGCGCCGGCTTTTCGCGTAAAGAGGGTGCGGTGGCGTCCCGTGGACGGGCTTGACCTGACGAGCCCCGGGAACCGTGCGGCCGCCGATGGCGCCGTACCGAAGGAGGGTGTGGTTGTGGCAGCAAGATTGCGACGACAGATACGCAAGAGCAGCATGTCGGTTCCCCGAGGCGTCGAGCTTCTGAACACGCCGACGCTCAACAAGGGAACCGCGTTCACGGAGAAGGAACGTGAGGTCTTCGGGCTCCGCGGTCTTCTCCCGCCGCACGTCCACACGATGGAGGAGCAGGTCGATCGCGTCCTCGGGAACTACCGCCGCTACGACACGCCTCTCGGACGGTACGTCTTCCTCATGTCGCTCCACGACAGGAATGAGGCGCTCTTCTACAGGGTCGTCACCGAGAATCTCGAGGAGATGATGCCGATCATCTACACGCCGACCGTCGGTCAGGCGTGCCAGGAGTTCGGGCACCTCTTCCGCAAGCCGCGCGGCTGCTTCATCGCGAAGAAGCACAAGAACCAGATGGTCGACGTTCTCCGTAACTGGCACTTCGTCGACGTCAGGGTCATCGTCGTTACCGACGGCGAGCGCATCCTCGGTCTCGGCGACCTCGGCGCGGACGGCATGGGCATCCCGATCGGGAAGCTCGCGCTCTACTCTGCGTGTGCAGGTATCGACCCGGCGCAGTGTCTGCCGGTCATGCTTGACGTCGGGACGAACAACGAAGGACTCCTGAATGACCCGCTCTACATCGGCACGAAGCAGCGCCGGATGAGGGGCGAGGAGTACGACGAGTTCGTTGAGGAGTTCATCACCGCGGCGACCGAGGTCTTCCCTCGCGCGCTCATCCAGTTCGAGGACTTCGCCAACGCCAACGCGTTCAGGCTTCTCGAGAAGTACCGCGACCGTATCCTGACGTTCAACGACGACATCCAGGGGACGGGCAGCGTAGTGCTCTCCGGTATCGTCGGCGCGCTCCGGATCTCGAAGCAGAAGCTCGTCGATCAGAGGTTCCTGTTCCTCGGCGCCGGTGAGGCCGGTATGGGATGTGGCCTGCAGATCGTGGCCGCGATGGTCTCCGAGGGCCTCTCCGAAGAGGAGGCGAGGAGCCGATGTTCGTACTTCGACGTGCACGGTCTCATCGTGAAGGGTCGCGACAATCTCGGTGAGGAGCACAAGCCGTACGCGCACGACCGCAAGCCGACGAAGGACTTCCTTGAGGCCGTCAAGTCGATCAAGCCGACGGTTCTTATCGGCGCGTCGGCCCAGGCGGGGATGTTCTCGAAGGACGTGCTCGAGGCGATGGCCGAGTTCAACGAACGGCCCGTCATCTTCGCGCTCTCGAACCCGACCCACAAGGCCGAGTGCACGCCGGAAGAGGCGTACACGCACACCGATGGCCGTGCCATCTACGCGAGCGGAAGCCCGTTCGGACCGGTCGAGTACAAGGGGCAGACGTTCGTTCCGGGGCAGGGCAACAATGCGTACATCTTCCCGGGCGTCGGTCTGGGCGTCGTCGCGGTGAACGCGACGCGGGTGACGGATGACATGTTCTACGCCGCCGCGAAGGCGCTGGCGGACGAGTGCGGCGAGGATGATCTCAAGCTTGGCCGCGTCTTCCCGCCACTCACGCGGATTCGGGAGGTCTCGGCGAAGATAGCCCTGGCCGTCGCCGAACTCGCGTACGAGAAGGGTCTCGCGCAGCTCCCGCGTCCGAAGGACCTGTACGCGCACATCAAGGACTCGATGTACAAGCCGGAGTACGAGGACTACATCTAGGTTCCGGCGAATGAGAGAAAGCACGAGGTGCCCCGGGCTCTGAATCCGGGACCGGAGCACGACGTTCACATACGAAGTCCACGGCCGTGGTCACCCCGCCTTTTCCTCTGCCACGGGGTTTGCCGCACAGGCCGTGCGAAGAGGGGGGTCGCTGCGCAGTAGCGGCCCCCTTCATTTCGTGTATACTGGGGCGTCGTGCGATCGGCGTCGCACGACGCTCCGGGGCAGCGCCGCTTTCGCGGCGTCGACGGCGCCGGACCCACGGTCTCGGACCTGCGACCACGGCAGGGGAGGTTCGTACTATGGAGCTCGCACTCAGCATCCTCGTCGGTATCGGTCTGGCCGCGGCCTGCGGCTTCCGGGTCTTCGTTCCGTTCCTCGTCATCAGCATCGCGTCGATGAGCGGGCACCTCGAGCTGGCGCCCGGGTTCGAGTGGATCGGCACCTACTACGCGATCACGGCGTTCGCTCTCGCTACGGTCCTCGAGATCGTCGCGTACTACGTCCCGTGGCTCGATAACCTGATGGACTCCATCGCCACACCGGCCGCCATCGTCGCAGGCACCATCATCACGGCGGCCGTCATCGGCGACATGTCGCCCTTCCTTCGCTGGTCTCTCGCGGTCATCGCGGGCGTCGGCGTCGCGGGCGCCGTTCAGGGGACGACGGTCGTGCTCCGTGGCGCGTCGACGGCGACGACGGGAGGTCTCGCGAACCCGGTCGTCTCGAGCGGCGAACTCGCCGGTTCGGTTGTGACATCCGTCCTGGCCGTCATCCTGCCGATCGTCTCGGTGGCGCTTCTGGCGCTGATGTCATTTGTGTGCGTCCGCAAGCTTCGCGTCGCGCGGGCCAGAGCACGGGCCGCGCGCAGTCAGTAGAGGGGGGCCGATGAGCCGCTCGAAGGAAGAGAGGTGCGCGAGTCGGGGCGCCTCCCGCGGTGTGTCGGGAGACGCATCCCGCGCCACCCGGCGAGATGCCTCCCGCGGATTTCCGCGGGACGTGCTACGCGTCATCCTCCTCATTGCGCTGATAGCCCTCGCCGTCCGCGTCGCGTACATCGTGGAGGTTCGCGCGCATCCACTCATGACCACGACCACGGGGGATCCACAGGTCTACGATCTCCGCGCGCTCGAGATTGCCGGCGGGCAGTGGGCGGCGGACGATGTCTTCTTCCATTCGAGTCCGGTCTATCCGTACATTCTTGGGACTATCTACACTATCTTCGGGCAGAGCTACGCCGCCGTTCGGATCATCCAGTCGCTCTTCGGAGTCGGCAGCTGTCTGCTGCTCTTCTCGATCGCGCGGGCGCTCTTCGGTCCGGAACAGGGTCTCATCGCGGGCGTGATCGCCGCGCTCTACGCGCCGTTCATCTTCTTCGACGCCGAGATCCTGATGATCACGTACGTGATCTTCTTCGGGCTCCTATCGGTGTGGCTGCTGTTGCGCTACCAGGATCGAGGCAGGCTCTGGCTCGCCCTGGCCGCCGGAGCGTCTGTCGGCGTGAGCGCGCTCGGCAAACCGAACATGCTGCTCTTTGTACCGGCGGCGGCGCTTTGGATCTCGTGGCTCTTCCGCGGGACGGATCGTGCGCGTGGCTCGCTCCGCGCAGCCGCGCTCGTTGTCGTCGGGACGGTCATCGTCATTGCTCCGATGACCATCATGAACGCCGTCGTCGCCGACGATTTCGTGCTGACGTCGAGCAACGGCGGGATCAATTTCTGGATCGGGAACAACCACGGAGCCGACGGAACATTCCTCGTTCCTCAGAACATGCGTACCGACCTGTACGCACAATCGAAGATGGCGGCGGAGGTGGCCGTAGGCCGCGAGCTCAAGCCGTCCGAGGTCTCCTCGTACTGGTTCGGGGAGGGCATGAAGTTCGTGATCTCGCAGCCGGGCGCTGCGCTGCAGCTCCTCGGGCGGAAGCTCCTGCTGTTCTGGAACGCGTACGAGATACCCAACCACTACGACATCAACTACTTCCGACAGACATCGAAGATCCTCGGTCTTGACCCGTTCGTGTTCGGCTGGATCGTGCCGTTCGGATTCCTCGGGATGTACGTTTCGCGGAGGAGCTGGCGGAAATACGCGTTGCTCTACGCGTTCGGGCTGGCGTATCTCATCTCGCTAATGCCGTTCTTCGTGACGTCGAGGTACCGGCTCCCGGTCGTGCCGGTGATGATCGTCTTCTGCGCGCACGCGCTCTGGTGGATCTGGGAGCGCATCAGGACGCGCGAGAAGAGCGGGTGGGCCGTGCCTGTGATCGTGCTCGTCATCGCGCTGGTCGTCGTGAACCTCCCGCTTGTCGATTTCTCGCTCGGGCCGCAGTACGCGATCATCGGTCAGGTTTACCGCGACGCGGGGAACTACGAGGAAGCCGCGCGGTACTACCGGCTCGCCATCGAGGAGAGTCCGGACTTCGACCTCGCGCACAACAGCCTGGGTTCGGCACTCACCAGAATGGGGCGGCACTACGAGGCTGAACGGATGTTTCTCAGGGCGCTTGAGATCAATCCGCGCCTCGCATCGGCGCACAGCAACCTGGGACTCGTCTACCTGCAGACGGACCGGCTGGACCTGGCGAAGGAGAGTCTGCTCAGGGCGACACAAGAGGACCCGGATCTCAAACCGGCATGGGAGAACCTCGCGAGGCTGGGCATCATGACGCAGGATCCGTTCATGGCCGTGACGGCTCTCGAGCAGTCGCTCCGACTCGACCCGCAGGACGCGTTCGCGCACTGGAATCTCGCGATCTTCCTGGCGGCGAAACCGGATCTGCGCGACGCCGCCGTCTATCACGCCCGAGCCGCGGGCACGATCGAGCCCTCGCTTCGTCCCGATGCCGATGCGTTCATCCGGACGCTTATGGAGGCGCAGCCGCAGGGAGAGTGAATCGTGCGCGCGTTCTTCGTCTCGGACATGCACGGTCGCGTCAGCCGCTACCGACGGCTCTTCCAGGCCGTCCGGGATGAGCGCCCCGACACCGTTCTTCTCGGGGGTGATCTTCTTCCGATGGGACTCGTCGCCGGAGACGAGGAGGCGGAGGGTGACTTCGTCGCGGACTTCCTCGCTGGTGAGTTGTCGATTCTCAAAGACGAACTCGGAACGGACTACCCCGTCTTCATCGCCATCCTCGGCAACGATGATCCCAGGCATTTCGAGACCGCGGTGCTCGAACTCGAGGCCGCCGGTCTCTGGCGATATGCGCACCGTCGACGGATCGAACTGGACGGCGTAACGGTGTACGGATACGCGCACGTACCGCCGACCCCGTTCCTGCTCAAGGACTGGGAGCGTTACGACGTGTCGCGCTTCGTTGATCCCGGCGGGATTTCACCGGAGGAGGGATATCGCTCGGTTCCCGTGGAGGCGCACCGAATCCGAAATGCGACGATCAAAGAGGATTTGGAGAACATCGTCGGAGATGACGATCTTCGTCGCGCTGTCTTCCTCTTCCACTCACCGCCGCATCGGACGCTGCTTGACCGCGCGGCGCTCGACGGTCAGATGGTCGATCACGCGCCGGTCGATGTTCACGTCGGGAGTCTGGCCATCCGGAGATTCATCGAGGAGCGCCAGCCGCTCGCGACGCTGCACGGACACGTGCACGAGTCGGCGCAATTGACCGGCTCGTGGCGTGACCGGATCGGGCGAACGTATCTGTACGGCGCGGCGCACGACGGTCCGGAGCTTGCACTCGTGCAGTTCGATCCGGACGATCTGGAGAACGCGACGCGACGCCTGCTTCGGACGCGCGCCCGCTAGTTCTTGCCCAGGGGCAGCTCTCGCGCCGCGTCCGTGACGGCGCCGATCTTTGATGCGAAGCTCGTGCGTTTCGTGATCTCTTCGTCCGTCACGAGGTGCACGTCGAGCAGGCATTCGGTCCTGTACCCCGTGCGCAGGAAGTTCATCTCGCTGAGACACCGTCCCCAGCCATCCAGCCAGCTCAGAAGCTCCCTGTTCTGCGTTTCGTCCCCGCGCGTGTGGACCAGCAGGTCGATGTCGCTGGCGGGTCCGGCCGTGGCGTTCTTCGTGCTGCCGAAGACGTAGACCGCCACGACGCCGAAACGAGCGGCGTCGAGTTCTGCCGCGATCCGCTCGGCCATTCGGAGTCTCCACTGCCAGTATTGGACCGGAAGGCGGGGTGTCACATCCGGCGTTGGCGTCGGTTCGGCCACGCTCTCCGAAGGGTCGACGAACATGGCGAGTGCCTCACCGAGATCGGCATTGAGAAGCACTCTCAGGAGTCTGCCCTCGGTCGCGTCCGCCACATCGATCACGCGGACGACGTTCCCAAGGTGTGCGAATTCCGGGATCATCCCGGCGAGCAGGTTCGGTGCGCCGAGCAGGAAGCGCTCGTTGAAGACGATGCCTTCCTCGTCGGGATAGAGCGGCAGGTAGCGGATGCGCGATTCGACGAGGTCCTGGAAGAAGTGCGTGCCGAAGGAAAGGTCGGGGACGTAGTCGCCCTTCTGCCTCGCGATCTCTATGAGCATCGCCGTGTTCGAGATGTCCGCGTACGTCACACTGACGCCGAGCTTGACGTCGCCGCGGCTGCCCCATCGTCCCGGGCCGAGCAGAATGAAGCGCTTCATGGGGAGGAGGCGGTTCAGCCGCCCGATCACCCGCGCCACCTCGAGCATCTCCTCGCGGCTCCCGAGCTGACCGTATGCCTCCGGGTCGACGTAGACGATGTTCGTGATGTCCGGGACCCATCCGTTCGTCACGTACCGATCCGCCGTGAACACGATGTCACGCGTCTCCACGTCTTTCGGGATGGGCGCCGGCGCCGATTTGTCGGACTGGCTCTGAGGGCGGCACTGGAGCAGGTAGAAGTTCTCGCCGTCATGCGCGAACTCGATGTCGACCGGTGTGCCGAGTCTCTCCTCAAGGATGCCGAGCATGTTGTTGAGGTGTCCGACGAACGGCGTCGAGTCCGCCAGGGTGTCGAAGGTCGCCACGAGTTCCGTCTTCTCGGGGTCGAAGAGCAGGCGTGGCGGAACCCTGCCGAGCATTCCGTCATGGAGCGACGAGAATACCTTCTCGAGCCCCGGGAACTCCGCGCCGACCTCCCTGACGAGATCGGCAAGATTCCTCGTCTCCAGCGTGCCGGCCTCGAGGTTGATGACGTCGATCCAGTGTGGCGAATAGCGGACGATCTCGTCCACGGCGACGTTGGCTCTGAGATTCGGCTTGCCGGGAACCAGCAGGGTCGGGTAGTCGTCGGAGACACGGTCGACCGCGCGCGTTCCGAGCCCCGGAACGAGCCGGACCAGACCGTCCTCCCTCTGAATGCGGGGTGACCAGCGGAACTCGCTCTTGCTGAATGCCACTCCGGCGAACGCCGGGAAGAAGTACTTTCCGACCCTCGTGCCGACGACCTCCTGGATGAGAATACCCATCTCTTCGTTGAACTCGAGAAGCCCGCGCTCGCGCCTGTACTCGATGGGATCCGGACCGAACGTGGAGGCGTAGACCTCGGCGATGGCGTCGGCAAGCGCTTCGAGCCGCGCGGCCTTCGTTCCCTGATTGGCGACGAACAGGCTCTTGTACTTGCCGGAGAAGGCGGTGCCGAGTCGGTCCTCGAGAAGGCTCGAGCTTCGAACGATCAACGGCACGTCCGCGAAATCGTCGAGCGCGACGGACAGACCGTTGATGACGCGCGTCGGGAACGTGGAGTTCTTGAAGAGGCGGACGATGTCCGGATACTCCTGCCTGATCTCCTCGACCTCCCGGAACTTCTGTTCGATGACGTCCTGGAGATCATTGTGCCCGATGAAGTCGTGGAGCCCGTCGGAAGGCAGATACCATGTCTTCGGGACCCTGACCGTGCCGACGGGGCGGTCGTCATCCGCGGAGCGTTCCAGGATGCAGTGGGCGAGGAGCATCCCGGCGCTCTTGCCGCCGAGTCTTCCGTGGCTGCCGGCGGGGATGATCATGCGGCCGGTCAGGTCATAGAAGTCCTCGATCTCCATGTTCTCCTTGGCGACGCGCACGAAGTCGATCTGCTCGGTCAGAAGCCGCTGCGTCAGCGAGACGCGGAGCGTCTTCAACGTCGATGGACGGAGGATGCGCTTGTCGGGGATGCCGTGCTGGAACCGCCGCATTGCGTCGACGATCTCAGGAAGGGGGGAGCGAGGGTTGTTGAGCACTCGGAGGAGGCTCGAAGCCTTGTCCTCCTGCATCCAGTTCTGGACGCGCGTCAGGACCTCGGTCTGGCTCAGGTAGCGGCTGGCGAGTTCGAATGGCGCATCGCTCATGAGGTACTCGGGATCTTGCGCGAGGCGGCATGCGGGAACGTTGGTCTCTCCCGAGATCTCCTCACCCATCCCGGTCACGCCGGCCGCAGCCGCGAGCATCTCCTGGGCCTCCTCAACGCCGATCTGACAGAGGTAGTTGAGGATCTTGTGTGCGATGCGGAGATAGAGACTGCGGTCGGACTCGCGCAGGAGATGAAGCGGACTCCGCCAGATCTCTCCGCCCGTGTCGCCGCCGCTCCGGAGCGCCTCCCAGTCCTTCTGGAGGTCCTGAAGCCGAAGTCTCAGCACGAAGTGGCTGATGAGGCCGGCGATCGTATTGATCAGCCGCACCTCCTCCTTGAGGAACGGCCCCTCGTCTTCGTTCGGACGATCGTCGGTGTAGAAGATCTCGAGGACGCCGATCTTCTCATCCTGAACGACGACATTTGCCCTGAGCGTGCCGGCGGTCGGTTCGGTCCCGGACAGGGAGAACGCGCGCCCATCGACCGTCAGACGGGCCTCGCAGACATCCGGGTACTGCCAGCCGGGAGGGATGGCTCTGAGGACGCTCATGAACGCCTCGTCGGATTCGCCGGCCTGACGAAGCGCCTCCTCGACGTGGTAGAGACAGTTGAGCTCCTTGGCGCGCTCCGTGAGCGATGCCATGAGGCCGTCGTGCGTCGAGCGCAGCTCATCAGACATGTGTGATCACTCCTCTGCCGCTTCGACCGTCGACCTTCACCATGAGGGGACGATCGAGCCGGACGTGCCGGATGAGGTCCGACTCCGTCTCGGCACGTTGCGCGTTGAGCCAGTTCCAGTCGATGCCGGGTGATGCCGAGTGGCTGACCGAGAGGTAGAGCACCTCGAAGCTGATCAGGTTGTGGAAGAAGTGCGAGCCCTGACTGAGATCCGGAGACATCTGGGGGAGCGTCGCCTCCACGATGACGGCGGCGCCGCTGATCTGCGCCCAGTTGACCGGGACGCCGAGCCACGGGTCCGAGCTGCCCCAGCGGCCGAACCCGATCAGAAGATACGGTCGGTTCTGTCCCGCGAGTCCCCGGTTGATCGTGTCAAGCTCACCGGCGATCGCCGGTGTGTGGCGCGCCTCGAACGATTCAGGGCGCAGGTAGACGACATCGAGAATGCCGTCGCGTATCCCGTTGCCCATCGAGCTGACCGAGGCGGCGAGGACATCGCGCGACGCGAGCTCTTCATCGTCGATCTCGACAGGCGTCCGCGCGACCATCATGGGTCGGGCCTGGAGGAACCCGAACCGCGGTCTCTTGCGGCCGAGCGGATCCAGCGAGATCGCGAACTCGATCTCCACCTCCTTCGCGAGCGCCGTCTCCGAGAGCTCGAGCAGTCGAACGACAAGACCATTGATCGGAAGCGTGTCGTACGTGAGCGCCGGCGCGAAGTCGATGACGCGGGCACCCGTTCCCTGCAGTCCCGGCCGCAGGCGTTCAGACGCCGGATCGTAGCTCGAGACGATGTCGTCAAGAATGCCGTCGTACTCGGCATCTTTGATCTCTGCGTGGACCAGGTACTCGGTTTCCGTGGTGGGGTCGTGTGGGGGAGGAGTCCCCATGTTGACGGCCCAGAACCCGGTCTGCGTGTTGTTTATCAGGTCGTTGAGACCGTTGTACGGCGCAGGGGCCTTCGGATAGCGCGGGCAGTAGGTCCATGCGAGGCCGCCGTCGACGATCTGCTTGCCGAGCCCGAGCGCGAGGTCGACCACGCCATCCTCCGGTTTCGCCCGAAGCGTCGGGTAGTAGCTGTACGAGCGGCCGACGCCGGAGATAGCCGGGTAGAATCGCTCGTTCATCCGGTGTCCGACGACCTCCTGGACGATGATGGCCATCTTCTCGTCGCGGAGCGAGCGCCCGACCGACCCGATGTAGCTCTTCGGCCCGCGGAAGAACGTCGAAGCGTAGACGAACTTGATGGCCTCGACGAGACGGTGGAACCGCGTGTCCGGGTCGGGCAGATTGTTCGGGATCATCTTCGTTCCGTAGACGCCGGCGAACGGGTGTGAGAGCGCGTCCTCGAGGAGGCTCGACGAGCGCACGGCGAGCGGAGTGTGGAGCCCGGCTGATATCGACATGATGTCGCCGACGAACTCCGCCGGGAGCTCGGCGTGCTGAAATGCGAGAGCTATCCGTTCGTCGCTCTCGTCGCTCAGCGCGACGTCGTAGAGATCGTTCCGCGACATGAACTCGTCGAAGAGTTCGGTCGTGAGTACGGTCAGTGTCGGGATGCTGACGTCTGTGGACGGGAACTCGTCGGGCGAGAGACTGGATAGCACGCCATCGCGGATCAGGAGGAGGCCGGCCGCCTTGCCGCCGATCTCACCCGTTCCGATCCTCGTGAATGTCTGTTCCCCGCCGAGGAAGGTGCGGTTGAACCGTGGAAGCTGCGACGCGGTGGACATCGTGCGCGCCCCCTGTTGGTTCCGAGAGAGAGGCGGGGCACCCGAGCGGGCGCCCCGCCCCGTGTGTCACATCAGTGCCGGTGGCGGCCGTGTGTGGCCGTGACCCCCGGTCGCCGCCTGCGACGCGCCTAGATCCAGCCGCGCTGCCGGCAGGCTTCCGCGACGCGGTTGATGGAGACGACGTAGGCCGCGTCACGCATGTAGATGTTCTGCTTCCGCGCCAGCTCGCTGACGGCAGCGTAGGCGGAAGTCATCTTCACATCGAGCTTACCGAGAACCTCGTCCTTTTCCCAGAAGTAGTTCATGTTGCTCTGGACCTGCTCGAAGTAGCTGCAGGTAACGCCGCCGGCGTTCGCGAGGAAGTCCGGGACCACGTGGATGCCGCGCCCGTGGATGACCTTGTCCGCTGCCGGCGTCGTCGGGCCGTTGGCGCCCTCGGCGATGATCCTGACCCGCTTGCTGATCTTCTCGACGTTGTCGGCCGTGATCGAGTTCTCGAGTGCTGCAGGGATGAGGATGTCGACATCCTGCTCGATCCAGACATCACCGGGCAGCACCTCGTAACCGAGGTCCTTCGCCTTCGCCTTGTCGATGCCGCCGAACCGGTCGGTGATGCCCTGGAGCTCCGCCAGGTCGACGCCTGCCATCTTGCGGAAGACGTTCGCGCACTGTTCCTTCTGGTCCCAGCACGAGACACAGATGACCTTGCCGCCCATCTGCGTGTAGAGCTCGACCGCGTACTGCGCGACGTTGCCGAAGCCCTGAACTGCCGCGACCGTGTCGTTGGGGCGGATGTTCAGCTCCTTGAGCGCCTCGCGGATCGTGTAGACGACGCCGTATCCGGTCGCCTCGGTCCGCCCGAGCGAACCGCCCATGCCGACCGGCTTGCCGGTGATCATGCCCGGGTAGTGCCCGCCGTGGATCTGTTCGAACTCATCCATCATCCACAACATGTGCTGCGCGTTCGTCATGACGTCCGGTGCGGGGATGTCGTCCACGGGGCCGATGTTCCGCGCGAGCTGACGCGTGAAGCCGCGGCAGATCTGTTCCTGCTCACGCATGCTCAGATTGTGCGGGTCGCAGATCACGCCACCCTTGCCGCCGCCGAGCGGGATGTCGACGACCGCGCACTTCCACGTCATCCACATCGACAGCGCGCGTACGGTGTCGATCGTTTCCTGCGGGTGGAACCGGATGCCGCCCTTGCTTGGCCCGCGCGCATCGTTGTGCTGACAGCGGAAGCCCTGGAACACCTGCACCTTTCCGTCGTCCATGCGGACCGGGATCGTGAAGTGGAACTCGCGCTGCGGTGTGCGCAGGAACGCACGCGCCCCGTCGTCGAGACCGATGAGATCCGCAATGTGATCGAACTGCGCGCGAGCCATCTCGAACGCGTTGTACGCGCCGTTGCCGGCCATGCTGCTCCTCCTTGGTGTGGACTCTCTTCTGGCGCGACGACACCTTTGTCGGGCGTCACCTGAGTCCAAGACCCGTGACACGTGATACTGCTGAATAGCTGAATCTGCCGCCAACAATCATGCAAACCAACATATAAGTTTAGACCTCTTCAAATCAGAGTGCAATCGATAGTGGAGCAGCTTTCTCCGGACGGTTCGGGGTGGGCGGTCGCGGGGCCGCTTGACCGGCGGCTCCGGGGGTGCTATCTCTTGCCCCATGGCCATCTGTGGCTGTTGCATTGGTCCTTGTAGCAGCCTTCATGGAGTCCACAGCGGGAGAGAGGCATCGTGAGAGCAGTGAGACGCAGGTGGGGCATCCGGGTGGGGGGTGTGTTCACGGTGGTCGTGTCGGTCGCGCTGCTTCTCCTGGCGTCCTGCGCCGAGCCGCCCGGGGGTCCCAACATCGTTGTCGTCGTGCTCGACACGGTCCGTATCGACCGGACCGGCGCGGGTGATGGAGCCAGCGCCACGCCGGCGCTCGACGCGCTCGGCGAGGAGGGTCTCGTCTTCACACGCGCGTGGGCGAACGGGCCGTGGACCGTCCCGTCGCACGCCTCGATCTTCACGGGGCTCCTCCCGTCGTCACACCAGTGCACGAGTCGCCGGTTCGCGTTCCTCCCGGGCTCGCCGACATTCGCGGAGCTCCTCTCCGAGAAGGGCTATGAGACCGCGGCGTTCTTCTCGAATCCCTGGCTGTCGGATCGCCTGACCGGGATGCTTGTCGGCTTCGAGGAGCGGTTCTCCGAGACCGGTGAGGGAGCGGAGATCCTCAGCTCGACCGATCAGGGAGGCGCGAGGACGCTTGCGAACTTCACCCGCTGGTTGAGTGAACGCCGGGATGACCGGCCGTTCCTCGTGTTCGTCAACTTCCTCGAGGCGCATCTGCCGTACGATCCTCCTGATGACTACCGCGCCGAGTTTCTCGCGGACGCACCTCCGGGGTTCGTCGTGACGACGGACTGGGCGCAGCGGCACAATGCGCGGGCCGCGATGGCGACGGACGCGGAGATCGAGCGAGCGGCGCGCTTCTACGATGGCGACGTCAATACCTCCGACCGCTATCTCGGCGAGGTTCTGAGACAGCTCCGGCAGCGCGGTCTCTACGAAGACACCGTGATCATCGTGACGTCCGATCACGGTGAGAATCTCGGCGACCACGGATTCCTCGATCACCAGTTCGGAGTCTTCGAGACGCTGATCGAGGTTCCGCTCGTAGTACGCGCGCCCGGGACCGGGCGAACAGGGTGGTCGGACGCTCCAGTGATGCTCTCCGACATCTACGACACCGTCGTGGATCTCGCGGGCGTCGCCGGCGCCCCGGAGACGCCGCACAGCCGTTCACTCCTCTCGGATCCGTTCGAGCTCGCGCGGCCCCAGATCGCCGAATACGCGGGGGCCAACCACGAACTCGTCAAGCACCTGGGGAACCTCAACCCGACGCTCGATCTCACTCGCTATCGGACCGCGTTCGCGAAGGTGAGGGTTGAGAATCTCGAACTCACCGTTGGGACGGACGGGTCGATCGAGCTGTACGATCTGGAAGGTGATCCCGGTCGCACGGTGAACCGCGCCGGGTCGGATCCGGATGCCGTTGCCGCGCTTCGCGCCATACTGCCGGTCGGGGAGTGGGGGGAGCCGGAGAACGCACGGATCGACGAAGAGATGCGCGACCAGCTCCGGTCGCTCGGGTACATCGAGTAGCCGGGCGCTCAGGACGCATCAAGAGAAAGCGCGCGTTCGCACGCGCGCTTTCTCTTTCTCGGCTGCGGCACGGCGGGAGCTCAGCAGAGCACGTCTCGCACGCTCTCCAGAAGTCCCCTGATCGAGTACGGCTTGCAGAGGAACGGGATCCCCAGTTCCTGGGGATGGCAGCGGGTCACTCTCCGGTCGGGGTAGCCGCTCGCCAGAAGTATCCGCACGCCCGTGTCGCGCGCCCTGATCTCCTCGGCGAGTTCGATCCCGCTCTTCCCGGGGAGGACGATGTCGCTGAAGACCATGTCGAATCCGGCGTCATCATCATCGAGCAGCCTGATCGCCTCTTCGGCGCTCTCGACATCGACGATATCGTAGCCGAAGTGCCTGAGCGCATGCGCGGCGAACTCGCGGACGACGGCCTCATCCTCGACCAGAAGGATCCTGCTTCCGGCGCCGGTCGTCCCGGTCGCGTCCATCTCGTCCGAGTTCGTGTCAGGGGCGGGCTCCGCCGGGGGCTCCGGGATGACCGGCAGATAGATGTTGAACGTCGTACCATGACCCGGCCTGGTGTTCGTGCCGATCCATCCGCCGTGCTGCTCAACGATCCCGAAGACCACCGAAAGCCCCAGCCCGGTCCCGACGCCGGGCTCCTTCGTCGTGAAGAACGGCTCGAAGATGTGGTCGAGCGTGTTCCGGTCGATCCCTGTTCCCGTGTCGGAGACGGAGAGGCAGATACACTCGCGGGGCTCATCGTTGAGCCCGACGGCATTCCGAAGATCCTCCGGGTGAGCCGCCCTCGTCGTGATGACAAGCGTGCCGCCGTCCCCCATGGCGTCGCGCGCGTTCACTGCGAGGTTCAGGATGACCTGTTCGATCTGAGAACTGTCGACCTCCGCGTGCCCGAGGTCGGCGGCAAGACACATCCTGAGTTCGATGCTCTCACCGACGAGACATGCGAGGATGTCGCTCATGTTCCGGACGACGGTGCTGAGATCCCGAGACGAGAGCGAAAGCGGCTGTTTCCGGCTGAACGCGAGAAGCTGCTGCGTCAGCCCCGCGGCCTTGCCCGATGCGTCGATGACCGACTCGAGCATGGGGGCGGCCGGTGTGTTGCGGTCGATGTGCGACTTCGCAAGTTCCGCGTATCCGGAGATGGCCGTCAGAAGGTTGTTGAAGTCGTGGGCGATGCCGCCGGCCAGGAGTCCGATCGCTTCCATCTTCTGCGACTGTCTGAGCTGTTCGTCCTTGATGGCGAGGTCGCGCTGCGCCTCCATCAGCTGTGTGATGTCGATGCTCAGGGCGATGACGCCGATCGTGTTCCCGTCGCGGTCCCGGTACGGAATGCGGTCCGTCTGGACCCAGCGCTTCTCGGACGAAAATTCCATCGTGCCGATGGCCGTGCGCTTGGGGCGCCCGGTCGCGATCACCTCGGAGTCGATGGCCTGGCCCGATTCTGAAGCTCCGCTGACGAGATCGGAGAGCCTCCGGCCGGTCCACTGTTTGGCCGGGATGTGCGCCATATCGGCTGTCGCCTTGTTGACTCTGATGTAGCGACCGTGCCGGTCCTTGTATGAGATGTATGCGGGGACCGAATCGAGGATGGTCTGAAGTTCCTCGCGCTGCTGTTCGAGGTTCTCCGAGGTGTCGATGCTGCGGACAGCGAATCCGATGTCCTCGGCGACCTCCCGGAGCAGCGCCACCTCCTCCTCATCCCAGAACAGGTCCGTGCTCGGAGTGACCAGAAGCTCGCCGAGCTTCATCTCCCCGCACTCGATCGGGACGCTCACCCGCTCCTGTTCATCGACCTCCCGCTGCGCGTCGGGGTCGTCGCTCAGGTCGCAGCGGCCCATCGGCTTTCCTCCGAGATGAACCTCGACCCTCCTGTACCCGAGTCCCCTGACGAGCGTCTCGCACGACCTGCGCGCAAGCACCCGCCGGTCGGTCTCACGTGTGATGATCTGGTTGACGGAACGGACCGAGCGCACGACGTTGTCCAGCCGCAACGCGCGGGCCGTCGTCCGCTCAAGGCGCTGCACCATTCGGGACGTGATCAATCCCGCCAGGAGGAAAGCGCCGATGATCGTTGCCCTGCTGTAGATCTCGCGAGGCGGTACATCGAGAAACAGGTGTTCGGGGTAGGTCTGGCCCGCATAGAAGTAGAAGTCGAGTGCGGCCTGCATGACCCATGCGAAGATGCCGGCGAACACCGCGAGGATGATCGCCTGGTGCTCGGGTCGTGCGTGCGGTGTGCAGAAGCGCGTCAGCGCCATCAGATACCTCCGTCCGGCGTGCGTCCACCGTGGCTCGGGTTGCCGCGGTCGGAGAGTGGGCGCTCGGGACATGCGGCAAGCGTCACCGCGTGTGCTATGGTGTTTTTCCAGTGCGAAATGAAGCAAGGTGCGTGCCAGTGCGAATAGTGGAATCGCGTGGTCTTTGACGGACGTGCCGCACCACCGTACGGTCGCGCAGAGGCCCAAGAAGTGTGGTTCGTCCGAGGGGTGCGTCGATGAACGGAGAACGCCCCGCCGAGGCGGGGCGTTTCACGTGCAGTATGCGATTGGCGTTCGCGGCGCGCGTCTGTCGCACATGTGGCCGCGTCTGCTGCAGCTTGGCGTCGATTTCACTCGCTGTCTATGATGACGGCGGCTGCCCCCTGGAACACTCGCCCGCCCGGAAGACTGATCTGGGCCACCACGAGCCCTCGCGGATTCTGGCCGTGTCCCGGCGAACCCTGACCGGCCGCAGCCGTGAACACTCCGTCCTGCGTCACGGTTCCGAACGACGGGGGTCGCACGGTCCATGTCACCGGAATGTTGAGTTCGTCTCCGCCGGGGCCGATGACGACCGCATTGAAACTCATCGTGGCGCCGGGCTCGATGGTGGCGACGGTCGGCGTGACTCTGATGCGCACGGGCTGGCCCGGGGTGCGGATGTGAGCGTGGGCGCGCGCCGTGAGCACTGAGCCGTTGGGAAGAGTCGCTCTCGCGACGATCACGCCGTCTCGAGGACCGAACTGTCCTGACGTCGGATCGCCGAAGACGGGATTCGCCGTGAACAGTCCGTCGGGCGTGATAGTCCCCAGGTCGGCCGGCATGACCGCCCACTCCGTCCGCCAGTCGTCGGGGGCGCCCGGACCGAGCACCTGGCCTTCGAACTGAATATCCTGCCCCGGCGCCAGTGTCGGTCTGGCGGGACGCAGCCGCAGCCGCAGACGTGGCCCCACGTCGCGTACCGTGAGCCGGGCCGAGTCGCTCGCCCTGCCCTCTTCCGTCTCAACGGAGGCGACGACGGTTCCCGTCCACATTCCATTCTGTGGCGGCTCCGACATCTCGTCGGATGCAGAGAACACGCCGCCGGCGCCGATCGAACCGATCCAGTCGGGCCTGACGATCCAATCCACGGGAACGTCGAGTACGGCGCCGTCGGGACCAATGACCTCCGCCTCAAAGGCGATGTCGTCCCCCGGTAGCGCGGCCGCCTCGTGAGGACGCGCGCGCACCGTGATGCCCGCAGGTCCCGGGAACTCGATCTCGACCGTGGCGATGCCCCGCGCCGGTCCGCTCGCGGTGGCGACGGACGCGATGATGCGGGCTGCGCCGCTGTTAGGACCCGCGGTGAAGAGGCCGTCCGGACCGATCGTGCCTCCCATGCGGGGCATTACGGTCCACTCGATCCTCGCATCGATCAGCGCACCGCCGGCAGCCGTGACGACGGCGGTGAACCGTCCCGCTTCACCGGGCTTGAACCTCGCGCTGCGCGGCGTCACGGTGACGATCGCGCCCGCCGGAGCCGGCGAACCCACGACAACGGCCGCGTCGCCGATCCCTTCGCGATCGGAGTAGAATGCGCGCGCCGCGATGCGACCGGACCCGGACTCGCTCGATGCCGTGAAGACGCCGTGAGCGTTGATGTTTCCGAGACGTTCGGGAACGACGATCCATTCGACGTCGGCATCGACGCCGCCGCCGGTGGCCGGATCGGTGATCACGGCGGTGTAGACCTGTGTGTTACCGGGATCGAGCGTCACGCTCGACGGGCTGACGACAACGGTGAGACGGCGCGGCGGCTCCGCGCCGATATCGATGACGGCGTGACCGGCGCCCGAGGAACCTCGGGCGTCAGCCGCGGCCCGGACGATCGCTCGCCCCGGCGCGCCGCCTGCCGTGAAGTTACCGGCGGAGTCGATGGAGCCCAGCCCGGGCGGAATGACGGTCCAGATGATGCTCGCGGAGACAGCTGTCCCCGCGTTGTCGAGGACGGTCGCCGAGAAACTGACGGATCCACCGGGAGTCGTGTTCGCGCGGTCGGGTGATACGCGCACAGTCAGGGCCTCTGCGGCCGGTGCGGTGGACGACAGCGAGATGAGGAGCATCGCAGCGAGCGCGATCACCGCACCGATGCTCCCCGTCCCACTACCTCTGTTTCTCGCGTTCAAGCTGTTGCGTTTCATCGTGTGCCTCCACAGGCATCGTCAGGTGCTGCGTGTCCTCGATCAGACCCGTTCGTCGAGCGATGTGCGTCCGCCGTTGAGGGCGTAGAAGAGCCATGAGACGTTCCGGAGCGTCCGCCCCGAACCGTCGGATATCTCGATCGTGATGATGTGCTCGCCCTCGTCGAAGCGGTCGGTGGGAGAGTACATCACGTAGCTGTCGGTGATGTCGGCGAGGCTGGTGACATCGCGATCATCCACGAGCAGACGGACGATGCCGCCGGCCTCGAGCGGCGGCTGAATGGCGGCGACGATCTCCACGTTACCCGCCCCGACGACGGCGCTGTCGGTCGGCATCACCAGGGCGACGTCGGCAGCGAACGCGGGACCGGTCTCGCCGGGTGCGACTGCTACCGCGTCACCGGGCGGAACCGCACGCTGTCCCGGGAGGAGTCCATCCCCCGTATCGGACCGCAGCGTCAGGGTGACAGCAAGGGCGACTATGCAGACGGCGGCGACCGCCCAGGCCAGTCTCGGTGACTGGAGCGCTCGTGACCATGCGGGCCGCGCGGCCTCCTGACGCAGTCTGGCCAGCAGCCGCTCTCTGTGGAACGGCGGTGGCTCGACGGGCGAGAGCTCCGCGAGCAGCCTCTCGACATCCTGCTCGGTGGGATGGCCGTCCGGCTGTCCGTCGGACGGGCGTCGCTTCTCTGTCGGGTCGTATGTCATCAGAGTCAGACCTTTCCTCTGAGGAGCTCCGCGAGCAGCGACTTGCCGCGCGCGAGTCGTGACTTCACCGTTCCGAGGGAACACCCTGCGGCGGTCGCGATCTCCTCGTAACTCATCTCGTCGATGTATCGCAGCGTGACGGCCTCGCCGAAGACCGGCGGAAGCTGTGCTATCGCCGCGCGAACGCGTTCGGCGCGCTCTCCGGCGATGACCCCGTGCTCCGGTGTTCGCGGGTCCGATGTCGCGGGAGGGTCGCTTTCGACATGTGCGGCCCAGAGTTCCGCGCGTCTCGTCCGCTTCCGGTAGCGCTTCTTGAGAAGGTTGACGCCGATACGATAGAGCCACGTGAACGGGTCCGAGTCACCCCGGAAGCGCGGGTACGCGCGCAGGGCGCGAACGAAGGCCTCCTCGGTGAGGTCGAGCGCCTCGTGGTAATCGCCCGTCAGACCATAGAGCACGTTGAACAGCCTCCTGTCGTAGAGGGTGACCAGCTCCTCGAACTCGGGTTTCGCCATTGACGCCCTCCAACTCGCCACTCTACGACTTAGAGGCCCCGTGCGGCGCCGATGTTCCCTCTCGGCAGGCGGTTCCGGGCGCTAGAAGGCGTATCCCAGCCCCGCCCGGAGCACATGCACGGTGTACGACTGTTCGGCCTCCACCCGGTCGTCCTTCTCGATGAGCCAGTACTCGACCCGGAGTTCGACCTCGCGGACGTGAGCCGTGGCCTCGAGCGTGTAGTGGGAGCGGGTGTAGTCCGTCTCATCGCCGCTTCCAAGTGCCCACCGTCCCGCCGCGCGCGCGCTCCATCGGGTGCTGGCAGACGTCTGCCTGAGATCCGCGCCCAGCGTCCAGAGGTCCGTCATTGCGGAGGACTGCGACCGGGACCACGACACGTTCGTCACGGCCCGAGTCCGACCGAGCCGCCACATAGTGCCAAGCGAAGCGTAGCTGTACGTGTAGTCCTCGTCAATGCCGGGTGACCGGTCGTATCGAGCGACGGCGTAGCTCCTGAGGTCGGCGCCGCCTATCGCCCAGGTGATGTCCGTCCTGGCATACGTGTTGAGGGTCGCTTCGTTCCCGGTACCGGAGTCCGGCAGACTCTCGTCGCGGCTCAGCCGTACCCATCCGGACATCCGGGTCGAACTGCCGCCGCTCCACGCGCCGCTGAGGCGGAGCGCCGATTCTCCGGGCTTCTGCTCGAGGCTCCCGGCCGAGTAGAAGTCAGCTTCACTCGTCCAGAGCTCGAGCGAGACATGATCGTCCAGCTCCGCGCCCCTGGTGATCGCCGCGTGGAGCGCGACGCCCGAGCTGTCGATCCCGGTCGACGCGCTCGACACCGCGAACTCCAACTCCCCGGCATACCCCGCGGCGCGCCCCCGCACGATGCCCGCCGTCACATGGTTCGTCAGCGCGTCCGTGATCCTCTCATCCTCAGGGACCGTGCTCTCGTCATCGAAGATCGAGACGTGGGCAAGGGAGAGCCCGTAGCGGTCGCTCCAGTCGAATCCCGCGGACCCGCCGAGCGCGTATCGCGAATAGAGCCCGAATCCATCAAGCGTGTCCGCCTCGCTGATGCGGAGAGCGGCGAGTTTCCCGTGACCGCGTCCCGCGGTCGCCGAGGCGCCGGCGCCGAGTCCGGCCGCCCAGTCGAGAGTCGTGCTGGAGATCGAGGGGTAGATGTGACCGGCTTCGAACTCGAGCACGCCGAACGCGAGGCCCGCCTGCCACTCGAGTTCCTCGCTGTAGACGGGATCGTACTGCGCTGTGAGAAGGTACGAGGCATCCGAGCGAAATCCGGAGACGTACAGATCGAGGGTGGGATCGCTCACCTCGTTGTAGGGGAGAGCCACATCGAGCGAGTCGGCCTTCGTCGTATCCGCCGACACGGTCGTCCACCCGACCTCGATGCGGCCGATCACGCGCCAGGCCTCGGCGGGCCGACCATGCTCCGTCCAGTCCTGTGTCGCGTATGCCGCCGCATCCGCAGCGCCGCTCCCGGCGTCCGTCGCGGCGTTCGCCTCTGTCGTCACACCGCCGACCGAGAACACCCAGCTCCGCTCGACCGACCGCGCCGGTGTAAGCGCCGAGATCGTCACCCTGTGAAGGCCCCGGGACATCGGCTCCTCAGGGACGAGGACGACGAGGTCCGACGTGACCGCCGCGGCCGCCGTCACGTCGCGGCCGTCGAGGAGCACGAGCGCGTCCCACGGTTCCTCCAGGGGAGGGACGAACAGGGCGGCGATGGTCGTCCGTGTGTCGCTGACGCTCTGACCGGCGGGCGGACTGACGATGTCGATGCCGCCGTCCGTCTCAGCGTCCGTCACAGGGATCCGGAACATGCCCGATCCCGGGGCGCCGGGTGGAGCGGTCTCGACCAGACCATCGGAACGGACGATACGGAGGTAGTACGCGAGCTCTGGCGGGGACACGAGCGCCCCGGGGATTTCGCCGAACAGAAGGTCGGCCGAGAAGGAGACGGGGACCTCCGCATGCGAGCCGTCGGCGCGGAGGACGACCACGTCGGCGGCCGCTATTTGCTCCGGAGAGAGACCGCCCGTCAGCACGATCTCGACGACGAACGGCATCGATGCGGTGGCCGTCGATGGCGGAGCGTGGACAATCCTGCCGGCCCCGGCTCCCGCCGCCGAGCCGACCACGGCCAGAAGCGTGAGCGCGGCCATCGTCACGACGGTGAGCACTCGGGCGTGTCTCGGGTCTGTGAACGTCATGAAACGGGGCTCCTCGCGGGCCGGGTCCGTTGACGCGCCTGGCCCTCGGTCGCGTGTCGCGTCGCGTGGCGGCAACGCCGGCGTCATCGACGAGTGTACGCGCCAGGCCCGGATCCGGCGAGATGCAATGTCGGCCCTTTGTCCGGGAACATGTCGGGGACTCGTGGACTCCAATCCCATGTGACGCAGAGACCCCCCTCGTGTTCGCAGGCAAAGGAGGAATGACATGGAGAAGTTGAACAAGACTGCAGCGGGCGCCGCTGCTTGGCCCACCGCCGGGGTGCCGTTGAGACGCCTCGCGACCGCGGCGCTCGCTTCAGTCCTTCTTCTTGGCGTATTCGTGTTCGCGGGCTGTGGTGAAGGCATTACCGCCTCCGCGCCCGAGGCCCTTGATGACGACACGGCCCTCCGCGAGTTCATGGAGGAAGAGGAACTCTTCGACGACCTCGGGATGTACGAGGCCGGGGAGCTGTCGACCGGTGGCAGCGGCCGAGAGGCCATCGACCCGCTGACCTTCTGGCGTGTCGTCACCGATCTTGCCGTGCACCGCGACGTTGTCATCGACTCGCTGGCGGGCACGGCCGAGGCAACCATCTACCGGGACATGTGGGGTGAGCTCCACATCGTGACCGAGGAGATGGAGGAGATCGTCAAGCCGTTCCATCACGCGGGCGAACGCCGCGCGAACTTCGCTCTCGCCGAGGATCCGGTCGAGGATGACCGTGTGGGCGAGAGACATCGATACCGCTGGGGGCGCTGGGAGCTGACGGATGTGTCCGGGTTCCTGGGTCAGTCCGACGACATCTCTCTGACCATCGATTGGATCCGCGTTCAGGGCGACTCCGTGGACATCACGATCACCGATCCGCTCGAGCTCATGGCCGTCCCCGACGAGGTCATGCTGCTCGCCGTGGGCGAGGAGGTCACCGTGACCGTGTCCGGCCCGCCTGCGGACGCGATCCTGTTCCTTCACACGCGGCACTGGCACTCGCCGTTCGTCTACGACGGCGGCACATTCACCGGCACGTGGACCGTACAGCGCGCCGGCCGGCACTGCGCGTGGGTGACCGCTCTGGCGCACGAGACGCTCTTCGACTCCGAGTACCCCGATGATTGGATGGTCTGGGGGATGCCCTATGAGGTCCCCCGGGACGCGCCGGGACACAGCTAGGACACACAGCATTCGAGCGCGCCCGCGGTTCCGCCGTGGGCGCGCTCGCGACCCGGAGCCAATACTGCCGGATATACCGGCCGCCCGCTCACGGTCGGCGCCCTCCAAAGTGCCGACGCCCACGTACGAGCCCAGGCGGCCGGTTTCTACACCTCCGTCCGAATGTCGTGCGAACCGCGCCCTCATGGGGTACCATGGGGGCGTCATAGCATCGGCATGCGTTGAAGGTCGTTGTTGTCCTGCGCGGTGGTCTCGGGCGCTCGGGGGCTCGCGCCCGCGCGAAGAAGGAGGCAGTCATGAAGCGCTGGAATCAGTGCACGGTCGTGCTTGTCGTGGTCATGATGCTGGCCGTCGCTGCGCCGGTTCTCGGCTTCGGCTTTGGTGGTGGTGGCATGGGCGGCGGGATGATGGGGCAGGCCATGCCGAAGGACATGTGGGGCGGCGCCGAGTTCACTCCGGTCGTCGGACAGTGGGCCGAGTACCTGATGACATCCAAGGACGAAGAACCGGTCACGATCCGCATCTCCATCGTCGGAGAAGAGGACGGTGGCTTCTGGTACGAGATGCAGATGACCGGCGAGAAAGAGGAAGGCTTCATCACCAAGATGCTCGTTTCGGGTGACCCGGAGGAGCAGGACAACCTCAAGCGGCTCATCATCAAGGGCGGCGACGAGCCCGCGATGGAGATGCCCATCGGTGGCAGCGGTATGATGGGCGGCATGATGGGAATGGGTGGTGGAGAGGTCCAGGCCGAGGAGTACGAGACGGACAGTGTCATGCCTTCCGATCTGGGCATGGAAACCGTCGTTGTTCCGGCCGGAACGTTCAAGGCGCACCACTGGCGTGTTGAGGACGAAGACCTCCGCTTCGACATGTGGCAGGCCGAGAACGTCGGCCCGTACGGAACGGTGAAGAGCTCGTCGGAAGATTTCGAGATGGTGCTCACGGGCTACGGCGATGACGCGAAGTCGGCGATCACCGAGGAGCCCGAGAAGTTCGAGATGCCGTCGTTCAACATGCAGGGCTTCGGCGGATAGCACTTCGCCGGCAACTCCGGGACAATTCGGGAATCACAACACAGGGAGACGCCGGTTCGCGGCGGTCTCCCTGTGTTCGTTTCCTGCCAAAGGAGGAGTGGAATGAGAGTTCTGATGCTCATTGTGATCCTGGCGATCTCCGGCGTGTCCATCGCGCAGGATGCCGTCGTCGAGACGCCGGTCGACGGGACCTCCGCGCTGGAAGCCAAGGTTGCCGTGGAGTCCGACGTTGCGGAAGAGGCTGAGGCGATGGCTGACTCCGGTGCCGCTACGGAAGCGCCCGCGATCGATGCCTACGCCGAGGCCGAGGATATCATGCTGCACCTGTGTATGGAGTGTCACGGCGACTACGGGTACGACGCGGGATTCAAGCTTCCGACGACCCGCGAAGGGGCCGGGATGGCTGGTGTTCCAAGCATTCAGCGGAGCGACCTCATGCTGATCGACCTCGAGAACCCGGAATCCAGCTACCTCATCATGAAGCTGCGCGACGACAAGGGGATCCTCGGCAAGAGGATGCCGATCGCGAGGCTGCTCAGCGAAGAGCAGCTGTCCATGTTTGATCTCTGGGTCGGCGAAATCTCCGCTGCCTACGTCGCGGGTCTTGAGCCGGGAGAGACGGACGCCGGGAATGGCGACGATGGAGACGGCGACGACGAGGGCGCTCACGGTGATGACGAAGGCGTTCACGGTGATGACGAGAGGGAGTAGAGCCCGTGGCGTCGATCAGTGACCGGCGAGTTGCGGTGAGCTGGCGGGCATGGTCACCAGCGCGCCGGTGAATCGGCCGCCTAGTAGTAGAAGCTGATCTGGGCGAGGAGGCTTGAGGGCGTGGCGCCGTACTCGCTCCGGAGTTCGCCGTCATCGGAACCGGCGCCGTGCGCGAAGTAGGCCTGCGCCGAGAGCGTGACGCTGTCCGAGAACGCCCAGCTGACCGCGGGGATGATCACGCCCGAGCCGTCCACAGGGCTCGAGATCCAGGTCACTGAGAGCGGCGTCACACCTGCGAAGCCATACGAGCACTGGACGGCAACCGCATGGCGCCCGAGGATCTGGGTGTCACCGTTCGTGTAGCGGCTGACGAATGCCGAACCCGTGAGCTCGTCCATGTCGGTCACGTCCTCCACCCCGTAGCCGGAGTAGTGGTACTCCGCTGCGACGTAGAGCCCGTTGAGGATGTCGAAGGTACGCGAGGTGCCGACCAGCGCCTTCACGACCGCGTCGCTGTCGTATGCGCCGTCCCGGGTCGCCCCGACGATCGGTGATCCCGTGGCGCCGGGTCCCCCGCGGGTGTCAACTCCCACCAGCTCGAGTCCGTCCGGCTCCAGGAACACTCCCAGCTCGCCGTGAATCTCCGCGTCGAACAGCGGCATCGATGCCGTCGCTGCATAGAATTTGGCCTCGCGTCTGCTACCGAGGAGCAGTTCACCGTCGATATCGCCGACGTATCCGTGCACTCTGGCGGCGAAGGATGACTCATCCCCCGACTCTCCGAACGCACCAACCGCATCCAGCGACCAGAGATCGGAAACGGGCAGTCTCAGCCGAACCGCATCGATGCCCCGTCGCCATTCCCGGTCGCTCTCGAGCGGCGAGAACGGTGCGAAGATGTCGACGACGCTGAACATCAATCCGCGGCCCCAGCCGACTGCCTGGCGCCCGACCGTTACGTCCGCGCTCCCAACGCTCACGTTGACCGACCCGCGATCCAATTCGTGTCGCAGAGAGAGTCCACCTTCGGCGTCGATGACGTCGTCGTCCAGTTGCCTGACGCGGTAGGGGGCTGGGAGGGTCGAGGGGAGGACGAGCGCCCCCCCGGCTCCGGTCACGTCGGACTCGAGGCGGGAGCGGATCTCGTAGGCGACATCGAAGCGCAGTCCCGACCTTGGGCGGGAGTCGAGAGCGAGGCGGAGACGCCAGAGCGACGCGCCGCTCCACTCCTCGGGGTAGAAGACCGTGTCGGACGGAGCGCGGGAGAGGAGCGTCGTCCACTTGACGGTCGCGTTGAGCGAATGCGAGCGCTCGCCGGTCTCATCCGACCAGAGCACGGTCGCATGCGCCGCCCCCGCGAGCATCGCGAGCAGCAGCAGGGCGCAGAGCGTCGCTCTGGCGCGCACGGTCACGCATCCGGCTCCTGCGCGCGCCGCGGCAGGAGCGGCGCTAGTTCGCGTCGCGATTCGCATCGTGCCGGCTGTTCTTCTGCTCATCGCTGACGACCTTTCCGTCGCGGATGGTGACCACGCGTGACGCGTACGACACCACGAGCGGATCGTGGGTCGAGAATACGAACGTCATGTCGTGTTCGTCGCGGAGTTCGCGCATCATCCTGAGAAGCGCCTCCGCGTTCTCGCTGTCGAGGTTCGCCGTGGGTTCATCCGCAAGGACAAGTCTTGGCTTCGCGGCGACCGCTCGCGCGACCGCGACCCGTTGCTGCTGGCCGCCGGAGAGCTCGTTCGGCCTGCGGTTCGCGAGTTCTCCCAGCGAGAGTTCCTCGAGTACGGCCATCGCCGTCTCGCGCCGTTCACTCCCGACGCCCTGGAGCTCGAGCACGAACTCGACGTTCTCGAGGGCGGTCAGGACGGGCACCAGATTGTAGGCCTGAAACACGAACCCCAGCGAATCGAGGCGGAGCTGCGCCCGTCGCCGCCTGCTGAGCTCGGCGAGGTTCTGACCGAATACGCTCACCACACCGCCCGTCGGCACGTCGAGCGCGCCAATCAAATTCAGGAGCGTCGTCTTCCCGCTTCCGCTCGGTCCGACGATCGCGAGGAAGTCGCCACGCTTCACTTCAAGGTCGAGTCCCCGGAGTGCGTTGACCGTGATCTTGCCTACGTGGAAGTCCTTCCGCGCGTCCTGCACGCTGACGAGCACGTTGTTCACGCTATGCCTCCCTCAGGCTGAGTGCGGATGTCGGGTCGATCTTCAGAGCGAACCATGCGGGGTAGATGGCGGCGACGAGCATTGAGACAAGGCCGATGAGGAATGCCTGGGGGATCATCCATATTCCCATGTCGGAGTACATGACGGGGTCGAGTAACACGCCGGATATGGAGAAGTCGCCGCCCATGAGGGTTGTCAGGTCGATCCCCGTGTTCGCGGTGTAGTAGATGAACGGGGTTGCGATGATGAGTCCCGCGATGGCCCCGAGGACGCCCATGGCGAAAGCCTCGACGACGATGAGCGAGACGAGCTGCCACTCCTTCATGCCGAGTGCGATGAGAACCGCAAGTTCGCGCCTGCGTTCGAGGATGGCCGTCAGCTGCGCGCCGGCGATGCCGAGAACTACGACGATGATGACGATACCGGACAGCATGTCCATGAAGGCCTTGTCGCTCTCCGAATCGCCGCCCTGTTCGGGCAGGAGTTCCTTCCATGTCATGACACCGTCGCCGTTGCGCACGAGCGATCGCAGATGCACGGCCGCTCCCTCAAGGAGATCCGGGTCGTCGAGGGTGATCGTGATCTCGGCCGCGCCCTGTCGTCCCGTGAGCGCCGCCATCTCCTCGAGCGTCACGTGGCAGATCGTGACATCAAGGTCACTCACGCCGGTGTGGATGATGCCGACGATGTGCAGCATCGCGTATTCCATTTCGCCGCTTTCGTCGACGACCGTCAGGAGAAGATCGTCGTCGAGTTCGACCTCCAGACGATCGGCGACCGCGCTGCCGATGACCGCAGCGCTCCTCTCGGACGGTTCGAGGTAGCGGCCCTCATCGATCATCCTCACGATACGGTTGGTTGCGAACTCGATCTCGGGGGCGACTCCCAGCATCTCCAGACCAATGACGCGGGTGCCGAATGCGAGAAGCGCCGTCGTTCGTGCGTGCGGGGTGGCTGAGCGCACGCCGTCCATGGCGGCTACCGCGTCGAGTTCGGCTTCCCAGTCGGAGAGCCTCAGGTCGTTGTCGCGCGTCTTCTCCCAGCCGGCGGGGATGATGCGCATGTGTCCGTAGCCCGATTCGGCGATAGCTCGGACGCGCATCTCTCCGCTGCCCATTGTGAAGGCCGTCATTGTCAGGGCAATGGCGCAGCCGACACCCACGCCGACGATCGAGAGGAACGTTCTTCGAACGTTTCGTCCCATTGTGCGGACAGCGAACTTGGCGAGAAGCGGAGCGCTCACGATCGGATCGCCTCCATCGGTTCGAGCCTGACGATTCGCAGAATCGGCCACATGACCGAAAGGAGCGAGGTCAGAAAGACTGCCGTGATGCTGGCAGCGAAGTCCTTGATGTGGAGACTCGGATAGACGAGCGTCCCCAGCTGAACACCCTTGAACGCGACCTCGTACGTCTCTCCGCCACCGAGCGCAGCGTAGTCGATCCCGGTGTGCGATGTGGCGACCAGGAAGGCGAGTCCCAAGGCGCTCCCGACGCCGACGCCGAGCAGTCCGAGAATGACGGCCTCGACCGTGATCATGCGAGAGAGCCGGCCCGGACCGCACCCGAGCGAGAGGAGCATCCCGAACTCATGCGTCCTCTCGAACGTCGACATGAGCATCGTATTGGCGATGCCGGCCGCCGCGGCGATGAACACGATGCCGAGTATGACCGCGAGCATCCCGTCCATCATTCCGATCATCATGACGAGCTGAGGAACGATCTCGCGCCAGGGAAGTACCTCCGACCCGAGAAGCGACGGGAGTTGCGCAAGTCGCGCGACCGTCTCGTCGACCGTGTCGCCGTCGTGCACGTGGACGACGATCTCGTGCGCGTCCTCCGACATCGCCAGAAGATCGCGCGCGTCATCGAGCGACATGACGATGCCGAAGCTGTTGACGACTTCGACCGATGAGTCGACCGTGTCGACGACCGTGAACAACCCACTCGCGATCGACCCGTCGATATCCTGGCCGACGAGGGCGAGTTCCATCCCGGGCACGATCTCGTAGCGCCGGGCGAACCCCCGTCCAACGAGGACGTTCCCGTCCTCGAGTGAACCTGGTGGCGCTCCGACGGGGAGAAGCCCGGACGGATGTGTCTCCGCAGCGGCGTCGATTCCGACGACGATGCCCATGAACCCATCCTCGTTGAGCGCGGCGAGCGTGGGCGCATAGATGCGCGCCGAGGCATTCGCGACACCCGGGTCGCTCCGGATCTCAGCGAGCTTCGTGTCGATGTCGTCCATGACGAGGTCCATCGAGCGCTCGTCCCGCCACTCGGGAGCGTGGACCTGGATGTGTCCCACCAGCGGTCCGGTCACCGAGTCGAGGAAGGTGTCGGAGTATCCGTTGAGGAGCGCGGCGACCGCGAGGAATGAGAATTGGCCGATGGCGATCGCGCCAAGCGCGAGCAGCGACCGTTTCCGGTTCCTGCCCAGGTTGCGCCATGCGATCCTCAGTGTGCTCGATGCCGCCAATGCGTGTACCTCTTCCTGGTGTCCATACTGCCGCCGTTCAGTGGCTACCGCGTGTCACGGCGTGCCGTGACCTCCGCGCAGCCTACTGCGACCGCTCGAGTCTTGCGAGACTGAATGTGTCGTCGGAGAGATCGACGTCGAACTCGACGCTGAGGTAGCGGAACTCCGTGGAATGCCCTTCTTCGCGCTCCGGGATGATCCGCATGACCGTTGGAACCCGGCGGCCGCCCATCACTTGCACGTCCTCGAACAGCATCGTTCGGGAGAGCCTGTCCTTGCGGTCGTACGACTGGGTCATGACCGGAAGTCCGGTCCCGTCATCGAACACGACGTCGATGCGGCTCCAGAGTCCGACCACGCCGGGCCTGGCGTCGAGGCGGACGAGCCAGCCTGGCGGGTCCTCACAGCGGCCGACGACCCTGGAGTCGTAGTCCTCCTCGAGGGATGAGTCCTGGACGATGTCGTCATTCGTCAGGTCGCTCCCCATCCAGGAGCCCATCATCATCGATGGGGGAACGCGGATCGTGCGCGAGATCTTCGGAAGGTAGTTCCAGAGATTCTGCTCGACTCGAAGCGTCGCCGTGCCGGCGTCGCGAGGAGGGGAGTCGACGATCATCAGCGCATGGTCGTCGCCCTTGCTCCAGAAGCGCATCTTCATCGTGCGCGTCTTCTTCGGCGTGACGATGGTGATCTCGACCCGTGCCGTCGTGCCGGTCGACTCGAAGAGCTCGTCCATGCCTCGCAGCAGCGTCAGGGCGTCCGGCGCCCCGGCTACGGGTTCGGCGCAGCCATCCGTTTCATCCGCGGATACGACTGCTGCCAGGCCGAGGATCAGGAGGCAGGGGAGGAGCAGCCATCGCACTCTCATGCTCGTGGTCTTCATCGGTTTCGCTCCTTCTCCCATTCAGTGGCCCAGTCATCGAAGAGCTTCGGGAACTGCTCGTTGACGAACCGGCAGTAGCTGCTGACCTCGCGAAGTCTTGTGTTCGGGTCTCCGTCGGGGTCCGGGAACACGTCGAGTCCCTCGTCGGCCAGCTGCTCCATGACCGAGATGCTCTGGAGGCGCGCCCTCATGAGGTTTCCCCACATCCCCGGTCTCACTCTGAAGTGTGCGCTCCGCTTCCCCGGGATGCCGACCTTCTCGATCATCGATGCCTGGACGAGCGCCCGGGTCGTCGTGCTGACCGTCCCCGCGCTGGCTCTGACGGCGATGGCGATCTCTGCCGCCGATTGCTCCGGCGGGTCGGAGATCAGGAGCCAGCCCAGGATCTTCCCCATCATCCGCGTCGCACCGAGGATCTCAAAGAGCACGCCCCAGCGCTCCACGTATGCGGTTCGCTCGTCCTCTGTCGGCTTGTATGACAATCTTGCCCCCGGTTCGTGAGTCCAAACACTATGCTACTGGTGTGGGAATGCTTCGTCAACTCAAATATTTCAGTAATTATTGAAATGAATGACGAATCCCATGCAGTGTTCGCCCGGGTGGACTGGCAGGGCCACGAAGACTATGATGAACATGAATCCGCTCCACGGGTGGGGCGGTGGCTTCGAGAGGTAGTGGATGCGGTCAGCAAAGATCATCACGACGGTGCTTCTGTGCCTGGGATTCGTGGTTCCGAGCGCCCATGGCGTCGTACTATGCGTTGACGATGACGGAGATCTCGCCCTCGAGGTGGCCGTGAACGGCGCATGCGCCGGAGCGCGGCCGCAGGGGGAGAGCGCTCGTCCGTTGGACGCTGCCCGGGCCGGTCTGCGGGCGGGCGCCGGCAGCTCGTGCGGCGGCTGTCGAGACGTCGCACTTGGAGTCTCCCACATGGTGGCTCCGCTCCCGATGGACACCGACGGACGGCGTCTTGGCCGACCTGTCGACATCGCGGTCACGCTTCCCGCCGGCGCACCCACTGCTGAAGGCGTCCCGGGCGGCTGCACACTCTGTGCGGTTCCGCCTTCGATGGCCCACGGACCACCCCTCTGTCGCATCGTCGTACTCCGACTCTGATCCACATCACATCGTTTCGCCGGAACTGAACGCGAACGTGCTCGCGCACGCTCGCCGCGTTCGGTATCCGGCCGTCTACGTGTGCGCCGCGCCGCGGCCCGCACGTTCCGGATGCCGGAAACCTCCACGCACACACTGATGAGAAGAGGACCAATGATGATGAGACTGACGAAGAGAGACACTGGCACGCTGTTCGCCATCGTACTGACTGCCGCCGTCGCGCTGATGCTGGCCGGATGCGGTCAGACCGAAGCCGACACGACGCACGGCGAGGTGGCCGATCCCCACGCCGGTCACGACCACGGCGCGGAGGAGGCCGGCGAGCACGCGGACGAAGACGACCATGCAGGCGAACTCGTGTTGAGCGACAGGGATCGCGCCGACGCGGGGATCGCGTTCGCCCTCGCCGGTCCCGGCCGCATCGAGGTTCACTCACGTCTTCTCGGCGAGGTCCGCGTGAACGAGGAACGCCTGGCGCATGTCGTCCCACCGGTATCCGGCATCGTTCGCAAGGTGAGCGCCCGTGTCGGTGACACCGTCGAGGCTGGACAGCTTCTCGCCGTGCTCGCAAGCCGCGAGCTGGCCGAGACGCGCGCGACGTATCTTGGCGCCCGCGGCCGCCGCGAGCTGGCGCAGATCGACCACGATAATCAGAAGAACCTATGGGAGCAGGACATTCTCTCAGAGCAGGAGTACCTCGATGCGAGACAGGCGCTCCTCGAGGCCGACATCGAGCTTCAGGCCGCCGAGCAGGCGCTCCATGCTCTTGGCACGACGGACGGCGAGCTGGATGATCTCGAGGAGAGCCACGAGGCGGGCGCCATGACGCGCCTCGAACTGCGTGCCCCGATCGCGGGCACCGTCACGGACATGCACATGGTGCTTGGCGAGGTCGTGGGTGAGGAGGAGGTGCTCGCGATCGCCGACCTGACGACCGTCTGGGTGGACCTGGACGTGCCGCAGACCGAGCTGAGTTCGGTCCGGGCGGGACAGCGGGTCACGATCTCGGCTTCGACCGTCGATCTGCCCGACGCCACCGGCGTTGTCAGTTTCGTCTCGCCGTTGGTCGATGAGACGACGCGCACCGCGTACGCGAGGGTCGAACTCCCGAACCACTCGGGTGTGTGGCGGCCGGGCCTCTTCGTTACGGCGTCTCTTGCGTCTGATCATGCCGAGGTCCCGGTGATGGTCGAGAAGGATGCGGTCCAGCTGCTCGATGGCGAGCACGTCGTGTTCATCCCCGACGGCGACGCCTTCGAGCCTGTCGCAGTTGTCACCGGTCGTTCGGACACCGAGTACATCGAAATCGTCAGCGGTCTCGAGCGTGGCCAGCGGTACGTGTCGGAGGGCGCCTTCGCGCTGAAGGCGGAGATGGTCACGAGCGGTATGGACAGCCACGCCGGTCACGGTCACTGATGCGTCATGATCCGCGGCTCCGGAGTGCATGCACGCGCACATCGGCGCCCGGTCACGCACTGAACAGAGGAGACGCATCGTGATAGAACGACTTGTACGATTCTCACTGAGAACCCGCGCTGTCGTGGTCCTGCTGATGCTGGCGGTGATCGGGGTCGGCGTTGTCAGCTACCTGGGGATGCCGGTCGACGCATTCCCCGACATTTCGCCGATCATGGTCCCGGTGTTCGCTGAGGCGCACGGGATGTCGCCCGAGGAGGTCGAGCGGCTCATCTCGTACCCGATCGAGTCGGCGATGAACGGACTGCCCGGGGTCAGACAGATCAAGTCGACCTCGGCGTTCGGCATGGCGGTCATCTATGTGTACTTCGAGGACAGCGTCGACATCTACTTCGCGCGGCAGCTCGTTGCAGAGCGGCTTGCGGCCGCAATGCCGGATCTTCCTGACATGCACGAACCGCCCGGCCTGGGGCCGATCTCAACCGGTCTTGGGCAGATCTTCATCTACTACCTGACGGCCGATGAAGGCATCGACACCGAGGGCAAGTCGCTCGACCTCTATCTGAGGGACCTCAACGACTGGGTCGTGAAGTATCAGCTTCAGACCGTGCCCGGTGTGACCGAGGTGCTGTCTATGGGCGGCAATGTCCTTCAGTACCAGATCCGTCCGAATCCTCACGCCCTCAGGGAGTACGACGTCTCGCTCGAGGACATCATCGACGCGGTCAACGAGAACAACCGAAACGCCGGCGGGCAGTTCCTCGTTCTCGGGAGCGAGGAACACCTCGTTCGCGGTATCGGGCTGCTCCAGAGTCTCGACGACATTCGGGTGCTTCCCCTCAAGTCCGAGGGTGGCGTGCCGATCATGGTGCGGGATGTCGCCGAGGTCGAGTTCGGCCCGGAGGTGAGACGCGGCGTCGTCTCGCGCAACGGCGAACGCGAGGTTGTCTCGGGTATCGTGCTCAAGCTCTTCGGCGAGAACACCTCCGAGGTCATCGAACGGCTCTACGCGAAGGTCGATGAGGTGAAGGCGAGTCTTCCCGAAGGCGTCGAGCTGGTGCCGTACTACGAGCAGGCGGAGCTCGTCACGAACGCGACCGGGACCGTGAAGACGGCGCTTCTGCTGGGCGCTCTCCTGGTGCTCATCACGCTCGCGTTCTTCCTCGGGAACTGGCGCACATCGTTCATCGTCGCCATGGCGCTGCCGTTCTCCGCGCTGGCCGCCGTCATCCTGATGCGGTTGTTCGGAGTCTCGGCCAATCTCATGTCGCTCGGCGGGATCGCGATCGCGATCGGGATGCTCGGTGACGGCTCGATCGTCATGGTCGAGAACATCTTCAGACATCTCAATATCCCCGAGCGGAGCCATCACGAGAAGCACCGGGTCATTCTCGACTCGGCGCACGAGGTCGGTAAGCCGATTGCGTTCTCGACGGCGATCATCATCCTCGTCTTTCTTCCGATCCTCACGCTCGAGGGCGTCGAGGGGAAGATGTTCTCACCGATGGCGGCGACGATCATGTTCGCGCTGCTCGGGTCGATGATCATGGCCATCGTTGTGGCGCCCGTGCTCTCGTCGCTGCTTCTGAGCAAGGGGAAGCACTCCGAGTTCGTGATCATGGCGAAGCTCAAGGCGCTCTACCGTCCCGCGCTCGAGTGGGCCATCCATCACAAGAAGCGCGTGGTGATGATCGCGCTCACGGCGTTCGTGATCAGCATGCTGCTCCTGCCGCTCATTGGAACGGAGTTCGTGCCTACGCTCGAAGAGGGTTCGATCTTCATCGGCGTCGCAATGGCGCCCTCGATCGCGCTCGAGGAGGCGACGAAGACCATCATGACGCTCGAGCGGCGCATCATTGAGTACGCTCCGGTCGAGGAGACGGTCTCGCGAATCGGGCGCCCCGAGGCCGGGAGCCATCCGCATCCGGTCAACTACGCGGAGATCCAGATCGAACTCAAGCCGCGTGGGGAGTGGGGGAGCTATCGGTCGAAGGAGGCGCTCGTCGCAGCGCTGAGTGACGACCTCTCCGGGTATCCGGGCGTGCAGCTCAATTTCACGCAGCCGATCCAGAACGCGTTCGACGAGCTGCTCTCGGGGACGCGTGCCGAGATCGCCATCAAGCTCTACGGCGAGGACCTCGACGTGCTCCGCAACAAGTCGGCGGAGATCGCGGCCGCCATCGAGGATGTTCCCGGGCTGGTTGATCTTGCGACAGAACAGAGCTTCGGGCAGCCGCAGGTCCAGATCATCGCCGACCGCGCAGCGTGCGCCAGATACGGTGTGACCGTCGCGCAGATCCTCGAACTCGTGGAGCTCGCCGTCGGTGGTGAGGTCATCGATGACATCTTCCTCAACGTCCGGCGCTACGGCATTCACCTGAGGCTTCAGGAGGAGTACCGGGCCGATCCTGACGCGCTCGGCAGGCTTCTCGTCCATACCGAGGACGGGGCGGTCATCCCGCTCTCGCAGGTTGCGGAAATCAAGCAGGTCGTTGGACCAATCCAGATCAACCGTGAGAAGAACCAGCGGCGCTGGATTGTGCAGGGCAATGTCCGCGGTCGCGACCTCGGTGGTGTCGTCGCGGACATCCAGGAACGCATCGGGGAGCAGGTCGATCTACCGTCCGGCTATTTCGTAGAGTACGGAGGGCAGTTCGAGAATCAGCAGCGCGCGATGAAGCGGCTGTCGATCATCGTGCCGATCGTGTTCGCGGCGGTCCTCGCGTTGTTGTGGATGTCGTTCGGTGTGATGCGTCACGCGCTCGTGATCATTCTCAATATCCCGCTTGCTCTCATCGGTGGAGTGCTCGGGTTGCTGATCACCGGCGAGTATCTCTCCGTGCCGGCCTCAGTCGGGTTCATCGCGCTCTTCGGCATCGCCGTGCAGAATGGCATCGTGCTCGTAAGCTACTTCAATCACCATCGCAGCAAGGGCGTCGATCTCGACGCGGCACTCATCGAAGGTGCTACGCTCAGGCTGCGTCCGGTTCTAATGACCGCCATGACGACGGTGCTCGGGCTCCTGCCGCTTCTGCTCTCGCGTGGGATCGGCTCCGAGGTCCAGAGGCCGCTGGCTACCGTCGTGGTCTTCGGACTGACCACATCGACGCTCCTGACGCTGTTCGTCATCCCCGCCGTCTACGGATGGGTGGAGGAGTGGCTTGACCCGAGCTTGAGGCCGCAGTCCGCGCCTCAGAGCGATGGTGCGGTGTCGACCGAGGCCGGGTCCGGACAGGAACTCAGCGATAGAGTGACTTGATGGCTCCCCAGCTGATGCTTTCGACGGGAGACCCGCATAACGGGCAGCCCGATGTGTAGGGTCCAATGAGCACGCTGCAGCCGTTGTTCGCCGGGAGACATGGCGAGTCTGCGCAGACCGTGTAGTCGCCGCCGGCGGCGTCACAGAAGAGCGGATCGCTTGCCATGTTGTCGTTCTGCGCGTCCTGGCCGGCGATAGACCCGACCCAATCTCCATCGGCGTTTCCCCAGACCGTACTGCAAGAGAGGGTCGCCGTCGCGTCACCACAGAAGATGGGATCTCCGCCGCCGTTATCCGATACAACGCACGCGTTGACAGCGATGGACGGGATCTCGTCGTATCCGTACACGGTCACCGCGCAGCCGCCGTAGCCGCTCATCTGTATTGTGTTTCCGGTGAACGTGCAACCCTCGATCGTGGTCGGGTCGGAGTCCGAGATCTCGATGACGCCTCCCCAGCCGCCCGCGTTGTCCGCGAAGAGACAGTCGGACACCGTCATGGGTGAGTCATCGATCTTGAGGGCCCCGCCGCCCGCGGACGTGTTCCCGATGACCGTGTTGCGTTCGAAGGAGGCGTCCGGACAGTCGTCGATGAGGATCAGTCCCGCGGCATTGCCTTCGTTTCCCGTGAACGAACAGTCCGTGATGGAGAGGTGCGCCACGTTGTCTCCGACCACACCGGCCGTCGTGCCGGGCGTTGTGTTGTCGATGAAGTCGCAGTCGTCGATATCCACCGTGCTCCCGTCGGCGATGTAGAGACAGGCTCCCGCGTTCTCCACCGTGTTGCCGGTGAACGTACATCCGCTGAGCGTCACCGTGTTGTTCCAGTCGATGAAGATGGCGCCGCCCCAGCTGGTTCCAAGGCTGCCGTTTCCGGTGAGATCGCAGTCGGTGAGCACGAGTTCGGAGTCTTCGTACGTGCCGATGGCCCCACCATTGCTCTCGGCGTCATTGCCCGTGAACGTGCATCCGTCGAACACCGTGCTTCCATCTTCCGCCCACACCGCTCCCGCTGAGATGTCGGAGACGTTCCCCGAGAATGTGCATTCCGTGAAGCTGTGTGACTTGCCCGGCGAACTCATCATATAGAGAGCCCCGCCAAGATACGACGAGCGGTTGTCGGAGAACGTGCACGATTCGAACTCCACGTCGGTCGTGTCGATGCGGGCCGCTCCACCAACGAAGGCGGAGCCGTTCGTGAACGTGATGCCCCGTATGATCGCTCCGTCCGCGCGCTGAATGCGCATGATCTGATGGGCGCCTCCTCCGTCGATCGTGACGCAGGAGTCGTCGCCCGTTTCACTCGCGAGGGTGATGCCCTCCGTTACGGTCAAATCGTGTTCGTAGTAGGTGCCGCATGCGATGAGCAGTGTGTCGCCCGGATCCGCCGCGCCAATGCCCGCGGCAATAGTCGGCTGGTCGGCGGGAATGCGGATCGTCTCCGCGGCCGCGGATAGGCAGGGGATGGTCAGGAGTACCATCGCGAGGATCGGGAGCGTGGATCTGAGCACCGGCTGCAGTGGGTTGGTCACGGGGGTCTCCTCCGGGTCTCGTCGGGTTGTCCGCACCGACGGGGGACGTCGAGTGGCTGCCGCACACGGTGGCGCAGTTCAGACCACAGTATACCATGGGATTGGAGTGTGGTATTCTTGCATAGTATTCACTCATTCGTGCAACGCTGTCCCCACGCGCTTCCCTCCGGAGGTGGTCTCATGTCTCGCCGCATGCTGAT
Source organism: uncultured bacterium (assembly GCA_964516845.1). Lineage (GTDB taxonomy): Bacteria > Joyebacterota > Joyebacteria > Joyebacterales > Joyebacteraceae > JAPEKQ01. The sequence goes on from CAZEXP010000011.1 coordinate 38,942, forward strand.
TCCGGTTCTCATTGTCCTGGCTTTCCTGGTCTCGTCCACCCTGCAGGCCGGTCTGCTCTTCGACGCCCGTCGAGACTTCTACGCGGGCGACTACCCGCGCGACGTTGGCATAGGCGACTTCAATGGGGACGGTCACCAGGACCTCGCCATCCCTCTGAAGGAGAATGAGGAGGTTGGCGTGCTTCTTGGGAATGGCGACGGGACCTTCCAGCCTGTTGCCGACTACGCCACAGGTCCCAACTACTTCGACAGCTATCCGTACAGCGTCGCCATCGGGAGGCTGAACGATGACGACCACGATGACATCGTCATCGCGAACGCGAATCACAGCGACGTCGGGATTCTCATCAATGCCGGTGACGGGACGTTTGCCGAGGGCGACACCATGCACATCGGCGAGTGGCCGAACTGCGTCATCCTCGAGGATTTCGACGAGGACGGCGAGCTCGATGTCGTCTCGGCGAACTACGATGGCGGCGACATCACGATCGCGTTGGGGGATGGGGCCGGTGACTTCAGCTATCCTGCGGTTTGGCTGTACGCGGTCGGTGACAGGCCCTACTCGGTGGCCGCGGGCGACTTCAATGAGGATGATGACCTCGATATCGCGGTCGCGGTCTACGGCGACGATGTCGTGGCGGTCCTCCTGGGCGGCGGCGACGGGACCTTCGGCACGGTCGCCACATTCCCAACGGGTGAGGAACCGCACGACCTCGCCATCGCCGACTTCGACGGCGATGACCATCTCGACATCGCGGTCCCGTGCAAGGAGACCGATGAAGTCTGGATCCTCTACGGAGCAGGCGACGGGACATTCCCGGCGTCCGACTCGTTCGGCACGTACGACTCCCCCTACTCGATCGTGGCCGGCGACTTCGATGGTGACAGCAACCCGGACGTGGCGGCATGCAGCCGCTACGACCATGTCGTTGATGTGTTTCTCGGCGATGGGTCGCGGGGGTTCGATGACGGTACAGCGTACGGCGTCGGAGAGCAGCCGTACTCGATGGCGGTCGGTGATTTCGATGAGGACATGACCCCGGATATCGCCGTCGCGAGTCGCGAGGGACAGGACATCTGCATACTTTTCGGGTTGGGAGACGGGACGTTCCGCGACACACCGAGCTACGTCTTCGGTACCTCTACGGCGCAGCCGGTCGTCGCCGACTTCAACGGTGACACGAACCTCGATATCGCCGTCGCCGATTACGGGACCGAGGAGATCGGTATCCTGCTCGGCGCCGGGGACGGTACGTTCGCCTACGATGCCGGCTACGCGGCCGGCGACTTCCCGATCTCGCTCACCGCCGGGCACTTCAACGGCGACCAGCACATAGATCTCGCGGCGCCAGCCACGAACGATCGCAGAATGGCAGTGCTTCTCGGCGCCGGAGATGGGTCATTCTCGGCAGGAACCGGGTTCGACATCGTGTTTGCGATGGGCATGACGGCTGGAGAACTTGACGGGCGCGGCGGTACCGACCTCGTCGTCTCGAGTGGGACGCAGCGCTCGGTCACGGTGTACACGTGCAACGGTGATGGCACATTTGCCACTGCCGGCACGTGCACGACGGGCGGACAGAAGTGGTGGTCCGCCGGCCGCCCTGCGATCGGAGATTTCGACGAAGACCTGACTCCAGACCTCGTCGTTCCCATTGGAAGATACAACATTGGTCGTCTCTCGATGCTTCTCGGCAATGGGGATGGGACCTTCGTGTTCGACGGTATCTACGACAGCGGGGGAGTTGGTGGGGGGCGCGCGGATGTGGGGTATGTCGACGGTGACGATCATCTCGATGCCGTGATGACCAATGCGAATTCCTACAACGTGTCGATCTTCCTGGGGAACGGTGACGGAACGTTTCAGACCGCGATCGTCGAGACGATCGGTATGGAACCGTCCGACATCAGACTCCGAGATTTCGACGGCGATGGTGAGCTCGATGTCGTCGCGGCGTGCAGCGGCGGCGGAGGTGGGATCTCGGTCATTCTCGGCAATGGAAACGGCACGTTCGGAGACCCTGACCCCTATGCCGGAGGAGAGGGGTCATTCGCTTTGGATGTGGGTGACTTCAACAGTGACAGCAGGATGGATGTGATCGCGAGCAACCACTGGTCCAACAACATCTCGATCTACATCAACGTCGGCCCGAACACTCCGGTCGAGCAGTCGTTCTACGCCACCGCGGTCGAGGATGGTTCCGTCATGGTCCGGTGGCTGCTCTCGTCGTTCGACGACGCGCGGGCCGTGCGACTCTACCGTGCGACTTCGTCCGACGGCCCGTTCGAGTTCCTTTCGGAGCAGGCGCTCCCGGATGCATCGTACGGCGAGTACGAGGACGCGACGGTCTGGCCGGGGACGACATTCTGGTACGACCTGCGGGCCGTGCTCCACGACGGCAGCGAGGCGAGCTTTGTCCAGTTCCTGCCGAGCGTGACGATCGGCGGGTCGCTCCATCTCGCGATGCGCGCTCCGACGCCGAACCCCTTCGCGTCGCAGTGCAGCTTCTCGATCGACATCCCGGACCATGACGGAGCTGTGAGGCTCGACGTCTACAACGTCCGGGGGCAGCTCGTGCAGACGGTCCTCGACGAGCCGCTCGCCGCGGGAAGATACTCGGTGAACTGGAATGGTTGTGATGTCGTGGGGCGCCCGGCCGCCTCCGGCGTCTACTTCATACGGCTCGCGGCTGGAGGGGCGCACGTAGAAGAGAAGGCGATCCTGCTGCGGTAGACCGACGCGTGCGTCGCGAATCCGAGGTCCCTCTGCGAACCGCCCGGCCTGCCGTCCGGGCGGTTCCTGCATCGGTGGGGATGTGCTGCAGGGTGGCTTGACGCACACCGGGTTCATGGCTAGGATGGCGGTCATGTGCACGGGGCGCCGGACCCGCGAATCCCGGCTCCATGCCTGTTAGCCCAAGGATGCGGTACGCATGTTCAAGCACGCACTCGTCATAGCCAACCCGGGTTCGGGGCACGCCGACGCCAGAGAACTTGACGCCGCGCTCGACATGCATGCCGGTGGGCTGGAGCGTCGGGTGCGCTGGCTTGCGAGTGGTGAAGAGGCCGAGAACGTGGCTCGCGAGGAGCTCCGGGAGGACGTCGACGTCGTCGTTGCGGCGGGGGGAGATGGCACGGTGTCGGCGGTGGCCCGTGTCGCGTCCGAAGTGGGCGTTCCTCTGGCGATCGCTCCGATGGGGAGCGCCAACATGCTCGCACAGCAGCTTCACATCCCGGGCGATGTGAACGGAGCGCTGGAGTTGCTGAAGAGCGGAGCTACCGTCAGGCGCATCGACGCGCTGGAGATCGACAACCGCTTGTACTTCCTCAATGCCGGCGTGGGGGTCAACGCACGGGCCGTGCTTGATCTGCCCGCCACCGGCAAGCGGCTCTTCGGTGTTTCGGCCTATGTGTGGATGGGTATCGCGAGCAGCTTCACGTTCACTCCCGTTGCATGCACGGTCTCGATCGACGGCGTCTCACGGCTGCTGCGCATCCTCGATGTGTCCATCATCAACGCCGGGTTCCAGGCTACGGGTCAGGTCCCCGGGTTTCCCCGCGTGCAACCCGACGACGGCCGCCTCAACGTCCTGACCGTGTGGGCGCCGAGCGCCTCCGAGTACCTCGCTCATCTCTGGCGCGCGTTCTTCCTCTGGCGCCGGGTCAATCCGAACGTCAAGTGGTCTATCGCCGAGCGCGAGATCAGGATCGAGTCCGCCGAGCCGACACCGGTGCAGGCCGACGGGGACATCATCGGAGAGACGCCGGTGACCATCCGGGTCGTACGCAATGCCGTGGGTGTTCTGGTTCCTGCGGGGTCGATGACCATGGGGCGTGCGGAATGAGAGCGAGGATGGGAGTATCGGGCGCGTGAGGTACGGGGCTCCAAAGCGGAGCTCCAGACCGCGCGACAGGAGAGCGTGAATCGCTACGCGTTGTCCCTGTCATCGCTGAGTTCGCCGAGCGGGCCCTCCGCGTCGACTTCCTCACCGTCAAGCATGTCCACAAGATGTTCGAGCGACGTGGCGATCCTGTTCGCCTTCTCACGCGTGAGCCCGTTGAACTTCCGCTCGAGTAGATCCTGCACCGGGTGGGGCGTCGTCAGCACGACCTCCCGACCTGCATCGGTCAGATTCACTCTCACGATCCGCCGGTCCTCAGTGTCACGCCCCCGTGTGATCAGCTTCCCGCCCTCCAGCCGGTCGAGGATCCCCACGACGGTGCTCGAACTCAGATGGACCTTCGCCGCGATTCCCGTCGCGGTGTCGGCACCATCCAGGGCCATCGTGTTGAGGCAGAACAGCTGCACGCTGGTCACGCCCCGAACGCGGGCGAGCCTCCGGGAGTTGATGTCAAGAATTCTGACGAGCCGGCGAAGCGCATGAAGAATCCGCAGATCCGGCTTGCTTAGAGGGTGGTCTCCTCGCGGAGGCCTCCGCGCAGGGATCATTCCGGCCAACAGTTCATCTCCCTTCCTGTCGAGCCCCTGGGGGCTTCCATGGATCCTGGGATGGACACCGCAACTCTCTCACATGAGTGTTGACATTGTCAGCCCTGATATATATAGTACTAATAAGTGTAACCGAAATGATTGGTAGTGCAATGATTTACTTGTGGTCAGGCTGCTGTTCGCACTGGACCCCGGCTGAGAGGCGTGACGGGGGCAGTGCAATCGGGACTGCGGAGGAGGACGTGATGAACGAGCGCGAGAAGCACCAGAACAGGCACAAGGCACAGCTGAGGGAGCTGGAGGCCGACATAGACAATGTCAAGGCTATGGCAAGAAGAACGAAGATCGATGCGAAGGTCATGTATGACGAGCAGATAGGGGGTCTCGAACAGAAGCTCGAACTGGCGCGCAAGAAGGTGACCGGTCTGCGGGAGTCGTCCGGTGATGCCTGGGAGGGACTCCGCGGCGGTGTTGAACACGCCATGGTAGAGATCAGAAGCGGCATCAAGGAGGCCAGGAAGGTCGTTTCCGCGAATTGAGGCACGTTGCCCGACCGGCTGGCCCCGGCCTTCGCGTCGATCGGCCAGCGGATTGTGAGCGAATAATGGGACAGAGAGATGCAGGAGGCGGGTTCAGGAACGACTCGGAACTTGTCGAACTGGCAAGGCTCGGAGACAGACGTGCCTTCGACGAACTTGATGAGCGCCACCGGGTGCACGTCTATGCACAGTGTCTCGGCATCATGCGTGACAGCGAACAGGCGAAGGACTGTGTCCAGGACGCCTTCGTGAATGCCTACCTCGCGCTGCCACGATTCCGCGGGGACGCGCGATTCTCGACGTGGCTCTACGTGATTGCCCGAAACGTCTGTCTGATGCACCTGAGGAAGAAGCGACTCGTCACGGTCTCGCTGGATCGCCCCGTGGAGTGTTCGCAGGGGACCGTCGAACGACAGATCGCCGATCCGTCATCGGACGCGAGCGCGTGCGTGCTGCGGGAGGAACTCAGAGCCATACTCGTTGAGCAGGTACAAATGCTGAGTCCTTCGAACAGAGGCGTCTTCGAGCTTCGTGTGATCCGGGGGCTGTCCACGAGGGACACCGCCGTGGCCCTTGGGATCTCCGATGCCGCCGTCAAGTCGAGGCTGCACAGGGCTCGCACCAGTCTGCGTCAGGCGCTGGCGTTGTCGTCGTCGCTCAGGTCGGAGTACGGGGAGTCGACCTCGAAGTCGGTTGCACCCAGAACCACGACCAGCTTCTCGAGTGCGTCCGCGATGTGACCGGCGTCCATTACGGTGAGACCGTTGCGCTGGTGTTCGAGAAGGTTGCGGACAGGGTGTGGTGTCTTCCGTACGAGCGTTTTCCCCTCCCTGGTCAGATTGACCCTGACAACACGACGATCCCTTCCGTCCCGCTTGCGCGTGATGTACTTCCTGTCCTCGAGTCGGTCGAGGATCCCCACGACAGTACTCGGACTCAGATGGACCCTTCGAGCGACCTCCGTGGCCGTATCCACGTCCTTGAGATCCAGCATCTTCATGCAGGAGAGCTGTGCGCTCGTCACGCCCGTCTCCGCGGCGAGCCTCCGCGAGTTGATCTCGAGTGCCCTCAGAAGGCGGCGCAGCGCATGCATGATCCGGACGTCGGGTGCTGTCAGCTCGCGGGAGCTCGAGGTGGGGGCGCCGGTCTGCTTCTTCCTGGGCACTGGTCTCTCCTTTGGTCTACCCTCGGCGCGGAGGCTCAGCAATGCTGATAACGCGCCTTGGGGGTGGCAGAGCATGTCCGACAGGAACATCACGACATCTACTGAATGGTCAGTCTAGCCGACATCACCGGTCGTGTAACCACATTCCTGCCGGAGGGTTCGCTGCGCTGGGCGCGCGCGCCCGGTCGGCGGCTCGATTCGAGAATGTTGTTGACAACTAGCATACGAATGATTATTATACTAACCATAAAAGAGACAGGTGCTTGAACACAAGCTCCTGAGATTGAAAAGCGAGTCCCTCCCTATGCCTCAGCGGTCACCGCCCGTCGGCGACCCGAGGATGGGGAGGGATTCGTGCGTCTGCAAGCCGCGTGGTCCGTTCAGCCGGATGCCCGCGCTTGAGTCGTTCGCCAAAATCGCTTAAGATGGGAAGCAGATAGTCAGGAGTGCGGGGCAGGTCGCGGTCGAACCGTCCCGCTCCCACAGAACAAGCGCCGCCGGTCACCGCGTCCGGCGGTTGTGTATCTTGTCCCGGCCGGGAGAGCCGGGACGCTCCGGTGCATCGGGCAGCTTCGGACGGCGTCACGAACGTCGGGAAGGGATGTGGCTCATGAAGAACGTGCGCTCGGCGATCCTTCTGATCGTTGTCTTCATGCTCGCGGGAACGGCCTGGGCAGGCGTCATTACGCCCGGACTCGAGACCCAGATGCAGGCGCTCGGCGGTGGTGACGAGCTGAAGGTCCTCGTCGTGTTGGGCGATCAGCCGGACATCGATAGCCTGAACCGAGAGCTCCACGAGATGCGGTCGAGCCGGCAACTGCGGCACGAAACCGTGCTCGGGGCGCTCCAGGATGCGGCGCGTCGTTCGCAGGGCTCGCTGACAGACTACCTGGATTCCCGTCAGAGGGACGGTGGCATCCGGGGCTACACGTCTCACTGGCTCGTCAACGCCGTCGTGGTTGTCGGCACGGTCGACGCCATTCGCGACCTCGCGCTCCGCGACGATGTTGTCGCCATCGAGCCGAACCTCGAAGTTGAGCTGATCGATCCTTTCGTCGATGCGAAGCCGGCCCCTGCTGGGGGTTCCCGCGGCATCGGCATCACTCCCGGCGTGACGGCGATCAACGCCGACCGTGTCTGGCGCGAGCTGGGTATTGACGGAACCGGCGTCATCATCGGCGGGCTGGACACCGGCGTGGACGGAACGCATCCGGCGCTGGCCTCCCGCTGGCGTGGGCTGATCGCTGACCCGAGCGAGTGCTGGCTCGACAACTCCGGGCAGGGCTCGCCGAGCTTCCCGGTCGATTACAACTACTACGGACACGGCACGCACACCATGGGCACGATGACCGGGCTGGCGCCGGACGATACGATCGGCGTCGCGCCGGGCGCTCTCTGGATCGCCTCGAACACGATCGACCAGGGCGTGAGCACCGAGTTCGACAACGATGTCATCGCGTCGCTCGAGTGGTTCACCGACCCCGATGGCAACCCTCTGACGATCGATGATGTTCCTTGCGTGGTCCAGAACAGCTGGGGCACCAACGGTAGCCTCGGCTATCCTGAGTGCTTCAGCTACTGGTGGACGGCTATCGACAACTGCGAGGCCGCAGGCGTCGTGCTCACCTGGTCTGCGGGGAACGAGGGTCCGGATCCTGGAACGCTGCGTTCACCGGGTGACCGCGCCGACAGTCCCTACAACGCATTCAGCGTCGGCTCGACCCAGAACTACGCGCCCTACGAGATCAGCGACTTCTCCAGCCGCGGGCCGAGCGCCTGCGGCGGACCGTACGCGATGAAGCCTGAGATCAGCGCGCCGGGCTCGCACATCTACAGCGCGCAGCCAGGCGGCGGGTACCAGTATCTCGATGGTACCTCGATGGCCGGCCCGCACGTGGCCGGTGTCGTCGCCCTCATGTGCGCCGCGAATCCGAATATCGACGTTGAGACCGTCAAGCAGGTGCTGATGGATACCGCCATCGATCTGGGTACCGCGGGCGAGGACAACACCTACGGTCACGGCTTCATCGATGCGTACTCAGCGGTGCTCGCGGTGCTGAACGGCCTTGGCACGGTCAGCGGGACGGTGACCGACGCCGGGACGGGGCTGCCGCTCGAGGGTGTGGCGGTCGGGGTGACCGGCCATACTGCCAGTCGTATCACCGACTCGTATGGTGCTTTCAGCATGATGCTGCCGGTCGGGGAGTGGACTCTGACCTTTGACCTCTTTGCCTACGGCGACGAGACCGTGCTCATCGACATTCTTGAGAACGACACGGTTGACGGGTCGACCACGATGGACGCGCTTCCGGCCGCCACGCTCTCAGGCCTGGTCTACGGGTACGAGGGCGGAACGATATCGGGAGCTACCGTCGAGGTCCTCAATACGCCGATCGCGTCTGTGCTGAGCGGCTCAGGCGGGGCCTACTCGATCGACATCCCTGCCGGTGACACCTACGATGTCCTGGCTCGCGCGGCGGGCTATGGCGCCGACCAGCACACGATCAACTTCCAGGGCAACATGACGCAGAACTTCACGCTGCCCGAGCTGGTTGCCGAGGACTTCGAGACGGCCGGGTTCATGGCGTACCCGTGGGTCATGGGCGGCGACGCCGACTGGATCATCGACAGCGCGAGTCCGTACGAGGGTTCGTACAGCGCCCGGTCCGGCGACATCAACGACAATCAGGACTCCGAGATGCAGGTGACGCTGGATGTCTCGGCCGCGAGCGACATCTCCTTCTGGTACAAGGTCTCGTCAGAGGCCACATACGACTTCCTGTACTTCTACGTCGATGGGGCCGAGGTCGACAGCTGGAGCGGGACCGTTGGATGGGCGCAGCTGACGCATCCGGTTACGGCTGGTACGCACACGTTCAAGTGGTCTTTCGTCAAGGACTACTCGATCAGCAATGGAAGCGACTGCGGCTGGGTCGACTACATTCAGTTCCCGACCCTGACCCCGCCTCCTTCGGCGAGCGCGACGTATGCCCCGAGCTCTCTTGAGGACGTGCTTGCGCCGGACGACATCGTGCTGACCGGTATTGACCTCGGGAACGACGGCGACGCGAATATGGACTACTCGACGTCGGTTGACCTTCACGGCGGGCCGACATGGCTCAGCGTGAAGCCTTCATCGGGCGTTGTAGTGCCACAGGGGAACACGAACCTCGATGTTGTCCTGGATGCGACCGGGCTGGCGGAAGCCGAGTACGCAGCGGACATCCTTATCGCGACGAATGACCCGGCGAACCCGACCATCACCATCCCGGTCTCCATGACGGTGACCACCTGGGTCGGAGTCGATGAGGAGCTGCCGCTGGCGACCATCTTCTTCGGGGCCGTTCCGAACCCGTTCAATCCGGCGACGAGTCTGCACTTCAGCCTCCCGCGCGAGAGCCGCGTTGACCTCAACATCTACGATGTTGCCGGTCGTCTGGTTCGCACGCTGGTCTCCGGCTCGCGTCAGGCCGGTCCCAACGAGGTGCGCTGGGATGGCAAGGACAACGCGGGGCAGGAGATCGCGTCGGGCACCTATTTCGCTCGTCTGATCGTCGATGAAACGGTGGAGATCAAGTCGCTGACGCTCGTGCGATAGGCGAGAGGTAATGACAGACCGGATGCCGTGTTGCCGAAGATGTGGATCGGTGACCGTATTCCGGGCGTGACAATGACAAGGCCGCAGCGAACTGCTGCGGCCTTGTTGGTTTTCGCGGAACCGCCACATTGTAGAGCAGCGTCCCGAATGTGCAGTTGACGGAACCACGGGACCGCGCGCCGCGCACTTCCCGTCATGGTCGGAGTCGATCCGCTCGCGGGGGGTCGCTCCCGCCGTCCGTCGAGACGTCCTCCGCGTCTTCAGGAGGCGCCTGGCGTCGCAGTATGCCGTAGGGGAAATTCGATAGCTGGCGGAGCCCTGCGACGTTCGAGATGCTCCTCACGGTCGTGCGCACCTCCGCAGCAAGCTCCGAGAGCGGGAGCTTCTCCTTGAGGCTGCCGCGTTCCTGCACCAGCGCGAGGCGCCGGAGCGCGTAGAATCCAAAGACCACTGCAGCGCCGAATACGATGTCGAGCCCCCGGAGCTGGAGGGCGGGGAACGCGGCACCGCCGCCGGCGGACCGGGACCCGAGCGTGAGCGCGAACCCGGCATCGGAGAGCATGTCCAGCGCGATGCCAGCCAGGATCGGAGCAACGGTCGCTGCGACGCCGCAGACCAGAGCGTTGGCCGCCAGGTACGTCGTCGACGATTCCTTCGGCGCAAGCTTGAGGGTGATGTTCCAGGCGCTCAGCATCACGCCGGCCGTCGAGATGCCGGCGAGTATGTGGATGGCCGCAAGCAGAGGGAACGTGAGAAAGTACTTCCCGGGCATGGTCGTGAAGAGCCAGAGCCCGATGCTCACCATGAAGAGCGGCCCCGAGACGGAGAGGACCGCCTTGTGCGTGAGCCGGTCGGCGAGTCTGCCCCAGATACCGAGGAAGCTGACATACGCGAGCTGGCTGAGAAGGAAGAGCAGCATCACCACGGTCATCCTGATGCCCAGACGCTGCAGCATGTAGACTGCGTAGAACGGCGCCGCGAGGTTGGCGGCGAAGCTCCACGACGCCATGAAAGCGAGGAGCTTGCGGAAGTTCGCGTCACGGAACGGTTCGCGGACGGCGGCGATGATGCCCTGTGCCGGGGGAGTTGACATCCTCGGCTCGGGGATGCGGCTGAGGAAGAACACCCCGAGGAAGCCGACGCTCGCGCCCACGACGTAGAGGATCGAGAACGCACCTGTCTCAACGGAGAAGTGGTCGCGGTACCAGTCGACGCCGACGCCGGCGAGGATAGCCGCCACCGCTCCGACCGCGACGGCGTAGGTCAGCCTCGTCCCGAAGTAGCGTCCAAGGACCCGGGACGGCACGAGGTCGCGCATCCACGGGCCGAACGCCGAACCGCCGACGGCGCCCACTCCCCAGAAGAGGAAGAGCGACAGAGTGAAGACGGGGAGACGGAGAGTCTGAGGAACGAACCACGGCACCGCCGCCATGACGAGCAGGAAGAACCGGCTCGCGCCCGCCGTCGTCGTCACGAGCGCCTTCCTGAGCCCGAGCCGCCGGACCAGGAAGACGCTCGGTAGTTGAAGCACCTGGGCGAGCGGGCCCATCGCGGCCAGAATGCCGATGGTCTTGCCTGTCGCGCCGAGCAGCAGGGCGAACGCCACGAGAAAGGCGCCGCCCGTCAGCACGAGCATCACCTGCGAGCAGATGCCGTCGAAGAGCAGCATGCGGAGGCCGAGCCGAAGGTCGGCTGATGTCACAGAGTCACTGGGCCAGAGGTGCTTCAGGAACACGGGTCAGTCTCCTTCGGCCATCGTGTCTGATGGTCGGGTGTGTCGATTCATCGATTCTACAGCTTCCGGGCCGTGGAGTTGAGCGGTAAGCGAAGCATGAGTGTTTGGCTTCCCGTCGCATTCGATTACTCTGGACGTTGTTCGTGTTCGGCCAGACAGTCAGGTGTCACCCGTACCGGGACGGAGGAAGAGCGCATGTCTCTCTTCACGCGACGTCGCCGAAGAAAGCTCCTCGAGAGCCCGACGCCGGCGCACTGGCGCCAGATCCTCGATCGCAACGTGCCGGGCCTCCGCGCTCTTCCGGAGGGTCAGCTGGAGACACTCCTCGCGTTGACCCGCGTGTTTCTGGAGGAGAAGAACTTCGAGGGAGCAGGCGGTCTCGAGATGACCGACGAGGTGCGCGTCACCATCGCCGCGCAGGCGTGTCTGCTCCTGCTCGGCCGGTCTGATGACGTCTGCGGCGCGAGGGTCTATCCGGCCCTTCAGTCCATCGTCGTGTACCCGGATGAGTATGTTGCGCCGCTTGAGGAGTACCAGCCGGACGGCACGGTCTACGACGGTCCTGAGGAGCGGTCCGGCGAGTCCTGGTCGCAGGGAGCTGTCGCGATCTCGTGGGCGGACGCGATGGCCGGGGCGGCCGACCCGGCCGACGGGGACAATGTCGTCCTTCACGAGTTTGCGCACCAGCTCGACGAGGAGACCGGTGAGTCCAACGGGGTCCCGCCGCTCCCGTCGCCCGGGGCGCATGCGGAGTGGGCCCGCGTGATGACACGCGAGTACGATGAGTTCGTCAGACGGGTCGACAGGAACAAGCGCGTCCTCCTGGACGAGTACGCGGCCGAGGACCCCGCCGAGTTCTTCGCGGTCGCCACGGAGTTCTTCTTCGAGAAACCGCGCGCGCTTCGGTCGAAGCATCCTGACCTCTACGAGCAGCTGAGCAGCTTCTACCATCAGGATCCGGCGGAGTGGACGTGCCCCCCGCGATGATCTCGCGCGCGAACTCGCGACGTCGGTTTTGCGTCAGTGGCTACGTGTGATAGTTTCAGAGCGGCAGCGTCTTCGGCTTCACGTCGGAGACCACGGAACCAGGAGGCGAACATGCAGAACGGACAGCGCATCACCGAGGCGGCCATACTCGGTGTGTTCATATGTGTCGGCCTGATCCTGCTCGGGGTCTTCGCGTCGCACGGAGTTGTGAGACTTAGGTCCCTCGATCGCGTTGTCACGGTGAAGGGTCTCTCCGAGCTCGATGTCCCCGCCGATACCGCCATCTGGCCTGTCAAGTTCAGCGAGGCCGGCAACAACCTCACATCGCTCTACACGGACATCCAGAAGAAGAACGCGCTCGTCGTGACGTTCCTCAAGGAGAACGGCTTCGACGACGAGGAGATCACAGTCGACGTGCCCTCGATCACCGACCGACAGGCCCAGGGGTACGTGAGCTCGGACGGATCGGAGTTCCGCTACTACGGCAGCTCCGTCATCACCGTCTACTCGACCAACGTGGACGGCGTCAGGAGAGCCATGTCCCGCATGGCGGACCTCGGAAAGCAGGGGATCGCCATCAGCGGTCAGGACTACGGTTCGCGAACCGAGTTCCTCTTCACGGGGCTCAATGACATCAAGCCGGGGATGATCGAAGAGGCCACGAGGAACGCCCGCGAAGTGGCGGAGAAGTTCGCGGCGGATTCGCAGAGCCGCCTGGGCAAGATCAGGACGGCACAGCAGGGGCAGTTCTCGATCAACGACCGGGACAGCACCACGCCCCACATCAAGAAGGTCCGGGTCGTTTCGACGATCACGTACTACCTGTCCGACTAGCCGGGCAAGCGTCCATCCCACGCAGTTCACTCCACTACGAGAAGCAGGGACACTGTAGCGTCCTGACGGAGGTCCTCCATGAACGGCTGTATGCATGCTGCGGTCCCCTCCAGGGCCGGCTCCATCGCCGTGCTTGCTATTGCGATGACGCTCGTCTGCGGCGTGGCACACGCCCAGTACGAGGGTGTGGAGTACATCTGGGAGAGGGACCCGGCGGTCAAGGCGAAGCTCGAGCAATGGCAGGACCAGAAGCTCGGGTTCATGGTCCACTGGGGCACGTACAGCCAGAAGGGGTGGTGCGAGTCCTGGGGGATCTGTTCCGAGGATGTCGATTGGCTTTCGCCTGCGGAGCCGGACTACCAGACTCACTACGAGACCTACGTCGGTCTCAAGGACACCTTCGACCCGCGCGACTTCGACCCCGACGAGTGGGTCAGCCTGGCCCGGGATGCGGGCATGCGCTACTTCGTCTTCACGACCAAGCATCACGACGGCTTCTGCATGTTCGATACGCAGCAGACGGACTACAAGATCACAGACGAAGGTTGTCCCTTCCACGATCATCCGTACGCGAACGTGACGAAGCACCTGTTCGATGCCTTCCGACGCGAGGGGTTCATGATCGGCGTCTACTTCTCCAAGCCGGACTGGGATGTTCCGTCGTATTGGTCACCTCACTGGCAGCACTGCAGCCGCAACGTCAACTACCGACCCAAGGCGCATCCCGAGATCTGGCAGGAGTTCTGTGATTTCACCCATGACCAGATCGAGGAGCTTTGCACCGGGTACGGGCCGGTCGACATCCTCTGGCTGGACGGTGCATGGGTCGCTCCGGAGAACCGCGACCAGGACATCAACATGGACCGGATCGCCGCCACGGCGCGGCGGCACCAGCCGGGAATGATCATCGTCGATCGCTGGATCGGAGGTCCGTACGAGAACTACCGGACGCCCGAGCAGCGCATTCCGGAAGAGCCGTGGGAGTATCCGTGGGAGACCTGCATGCCGATGGCGGGCGCCTGGTCCTACTACATCGGAGATACCTACAAGCCGGCGCGTCAACTCATCCACATGCTCGTCGATGTCGTTGCCAAGGGCGGGAACCTTCTGCTGAACGCGGGCGCCGATGGCAGCGGCCGCTTTGATCCGAACGTCGTCCCGCCGATGCTGGGGCTCGGGGAGTGGCTTTCCGTCAACGGGGACGCGATCTACGGGACGCGTCCGGTCCCCCCATACAAGGAGGGGAAGACCTGTTTCACGCGCAGGCGTGACGACGGTGCGGTGTATGCCATCTACCTGCCGGACGAAGGGGAAACGTTGCCCCGAACGTTTCAGCTCGACGGCGTGCAGCCGGAGCCGGGTGAGGCGGTGCGTCTTCTGGGCTGTGCCGAGCCGCTTCGATGGGAGGCGGTCGGTCAGGGTGTGCGGGTCGACATCCCCGAGTCGGCCATCGCCTCGCCGCCGTGTGAGCACGCGTGGGCCCTCCGGCTGGGGCGTGTCCGCGAGACCGAGCTACCAGGAGCGTGATCATGCTTCATCGTCGTTGTCTGCTTCTCGTTCCGGTGCTGCTCCTCGCTCAGATGCTGCCTGTCCCGGCCATCTGCGGCGTGGCATCGGCTCAGGTCTACCGCGATCCTTCCGCAGCCATCGACCGGCGCGTCGAGGATCTCCTGTCGCGCATGACACCCGAGGAGAAGTTCTGGCAGCTGTTCATGCTGGCCGGCGAGTTCTCGGGCGACGAGTCGCGGTACACGGATGGCCTCTTCGGACTTCAGGTCCCCGCTGATCCCGGGAGCCTGGACGTCGTCGAGCGCGTCAACGAGGTTCAGCGGCACTTCGTCGAGGACACACGCCTCGGCATCCCCGCCATCTTCTTCGGCGAGGCGCTCCACGGTCTCGTGCAGCGCGACGCGACCGTCTTCCCACAGGCCATCGGTCTGGCCGCGTCCTTTGATATTGAGCTCATGGAGGAGATCGCAGACGCCGCCGCCGAGGAGTGTCGCAGCCGCGGCGTCCGCCAGGTTCTCTCACCGGTCGTCAACATCGCGTCGGACGTCCGCTGGGGACGCGTTGAGGAGACCTACGGCGAGGATCCGTTCCTCTCGTCCGAGATGGGCGTCGCCTTCGTGAGCGCGTTCGAGCAGAGCGGTATCATCACAACGCCCAAACATTGGATCGCGAACGTCGGCGCCGGCGGCCGCGACAGCTATCCGATCGACATGAACGAGCGGCAGCTGCGCGAGGTTCACGTCCCGCCGTTCCGGGCCTGCATCGAGCGCGGTGGCTCGCGTTCGATGATGACATCCTACAACTCGGTCGACGGCGTGCCGTGTTCCGCGAACTCCTGGCTCAACGATACACTGCTCAAGAGCGAGATGGGCTTCGACGGCTTCGTTATATCCGACGCGGGCGGCGTCGGTGGAGCGAACGTCCTCCATATGACCGCGACCGACTACACGGATGCCACCGTGCAGGCGCTCGACGGCGGGCTCGACGTCATCTTCCAGACATCGTACGACCACCACCTGCTGTTCGGACCCGCGTTCCGGGAAGGTCTTATTGACAGCGCTCGCATCGACGACGCGGTCGCGCGCGTGCTCAAGGCGAAGTTCGAGCTGGGGCTGTTCGAGCAGCCGTACGTCGCGCCGGGTGAGTTTCCGAAGCCCGGAGGCGCTGAGCACCGGGCGCTCGCCCGTCGGGCCGCCCGCGAGTCGTTCGTACTGCTCAAGAACGACGGGTCCGTGCTTCCGTTGAGGACGGATCTCACGTCCATCGCGGTCATCGGACCTGATGCCGCGGAGGCGCGTCTGGGCGGCTACAGCGCGCCGTCGTCACGGGCTTGCAGCATCCTCGAGGGGATCGCGGAGCGAATCGGTGCCACGACGGCGGTCCACCACGCTGTTGGATGCGAACGGTCGGCACGGGCGTATGCGGCTGTTCCGACAGAGGTGCTCTCCTGCAGTCACGGTGGCACGACGGTGGCGGGACTTCTCGGTGAGTACTACGACAACGTCTCTCTCGGCGGAGAGCCGGTCTTCACGCGCGTCGACCCCACCGTTGACTTCCAGTGGACGCTCTTCTCTCCGGACCCGGAGCGACTGGGGCGGGACTTCTACTCCGTGCGCTGGACCGGGACACTTCGGGCCCCTGTCTCCGGCATCGTGAGCCTCGGAGTCGAGGGGAACGACGGCTACCGTCTCTACCTGGATGATGTTCTCCTCATCGACAACTGGAGCAAGGCGAGCCACCGTCTCGTCACTGCCGACATCGAACTCGAGAAGGGGAGGGAGCACGCGGTCCGACTCGAGTGCTCAGAGCCGAGAGGCAACGACAGAGTCCGGTTCGTATGGGGCGTCGGCGCCCCGGCCTCGGAGGATGCATCGCTCCTGGAGGCTGTGGATCTCGCCGCCCGGTGCGACGCCGCAGTCATTGTCGTTGGCATCGAGGAGGGTGAGTTCCGTGACCGCGCGTCGCTCGCGCTGCCGGGACGCCAGGAGGAGTTGATCGCGCGGGTCGCCGCGGTCGGCAAGCCGGTCGCGGTCGTGCTGGTCGGTGGGAGTGCGGTGACGATGTCGAGCTGGCTGGACAGCGTGCAGGCCGTTCTCGCCGTCTGGTATCCGGGTGAGGAGGGAGGCCGCGCCGTAGCCGACATCCTCTTCGGTGACGAGAGCCCGGCCGGGCGTCTGCCGATCAGCTTTCCGATCAAGGAAGGCCAGCTGCCGCTCGTGTACAACCACAGACCGACCGGGCGCGGCGATGACTATCTGGAACTGACGGGGCAGCCTCGCTTTCCTTTCGGGTACGGGTTGTCCTACACGAGCTTCGAGTACGAGAATCTCCGCATCGAGCCGGATGTGGCAAGGGCCGGGGAACCGTCGGTGGCTCGATTCGTTCTGACCAACACAGGCGACCGCGAGGGCGACGAAGTCGTCCAGCTGTACGTGCGCGACGAGCTGGCGTCTGTGGCGCGTCCGGTCATGAGCCTCCAGGGATTCCAGCGCGTCCACCTGCAACCGGGTGAGAGCCGCGAGATGAGCTTTCCCCTAACACCAGATGCACTGACGATGCTGGACCTGGAGCTGCGACCGCAGATCGAGCCGGGATCCTTCGCAGTCATGATAGGAGCGTCATCGAGGGACATCCGCTTGCGCGGTGTGCTGTCGGTCGCAGATTGACCCCTTCCGCCCGCAACCGCCCGAAGTGGACTCCGCCTGCGACGCGGTCCCCGTGATGGCGCTCCCGAGCGTAGAAGTCGCTTGTCTGACCACAGGGAGTTCAGTAAACTGAAGAGGGAGAAACGGTTGCGTGGCCGCCGGGTCGCAGCACATGTCTCGGCCCCTGCGCGTGCGTTGTCTTGATTCGGAGGTTCAAGCTCTTGAGCGGTTCGTCGCGAGAAGGATCACAACCTACTCTGAGCATCGTCGTCCCCCTCTGCAACGAGGAGGGCAATGTTGTTCTGCTCATCGAGGAGCTTCGACGGGTCGTTCAGTCGATGGATGTCCCGTACGAGATCGTCTTTGTCGATGACGGAAGCACGGACGGGACCTGGTCGCTCGTGTGTCAGGCCGCTACCGGGGATGCGCACATAAGGGGTCTGTCCTTGTCGCGCAATTTCGGGCATCAGAACGCGATATTCGCAGGTCTTCACCATTCCACAGGTGACGTCGTCATCACGATGGACGGCGATCTTCAGCATCCTCCGTCCATGCTGCCGGAGCTGTTCAGGGAGTGGACCTCCGGGAACCTCGTGGTGGAGACTCGCCGCATCGAGAGCGAGGACGTGTCGTTCTTCAAGAAGACGACCTCGCGGTGGTTCTACCGGCTGTTCTCTCTTCTGTCGGGACTGCCTCTGACCGAGGGGACATCCGACTTCCGTCTGATGGACCGGAAGGTCGTCAACGCCGTTCTCGAGATGCAGGACGCGGCCCTGTTCCTTCGAGGCATCTCTTACTGGGTGGGCTTCCAGAGGACGACGGTTCCCTACCAGGCGCAACCCCGGCACTCGGGAAACACCAAGTACAGCCTGCTGAAGATGATCCGGTTCGCGATATCCTCGATGCTCTCGTTCTCTCTCGTGCCGCTCAGGCTGGGCATCTGGCTGGGGGTCGTCACCAGCGGTCTCGCGTTCATCGAGCTGGTCTACATTCTGATAACCTATCTGAGAGGGGACGTCGTGCCCGGGTGGGCGTCGACTCTCGCCCTTGTCTCGTTCATGTTCGGCATGCTCTTCATCCTTGTCGGGATCATAGGCTCGTACGTCGGCAATATTCTCGAGACCGTGAAGAATCGGCCGAGGTTCATTGTCAGGGAACGGGCGGGTCTGTGAGTGCTCACCGAACGCCCCCCCGCATCCTCGGCAAGTGCCAATCGCTGATACGGGAGTTCGACGGCAGCTTCGCTCGTTTCGCTCTCGTCGGTCTGAGCAACTTCGCCGTGAGCTTCTCAGTTTTTCGCGGGCTCGTCGCGCTCTCCGGATCCTTTGAGTACAAAGCCACGGTCAGCCAGATCGCCAGCTACGCAGCCGGCACGATCTGGAGCTTCATCTGGAATCGCCGCTTCACATTTCGAAGCACTGATTCGATTCTGGGGCAGGGCACTCGCTTCGTCGTCCTGCAGGCAAGCCTGGCTGTGGTCAGCTCCGGCCTGATCGGGGTCCTCGTCGACATCATGTCGTTTCCGGCAAGTCCGACGTGGTTCGTCGTGATGGGGTTCATCACGATCGTGAACTATCTTCTCTGCAAGCGTTGGGTGTTTCGGTAGGTGTACGTGGCCAGCAGGCATGTGTGAGAATCGTGATGACCGTTTGCGCTTCACGCTGCCGTCGCAGTCCGGGGGAGGCGAATCGACCATGTCGCTGCTGCAGAGAACACGCACAGTAGCTCTGATCATCTTCGCTCTGGCTGTGCTGGTGAGGGTGCTGCTGTTCGCGACGGTTCTCGACGATCTCCGGCACGGGTCGGCACGCGTCTACGGCTCGACGGCGATTGGTCTGGCCATGGGGGATGGGCTGACGTACCACGATCGCGAGATCGAGGAGATCAAGAGCCTCAAGGACAATACGTCAGGTGATTTCCTGCAGTTCCATGAGCCCGAAGGACGACAGCCTCTCGTGGAGTTCCTTCCCGGCCCCGCGCTGCTGCTGGGAGCTCTGTGGAAGATCTTCCCCGTTCACAATTTCGTTCCCTATCTGTTGCTGCAGATCGTCCTTGATTCCCTGCTCATATCGCTGCTCTTCGTGGCGCTTGCCCAGGTGAGCCGGGGTCTGGCGCTCGCGACCTCTCTGATCATGGTCGTCAACGTCGCGACCATCAAACGGACTCTCATGATGGGGTATGACTTCTGGCCGCAGTTCGCTGTGCTAGCGGTCTTCATCGTCACCCTCCTCATGATCAAGAAGCAGAAGGGCATCGGTTGGTGTTTCCTGGCCGGTCTGCTGGTTGCGATTCCCTTCTGGTTCCGGAATCTCACGCTGCTGATGCCGTTCTTCTTCGTGCCGGTCCTCGCGTATCTCTGGAGGCGACGCCGTCTCAGTTGGTGGGTCATCGCGAAGCGTACGACAGCCTTCCTCGTGCCGGTCCTGGTGGTGCTGGCACTCGTTTCAGCGTACAGGTATGAGGCCACGGGCAACTCCCGTCCGACGCGCTCGACGTTCTGGCACACCTTCTTCGCCGGCGTCGGTCAGTTCCCCAATCCTTACAACGTCGACCACACTGACCCCGGTGTGTGGGAATTCGGAAGGCGTCTGAACAAGGAACTCGAGAACTACGACATGATCGAACAGGGAGAGTGTCCCAACTCCCTGTACGAGGAGACCCTCAAGGAAGAGGCGAAGCGATTCGTGACGCAGCACCCGGAGCTATTCCTCAGAAACTGGGTGTATCGAATAGGCATCATGATATCGCCGCTTCTCTACACATACGGCGACCTCGTTCCCGCGAGGATCTCCGAAGTGCTGCGGCCGGTCGCGTTTCTCATGTTGCCTCTCTGGTTCCTCGGGATGTTCGCGCTCTACCGCAGAGACCGCGCCACATTCTGGATCTCCCTGGCCATCAACGCCCATTTCTTCCTCGTGTTCGGCGGGTTCTATGTCGTTGGGAGGGTCGTGCTCCCATTCATGTTCGTGAGCATTCTCGTCTACGTCGCCGGCCTGGCGTCCATTCCCGGCCTGCTGCGCCGCAGATGGCCCGAGGACCTGGATCGAGCGCCAGCCGGCGTCTGAGCCATCCCCCCGCCCAATGAGCGAAATCGGTTGACAATTCGCCTTATAATAATTAGTATAACAACCATTCGTATAGATAGTATGATGTTCGCGGTCGTGCGAGCCGGTCAACCGTGCCCGCAGGCAGGAGGACGTGACGATGACAGGGATATCCAAGGCGAAGATGATCATCGCGCTCGTGGTGGGCGCAGCGGGCTTCATCATCATCCTGCAGAACTTCCAGCGGGTTGACACGATGGTCCTGTTCTGGCGCATGACGCTGCCGCACGCGGCGCTGCTCGGGATCGTATTCGTGGCGGGTCTCATTCTCGGCGGTGCGCTCTCGGCATCGTGGCTCATGAAGCGCTGGGACCGCGGTCGGTCCTCCTAGCCGCCTGCCTTTGGGGCAGGCATCGAAGGGAACGTCGGAATGCTCAGAGTACTCAGAACGCTCGTTGTCACCAGCCTCATCCTCGTCGTGATGACCGTAACCGCCCTCGCCGGCAATGTGGGGCTGGGTGTCATGGTGGGGGAGCCGACCGGATTGAGCCTCAAGGTCTGGTCCGGCAGCCGCACCGCGTTTGATGTGGCAGCAGGGTGGTCGCTCGATGAGAGTGACTGGATCTACGTGCATGGCGACTACCTGTGGCATCGCTATGAACTGGACGTTGAGGAAGGGTCTCTTCCGTTCTACTTCGGGATCGGAGCACGGGTCCTGCTGCATGACGACAACAATCCGAACCACGAGAAGCACGATTCGAAGGTAGGCGTTCGTGTGCCGCTGGGCCTGGACTACCTGTTCGCGAACCACCGCTTCGACATCTTCATTGAGGTGGCTCCGATCATCGAGCTTGCGCCCGACACCGGGTTCAATGTGAGCGGAGGTCTGGGAGCGAGATACTACTTCTAGGTTAGGGGCCTATGGCACGATCCATGAAGCAGCGAGCACGTCGCGTCGCTTTCGTTGGCAGCAGCCTGCCCCGCAAGTGCGGCATCGCCACGTTTGCGTCGGACCTCTGTGACGCATTGGAGGTGGAGGACAGGGCGGCCGATTTCATCCAGGTGGCCGTGACCGATGCTGAGCCGGGCTACGCCTATGGGCCGCGGGTGCACTTCGAGATTCCGCAGAAAGAGGTCGCGGCCTACCGGCGCGCGGCCGATTTCCTGAATCTGAGCGGCGTCGAGGTGGTCAGCCTGCAGCACGAGTTCGGTCTCTTCGGCGGGCCGGCCGGCAGCCATGTCCTCGCGATGCTGCGAGACCTTCGCATGCCGGTGGTCACCACGTTGCACACGATCCTGAACAGCCCCGATTCGGCGCAGCGCAAGGTGATGGACGAGTTGGCCTCGCTTTCCAACCGGCTCGTGGTGATGAGTCACCGCGGCGAGCGATACCTGCGCGAGATCTACGACATTCCGGCGGAGAAGATCGACTTCATCCCTCACGGCATTCCCGACGTGCCCTTCGTTGACCCCAACTTCTACAAAGACAAGTTCGAGGTCGAGGGCAAGATGGTGATGCTCACCTTCGGTCTGCTCTCGGCCAGCAAGGGCATCGGCAACGTGATCGAAGCCCTGCCGACCATCCTGGCCGGAAATCCGAACGTGGTCTACCTCGTTGTAGGCGCCACTCACCCGCACGTGCTCCGCAACGAGGGGGAGTCCTACAGACTGGGACTCGAGAGGCTTGTCCATGAACGGGGCGTGGGGTCGAATGTCGTGTTCCACAATCGCTTCGTCAGCTACCAGGAGCTGGTTGAGTTCCTGGGGGCGGCCGACATC
>CAZEXP010000012.1:0-56347 GCA_964516845.1 uncultured bacterium
AACTGCTGCGGCAACCCGCAGCCGGTGACGCCCCGGACGACGAAGCTTCGCGTGGGCGAGATGTTCTACGAGCACGGCTACACCGAGGTCGACACGCTCTTCTGGTACTACAGCAATCCGTCGCCTCCCGGGACGCAGGACGTCGTCGATGGTATCGACGCCGGCGTTTCTTTCGTCAACTACCGCGGGTGGGGCGGAGCCCCGGGCTGGTACTACCCCGCGTTCTACGCCGACGACATCCTCACGCTCTCGAACGGAGCTATGCTTCCGGTCATGACGAGCGTTGTCTGTGGCACGGGCAACTGGGACAGCTCCACCGACCCGTGTTTCGGCGAGCAGTGGATCCGCTCCGGCACCCCGTTCGACCTCAAGGGTGGCCCGGCGATGTGCGGTCCGAGCGAGTACTGGACGCACACAAAGTGGAACAACGCCATGGACGGCGGCATCTACCAGGGCATACTCAACGAGGGGCTCGAGCACTTCGGCCAGGCGCTCATCCGCGGCAAGCTCGAGACCTACATGAACTACCCCGAATACGTCGACCCGGGCTCGGCTGATCTGGACGGACAGAACGTCGACTTCTACTTCAACGTATACAACGTTATCGGTGATCCGGAACTCTTTCTCAGGACCGGGACGCCGGGTGAGTTCGTTGTGACGCACGATGCCACGGTCCCTCATGGACAGAACATCATCACGGTTCACGTCGAGGACGGTGACGGCAGCCCGGTTCCCGGTGCCGATGTTGTCGTCTGGAAGGACGGCGAACTTCAGGAAGTCCGGACACTTACAGGCGGATTCAACGTCGACATGCCGATTCCGACCGACACGACAGGCACTCTCTATGTGACGGTCTCGGCGAAGAACATGAAGCCCTACAACGACACCGTGACCGTGGAGCAGGCGAGCGACTTCGTCGGCTGGTACGCTCATACGGTCGACGATGATTCCTCGGGACTCTCTGACGGCAACGGCGACGGCGTCATCAACCCTGGTGAGACCATCGAGCTGGCGGTCACGCTCAAGAACTACGGTTCTTCTTCGACCGGCAGCGTGACTTGCGGCTTCGCCGAGGGTCCGCCACGCGTGGCGAGCCCGTACTGCGATGTCGCGGCGGGTCAGACGGCCTCCTACGGCACGATGGCCGTCGGTGCGACCGCGTCCGGTTCAGCGCCATTCGTCTTCACCGTGGCCGACGGCTGCCCCGATGGCGAGGAGTTCGGGTTCGTGTTGACCGCGAGCGACGCGACGCGCGGCACGTGGAAGAGCTATGCGCGCGCCGTGGTCGGCGCGCCGGTACTCGAGTACGTCTCTGCCACGATCTCCGGTGACGGGATTCTCGATCCGGGCGAGACGGCGATCCTCACGGTGACGCTTGCCAATCCTACCGACGTCGACGCGGGGGCCATCTTCGGTGTGCTCAGCGGTCCTGGCAGCTGGCCCCTCATCGGGCTGACGGTAGACGATGAGAACGGGCAGTGGGGGTGGATCGCGGCCAACGACGTGCAGACGAACAGCGGCGACACCTTCACGATCACCGCTGCCGGAGACGCGGCGGTCGGACACGAGTTCACGCTTCTCCTTGAACTGACAGGCGCCGACGGACTCTCGCAGTTCGTGCTCGTTCCGGTGAAGGTCGGCACGGTTGCGACAGACGACCCGACCGGGCCCGACGCATACGGCTACTATGCCTATGACAACACCGACACCGGCTACTCCGAGGCCCCGAGCTACTCGTGGATCGAATGCGATTCGAGCTACGGTGGAACCGGCGGCACGGACCTCGGGCTTGGTGACGACGAGACCGTTACCGTCACGCTTCCGTTCCAGGTGAGGTACTACGGCGTAGACTACGGAACCCTGGGCATCTGTTCGAACGGTTGGGTGGCCCTCGGCGGCGCGCCGGTCGCACATCACGAGTTCCGCAACTGGTTCATCCCGGCCCCGATGGGTCCGGATGCGATGGTCGCGGGTCTCTGGGACGATCTCGATCCGAGCGCGGGTGGCAAGGTGCTCACGCGTCTCATGCCCGACGGCCGGTTCGTCATCGAGTGGAGCCGTGTTCCGACGGCATACGATGGCAACCCGGAGACCTTCGAGATCATCCTGTACGTCCCGAGTCTGGAGGTCACGCAGACGGGCGACAGCGAGATCATCTTCCAGTACCACACGGTCTACAACGGCGACTCGGAAGCCAACTACGCCACCGTCGGCATCGAGAATCTGCTCCAGACCGACGGTGTCCTCTACACGTACTCGGACATCTACGATGACGGTGCGGCGACGCTGGCCTCAGGTCGGGCGATCAAGTTCACGACCGATACGCCGGACTCGTATCAGTCGACGGGCGTCGAGGACGATGCGGTCGGCCCGAAAAGCGTTGTTCTGCTCGGCAATCAGCCGAATCCGTTCAACCCGGTGACGACCATCGCGTTCGGCATGCCGACCGCGGGTGACGTCGAGATCGCCGTCTACGACGTGGCGGGTCGTCACGTGCGCACGCTTCTCGCCGGCGAGAAGGACGCGGGTTATCACAGCGTGGTCTGGGACGGGACGAGCGACGCGGGCGAGAAGGTCGCCAGCGGCGTCTACTTCGCGCGGCTCACGGCGCTGGACGAAAGGCACCAGGCGAAGATGGTCCTGCTCAAGTAGGCGGGACCGCGGCTCGCTGAGACGAGCGACCTGTTGACACGGAGGATTCATGAGGTTCAGACGAGGTTTGCTCATGGCCGCGCTCGCGGCGGCGCTCATCGCGGCGCTGGTCGTGCCGGCGTACGCGCTCCATGAGCGCTACCACACGCACGATGAGGTCGGGGCCGAGCTGGTAGCCGTGGCGGCCGCGTATCCGGCCATCACCAGGCTCGACACGCTCGGGTACTCGACGACGGACGGTCGCGCGATCTGGGGACTCAAGATCTCCGACAATCCGATGCTGGATGAGGACGAGCCGGTCGTGCTCTTCAACGCCGTGCATCATGCCGAGGAGGTCATGGGGTGCGAGGTCTCGATGTGGATGATCGACGAGCTGACGTCGAACTACGGCGTCGTCGATTCGGTGACGCAGTGGGTGGATGACATCGAGATCTGGTTCATTCCCATGCTCAATCCCGACGGGCACTGGGTCGTCGCGACGGGCATCGACACGACCTGGCGCAAGAATATCCATGACAACAACGAGAACGGCGTGTTCGACGTCGACGTTGATGGCGTGGACCCGAACTTCAACTACGACTTCAGCTGGGCCGATGGTGGCGCGGGGGAGTGGGAGTCGTCGTTCTACCGAGGATCCGCCCCGTTCTCCGAGAACGAGACGCAGATCATCCGAGACATCTGCCTCGCGGAGAAGCCGGTGTTCTCGCTCAACTACCACAGTCCGGCCGTTTCGATGGGTGACGTGATCTACTATCCGTGGTACTGGCCACAGATCGGATTCTGTCCGGACTACGATGTGATCAGCAGTGCGGCAGGCGCGCTTGCGGCGAAGACGCTCAAGCTGGACGATACGCCCTACTACGCGGTCTACGGGTACTCGACGGCGGGCAAGTGCCGCAACTGGCAGTACGGCACGCAGGGCATCATCGGGCTGACGATGGAGATCATGAGCCAGATGTGCATCCCGCCCGGAGCCGACGTCGACCTGTACTGCGAGCGTGCATCGCGCGGGTCGTACTATCTGCTCGACCGCGTCTACGGTCCGGGGCTGACGGGACACGTGATCGATGGCGTGACCGGGCTGCCGCTCGTGGCCGAGGTCAAGGTCATCGAGAACAGCTCACCGGAGATCCAGCCGCGGTACACCGACGCGCTCTACGGTCGCTACTGGCGGATGCTCGTCGACGGCACGTACACGGTCGAGTTCTCCTGCAACGGATACGACACGGTCACGTTCACCGACGTGATCGTACCCGCGTCGGGACTGACGCCTTTGAGCGCCATCCTCTGGCCGACCGGCACTGCGGTGCCCGATGACGTGGAGGCCGGTGCGCGCATCATGAACGCCGCGCCGAACCCCTTTCGTGGACAGACGACCGTGAGTTTCGCGGCGCCGCAGGGCATGAGTGCGGCGGTTGAGATCTACACGGCCGGAGGTCGCCTGATCGACTGCATCGAGGCGGCGCCGGATGCGAACGGTCATGGCGCCGTCGTCTGGCGCGGGACCGATGCAGCCGGGGCGGACGTCGGTTCGGGCGTCTACTTTGCGCGGCTCGTGACCCCGATCGGGCGGGACCAGGTCAAGGTTGTGTATCTGAAATAGCGCGAATCACGCGGAAGAACATTCGAGGGCGAGCGCGAACTCCGTGCTCGCCCCTCTCTATTCGTGGGGGATGTCTCGGGATTCGTGGGGAAGGGTCTACAGCGGGACCGGCCGTTCGACCGGAGTTCCGTCGTCCTCACCGCGGAGGAACAGCAGCACCGCTTCGCTCACGCGGTGCCCCGTCGCGGCTGTGACCGCCGCCGCGTAGCTCTGCATCTGTGAGGTGTAGTGCTCCGTGAGGGCGTCGACGCCGCCCTCGCCGGGGATGTTGGTTTTGTAGTCCACGATGATGAGACCGTCATCGCCCTCGAACAGCAGGTCGATCGTTCCCTCGAGAAGTCCATCATCGATCGCGGTCGTGACAGGCACTTCTTTCCAGTTTCGGGTCGCGGCGGCTCGCAGCATGACGTTGGTGGCGAGCCCACGTGTGACAAGTCCGGCCGCCGCCTCGGCGGCGCCATCACCCAGGCCGTTGACGGCTGCGAGTGCCTGTGACACCTTCGCGACGGTCTCGGATATCCCTGCTTCGTCCGTCGTCATCCCGCCAAGCGATACCGCCTCGAACACGTCGTGAACGAGCGTGCCGAACCTCGTGCCGCCGAACGCGAGGTCAGGCCGTGCGGGATCGTCGTGCAGTGGTCCCGAGAGCGACCGGTCGTAGTCACCAGCCGACGGAGTGGAGATCTCGAGGGGCCTGTGACTGCTCTCGAGCAGACCGGTCATGTCAGCTCGCCACGTCTCGCGCGCCTGCGCGGCGTCGCCTGACGCACCCGCTGCGTTTAGGATGTCCGCCGCCGGGAGCCGTCCGGGCGCCCGGTTCGCCTTGCCGGGGTCGAGATCCCCGGCGTCGATGCGGGCGACGTCAGGCGATCGGGTGGGCACTCCGCCCGCTCCGCTGCCATCGGCCGACTCGAGGGTTCTGAGCGGTGCCAGGTGTGGCAGCAGGCCTCGCGCCGCGACCGGGCCGTCGGCGTCGATCCACGGGATGACCACGAGATCCCTCGCTCTGGTCACGGCGACGTAGAGGAGGCGCGCCACCTCGGCCTCCCTGCGCTGGTCCTCGATCTTCCTTGCTTCCTCGTACGTGTCGGTCCCGAACGCGCTGTCCTGTGAGCCGAATCCGAAGTCCATGCGTTCGTTGATGTGGTCGACGATGATCTCTTCCTTGCGGCTCGAGTAGCTCGAGAGGTCCGCGAGGATGGTGATCGGGAACTCGAGCCCCTTGGCCTTGTGGACCGTCATCAGCCGGACGAAGTCGTCGCCTTCCTCGGAGAGCGGCGACTCGGACTCCTCCGGGGCGAGCTGGACCGTCTCGCGAAGCCAGCGGACGAACCCGCCGAACGAGACGTGTTCCGTCCGCTCCAGCGCGTCGGCAAGCTCGGTGACCTTCATCAGATTGGCGTGCCGCTGCTCACCCGAGGGCTTGAGGAGGAAGAGCTCGGGAGCCTTCGTGTGCTCGAACAGCCGCTCGATCAGCGTCGCGACCCGGTCCGACTCGCGGTCGACGTGCAGTTCGCGGAGGAGATCGAGCGAGTCCCGGACCACGGGCACACCGCCCGTGTCATCGAGGTAGGAGAGGGAGCCCGCCCTGAACCTGTGGATGACGATGTCGTCGTCCGAGACGCCGAAGAACGGCGATCTCAGCGCGCCGACAATGGCGGCTGTGTTGTGCGGGTCCTCGATGGCCGAGAGCACCGTGATGAGTTCGAGGACCTCGCTCCGGATGTAGAACCGCTTCCCGCCCGCGATCCGGTAGTCGATCTCGTATCTGGCGAGCGCGTCCTCGTAGTCGTCGAGTGACGTCATCGTCCTGAACAGGATGGCGACGTCCTTGAGCTCCGGCCGACGCCAGTCCTTGAGATCCCGGTCGTAGACGCGATAGTCGTCGGTCTCGCGCATCCGCTTGAGGAATCCCGCGACGGCCCGCGCCTCCACAGCGCGGGTCTGTCCGACCTTCGCCTTCTCCGGGAGTTCGCCGGTCAGATCGAGCAGGATCGTGCCGGCCCCGCACTCGTCACGGGGGCGGAACGCCGTCAGTGCCGCGTAGTCCGGCTGGTACCTGCGTTCTCCCTCGGCGGGAGGCTGCATGAGCGGTTCGAAGACCGTGTTGACGCCCTCTATGATGGCCGGGCGCGTCCTGAAGTTCTCGACGAGCTCGAGCACGCCTCCGGCCTTGCGGATGAGTTCGCGGGCCTTCTCGTAGGTCTCGATGTCCGCGCGGCGGAACCGGTAGATCGACTGTTTCGGGTCTCCGACGACGAACAGCTTCCCGGGCTCGAGCACGACCTCGTCCCACGCGTCAGCGTTGTCTTCCTCGCGCTCGGCGAGGAAGAACGCGATCTCGCACTGGAGCGGGTCGGTGTCCTGGAACTCGTCGAGCAGGATGCGGTCGAACGCGCGCTTGAAGTGCCGGCGCACGTCCGTCCGGTCACGGAGCAGGTCGCGCGCCAGCGTGAGCATGTCCTGGAAGTCGAGAACGCCGCGGGCTGTCTTCTCGCGCTGGTATGCGTTCACGAACCCGTCGAGCCACTTGACGACGCGGACCGCAGCGTTGTGCCGGACGGCCTTCTCAACGTTCTCGATGTCCGCGCGGAGGGTTCTGATGTCTTCGCGGAGTTCGGCGAGCGAGTCGTCCGTCCAATCGGGTTTCTTCCCGGCGTTGAGCGGCGGGGTCTTCACATGGCGGAGCGCGTGCGCGAGTCTCATCTCCTCGGGGAGGTCGTCGAGCGCCCGGACGGCCTCGGCGAACTCCGCGAGTCTGGGAAGGAGCTTGTCATCGGCCGCGGAGCAGTTGTTACGCCCGCGCGCCTCGAAGTCCTCCGCGGCGCGGGCCAGCTGGGTCAGGAGCTCGCCGCCGCCGATATCGTCATGAGCCTCGGGGACATCGCCGAGAGCGTCCCGGTGGTTCAGGAGCTTCCCGGCGAGCTCCCGGATCTGGCGGAGGCGGAATCCAAGTGCGTGGGCCTCGGCGACCGCCGGGGGAAGGTCACGCGCAAGCTCGCCGCGGATCCACTCGTCCCAGACGGTCTCCTCGATGACCGTCTGGCGGAGCTTGTCCGCGACGGCGAACCCGGGGTCGATGCCCGCTTCAACGGGCCGCTCCCTCAGGAGCGAGCTGCAGAAGCCGTGGATCGTGGCGACGTGAGCACGGTCGAGGCACGCGAGCGCTCCGCGCATGCAGCTCCGCTGCTCCTCATCCTGAGCGTTGTTGATCGCCTTCTCGAGGCCGGCGCGGAGACGCAGTCGGAGCTCGCCGGCCGCCTTCTCGGTGAACGTGATCGCGACGACGCGATCGAGCCTGACGCCCGAAGCGACGAGCGCGACAAGCCGGTCGACGAGCACGGTGGTCTTCCCGGTGCCCGCGCCGGCCTCGACGAGATAGGTGCCGTCAAGGCCGCCGTTCCCGCCCGCCGCGATCGCGCGATCGCGCGCGTCTGTGATTGGTCTGTCGCTCATCGCGTGGTGCCCGTCTCTCTCTGGGGCTACTCGATCTTCGCGAGACCCTCGGTGAATCCCTTCGTCTTCGTATCGCCGTTCTTCATCTCCGCCAGCGGGAGCATGACCGAGGAGCAGGCGTCACGGAAGTCGCAGTTCTTGCAGCTCCGGTCCTCCGGGAACGGGAAGAACTGCCCCGCGGCGATCCCCTGGACGATGATCCCGACGGCCATGGCGAGATCTTCCCGGCGATCCTCGAGTTCCTCGGCGGTGACCCTCGCGGCCTTCGGTCCGTTGGCCTCGGTGACGTGCAGGTACTCGGCGGAGACGACGTCCGTCTTCGGGTGCTCGGCAGCGAGCATCGCCTTCGCCGCCATGAGGTAGATGGGCAGTTGGAGTCTCGTCCCGTGCGCGAGGAGCTTTTCCCCGCTCTTGCCAAGGCTGTGGTGCTTCCCGGTCTTGTAGTCGATGACCTTCGCCCGGTTCCCGCCGGCTGAGATGTCGATGCGGTCGATCTTGCCGGCAAAATGCACGGTGACGTTGCCGACGGCCTCGAACGGGACGCCCTCGTCGAGCGTCAGCGCGGTGTCCTCGTTCCCACGGGACCGCCCTCCGAACCGCGCTTCGAAGTAGGAGGGGAGATAGCCGCCGCCCGCCTGGAGTTCGTAGCGAAGCCACAGCAGCAGCGACGCCGCGAGTTCGCCCCGGACGAGTTCCTGCGCGCCGGCGTGGGCGCTGATGCTCCAGCGGTCGGACCGCGCGATGCGGTCGGCGAGCGCGAGCAGTCGGTCGCGCGCATCGGGCTTCAGGGGGAGTTCACCCTCGTCCCGCGCGTCGCGCAGGAACCGCTCAAGCACATCGTGGAAGAGCGTGCCGCGCTCGAGTGGATCCAGCTCGAGCGCGTCCTCCGGCTCCTCGACCTCCTCGATGTGGAGGACGCGGCTGAGCAGGAATTTGAACGGACACGCCGCGTACTCCTCGAGCGCCGTCGCCGAGACCGTTCTCCCATCCACCGGCCCGCCGCGGTCGAAGCCCGAGAGCGAGCCGGCCGCCTCGATCGCCTCATCCGATGCGAGGACGCCGTCGTACTCGGTGTGGAACGCTGAGCCCCAGCGCGACTCTTCCATCCGGAGCGCGCGATGGAGCTGGGCATTCCCGGCAGCGAGATGCGCGACATCCTGCGGACGCCCGTCGGCGACCGCGGCGAGGATGGAGCAGCCGTCGTACTCGTCGATGGTGACGGCGTCCGCTATCGTGTCCGGGAAGCGTCTTGCAAGAGCGACGCGCCTGACGTGCTCGCTCGATTCGAAGGACTCGTAGTCCTGCGGTGTGCCGGAGAGCTGTTCCACGACGCGCAGAAGAAAGATTGACGCGATCCTCGGACGCGCCGTCGCCGGGTCGAGTCGGGGGAAGCTCAGGACGAGCGTTTCCCGGGCGGATGAGACGGCGAGGCGGAAGAGGAGCCGTTCCTCGGAGATCGTCTCCGAGCGGACCGCGAGTCCCTCGATGATCCCCCGGCCCTCGGGTCGCGAGAAGACCGCGTCGTTGATCCGCTGCCGCTCCGAGTCGAGCAGGACCGGGTCCTGGCGCCTCCCCATGGGGAAGAGCTTCTCGACGAGTCCGGGAACGACGACCACCGGGTACGAAAGTCCCCTGCTCGTCATGAGGCTCAGGACGCCCGGGCCGCCACGCCCGAAGCGCTCGTCACGGGTGCCCGCGTCGGACAGCGTTGATCGCAGGAGTTCCGCGAACCGTCCGACCGACATCTCACCGGCGATCTCCGACAGACCGTCGAGGTCGTCGAGCGCGGTGAGGATGAGATATCGATCGAGAGACTCCCTGGTCATGCTGGTCAGGATGTCGCGGACGCGTCGCGTGAACGCGCTGATGCGGCCCGTGGACGGGATCGCGCTCGCAGCTCCCAGGAGCGTTTCGAGCTTCGGGAGGAGGGCATCAACCGCGGGCGCCAGGTGTGCGTGCCGAACCGCGAAGGAGCCTCCGACCTCTTCGTTCAGCCGCTCGCGCAGACGCGAGAGTCGCGGGAGCCACTCGTCCGCCGCGGATGTGATACCGGCGAGCGCCGCGGCGCGGGACCAGTCACCTGAGAAGGGGCGGGACGTCGCGTCTTCGAAATCGGGCTCCAGAAGCGCGAGGCACTCCATCAACTCGGTCCGGGGCATGTCGGCGCGGACGGCCTCGATCAGGTGAACGACCGCCTTGCCGAGTCGGGTGCGGGCGAGCGGGGCCGGCGACTCGAGGTAGGGCTTCAGACCGACGCACGAACACTGGTCCCGGAAGACATCGGCGTAGGCGTCGGGTGACCGCGTGATGACGGCCATGTCCTGGAAGGCCGTGCCGCGTTCGCGTGCGGCCGCGATGAGCGCCCGCAGGTCCTCGCGCGCCTCGCGCGCCTCACCGGGCGCCGAGATGATGATGGTCTCCCGGGGGAGAGGCAACTCGGTACGCGGTGATGAATCTGACGCGTCGGTCTCCTCATCCGGTCCGAGCGAGCGGAGCCACGCGAGCGTTTCGCGCGCATAGTCGTAGTCGGTGATGTCGGCGAACGGGACGAAGACGGTCGTATCGACCGCGCGCACGAGTCCGGCCACGAGTGCGCGTTGGATGCCGCTGAGATCGTAGAACCCGTAGACGGCGGTGCACGCGGGGAGGTGAAGCACCCCTCCCAGCCTCTCGATCGCGGCCTCCATCAGGTCGGCGTCGTCGGCCCAGCCACCCTCCGCCATGTTGCTCTCGTACTGCTTCCAGATCCGGAGGAACTCGCCGAATTTGTCCGAGCGGTCGCGCGCGCGGATGTTGGCCGCGGAGGCGGCGGAAGCGAGCGTGTCAGGTGTGTGGCGTGATTCCTTGAGGTCGCGTATGGCGCTCGAGAGCGCCGAAGCCAGCCCGGGGCGGTCGGCGATGGCGTCGAAGTAGCCGCCCTTCGCCAGACCCGCGTCGAGCAGCCGCCGAAGAAGCAGTTCCTCGCCGCCGCGGGGGACAAGCGTACGACCACCGGGCAGCGGTGTTCCAGCGGCCCGGCGGGCAAGGTCCTTCAATGTCATGAACCGAACGTTGAGATGCCCGCCCGAGCGCCTCGCGAACTCGCGCGAGACGTGGATACCAAGCGGGTTCGAGGGTACGACGACCCAGCACTCGGTGAGCGGATCGGCTGTGGCGGTCGCCGAGAGCCACGCGAGGAGTGCCTTCTCGAGTCCGTCGTGGAACTCCGCAGAAACGAGGTGGAACGTCATCAGTCCTTCACTTCGTCACGCGATCGGCTTCACCCACCGTCGAGCATGACCATGTCGCGGTCGACGAACCACTGATTCGGGTCGGTCAGGTAGCCGAGCATGTCCTCGAGGAGGCTCAGGTGATCCTGCTCCTCACGGTAGAGCACGTCGAACAGGTGCTTCGCCGCATCGCTGTCGCACTCCTTTACCCACTCGAAGTAGAGCGACGAGATCTTCTTCTCGAGTTCGATGGCCTTGGCGTAGGCCTCGGCAGGCTCCATCTCGCCCTCGACCGGTTCGGCTGTCGCGGCGCCGTAGATCGTCTGCACGTTCTTCTCGAGCAACTTCAGGTCCGGGGAATCGACCTTGACCTCTTTGCCGCTCTCGAGCGCCTGTCCGAGTGATTCGATGAGCTGGACGTGACGAGTCTCTTCCTTGGCCAGCATCTCGAACGCCGCGCGGGCGAGCTTGTGGCTCGTGTGCTTCGCGGCGTGCTCGTAGAAACCGTTGCCATCATTCTCGGTCTGGAGCGCCAGTTCGACGCGCTCGCGATCAGTCATGGGGTACCTCCTGGGGACCGGGGCATTCGTTCGTACACCTTCCACCCAGATAATAGCCGATGCCGGCTCGCGGTGCAAGACGGCCGTCCGGGGTGAGAACACACACTTGACGGTGGCACGGCACATGCTAGCATTGTGGTCAGCGAGACGGAGTGGACCGGCATCCGGCCGGCCTCCGTTCTTGCTTCGCTGAGGACTGGGCCGGGCCTCAGCGGTTCAGGGAAAACGGCCCGCAGCGGAGGCTGGTGATGAGGGCATACATCGAAGAGGATGCCTGCATCGGCTGTGGAGCATGCGTCGACATCTGTCCGGAGGTGTTTGACATGGACGACGATGTCGCCGTGGTCAAAACGGCGCTCGTGCCGGAAGAGCAAGAGGAGAAGGCCGAGGAAGCGGCAGCCGGTTGCCCGACCGAGGCCATCGAGCTGGACTAACTCAACGATCTTCTGAACATCACGGACGGGGGTGCGGTTGCTATCGCGCCCCCGTGGTCTTTGTCTTCCACGTGATCTCGCCGAGAGACTCACTCGCCGGGCAGTCCTTC
Organism: uncultured bacterium; assembly: GCA_964516845.1. Taxonomy (GTDB): domain Bacteria; phylum Joyebacterota; class Joyebacteria; order Joyebacterales; family Joyebacteraceae; genus JAPEKQ01. The sequence goes on from CAZEXP010000012.1 coordinate 12,025, forward strand.
CGCGCAGGGCAACCGGCGCAGTCAGGCTTCCGGGCGAAGCAGGTCACCCGACCGTGCCAGTTGATGTAGAGAGAGAAGTCGGCCTGCCTGTTCCTCGGTACGATCTCCATCAGCTCATACTCGATCTTCACTGGATCCATCTGACTCGTGAGACCGAGTCTCCGCGTGATGCGGCGGAAGTGCGTGTCGACGATGATGCCCTGTCCGCCGAACGCGTGCGTGATGAGGACGTTCGCCGATTTCCGGCCGAGCCCCCGCAGCGCCGTGAGTTCCTCGAGCGTTTGCGGGACCTCGCCGCCGTGCCTCTCGATGAGATCGCGCGTGCTCTCCTTGATGGCCTTCGCCTTGTTCCGGAAGAACCCGGTGGGGTGGACCTCCTTCTCGAGCGTCTTGATGTTCGCAGACGCCCAGTCCTCAGCGGTCCGGTATTTCCTGAAGAGCGTCGCGGTCACCTCGTTGACGCGCGCGTCGGTGCACTGCGCCGAGAGGATCGTCGCGACCATCAGTTCGAGCGGGGAGGAGAACACGAGCGGGATGTGCGCGTCCGGATACGCCCGCTTGAGCCTGCGAAGCGTCAGCAGCGCCCGCTTCCGCATTGCGGCGAGATCCTCGCCCAATGGCCCGACGAGCCTACACGGGGCTGCCTTGTGTCTGGATGGCGGCATCCCGACCTACGACGCGACCGCGCGTCGGCCAAGCTCGAAGGCCTTGAGGTTGATCTCGATGGTCTTCTTCGGCACGCGGGCCTCGATGGCCGACCTCCACTCCTCGTCCGTGAAGTCGAGGAAGTGCGACATCGCGCCCAGCATCACGACGTTGACCGCGCGGATGTGACCGGCCTCGTTCGCGAGCTTGAGCGCATCGATGCGGAGCGTGCCCGGGGCGCGCTCGTCCATCTGCGAGTCGATGTCCTTCGGGTAGGTCTCCTGACCGCTCGGGACGATCTCCTGCGTGTTGACGATGATCTTTCCGCCCGGTGCGACGGCCTGAACCCAGCGGAGCGCCTCCATCTTCTCGAAGGAGACCAGCAGGTCCGCCTCGCCGGCGGTGATGACGGGGGAGTGGACCTCCTTGCCGAACCGGACGTGGCTGACGACCGATCCGCCGCGCTGCGCCATCCCATGGACCTCGCTCTTCTTGACGTCGAGCCCCTTCGCGAGCGCGGCGTCCGAGAGGATCTCACTGGCCAGGATGATCCCCTGGCCGCCGACCCCAGCGATGAACACGTTCGTAGTCTTGCCAGCCATCAGTGACTCCTTTGGGGTTTCCTCGTCAGGACTTCTCCGGGACCGATATCGCCTTTGACGGGCAGACCTGCGCGCACATCGAGCAGAGTTCGCCGACGCAGAAGAGGGGATTGATCTGCGCCTTCCCGTCTTCGTCCCTGCTGATCGACGGGCAGCCGAGTTTCAGACAGAGTCCACACGCCGTGCACTTTTCGACGTCAACCACGAGCGCCGGTCCCCAGGTCTTCCGGTCGAGCAGCACGCACGGTCCTTCCATGATGAGGAGCGTCGGTTCGTCGCTTGCGGTCGCTTCCTTGATCGCTTGTTTGACCGCGTTCACATCGTACGCGTTGACCTTCCGCGCGTCCCTGATGCCGACCGCCTCGGCAAACTTGAGGTAGTCGAGCTTGACGGTCGGCTCCCCCATCAGCGTCACACCGGTGCCCGGATGGTTCTGGTGGCCCGTCATCGCGGTGATCGAGTTATCGAGGATGATAACCGTCGTCGCACCCTTGTTGTACGCGACGTCGGCAAGACCCGTCATGCCGGAGTGGACGAACGTCGAGTCGCCGATGACGGCGACCATCTTCCTGGCGGAGTCGCGACCGCGCGCCTTCTCCATCCCGAGCGCGTTGCCGATCGAGGCGCCCATGCAGATGCACGTGTCGATCCCGTTGAGGGGAGGCATCACGCCGAGCGTGTAGCACCCGATGTCGCCGGTTGAGCCGATCCCGAGCCGGTTGAGCATGAAGAACGTGCTCCGATGCGGGCAGCCCGGGCAGAGCACCGGAGGTCTCGCGGGAACCTTCGCCCTCTCGCCGCTCGTGTCCTTGCCGCTGAATGCGTCGCGGATGATGCGCTGGTTGAGCTCGCCGCAGAGCGGGACCCGCTCCTTGCCGACGATGTTGGTGATGCCGATGTAGCGCATCTGCTCTTCGATGAACGGCTCGTTCTCCTCGACGATGTAGACCGTGTCGAAGCGCTTGCAGAAGTCGCTGACGAGAGCAGCGGGGAACGGGAAGCTCATGCCGAGCTTGAGGAAGGTCGCATCCGGGAAGGCGTCCCGGGCGTACTCGTATGAGATGCCGCTCGAAATGACGCCGACCTTCGGATCTCCCTCGATGACCTTGTTCATCGGACAGGTCTCGGCGAATTCGGCGAGCGCCTTGAGCCGCTCCTCGACCTTCACGTGGAGCTTGCGCGCGTGCGCCGGGATGACGACGCGGCGGGACGTGTCCTTCTCGTATTCCTTCAGCGGGACCTCTACGCGTTCACCGAGTTCGACCGGCGTCTTCGCGTGCGAGATGCGGGTCGAGATGCGGAAGAGCACCGGGGTTCCGAACTGCTCGGACATGTCGAGCGCGTGGCCGATGAAGTCCTTTACCTCCTGCGAGTTCGATGGCTCGACGAGCGGGATCTTCGCGAACTTCGAGAAGTAGCGGTTGTCCTGTTCGTTCTGTGAGGAGTGCATGCCCGGGTCGTCTGCCGTCACGATGACGAAGCCGCCGTCGCCGCCGACCGAGGTCGAAGTCATGAGAGGGTCGGCCGCGACATTCAGCCCCACGTGCTTCATCGCCACCATCGTCCTGGCCCCGCCGAACACCGCACCCATTGCCACCTCGAACGCCACCTTCTCATTCGGCGACCACTGACAGTAGATGTCGTCCTTGTACTTCACGACGTTCTCGAGGATCTCCGTGCTCGGGGTCCCCGGATAGGCCGTTGCGACCTTCACGCCGTGTTCGTAGCAGCCGCGCGCGACGGCCTCGTTCCCTGACAGCAGGACACGCATTCGCCCTCCTTCACCGGGCCCCGCGCGGCGGCGGGACACAGTCGATGGCGGAGCCGCAGGCCAGGCCCGCAGCCGCGCTCGTGTATGAGTGGTATTTGGGATAGACGTAATCAGCCTCACGATTCTAGCGAGTCGTGGGGCAGGAGTAAAGGCGTGGTTGGGGGCGCGAGGGCTAGTCGGTGATCTCGATGTCCAGGGAGTACAGCGAGCCTTCGCCGACGAAGGATGTCCTGATGTAGTGGGTCCCATCGGTCTCAGCGACCGCGTTGACGGTCATAGGGTCGCTGGTTCCCAGTTCGCCTTCCAGGTACGATTCGTCCGGATTGTAGATGTCGACGGACCACACCCAGGCCGGCCCGGGATCCTCGACATCCATGGTCACGGTGACTGTCTCGCCCTCCTCAAGGTAGACGGCGAACCAGTCGTAATCCGAGTAGCAGGACACCAGGTTCTCGATCGTGCCCTCAGTGATCGTGGGCGCCTGATTGATGAAGTCGTTGTCCTCCCAGTCGTCATCCGGGCACGGTTCGTCGGTCCCGAGCATGAAGTCGTACAGGAAGTACATCGGGTCGGCAACGGAGTAGACTCCGACGGCATATGTCCCCGGAAGGAACGTATAGCGACAGCGTGTCGTGTCACCCTGCGCCGGATTGTAGGTCGAGGTGTAGTAGTCGACGCCGTCGGCGGTCTGGAATGTCACGCGCCAGTGTACCCCGGGCGTGTGACGCGCGCGGGCGTTGATCCAGACCTTGGCCGTCTCCTCGAGTGAGAAGCTGAAGTAGTCCCTGTCGTCCTCGCACAGCGTGAGTGTCCGGTACCACCTGTTCAGCTCGATGCTCGGGGCGGTCAGGACGTCGCCGTTGGGCTCCATGTAGTCGGCGATGCCATCGCAATCGAAATCGCCGGTCTCGAAGTCGATCGTGACAGTCTCGGGGAGCGGCGTACCGTCCTTATCCTCGATGGCATCCGATATGAGGAGCCGGTAGATTGCGTTCGCGACGAGCAGGGTATCCGGCGTCAGCCCGGCGGTCCGCGTTTGCGCGTCGTAGTCGACCTGGCCGCTGACCGTGCGCTCCTCGAGATAGAACGTGCCCTCGTTGACCGTTCCCGCGTCCATCGGCGAATCGAACGTGGCCTCCGCTCTGATGCACAGGCTCACGTCCATCGCGCCGTCCTGTATGCTGGTCTCGTCGATCCCCGGCGGGGTCGTGTCTCCCGGTCCGCTCCCGCCGCTGCTCCCACAGGAGGCGAGCGCGATGCAGGTCGAGATCAGCGTGGCAAGCAGCAGCGCTTCGTTCCTTGTCCTCTTCAACGTCGATTCTCCGGGCGCATGTCCGTGTCGCACGTTCCGTCAGTCCGTCAGCTCGATGTCCAGCGTGTATGTGACCCCGTCCACCCAGAACTGGACGTAGAACGTGGCCGTGCCGTCGGCCGTGGACGTTACCTGTCCCGTGAGGGGGTTGTTCGTGTTCGTCGCGTAGAAGCCGTCACCGCCCGGAGGGGAGATGTTCATCCGCCTGATCAGCGATCCGCCCTGTGGAATGGTCGCATCGAGCGTCACGGTGAGCGTCTGGCCGGCCGTCATGTCGATCGAGTACCAGTCCTCGTCCAGGTAGCAGCCCGCCAGCCCCGTGTGCATTCCGGCCGTGATGGGGGCGGCTTCGTCCGAGAAGTCATTGTCCTCGTACTGGTCGTCGGCGCACGGCTCGCCACTGATGACCTCGAGATCGTAGAGGATGTAGTCGTCCGTCTCGAGTCCGTAGCTCGAGTAGATCTCGCAGTAGTACGTCCCCGGACTGAAGCTGAATGAGAAGTCCGGAGTATGTCCCTGTTCGGCGCCCGTTCCGCGCGTAGCGTAGTACTCACCATCGGCCCGCATGAAATGGATCTGCCACCCCGGCCAGCGCGGTGGGTTGTTCGGGGCATGCTTGATGAGAGTTGCGAACGTTACCTTCCTGCGCTCGGAGAGTGTGAACTCGTAGGTATCCTTGTCGTCGTCCGTCGCCGTCAACGAGTAGTAGGTCACGCCGATTCCGACGGGTGAGGCCCCCGCGATCTCCTCGTTAGGCTCCATCGCGTCATCGAGATGCTCGGTGTCCATCGGGCCGGTCTGGAACGTGAGCGTCTCGGGCCATGCCGGGTTGCCCGCGGCATCCGTCACGTCCTCTGTGATGATGGCCTCGTGCCACGTCTGTGCCGCGTAGAGCGTGTCCGGCGTGATCGTCGCTGTACGCGACGCCTCGTCGTACCGCACATGTGGGACGGGCGTGCGCCCCGCGAGGAGCAGCGTCGTATCCGTGATCGTCGAGGGATCCATCTGCTCGGAGAACGTGATCTCAACCGACTGGACGAGGCTCTGGTCGGTGGAACCGTCTGACGGCACCACCGAGGAGACCGTCGGGCGCTGCGAGTCGCCCGGGTCCGAGCCTCCGCTGGAACTGCATGACACAAGCGCGATTCCCACGAGCGCGCACGCAAGAGCCACAAAGACCCTTCTCACCGTCAACCTCCTTGGAATGAACCACGGGACACCGCGTTCCGGTCCTTACAGGACCGGCAGGTCCTTCTCCATCTCGTACGCCGTCACGATGCCGCGGTAGTTGTCCCAGAGAGCCGTCTTGTTGAGGATGAGCTTGTCGAACATCTCCTGACCGAGCGTCTCGGCGAGCAGTGCGCTCTTCCTGGCCGCGCCGACGGCCTCGCCGAGGCTTCCCGGGAGCACGCCGATGCCGTGCTTCTCGCGCTCGTCCGCGGACATCGCGAAGATGTTCTCTTCCTCGGGCGCTCTGAGTTCGTAGCCCTCGTCGATCCCCTTGAGTCCTGCGGCGAGCATGACCGCGAACGCGAGGTACGGGTTACATGCCCCGTCGGGGCAACGGAACTCGATCCGCGTGGAGAGGTCGTGGCCCGGGCGGTACTGCGGGACGCGGATGAGCGTCGAGCGATTCTGTCTGGCCCACGAGATGTAGACGGGCGCCTCGAAACCGGGAACGAGTCGCTTGTAGGAGTTCACCCACTGGTCGGTCAGAAGGACGATCTCACGGGCATGGCGGAGCAGCCCCTCGAGATACGCGCCCGCGATGTTCGAGAGGTGGTACGGTCTGTCCGCCTCGAAGAACATATTGCGACCGCCTTCGAAGATCGACTGGTGCGTGTGCATTCCGCTGCCGTTCTCGCCGTAGAGCGGCTTCGGCATGAACGTCGCGTGGACGCCCTCCTTGCGCGCTATCTCCTTGATCAGGAGCTTGGCCATGATGGTGTCATCGGCCATTCTGAGTGCGTCGGTGTACTTGAGATCGAGCTCGTGCTGGCTTGGTGCGACCTCATGATGCGAGTACTCGATCGGGATGTCGATCGCATGGAGTGCGTTGATCGTCTTCTTCCTGAGCGCTTCGCCAAGATCCGGCGGCTGGAGATCGAAGTATCCGGCATGATCGAGAACCTCGGGATACTCGGAGCTGGTGAAGTAGAAATACTCGAGCTCGGTCCCGACCTTGAACGTCCAGTTCCTCGATTCAAGGCGCTTGAGCATGCGCTTGAGGACGTACCTGGGATCGCCCTCGTACGCCGTGCCGTCAGAGAGGAGGATATTGCAGAACATCAGCCCTTCGACGTCCCCGTCGTGCCACGTCACGAGCTTGAAGGTAGACGGATCGGGCATGGCGACCATGTCGCTCTCGTAGATACGCGTGAACCCCTCGATCGACGATCCGTCGAAGCCCTTCCCGTTGTCGAGCGCCGTCTCGAGCTCGCCGCTCGGGATCTGGATGCACTTCGGGAACCCGGCGATGTCGGTGAACATGAGCCGGACGAATCCGATGTTGTTGTCTTTGATCGTCGCGAGAACCTGGTCCCTCGTCATGCCTCGTTCTCCTTCCGCCGGCGCGGTCAGTCACCAGCTTCGTCGAGTCGCTCCCGATACTGTCGCTCGTAGTATTCCCTGAACTCTCCGGACTTCAACGGCTTCCACCACGCCTCGTTGGCGACGTACCAGCGCACGGTGTCGAGAATCGCCGCCCTGGTGCCGAACTCCGGCTCCCAGCCGAGGTTCCTGAGCTTCGTTGCGTCGATGGCGTACCGCACGTCGTGACCCGCGCGGTCGCGCACGTGCTTGATCAGCGTCTCGGGCTTGCCGAGCTCCTCAAGGATGAGATGCGTCATCTCGATGTTCTTCATGTGGTTGCCCGCGCCGACGTTGTAGACCTCACCGGGCACACCGCGCGCGAGCAGGAGTTCGATCCCGCTGCAGTGGTCGAGCACGTGCGTGTAGTCGCGCTCCTGCATTCCGTCGCCGTAGAGCGGAAGCGGCTTGTCTTCGATGGCGTTCGTCGTGAAGAGCGGGATGACCTTCTCCGGATACTGGTTCGGTCCGACGTTGTTCGCGCCGCGCGAGACAATGACGGGGAAGTCGTAGGTCTCGAAGTAGGAGCGGGCGAGGAGTTCGCCGCCCGCCTTGCTCGCCGAGTACGGATTGCGCGGGTTGAGACGGTCATCCTCGGTGAACGCGCAGTCGAGCGTTGGGCCGTAGACCTCGTCGGTGCTGATCTGGATGAACCGCGAGACGTTCGCGGCGCGGGCCGCCTCGAGAAGCACGTGAACCCCGAAAACGTCGGTCTTCAGGAACCCTGCAGGATCGCCGATGGAGCGGTCTACGTGCGTCTCCGCGGCGAAGTTGACGACCGAATCACATCCGCGCATGGCGGTAGCGACCACGGTTTCATCACAGATGTCGCCCTGGACGAACCGGTAGCGCTCGTCGCTCTCGACGTCGCGGAGATTCTCGAGATTGCCCGCATACGTGAGCTTGTCGAGATTGACGATCTCGCAGTCGGGATGTCGGGCGAGGTAGAGCTTGATGAAGTTGCTGCCGATGAAGCCGGCGCCGCCGGTCACGAGAATACGCATTGTCCCTCCCGGGTCTGCCAGGCGAGTCCGCTTCTTGGACTGTAGGTCGGATGCGGGGATTCTACGTCCATGTGCGTCATGTTTCCACAGAAAACCCGTGTGAGATTCATGGAAGGACGCATTCAGCCCGGCCACGCATGCCCGGCGTCCATCGGGTCGGGGGACCTCATCCGGCGCCCAGACAGTCAGGGCCGTCGGCGGTCATTACCGCCGGCCCTGAAACTCGCGGCGGACGAGGCCCCCCATCCCCTCGGCCGCCGGGCCTCAGACAGGCCGTAGCGTCCTTGAAACAGGCTCATCCGCGGGGTACTATGGTAGGCTGCACCGCACATGAGACCGCAATCACAGATGGTAGCCTCACACAAGGAGTGGACCGTGAGAGGACCGTTCAAGAACTGCGACGTCTACACGTTCGAAGACGAGAAGCTCAAGAACGAGATGCAGGACGCCATCGCCAAGGTCCAGGCCGAGGCGGGCAAAGAGTACGACCTCATCATCGGCGGTGAGCACGTCAAGGGCGACGGGACGTTCAAGACGATCAATCCGTCGGAGCAGACGCAGGTGTTGGGTGTATTCCAGAAGGCGGCGCCCGGTCTCGCCGAGAAGGCCATCCAGGTGGCCGACACCGCGTTCGAGCAGTGGAGCAGGAAGCTTCCCCAGGAGCGCGCCGAGTACGTCTTCCGCGCGGCCGAGGTGATGAAGCGACGCCGTCTGGAACTCGGCGCCGTGATGGTGCTCGAGGAAGGGAAGAGCTGGGTTGAGGCCGACGGCGATGTCTGTGAGGCCATCGACTTCCTCGAGTTCTACGCGCGCGAGGCGCTCCGCTACGCAGAGGAGCAGCCGCTCACGCCGTTCCCGGGCGAGCAGAACACGTATTCCTACATCCCGCTCGGCGTGGGTGTCGTCATCCCGCCGTGGAACTTCCCGCTCGCGATCCTTGTCGGCATGACCACCGCGGCGTTCGTCGCCGGCAACACGGTTGTCTTGAAGCCCTCGAGCGACTCCCCGCTGATCGGTCAGAAGTTCATGGAGATCCTCGAAGAGGTGAAGCTGCCGGCCGGCGTCGTCAACTTCGTCACCGGAAGCGGTGGTTCGATCGGCGACACGCTCGTCGGGCACGCGCGGACGCGCTTCATCTCCTTCACCGGATCGCGCGCCGTCGGGCTCGGCATCGTTGAGCTCGCCGCGAAGACGCAGCCGGGTCAGCTCTGGATCAAGCGTGTGGTCGCTGAGATGGGCGGCAAGGACGCCATCGTGGTCGACTCCGAGGCGGACGTCGATGCCGCGGCATGGGGTACGGCAGTCGCAGCGTTCGGGTTCCAGGGCCAGAAGTGCTCGGCCTGCTCGCGCGCCATCGTTGACGCTTCCGTCTACGACGAATTCCTCGAGAAGCTCGTTGCCGAGACGAAGAAGATCACGGTCGGTCCGGTCGCTGACCAGAAGAACTGGATGGGTCCGGTCATCAACAAGCGCGCGATGGACTCCATTCTCAAGTACGCGGAGATCGGTGTGAAGGAGGGCGGACGTCTCATGATCGGCGGCAAGGCTGCCGAGGGCGTGGGCGACGGGTTCTTCATCGAGCCGACCATCATCGCCGACGTGAAGTCGCGTGACACCATCGGGCAGGAGGAGATCTTCGGCCCGGTCGTCGCCGTCATCAAGGCGCAGGACTTCGACGACGCGCTCCGCATCGCCAACGACACCGAGTACGGTCTGACCGGCGCGCTCTACTCAGCCAACCGCGAGAAGCTGGACCGCGCGAGGCAGGAGTTCCACGTCGGCAACCTCTACCTCAACCGCAAGTGCACGGGCGCACTGGTCGATGTGCACCCGTTCGGCGGGTTCAACATGTCGGGCACCGATTCGAAGGCCGGCAGTCGCGATTATCTGCTGCTCTTCATGCAGGGCAAGTCGATTACCGAGAAGGTGTAGACCGCTCGCTGAGCACGGCGGGTCGATCGCCGGGATGGTGTGCAGTCCGAATCATGACAGCAGAACGAATGAAAGGGGCGGCCTTCAGGCCGCCCCTTTTTGTACCTGCTTGCGAGAGCTCTCGGCCGCGCCCTACGGCGTCGCCACCGATGTCGTCAGCGGCATCCCGCGCTTGAGGAACTCCTCGATGAAGAGCGTGCTGTCGACGACGAGTTCCTGTGGGTACGCGCCCGGTTTCGTCTGCCCGCGTGCCATCATCAGCGTGATGATCGAGGCGGGGAAGGAGGTCCCGCGCATCATCGCGGTGAGGCCGGTTTCGGTGTCCATCCGGTCGATCATCTCGTAGACGACGACCGTGTCGCGTCCGTCCTTCGCTCCCTCCACGGTCACGCGAAGGAGGACGAGGTCCTCGTCGGCGTCGGAGAGGTGTGACGCGAGACATGACTCCAGCACGTCACGCGGCGCGACCGACACATCGCCGATCTCGATCTGCGAATCGCTCGCCAGCCCGATGTCGACCATCGCCTTGATCTTCGCGACGTGACCCGGGTAGCGGATGGTCTTGTAGTCGAGCTCCTCGACCTTGCCCAGAAGCGATGTCGGGAGCGTTGACGAGCCGCCCGACGTGTTGAACGCCTCGAGCGTTCCGAACGGGTCGGGAAACTCGATGTCTTCGACGTCGACCAGCGGGTCGGCGATCTCGATCTTGCCGCCCTTGATGACCACGCACGGCTCGATGTACTCGTTGATGAGACCATGGACCGAGAAGACGATCATGTAGTCGAGTGGCGGCTTCGGATGGACCGGGAGTCCGCCGACGCGCATGCGGATGCGCTTGGTGACATCGAGCTTCTTCATCCCGGCCATCGCGAGAAGGCTCACCATGCCCGGCGCGAGACCGCAGTCGGGGATGATCGTGATACCCTTCGCCATCGCCTCGTCATGGAGCGCCAGCTCGCCGTCGACAACCGTGTTGTTCCCGCCGAGGTCGCAGAAGTGTGTCCCCGCCTGAACGGCCATGCGCGCGAGCTCAAGGTTGAACCGGTAGCTCACCGCGCTCAGAACCCCGTCCGCCATCTCCATTGCCCCGCGGACGTCCTCCTCGTTCGTGACATCGACCTCGTGCGGGACCGCCTTGTCCGAGCCCGCGAACTCCGCGGCGCTCTCGGCCACGCCCCGATCGACGTCGGCCACAATGACCTTCTCGACATCGTCCTGGCGGACCATGTCGTAGACGGCCGCCCTGCCCATCATCCCGCCACCAAGTACGAGCATACGCATTGCAGAAGCCTCCTATTCGTCCGTGATCCGAACGTCGGACGGAGGCTCGGTGAGGAGACTCACGACGACGACGGCGATGAGTGCAAAGAAGAACGCCGGGACAAGCTCGTACACGAGCGCCTTGAGCGCCGGCACGTTGTGCCAGACGACGGCCGTGACGGAACCGACGATCATGCCCGCCAGAACCCCCCACTTCGTCGTCCGCTTCCACCAGAGCGAGAGCACCATGCCCGGCCCGAACGCAGCACCCAGGCCGGCCCACGCATAGAGCACGAACCAGTACACCCGCTCCTCGGCGCGCAGCGCGAGCGCGAACGCGATGATGCCGATGGCGACGGTGCCGATCCGGCTGATAGCCACGAGACGCCGCTGCGACGCCTTCTTGTTCATGAGCTGGTGGTAGATGTCCTCGGAGAGCGCCGATGTCGCGACGAGCAGCTGCGAGTCGGCGGTCGACATCATCGCCGCGATGGCGGCCGAGATGATGATGCCCGCGAGCGCCGTCGGGAGCGCCCAGAGCGCGACCTCGGGCATGACGTGCTCGACATCGGAGAGGATACCCTGGCCGAAGTGCGCCAGCCCCGCGATGCCGACGAGCACCGCGCCCCAGAACGCGATGATGACCCAGACCATCGCGATGACCGTGCTCTTGCGAAGTTCCCGGGGGTCACGGATGGCCATGAACCGCGTGAGCAGGTGCGGCTGGCCGACGTATCCGAGCCCGATGCCCAGACTGCCGATGATCAGCCCCATGATCAGCGGCCGTCCCGTCTGGCCGCCCGTCACAAGCAGGAGGTTGGGATCGATGGTGGCGAGCCGCTCCGCGACGCCCGCGATCCCTCCCAGCTTGATGAAGGCCGCCAGCGGCAGGATGATCATCGCACCCGCCATCAGGAGCCCCTGGATGAGGTCGGTCCATGCGACCGCGAAGAACCCGCCCATGATCGTGTAGAAGAGGATAATGACGGCGCCGATGATCATGCCGTGGATCGGGGCGATGCCGAACGTTGTGTGGAGCACCTTGCCCGCGGCGAGGAACTGTGCGGCGACGTAGAATGTGAAGAAGAAGACGATGACCGACATCGAGACGACCCGGAGCACGTGGCTCGTGTCGCCGAACCGCGCCTCGAAGTAGTCAGGGAGTGTCAGTGCCCCGAGCTTCTCCGTCTGGACGCGCAGGCGTCTGGCGACGAGCGTCCACGACACGAAGATGCCGACCGCGCAGCCGATGGCCGACCAGATAGCCGAGAACCCGCTCGCGAGGGCGAGTCCGGGAAGGCCGATGAGTAGCCACGCGCTCTCGCCGCTCGCCCGTTCGCTCAGCGCGACGACCCACGGCCCGAGCCTCCGGCCGGCGAGCAGGAAGTCCGCGAGCGTCTTCGTGTACCGGACGGTCACGAAGCCGACGATGACCACAACGAGAAGATAGCCGATGAAGCCTGTGAGGACCGGGTCCATCACTCACTCCTTCCGCTCGTCCGAATGAAGAACACGATCGTCGCTGCGAGGAGCAAAGCAGGAGGGAAGACAACCCAGAAGACGGTTGAGGACGGCATTCACCTCTCCTTTCGGCGGAGGACCCTTGCCGGCGTGCGTTCTTGCGAACGCGTGGCTACCTGATGACGACGAGCTTCTGGTGCGCCGTGTCCTCTCCGGCTTCGAGGCGGAAGAAGTAGATGCCGGAGGCGACCGGGCTGCCCGTCGCATCGCGGAGATCCCAGTCGATGGCATGCTCGCCGCCGTCGTAAACGTCTTCGACGAGCACCGCGACCCGGCGCCCGGCCACATCGTAGACGGTGAGGCGAACATCCGCGCGGGATGGTAGCACAAAGGAGAGGGACGTGCCAGACCGGGCGGGACTCGGGTAGCACGGCATCAGCGCGAGCGCCGTGACCCCGGTCTCCGGGACGTCCGTGGCCGGCCCGATGGTGACGTGTTCGGTCGTGTGCGGCGAGAGCGGCAGCGCGACCGTGACGGTCGCAACATCGCCATCGACGAGCGTCTGCGTGATGACCCCGTTGTCGGTCGCGTACGGTGCCGCGTCCGCCGGGACGTGGAACTTCACGACCGCGTGTTCGAAACCCTCACTGTAGTTGTTCTCGACCACCGCGCCGACGACGGCGGAATACCCGTCGTTCGCGGGGGAGTAGGTCGCGCGGAGCTTCTCGCCGTACTCACCGGCGTAGAACGTCTCGACCGGCGTGACCGTGTTCCCGGAGACGCGGATGAGGCGGAACGCGCTGTTGTTGTCGCAGCAGCAGTCGGTCGCCAGGTCGTACGGATGCTGCGAGACCGATCCGCTGTTGCTGTGGATGTGTCCCCAGAGCGTGCAGTCGACCCCGAGATCCGCGAGATCAAGCTGGTGGGAGAAGTCGTAGTGGTAGAAGAGGATCAACGCCATGCTCGGCGGAGTCGACGCGAGGTCCTCGAGCAGCCAGTCCATCTGGAGGGCCGTGAAGCTGTCGTACCCGTAGATGGGCAGGCGCCAGGCGTCGTAGTTGTCGTACGCCTCGAGCCCGGTGAAGTGTGCGTCGCCGTAGTCGAACGTGTAGTTCTGCGTGTAGATCCCGTCGCCCGGTGGAGGATCGGCCAGGTACCGCCATCCGAAGAAGCTCCACCAGTCGCGTCTGGACGTGCCGGCCGGGGGCAGCGTGCTGTCCCAGCCGCCGAGGTCGTGGTTGCCGCCGACGACGAAGACGGGAACGTCGAGCTCGCGCAGGATGCGGTGCGCCTTCGAGAAGACGTGCCAGTCGAGATAGTCCTCGAGCTCGCCCTCGTTGACGAGATCGCCGGTGTGGAGGACGAACGCCGGATTGATGATGTTGGCGTCGTCGATGACGGTGCGGAAGTCGACCATCTCGCTCGTGTCGCCCTCAGCGCCATTCTGATAGTGCATCCTGTGGGTCGGGAGGTGTGTGTCCGTCACCTGGATGAAGTAGAAGTCGCTGTCGATCGATGACTGGACCGATACGGCGTGCGCCACCGTGTCGGCGGGCACGCCGGACGCCTCGACGACCAGGTCGAACACGGCTTCGGGGGCGTCGAACGGCACGAACGCCGACATGAACCAGCGCTCGTGCGGGTAGTCGTAGTTGACGTTCCATATGGTTGTTTCGTACGTCAGACTGCCGAACCGGAGCTCGGCCGACCATCCTGATGTGGAGGGCGGCGCGATGGTCTCGATCGAGAAGCTGTGTCCCGGTTCCACGATCGCGGGGACCGACAGGATCGGGCGCATGACGGTCGTGAGCGTGTCGCCGCGTCCCTCGGACGTCGCGAGCGGCATGAGTTCGAATTCGATCACGTTGGTCATTCCTGCGATGACGTAGATGCTCGTTTCGGCGGGGTAGTAGCCTTCGGGCTCGGCGACCAATCCGAAGTTCATCTGCGGCAGCGTCGCCGTGAACGCGCCGTCCGGGTCGGCCAGCGCCTCGGTGTACGGTGATATCGCGTTTACGCGGCAGCCGATGAGCGCGCCGGCGATTCCCGCTCCGTCCGTCTCGTCGACGATCGTTCCATCGAGGATGCCCGTCGACATTCCGCGGATGACATGGACGACATCGCTCACCGATGCGAGATCGGGTTCGCCCGCCGCGAACGTGCGCACGATGGCCAGCGCCCCGCCCGCCGGGAGCTCCGCGGTGGTGACGACCGGTCGAGACCAGTCCGAGCCGTGTGTGACGTTGAAAGCCCCCGAGAGCGTGGTGTACGCGTAGCAGGTCGCCGCTCCGCGCGAGGCGGTCCACTCCGTGATCGTCGCCAGCCCTGTCACGTCCGTTCCGTATCCGGGGACGAAGTGGACTCCGTCCGCCCAGTCGAGAAGGTCGCCGATGGCGTAGCCCGCGACCGCGCCACCGCTGTTCTGGACCTCGGTCTTGACCGTCAGGTAGCTGTTGCCGACCTCGAGTGTGTAGCGTGTGGTTACGTGGATGTTCGGATCGCTCGAGTCGACGCCGGTCACGACGATGATTCCCGGGCCGGTGGAGCCATCGGCCACAGTGGTGATCGTATCATAGCGAGCCTGTCTCGTGAGGTCACCGAGGACCGCGTGATGGCCTCCGAGTTCGTCGATGCGCCCCGGCACCGCCGCGGCATCGAGGATGTTTCCTCCGGACATCGCCGGAGCGTGTACGTGGGAGGGGGATGAGATGATGAACGCGGCTACGTCGTTCTCCATCAGGTAATCCCCAAGCGCACCGTCGGCCGCGAGACCTTCCAGAAGATCCGACGGATCGGTGATCTGGCGCGCAACGACCGCGGCTCCTGCCGAAGCGGCGAAGAGCGTAGTCGCGAGGAGGATCGTGAAGATGAGAGTGGTGGTGCGTGCTGCGACCCTGTCGTGCCGGCTCATGGTGTTCCATCCTGTCTGAGATGTCTGAGCGCTCGGGGTCGCGCTGTCGTCCTGGGGACTCGCGAAACACATGTCTCCCATTATAGCCCCGTTGCGATGCGCATGAAAGCGGTGGTACACTGACGCCGAATCACCAGAGAGTGCGTTGCCCGCAGGGCTGCGCTGTGCGGGCGCCGCACAGACCACGTCCGAAAGGAGTCGAACACCATGGACGAGAACACCACGCCGGTTCAGCAGCCGGTCGAAGTCGCCACGGGCGGCGTCTCGAAGGACGCGAGAACCTGGGCGATGGCCTGTCACCTGATGGCCCTTGCAGGTCTGGTCATTACAGGTGTCGGGTTCATCCTGGGCCCGCTCGTCGTATGGCTGATCAAGAAGGACGAGGATCCGTTCATCGACGACCAGGGTAAGGAGGCCGTCAATTTCCAGATCACGATGTTCATCGCGTTCGTTATCGCCTTCTTCCTGCTGTTCTTCGTCATAGGCGTCGTCATCATGCCGATCGTCGTGGTCGGCGACATCGTTCTGACGATCATCGGCGCCGTGAAGGCGAACGAGGGCGTGAAGTACCGCTACCCGTTCGCGATCCGGTTCCTGAAGTAGAGGATAGAGAGGGCAGTTGCGCCAGTTCGCGGCTGCGAGGACCCTGCGGGTTGATGAGACCTGTCCAAGGTGGGAGGTATGGAAATGAGTCGTCGTACGATCATGCTGGTGCTGCTGATCATAGGCGCCGCGTTCGTGCTATCCGGTTGTGCCGCGGGCACCGCGCGCTTCTCGATTGACGAGCCGGCCGGGTTCTGGGCCGGACTCTGGCATGGCCTGATCATTGTCATCACGTTCATCTGGGGCCTCTTCAGTGACACGGTGCGCATGTACGAGCCCCGCAATGTCGGCAATCTCTACGACCTCGGGTTCATTCTCGGCGCCATGATCAGCCTTGGCGGCGCGTGCAGCAGCCGCCGCCGGAAGAAGGGCCCGTGTGTCACGATTTCGAGCGATGTCGACGACACAGACTGGAGCGAGGTCGAGACGCGCGTCAAGCGCGGCATCCGGAGCTGGCTCGACGAGACCGAGGGTACCGAGGGCGATTGGGGCAAGGTCGCGGCCGATGTGGAAGAGCGCATCAAGCGCGAGCTCAGGGAGTGGAGCAGAAAGTAGGGGCGGGGGACGGCCACACGGCCGATCTGCTCACGCATGGTGGACGCACCGTCGTCGCGATGGAGCCCGACGGCCGGATGATCGATCGGTCGAAAGACCTCGTCTGGGCCCGCGGCGTCGCGCAGGACGTCCCGTTCCACGACGATTGCTTCGCCGGCGTGTACGCGACGTGGGCGTTCTTTCTGAGCGGGACCTCCGATGAGGACATCGCGTATGGAGTCCGCGAGCTTGAGCGAGTCGTCTCATCCGGCGGTCCGCTCGTCATCATCGACAACGCCGGCGGCGACGAGTTCACGGCGCTGGCAGGCCGCCCGATCGCGGGTGACGGAGCGCGGTGGGGGAAGCTCGGTTTCGAGAGCCACCTCATCGAGACATCGTTCCGCTTCGATACGCTCGAAGAGGCACGTGCGCTGGTCGGCTTCTACTTCGGTGAGGACGCGGCCGCCGGGCTCAGCTCGTCCGAGATCGGGTTTCGCGTGGCCGCATACGTCGGGCGTTCCGGAGGACTGAGGACGGAGGGTTGATGCACACGCAGACGAGGGCCACGCTTCTCGGCATCACGGCCGTGCTGCTCTGGTCCACCGTCGCGTCCGCCTTCAAACTCTCACTTGGCGTCATGGATGTTCCGCAGCTCATGTTCTATGCGGGGCTCGCCGCCTTCGTCGTTCTGGGAGCGACGCTCGCGTTCACCCGGAAGTTCGGCCTCGTATGCGATGCGACCCGCCGGGACTGGGGCGTCTCGTTCGGTCTCGGGCTCATGAACCCGCTTGCCTACTACATCATCCTCTTCCATGCGTACGACCTTCTGCCGGCACAGATAGCTCAGCCGCTCAACTACACGTGGGCCATCGTGCTCGCGCTGCTGTCCATCCCGCTGCTCAAGCAGCGGCTGGCGGTGACGGACATCATCGGCGCCGCCGTCAGCTACTTCGGCGTCGTGGTCATCGCGACGCGCGGGAGCTTCTCGGCGCTCGGCGTTGGCAGCCCGCTCGGCGTCGCGCTGGCGCTCGGGAGCACGGTCGTGTGGGCGCTCTACTGGATCGGCAACATGCGCGACCGGCGGGACCCGGCGGTGATGCTGTTCATGAACGTCACACTCGCGTTGCCGTTTCTTCTGTTCTACTGCGTGCTGTTCTCGTCGCTGCGGCTTCCGGGCTGGCAAGCTCTTGGCGGCGCGGTCTACGTCGGTGCCGTCGAGATGGGCTTCACGGCAATGCTCTGGCTCAGGGCGCTGAGGCTCTCGGACAACGCGTCACGGATCGGCAACCTCGTGTTCCTCTCGCCGTTCCTCTCGCTGCTCATCATCCGTGCGCTCGTCGGCGAGGAGATCCTCCCCGCGACGGTCGCCGGCCTCGTGTTCGTCGTAGCCGGGCTTGTCGTTCAGCAGATCGGGGCCCGTCGCACGCGCGTCCCGGAGGGAGTCGTCGCATGACATCGTCCCCCCACGCGCCCGAGACGCCGGCCTTCCGGGCCCACGTGCTCCACGAGTCGGAGCCCGAGGCGCGGGTGCTCCTCGAGTCGCTCGTGGACCCGAACGTCGTGCTGACCTACGGCGAGGAGTTGCCGCCGGACGGGCCGCAGCTCCTCGTCGCGGGGCGACCCGAACAGCGGCATCTCGATGCCGCCCCGGGGCTCCGCACGCTGCTCATCCCGTGGGCCGGGCTTCCGGTCGAAACGGCGGAGCTGATGAAGCGACATCCGGGTATCGCCGTTCACAACATTCATCACAACGCAGGCTCCGCGGCCGAGCTCGCCTTCGCGCTGGCGCTCGCGGCCGCGAAGAGGCTCATTCCGGGGGACAGGGCGCTCCGGTCCGGCGACTGGTCGCCGCGCTACGCCGCGGGCGGCATCGTCCGGCTGGACGGTGCGCGCGCGCTGATCCTCGGACACGGGGCGATCGGGCAGAGGCTGGCGGCGTACTGCCGGGCTTTCGGGATGGGCGTGACCGGGGTCGGGAGCGATACGGCGCCGGAGGCGGTCGACGCGATGCTGGCGGAGAGTGATGTCGTCTTCGTGGCTCTGCCGCTGACGCCTGCGACCGAGGGGTTTCTGGACGCCCGCCGGCTGGCGCTGCTCCCCGAGGGGGCCGTCCTCGTCAACGTCGGCCGCGGGGCCGTCATCGACGAAGAAGCGCTCTACGGGGCGCTCTCGGACGGAACGCTGGGTGCCGCGGGGCTCGATGTGTGGTACAACTATCCGAAGGATGAGGCGTCCCGCGCGTCGACGTCTCCGTCCCGTTTCGACTTCGGCGCGCTCGAGAACGTCGTCATGTCGCCGCATCGCGGCGGGGCGCCCGGAACGGAGCGCACGGAGCGAGAGCGGATGGAGGCGGTCGCCGCATCCATCAACGCCGCGGCACGTGGTGAGTCCGTTCCGCATCGCGTCGATCTCGACGCAGGATACTGACAGGAAGAAACGGTCCTCCTCGGACCCGCAGGAGGCTGAGATGGCGGTCCGCAAGATCATCCATATCGATGAGGCGAAGTGCGACGGGTGCGGTCTCTGCGCCGACGCCTGTCACGAGGGCGCCATCCAGATCATGGACGGGAAGGCGAAGCTCGTCAGTGAGAGCTACTGCGACGGGCTCGGCGACTGTCTTCGTGAGTGTCCGCAGGGCGCCATCACTATCGAGGAGCGCGAGGCGAAGGAGTTCGACGAGGAGGCGGTGAAGCGCCGCCTGGACGGTCGCGACAATGGACCGCCTGTCCATGCATGCCCCGGCTCGGCAGCGCGGAGCCTCCGTCCGATGTTGGGAGCGGCCGGGTCCGGCGACGCAGCACCAGGGGGAGCGGACGCGCCGTCGCGGCTCGCGCACTGGCCGGTCCAGCTGATGCTCGTACCGCCGGGCGCGCCGTTCCTCAAGGACGCCGACCTGGTCGTCGCCGCCGACTGCGTGCCGTTCGCGATGGCCGGGTTCCACGAGCGCTACCTCGGGGACCGCGCGCTCGTCGTGGGGTGCCCGAAGCTTGACGACCTTGGCCACTACTACGAGAAGCTCAAGGACATGTTCCGGCAGGCGGCCCCGCGTTCGATCACGGTCGTGCGCATGGAGGTTCCGTGCTGCGGCGGCATCACGAAGGCGGTCGCGCAGGCGCGCGACGAGACCGTGCCCAACACACCGCTCGAGGTGCACACGGTGGGCATCCGTGGAGAGATCAAGGACGTGACGAAGCTATAGATGGCGTAGCTTGACGCGCGGGGAGTGGCCCGAGACGGTCCGATCCGCGAGACACGGAAGGAAGAACGATGGCGAACTGCATCCACGCGAAGCGCATCTACACCGGTACGAAGATCGTCGAGAACGCGTACCTCGTGTTCGACGGAGAGAAGGTCCAGGGCGTGTCGGCGAAGAAGACGGGCAAGGTCATCGGCCGCTACGATACCATCACTCCCGCCTTCATCGACCCTCACAGCCACATCGGCATGCTGCGTCAGGGCGAACCGGGAGCCGAGGCGGAGGCCAACGAGCATCTCGACTCCATGATGACGCTGCCCGACGCGCTCGACTCGGTGCAGATGGACGATGCGGCCTTCATGGACGCGGTCGAGCAGGGCGTGCTCTACTCGTGCGTCCTTCCCGGGAGCGGCAATATCGTCGCCGGACGGTCGGCCGTCATCCGGAACTTCGCGACCGACACGAACGAGGCGCTCGTCGCGCGCGCCGGCATCAAGGCGGCGTTCGGGTACAACCCGATGTCGACCGTCACCTGGAAGGGGAAGCGGCCGAACACGCGGATGGGCGCGCTCGCCATTCTCCGCGGTCAGCTCGACGCCGTGAAGGAGAAGATCGCCAAGCAGAAGAAGGCGGGCGGGAAGGGCGCGAAGGGGAAGAAGGACGAGGTGACCTTCACGTCGGAGGAGGCCGTGCTCCGCGACCTTCTGCTCGGCAAGGAGCGGCTCCGGGTCCATGTTCACAAGATCGATGACATCGCCGCACTCCTCCGCATCGTGGACGAGTACAAGCTCAGGATCACCGTCGAGCACGCGGGTGACGTCCATGAGCAGGCGATCTTCGACGAGCTCAAGAAGAGGAAGATCCCCGTGGTCTACGGCCCGATCGACGCGTTCGCCTACAAGGTCGAGCTGAAACACGAGTCGTGGAAGCACGTCCGACATCTCATCGACTCCGGCGTCGAGTGCAGTTTCATGACGGACCACCCGGTCACACCGGCGCGGACGCTCTTTCTCCAGACGCGCTGGTTCGTGCGCTGCGGGTACGATCGTCAGCAGGCCATCGAACTCGTCTCCCGGAAGAGCGCGGAGATCCTCGGGATCGACGACAGGCTCGGCACGCTGGCCCGCGGTAAGTGGGCGTCGTTCACGTGTTGGAACGGTGACCCGTTCGACATCACATGTTATCCTGTTGCCGTCTATGGAGAGGGACGCCTCGTCTTCCAGGACGAGTAGCGAGTTCCGATGCGGCTCGATGGGGAAGACTCAATCCGGGAGCAACACATGTCGCAATACCTGAACGCAGCGCTGCAGCACTCCCGTGAGAATCGCGACGAGGTTCTCATTGAACTCCGGGACCTCCTGACCATCCCGTCGATCTCCGACAATCCGAAGCACGCCGGTGATGTCCGGCGGGCGGCCGAGTGGCTGCTCGCGCGGCTCAACAGGCTCGGACCCGACCGCGCGCAGATCCTCGAGACGGCCGGTCATCCGGTCGTCTTCGCCGAGCTGCTCGCGCCGAACCCCTCCGCGCCGACCGTTCTCCTGTATGGTCACTACGATGTGCAGGCGGTCGAGCCGCTCGATGCGTGGGAGACGGACCCGTTCGGTCCGGCCATCCATGGGTACAATCTCTACGCGCGCGGCGCCTCGGACGACAAGGGACAGATCATGGCGATGATCGCGGCCGTCGAGGCTGCGAAGGCGGTCGGTCCTCTTCCCGTCAGCATCAAGTTCATGCTCGAGGGGGAGGAGGAGGTCGGCTCGCCGTCGCTCGGCGAGTGTCTCAAGGCACACCGGGGCGAGTTCGCGTGCAATCTGGTTCTCAACACCGATGCGGGCATGCTTGGCGAGAACACGCCGACGCTGGTCACAGGACTCCGCGGCATGAGCCGCTTCATTCTCCGCGTGACCGGTCCCGCGAACGATCTTCACTCAGGCGGCTACGGCGGCGTGGTTCACAACCCGATCCACGCCCTCTGCGAACTCATTGCCGGGATGCACGACGAGAACGCGCGCGTCACGCTCCCGGGGTTCTACGACAGCGTTCGCGAGCTCTCCGAGGAGGAGCGTGAGTCCTTCAAGAAGCTTCCGCTGAACGATGCGGCATTCCTCAAGGAGTCGGGTTCACCAGCGCTCTGGGGAGAGCCCGGGTTCACACCGCTCGAGCGGCAGGGCGCGCGCCCGGCGCTCGACGTTATTCAGATCACGGCAGGCAGCCCCAAGGCGGCCATCCCGGTCTTTGCCGAGGCGCTCTGCACCATCCGTCTCGCGCCGTATCAGGACCCGGTCGAGGTGCGCAAGCAGGTCGAGGCTCACCTTGCGGCCGTTGCCCCGCCCACTATCCGGTGGGAGATCCTCGACTACAGCGGGTTCCCTGCGACGCTCACGGAGCTCGACAAGCCGGGCGTGCAGGAGCTCATGGACGCGTACCGCACCGTGTGGGGTGTCGAGCCGGCGTACTATCCGAGCGGCGGCAGCATCGGCGCCGTCGGGCAGATCATCGAAATTCTCGGTGCGCACTCGCTGCTGACCGGGTTCTCGCTTCCGGGCGACCACATCCACGGTCCGAACGAGAAACTCCATCTCCCGACGTGGGAGAAGGGAATCTCGGCGCTCGTCCACTTCCTGTACAACCTCGCGGAGTAGCAGGGCCGCGGGGCGGTAACCGGGGGAGGTGCCATGCACCAGCGACTCGCGCGGCTTCTGGCCGCGGCCGTGCTCGTATCCATTCTTGCCATGTCATCCGGCTGCGCCATCATGAGCACGTCCGTCATGGAGACGGCCGAGACCATCGAACAGGGTCATCTGAAGTTCGGCGCCGACTACAACATGGGTTTGGAGATGACGTCGCTGATCTTCCTCGAGGATGATGACAGCGAAACGTTCGTCGCCACCGAGATGGCCGGCGGCGAGGCATGGGGCTTCAAGCTCGGGTACGGGATCACTGACAACACCGAGCTCAACGCGAAGCTCTGGGCGTCGGTCGGCGGCCTGGGTGGCCGCCTGTACGCGAAGCGGGCGCTGTCGGTCTCCGATCCACATCTGTCGATGGCCATCGCTCCGGGTATCACGTTCGTGACGACCGAGTCGGATGACGACGACGAGGGCTCGCTCGAAGGGTACATCGCCGAGGTGAACTCGTTCGGCGGGGAGATCCCGTTCATCGTCACGTATCGATTCAACGACGTCGTGGCGGTCACGGGTATCGTGCGGTACAGCCTCGACTCGATCGAGATCGCTTTCCCCGAGGGTCCGCTCGAGGACCTCAACGATTCATGGCTGCTCCACCGATTCGGGTTCATCAACGGCTGGTCGCTCGATCTGGGGTCGTTCTACCTCAGGCCCGAGATGGGCGTTGAGATGGCGACCCAGATCAACGGCAACTTCGGATACGTTCCAATCCTGGGCCTGGGCGCCGGGTTCGAGTTCTAGCAGCACGCTCCCTGAAGTGCAGGAGATTCGCATGCAGAAGCCTGCGGCCTCACGGTCGGCGGGCGAACCTGTCCGACCTCGGACAGGCGAACCTGTCCGACGCCGGACAGGCGCGCACGCGCGCGTCCACGCGCTCGCGAAGATGATCCCCTCGGGGAAGGTCGCCACGTACGGGCAGCTCGCGGCGATCGCGGGAGGATGCACCCCGCGGATGGCCGGGTACGCCATGGCCGGCGTGCGGCCGGAGGACAACGTGCCGTGGCACCGCGTCATCAACAGTCAGGGGCGCGTGAGCGAGCGGCCGGGCGCGGAGGTGCAGCGGGCGATGCTCGAAGCGGAGGGCGTCGCATTCAGCACCACCGGGACGATCGATCTCGGCCGGTTCGGCTGGAGCGGGCCGGGCGGCAGGCGACGCGATGTCGAGAGCGCCGAGGATGGGAAGCGAAGCACGCGGATCGCGACGGACGGTGCGGAGCGCAGGGGAGGACGTGTGGCGATGAGCGGAATCAGCGGATTCACCGGATTCACCAAAGAGACCGTGGAGTTCTTCCGTGAACTGGCCAGGCACAATGACAAGCGGTGGTTCGACTCGCACAAGGTCGACTACCAGGACTTCGTCATCGAGCCGGCCCGGGCGTTCGTCACGGCGATGAGCGCGCGGCTTCAGAAGATCGCGCCCGAGATCGCTCCCGACACGAGGACCACCGGCGCAGGTTCCATCTTCCGCATCTATCGCGACACGCGTTTCAGCAAGGACAAGATGCCGTACAAGACCCATCTCGGCATCTTCCTGTGGGACGGTCGGATGAAGAAGCTGGAGAGCCGCGGGTTCTACTTCCACATCGAGCCGCCGAACATGATCCTGTCCGCCGGGATGTATCGGTTCACGCCGGACCAGCTCGCCGTCTACCGTGACGCGGTGGCCGACCCGAAGAGCGGGACGGCGCTCACGCGAGCCATCAAGAAGGTGACCGGCGTTCCCGGCTGCGCTATCGGCGACCCGCACTACAAGCGCGTTCCCCGCGGCTTCGATCCGGACCATCCGAGGGCCGAACTCCTCAAGCACAACGGGATGTACGTCTTCACGGAGGGGCCGATACCGAAGGAATTCACGAGGTCATCGCTCGTCGACTACTGCTTCGACCGCTGGAAGCCGATGATGCCGCTCTATCGCTGGCTTGACCGCGTCTCGGGGTAGTGGGGAGGCCTGTCCTCGCCGGTTGTCACCCTACGCCAGGCGTAGTAGCATAGTAGGCAACCGTACGCCGCCTCGACGCCGCCACGGGTCGAGGTTTGTTCTATCCCCTGACATCCCCTTGGAACAGCCCGGTCCGAGAGGCCCGGGACGACTCCTACGAGAGGACCTGCAATGACCGACGGCAAGATAGCAGCGAACCCGCTCCTCAGGGCCGGCGGGACGAAGATCCCGTTCGACGAGATCAGGGCAGAGCACGTCGTGCCCGCGATGAACACGGTAATCGAAGCGATGGAGAGAGCGATCGATGAGCTCGAGCGCTCTCTCGAGCCCACGTGGAAAGGGCTCATGGAGCCGCTCTCGGAACTCGAGATCCCGATGGAGTACTCGTGGGGTCCCGTCAGACACCTGATGAGCGTGAGAAACTCCGACGAACTCCGCGCGGCGCAGGACGAGGTGGAGCCGAAGGTCGTCAGCGTACGGCTCAAGCTCAAGCAGAGCCGGCCGATCTACGACGGGCTCAAGGCGCTCCGCGAGGGTTCCGAGTGGGGCAAGCTCGACGAGGCGCAGCAGCGGGCGGTCGAGATCCGTCTGCGGGATGCAGAGCACGCGGGCGTCGGGCTGGACGGTGATGCGCGCAAGCGGTTCCAGAAGATCGAGGAGGAGCTCTCGAAGCTCGCCACCGACTTCCAGAACCACGTGCTCGATTCCACCAAGGCGTTCGAACTCGTCATCACCGACCCGGCCGACGCAGAGGGCTGGCCGCAGTCGCTCAGACAACTCGCGGCGCAGTCGCATGCGATGTCGTTGGACGCCGCCGGCGATCCGGATCCCGAGAACGGTCCCTGGCGCATCACGCTCGACTACCCGAGCTTCGGTCCGTTCCTCCAGCACAGCCGGAACCGCGCGCAGCGCGAGGCCGTCTACCGGGCGCACATCACCCGGGCATCCTCCGGTGAGTGGGACAACACGGACCTGATCGACCGCGAGCTCGTGCTCCGCAAGGAGAAGGCCGGCCTGCTCGGATTCGACACGTTCGCGGACCTGAGTCTCTCCGAGAAGATGGCCCCGGACGTAGCGGCCGTCAGGCGGATGTTCGACGAACTCACCGCCGCCTCGAAGTCGCACTCCGACGAGGATCTCGACGAGATCAGGAAGCTCGCGGTGGCGAACGGACTCGATGGCGAGATGGCGAACTGGGACACCGCGTTCTGGGCCGAGCGGCTGCGCGAGCAGAGGTTCGATTACACCGACGACGAGCTGCGGCCGTACTTCCCGATGCCGCGTGTCCTCGATGGTCTCTTCTCGCTCTCAGAGCGCCTCTTCGGGATCAAGATCGAGGCCGCCGATGGGCAGGCTCCCGTCTGGCATGAGGACGTGCGCTCGTTCCTCGTCCGCGACGAGAAGGGCGAGCCGATCGCGACGTTCCACCTCGACGCCTACTCGCGCTCGCACGAGAAGCGGGGCGGTGCGTGGATGAACGATCTCCTCTCGCGGCGGTGGATGGACGGAGAACTCAGGCTCCCGGTCGTTCTCCTGACATGCAACGGTACGCCGCCGGTGGGGGACAAACCGTCGCTGATGAGCTTCCGTGAGGTCGAGACGCTCTTCCACGAGTTCGGGCACGGGCTCCAGTCGATGCTGACGAAGGTCGACTACGCCGATGTCGCCGGGCTCGAGGGCGTGGAGTGGGACTCGGTCGAACTGGCAAGTCAGTTCATGGAGAACTGGTGCTACAACCGCCCGACGCTGCTTGGGATGACGTCGCACTACGAGACGGGCGAGCCGCTTCCGGACGAGCTCTTCGGGAAGATCCTCGCTGCGCGGACGTTCCGCGCCGGGTCGATGATGATGCGGCAACTCGAGTTCGGTATCACCGACATGCGGCTCCATTTCGAGCACGACCCCGCGGGCGGGCAGTCGCCGTTCGACGTTCACCGCGAGGTTGCGCTGCAGACGCGTTCGATCCCGCCATTCGACGGCGACCGTATGCTCTGCGGCTTCATGCACATCTTCACGCCGGCGTACGCCGCGGGGTACTACAGCTACAAGTGGGCCGAGGTGCTCTCCGCCGACGCGTTCGCCGCGTTCGAGGAGGCCGGGCTGGACAACGAGGACAAGGTTCAGGGGCTCGGCAGGAAGTTCCGCGATGCGATCCTGGCGGTCGGTGGCGGACGTCACCCGATGGACGCCTACCGTGACTTCAGGGGGCGCGAGCCAAGCACGGAGGCGCTTCTCCGTCACAACGGGCTGAGCTAGCGACCGGCTTCGTCGGTCTGCGAGAGGCAACATGACAAAGGACTGGGACGCATTCGGGCGCGAGATTCTCGACCACATGAATGGTCTGCAGGCGACCGAGGTCGTGGAGCGCGACGACGGATTCATCGATCTGTCGGGAGGCCCGAAGTCGTACTTCGCTGAGTATCGCGACTGGCTGGAGTGCGAGCGCGAGGCCATCCTGTCCGCCGGAGGCCGTGTGCTCGATATCGGCTGCGGCGCCGGCCGGGTCTCGCTCTACCTTCAGATGAAGAGCCACGACGTTCTCGCGATCGATGTCTCGCCGCTTGCCGTCAAGGTTGCGAAGGCCCGCGGTGTGAAACGCGCGCGTGTGCTGTCCGCGACCGCGGTCTCGAAGCGGCTTGGGATGTTCGATACGATCGTCATGTACGGAAACAATTTTGGGCTCTTCGAGAACAGCGTTCGCGCGAAGTGGATGCTCAGGCGCTTCCACTCGATGACGAGCCCCGATGCGCGGCTGATCGTGGAGAGCCTCGACCCGTACGACACGAAGGCCGATCATCACCGCGCGTACCACCGCAGCAACCGCGCCCGCGGGCGCATGGGCGGGCAGGTCCGCATCCGTGTCCGTTACAAGACCTATGCGACCCCATGGTTCGACTACCTCCTGGTATCCCGCGACGAGATGCGGGGCATCATGGAAGGTACGGGATGGCGCGTCGCGCGCTTCACGGGCAGCGGCGCCATCTACTGCGCCGTCATCGAGAAGTGCAAAGGCGAGGACGACTGATAAGGGAGGGACTATGCACCGGGTGATGCGCACCACAGCGTCTTCCATCGGTCTCTGGAGGCTGCCGGGCCTCGGAGCTCTCGTCGTGCTTGGTGTCGCGCTGTTCGCGGCATCGTGGGGCGGAGCCGCGGCTGCCGCCGGGCCCCCGGTGCTGCTTGGAACGCTCGAAACGACCGAGGCGGTGCTTGAGGAGTACGCCATCTGGAGCGTCGTTCCGACGCCGATGCTTCCGCAGTCCGGTATCGATCCGTACAGCAACGGAGCGTTCGAGACGCCGGCTCTGTTGGAGAACTGGATCCACACGTACATCCCGCCCGACTACGATGGGTACATCATCATCGACTGGCGCGACGGGGTGACCGAGCCGCTTCTCGCCGGGGGTGATCACGTGCGCTTCGATTCCGTCGTTGCCGCGATGGTATCGGTGGTCGATGAGATCAAGCGGCTGAGGCCGGACGCGCTGGTCGGGTTCGTCGGTATCCCCGTATTCGACTACTGGAGCCACGGCGGGACGTGGCGAGCCGCGCTGGACGCGGCGAAGCCGCTGCACGATGCCGTCGACGCGTTCTTCCCGGACGTTCGCGACGTCTACGGAACGGAGCCCGAGCGCGACCTCGAGCGTTTCGGTACCTATGTCGCTGCGACCCTGGAGATCGCGGGGGACCGCCCCGTGTTCCTCTTCACGTCGCACCGGTACGAGAATGTGACCGATCGTTGGGGGTACAGCCTCATCCCGCGGGATGAGTATGTCGCTCACATCTCCGGTCTGATGGCTGTGGAGTTCGATGGAAGACGGCCGGCAGGCGCGGTTGCGTCCGGGAACGAGCGTCAGGCCTTCATCTCGGGAGCATCTTCGAGGGTCAGGGGCGGGTTCGTGCGTACCGATCCGGAGTGGCAGCGGGTCCGCGACGTCTTCGCGGCCGAGGCTCTCGCGGACGAGACAGTGGACGACTACCTGACGCGTCTGCATCCGCACGTGCTCTGCCTCCTCGGCGAGGCCGTTCGCGGCGAGCCGTGCACGCTCGATCCTCCTCGGTCCGAGTAGCAGTTCCACGACAGACGCGCAGCGCGCGGGAGGCCGATGCCCAGAGTCCTCCATGTTCTCTCTCAGCGCCCCGGACACACCGGGAGCGGGACGATGCTCGAGGCGCTTGTGCGCCGGGCCGCACACGCGGGTTGGACGCAGGCGGCCGTCATCGGCGCTCCCCGGGGAAGCGATGACGCGAAGCGTCTTGAGGCCCTGGGTGCTGCTGTGTTTCCCGTGTTGTTCGGTGGAGACGGTCCGGAACTCACGTTCGCTGTTCCCGGGATGAGCGATGTGATGCCGTATCCGAGTTCGCGCTTCTCCGAACTCGACCCCGAGCGGCTCGACGAGTATCGTGCCGTCTGGACCCATCATCTTCAGCGTGTCGTCCGCGAGTTCTCACCCGATCTCATCCATTCCAATCACGTGTGGCTCGTCAGCTCCTTCGTGAAGGATGCCGCCCCCGGAGTCCCCGTCGTGACCCAGTGCCACGCGACCGGTCTCCGGCAGATGGAGCTCTGTCCTCATCTGAAGGACGCCGTGATCCGCGGCGTGCGGAGGAACGAGCGGTTCGTGACGCTCCACGCCGGGCATGCCGCCGAGCTCACGCGCATCCTCGACATCCCGCCCGAGCGCGTCCATGTCGTGGGCGTTGGATACCGGGAGGACATCTTCTGCACGGAGGGGCGAACGCCTGCGTCGACCGCGCCGGGTCAACACATCGTGTACGCGGGGAAGTACAGCAGCGCCAAGGGCGTGCCCCAGCTCCTCGACGCCTTCGCCCGGCTTGTGGAGACTCGAGGGAATCTGACGCTCCACATCGCGGGAACCGGCGCCGGCGACGAGGCGGAGGCCCTGAGGATCCGGATGGAGCGCATGGCGCCCGGCGTCGTGCTGCACGGCGAGGTCGGTCAGTCGGAGCTCGCGTCCCTGATGCGGTCGGCGGACGTATTCGCGCTCCCGTCGCTCTACGAGGGGATCCCGTTGGTGCTCATCGAGGCGCTGGCCTGCGGCTGCCGCATTGCGGCAACAGCGCTTCCCGGCGTGACGAACGGCATCGGTCTGCGTGTCGGCGATGCGCTGTCAATGATCCCGATGCCGGCGCTCGGAAACGTCGACCGTCTTGCTCCCGGAGCCGAGGACGGCTTCGTGGACGATATCGTCCGCGCGCTTGCCGATGCTCTCGACCGCGGAGCGCTCTGCGGTCCCGGCGGTGAGCTTCCGCTGCCGATCACTGAAGCGCTCGAGCAGTATCGGTGGACGTCGCTCTTCGCCAGGATCGCGTCCGTGTGGGATGAAGCGATGGGAGAAGCATGAAGGCGTACGACCGCCTCGCGAGGTTCTACGAACCGGAGTGGAGCAGCTTCGCCGAACGCTTCGCGCCGATGATCGACTCGCTCATCGCGAGGCACGTGGGCGACCGCGCTTTCGTGCTCGATGTCGCGTGCGGGATGGGTACGCTGGCCATCGCGCTGGCCCGGCGAGGCCACACAGTGCACGGGATCGACCACTCCGAAGCGATGACCGAGAGGGCTCGCGCCTGCGCGGCCGGCGTGCACGGTGTCTCGTTCTCGGTGGGGGACATGAGGGGGCCGTTCGCCGGTGGTCCGGCGGAGCGTGGATTCGACGCGGCGACCTGCACGTTCGACTCAATCAACTATCTGACCAGCCTGGACGACGTGCTGGCGATGATGCGAGCCGTCGCGGGTGCTCTGTCCGCCGACGGGCTCTTCGTATTCGACAGCAACACGGAGCGGATGTATCGTACGAGTGAGGATGGAGTCTACGAGTACGATCTCGATGGCGAGGTGTTCTACCGGGAGACCTGCTACGACCGGCGTGCGGGACAGGCGACGACCGTCTTCAGTTTCGACGATGGAGCGATCGAGGTGCACCGCCAGCGCCCGTACGGTCTCGAGGATCTCGAGCCGCTGCTCGTCCGGTCCGGATTCCGCGTGCTCGAGACCTACTCCGGCATTGCGTTCGAACCGTTCGTCGATGACTGTGACCGCGTCGTCGTTGTCGCATCCAAATCCATGTCCGAGGGCTAGCCGGTCGCGCATGTGCGCAGCCGACGACAAGGGAGAGTGAGATGAAACGAACCACGACTGTCGCGGCGCTCATGACCGTCGCCGTTGTGACGCTTCTGGTCGTCGCACTCGTGGCGGTGTCGGCCGGAGCGGGCGAGACCGCGTATCGGCTGCCGTCGCGGAAGCTCGTGGACGTCATTGATGCGCCCCGCACGCCCCGCACGAGCATCAGCCCGAATCGCGACATGATGCTCCTGATGCAGCGGCCCGGGTATCCCGGGATCGAGGAGCTGGCGGAGCGTGAACTCAGGCTGGCCGGGCTTCGCATCAAGCCGGACAACGACTCGCGGAGTCGTGTCTGGCCGTGGAAAGAGCTCACGTTCTTGAGAATCTCCGATCTCGAACGTCGGCCTGTCACGGGGCTGCCCGGCAACCCGAGGATCGGGAGCGTGGCCTGGGCGCCTGACGGAGAGCGCATCTCGTTCACGAACACGACGCCGGATGGCGTCGAGCTCTGGGTGGCAGAGGCCGCATCCGGTGAGGCACGTCGGTTGACCGGTCCGGTCGTGAGTTTGACGGCCGGGGTCCAGCCGAGCTGGCTGTCCGATGGGAGCGCGCTCGTGGCGTGTCTGGTCCCGGAGGGGCGCGGGGATGAGCCCGCCGGCTCGCGGGTCCCCTCGGGTCCGATCATCCAGGAGAATCTGGGGCAGCTCTCGCCGGCGCGGACCTATCAAGACCTGCTGGCAAGCCCGCACGACGAGGCGCTGTTCGATCACTACCTGACGACGCAGCTCGCGCTTATCGATCTCGACGGCTCGATCACGCTGCTTGGTGAACCCGCCGTCCGCTGGAGTGTCGACCCGTCGCCCGACGGGACGATGCTCCTCGTGTGGACGCTCCATCGTCCGTACTCCTATGTTGTTCCCGCAGGCCGCTTCCCCATGTTGACCGAAGTCTGGGACCTCGAGGGGAACGTGCTCCACACCGTTGCCGATCTTCCTCTCCGCGAGTCGATTCCCATCGCGCGCGGAAGCACGCACGAGGGGCCCCGGAGCATTGAGTGGCGCGCGGACGCTCCGGCGACGGTCGTCTGGGCCGAGGCATTGGACGGCGGTGACGCCGGTCGCGAGACGGAGCTGCGGGACCGCGTCTTCATGCTTCCCGCGCCGTTCGACGGCGCTCCGGTCGTGCTCGCGACGCTCGAGCTTCGGTACGATGAAGTTCTGTGGGGACATGGCGGACTGGCGATGCTGAGCGAGTGGTGGTGGGACACGCGAACGACCCGGGCGTGGAGGGTCGCGCCGGACGCGCCCGGCGAGCCCGACCTTCTCATGGACTACTCGTGGGAGGACCGCTACAACGACCCCGGCCAGCCCGTCATGACCCTCAACGGGTACGGACGCAGCGTGATGCTGACCGCGGACGACGCCAACACGATCTATCTTGTGGGCGACGGAGCGTCGCCAGAGGGTGATCGGCCGTTCCTCGATGCGTTCGATACGTATCATGGTGAGACGCACAGGCTGTTCCGTTCCGAGGCTCCGTGCTACGAACGTCCGGTGCTCGTGCTCAACAGGACGGGCCGACACGTCATCACCACTCGCGAGTCCGTCGAGGACATCCCGAACTACTTCATTCGCGACCTCGCGGAGGGAACGTTCCGGCAGATCACGTTCAGCGTGAACCCGCTCCCGGAGTTTGCGCGCGCGAGCAAGGAGCTGATCCGCTACCAGCGCGCGGACGGCGTCGACCTGACCGGGACGCTCTATCTGCCTGAAGGGTACGACGCGGAGCGCGATGGTCCGCTTCCCATGGTGATGTGGGCCTACCCGCGCGAGTTCAAGAGCGCCGATGCCGCCGGTCAGGTGAACGAGTCCCCATACCGCTTCGACTGGGTCGGATGGTGGTCTCCGCTCGTCTGGCTCACGCAGGGCTATTCCGTGCTCGACGGGCCGACCATGCCCATCGTGGGGGAGGGCGACGCTCAGCCGAACGATACCCACATCGAGCAGCTCGTGGCGAGCGCCCAGGCGGCCGTCGACGAGGTCGTGAGGCGTGGTGTCGCCGACCGCCACCGCATCGCCATCGGCGGGCACTCGTACGGCGCGTTCATGACGGCGAACCTGCTGGCGCACTCCGATATCTTCGCGGCCGGTCTGGCGCGCACGGGCGCGTACAACCGTACGCTCACGCCGTTCGGGTTCCAGTCGGAGGACCGGACCCTATGGGAGGCGCCGGAGACGTACTTCGAGATGTCGCCCTTCATGCACGCAGACAAGATCAACGAGCCGGTCCTTCTGGTCCACGGGGAGGCCGATAACAACCCCGGCACATTCCCGATGCAGAGCGAGCGGTTCTTCACCGCGCTCAAGGGACACGGGGCGACCGTGCGGCTCGTGATGCTGCCGCATGAGAGTCACAGCTACCGGGCGAGGGAGTCGCTTCTCCACCTGCTCTGGGAGACGGAGACCTGGCTCGACACATACGTGAAGAACCGGGAGGTCGAGCAGGGGAAGGGGCTGTGACGTCGACGAGGCTCGCGTCCTGATTCGACAATCGAAGGCAGAGGAGGAGATCATGGGAGCAAAGAGCTTGGTGCTGGTGATGTCGCTGGCGGTTCTGGTCCCGGTCGCGGCGTTGGCGCACTGTCAGGTCCCGTGCGGGATCTACGATGACGCCATGCGCATCGGCATGATCGAGGAGCACGTGAGGACCATCGAGAAGGCCATGGTCCAGATCGGTGAGCTTTCGATGGACGGCGCGAAGAACTACAATCAGATCGTGCGGTGGGTGATGACCAAGGAGGAGCACGCGCAGGCGATCCAGGAGATCACTGCGGAGTACTTCCTGGCGCAGCGCATCAAGCCGGGGGCTGCCGGAGACGAGGAGGCTCTCGATGCCTATCACGAGACGCTGGCCGAGCTCCACCACATGCTGATTCTCGCGATGAAGTGCAAGCAGGGCACCGACACCGATGTCCCCGCGAAGCTGCTCGTTGCGACCGAGGCGTTCTGCGTATCGTACTTCGGCGAAGCGCATCCATATCACCACTAGGAGGGCACCATGGCCGACATCATCGGGATTTGTGGACTCAACTGCAGTGAGTGCGCGGCGCTCATCGCTATGAGAGATGACGATGACGCATTGCGCGCGAAGACCGCGGCCGAGTGGTCGAAGCTGCACAATGCTGACCTCAAGCCTGAGGACATCAACTGCACTGGCTGTACCAGCGATGGCGAAGTGAAACTCGGTCACTGCAGCGTGTGCGGGGTCAGGCTCTGCGGTGTGAAGCGCGGTGTGACGACGTGCGCGGAGTGTCCGGACTATGGCTGTGACACGCTCGAGGGCTTCCTCAAGATGGCGCCGATGCTCCGCGAGGGGCTCGAGGCACGCAGGAACGGGAAGCAGCAGCCTTGACACCCGGGCGGAGACACTCGCGCATCAGGAGATTCCGCAAGCGGATATCCCGCTCGCGCTGGTTCATCGCTGTTCTGTCAGGCGGCGCTGCCCTTGTCGTGAGGGTCGTAGCCGCCACATTCCGTACCGATTGGACGCAATACGCCACCGATTCGAGTGGTGCAGCGCCGGGCAAAGGCACCGGGTCGGATGGCAGCGAGCCGGGCAGGCTCTACGCATTCTGGCACGGGCGGGGTTTTCTCCTCGCCCCGCTGTTTCGGGACAGCGGTGTCGTCATCATCACGTCGACGAGCTTTGCGGGAGAGGTGCTCACACGTGTGGTCGAGCGGTTCGGATACGACACCGTGCGCGGCTCGAGCGGAAGGCGCGGAGCGGCTGCGCTCATCGCAATGAAGGCCGCGCTTCTCGAGGGCCGCGACGGTGCTGTCGCGGCCGATGGTCCGAGCGGCCCCGAACGTCATGCGAAGGCCGGTGCCGTGGCGGCCGCGAGGTCATCCGGCTGCTTGGTCGTGCCGGTCGGCATCGGAGCGCATCCTGCCTGGACGGTTCCGCATACGTGGGACCGGTTCATGGTCCCGATGCTCTTCGCTCGGTGTTCCGTGGTCATGGGACGCCCGATACCACCGGCCGAGCTCGAGGAGATGGGGCTCGATGGGCTCGATGCAGCGGTGAATGCGATGACTGACGAGGCCGACCGTCGGGCCGGTCGGTTCGCCGACCGTCGAGCGGGTCGGTAGGCCGACCGTCGGGCGGACCCGCTTCGTAGTGCCACCCGGGTCAGCGAGTCTCAAGGAGGATGCTTGTGGCCTTCCGGAGATTCTCCGAGTTCGCGACCAGGAAGATGTCATCGCCGGCGTGCACCTTCGCGGCGCCCCGCGGGAAGATGAACTCCTCGCTTTCGGGACGGTAGATTCCGGCGAGCACACAGTCCTTCGGGAATCCCTTGATCCCGGCGATGTCCTGAACCGTCATCCCATCCACGCGCGCCTTCTTGGGAACCCCGAGTACCACGATCGAAGCCTTGCCCTTACCGAACGTAACGACCTCCCGGATCGTCGGTTGCTCGATCTCGAGCGCTAGCTGATTGACGAACATGTCGCTCATATTGAGCGGCTTGTCGATGCCCGCGAGGTGGTAGGCGTCCTCGTACCGGGTATCGCGCATCCGCGCGATGATGCGCGGAACCTCGAACCGGCGGGCGAGGAGTCCGAAGGAGAGGTTGTCGCCGTCGGTCGGCAGCGCGCCGACCGCCACATCGGCCTTCCGGATGCCGGCGTCCTCGAGAACGTCCAGGTCCGTCGCGGACCCGTGCATCGCGAGCGCGCCGACGCGTGACGAGACTTCCTCACAGACCTCCCTCGAACGGTCGATCACGACGATGTCGTGACGCCCCGCGACGAGCTGTGTGGCCAGCTTGCGGCCGAGAGAGCCTCCGCCGGCGATGACGATATACATGGTCTCCTCCGCTGTTGCGTGTCATGTGGTCGCGGCACCGGCTCAGCAGGCGCCGCGGTCTCGGATCAACGCCAGGCGCGCGGTGTGAACAGCAGGAGTATCGGGAGTATCTCGAGCCTCCCCGCGAGCATTCCGAGAATATACGTGAGCTTGATCACCGGGTGGAGCATGGTCACCGCGCCCGGGGTGATGAAGCACGGGCCGATGTTGCCGAGGGCCGAGAACATGCCGGACGCTGACTCCAGAGGGCCGAGATCCGAAAGGAACGCCGTGATTCCGGCGCCGGCGAACAGGAGCAGGATCCACGCGAAGAAGAGGGCGGAGATCCTCCGAAGCTCCTCCACCGGGACCATCGCTCCATCGATGACCACCGGGCTCACAGCCGAACCACCGTAGACAACCCGGGTCACCTGTCGTCGCAGCATCGCCATGAGCACCGCGACGCGCATGACCTTGATGCCGCCGCCCGTCGAGCCGACGCACCCGCCGATGACCATCAGGACGATGAAGATCTGCTTGGCCACCGCCGGGAACCAGGCCGTTCCGATGTCGCGCGTGGCGAAGCCGGTCGTCGTCATGACGGAGACCGTCTGGAATGCGGCGGTTCGGACCGTCTCGCCCGACTCTCCGAATCCGAAGCGGAGGAAGTGGTCCGCGGCGACCAGCACGGTCGCGCCGCCTACGATGAGCCAGAATAGTCGCATCTCCGTGTTGTCCCACAGGGCCTTCACGGAACCCGTGAGCGCGCGGTAGTGCACGAGGAAGTTCATTCCTCCGAGGAGCATCCCGACGATGAGCGTGATCTCGATTCCCGCGTAGTGCGCGTACCCCGCCAGACGGTAGTGCTCGATGCTCGCGTCGTACGGCGAATAGCCGCCGGTCGACAGGGCCGTGAACGAGTGCGTCACCGCGTCGAAGATCGAGACGCCCTGGAGGACGAGAACGAGCGCGATGGCGGCGGTGAACCCCGCGTAGATGATCCAGAGGATCCGGAGTGTGTGGAAGATGCCGGGGGCGGGGCGACTGCTCGCGATCTTGTGGCTCTCCGCGCTGTAGAGTCGATGGGCGCCGCCGCTTGAGAACGTGACCGCGAGGAAGAACGTGAGGATCCCCAGCCCTCCGACCCACTGCGTGAGCGCGCGCCAGAGGAGGATGCTCCGCGGCATGTCGTCGAGACCGGTGAACATCGTGATGCCGGTTGTCGTGAACCCGCTGACCGATTCGAAATAGGCATCGAGAAACGACGCGCCGATGCTCATCGTGAACGGGAGCGCGCCGAGCGCGGAGATCGTGACCCATCCGAGCGCGGTGACGAGCATCGCGCGACGGCCGTCGAGCGGGGCGCGCGGCCAGAGGCGCGTCAGCACGAATCCGATGATCCAGGCGAGTGCGGCTGGAACCAGGAATGTGGTGGGGGAGACCTCGGCTCGTCCCCGGAGGGCGTCGAACGCGAGCATTCCGAGCGGGAGAAGGAGCACGACCGCGAAGAGCCGGTAGATGGCCCCGAGGTGGTGGAGCATCGGCTTGAGATAGGCAGCGCGGTTCCTCACGGCGCGGCTCCCGGTTGGCGCGAGACCCAGAACCCAGCGTGAGAATAGCAGTTCAGGCGGTCGAGGGGAACAGGTATGCTTGACAGCGGCGCTCTCGTCCGGTACTTCTTGTAAGTCAGAGGATACTGCTGTCGGGGTCTGGCGGGTGCATGGAGGACGTTCGTGAGCCACTTGGATTTCGCAGTGCGAGTCATGACGGAAGCCGACCTGCCGGCCGTCGCCGAGATCGAGGCCGGTGTCTTCACGGACTGGTACCGCGTGAACCGGAAGCCGCAGGATCCGCTCCCCGAGCGTTCGCTCCACTCTCTGCGGTACACGACCTCACTCGACCCCGAAGCGAACCTCGTCGCGATCGCCGCGGACGGAGCCATGGTCGGCTTCATCCTCGCGCGGACGTGGGGGAGGGTTGGCTGGTTCGGTACGTTCGGGGTTCCGACGCAGTCCCAGGGGTCGGGTATCGGCTCGGCGCTCGTCGAGCACGTACTCGAGTACCTTCGACCGCGCGCGGACATCATCGGTCTGGAGACCATGCCCGAGAGTGGTCCGAATCTCGGTCTCTACACCCGGGCCGGGTTCAGCACGACGTTTCCCACGATCATCATGGAACTCTCCCTTGTGCGAAGCGCGGAGCGGTACAACGGGCTTCCCGCTGATGAGCTTCGGGTGCTGGGCGCCTCCGGTACTCGCGAGCGTCGGCGGGTCATGGCGGGCATCCGGGAGATATCAGCCGCGCTGCTGCCGGGACTCGACTACTCGCGCGAGGTCGCCGCGTGTGAGGAGCACGAGCTCGGCCACACCTTCCTCGTCGATGGGCCGACCGGCCGGCTGGACGGATTCGCCGTCCTCAGGACCGTGCCGTTCCGGAGCAGGGACACCTCGGGACGCGGGTACATTCACGTGCTCGCCATCCGTCCCGGCGCGGACGAGCGTGCGGTGCTTGTTGAGTTGCTGAGGCAGGTCTGGTGCAGGGGGGCGTCGCTCGGCCTGACGCAGATCATCACCGGCATCAACGGACGCTATCGCGACGCCACCGCGCTTCTCCTGGAGAGCGGGTTCCGCAGCGTACGCGCGGCCATACGAATGGCGTCGGTAGATTCTCTCCCCGACGCATTCACCGTGAGCACCGGCGTGAACCTCTCACGCTGGGCAGGCTAATCCAGTACGTGCAGAAGGTCGTGCAGGAGGAAGTAGAGCCTTCCGATGAGAAGTGAGATACGCGCCATCAGCGTGTATCCGAACGACGCGCCGAAGCTGATCATGATGAAGACGACCCCGATACGCGCCGCCCCACCGAGAACTCCCTTGTGAGGCTTTGAGAAGTAGAAGTAGAGCAGCGTCGTCACAACGCCGACGATGAGGATCAGGTTGCTCAGACTCACCATGTTCCACCCGGTCATCGGGATGAGCGTCGCCTCGACCTGAGGAACGACGTAGCCCTGCAGATTCGCCGTGATGCCGAGTCCCGCGCCGATGCCGACCGTGAACGCGATCGGCCAGCGCGACAGCCACGCGGTCCTGGGGAACCATCGTGAGAGCATGATGAGACCGAGGGCGCCCGGGATCAGGATGAGCCACTTCTCCACGCCCGTCTCCGTCAGGAACGTGTCGATGAGCATCGGCTCGACGTCGAAGAACGCAACGTAGATGAGCCAGTACCCGGCCGAGACGCCGACATAGAGATGTTCGGCGAGCTTGTAGAAGGGGTTGTCCTTGTAAAGGAACGAGAGGATCGCGAGGGTCAGAAACCCTGCGAGCCACGTTCCGATGACCATGACGACCGGTGAGCTCAAACCGTCTCCCCCGCGCTATCCGCGGTTCCGCTTCGTGACGAAGTAGCCGATGTTCCCGAGCAGAATGAATCCGATGACAAGAAGGTGCGCCCACTGCTGCGCGGGCATGCCTCGCGTGCCGAGTCCGGGATGTCCGATGAGTGTTTCGTATTCCGCCGCGCCCTTGAGGCCTCCGACGAGTCCCTCGATCTGATTCGACTGTAGATACGGGTACGCGTCGGGCGCCATGACCGCCGTCGTCCCGAATGCCATCCGCTGATTGAACCTCGCCTGCGCGTATCGGATCCAGTAGTCGATCACGGCTCCGTGTTCGAAGCCGAACAGCATGTCGATGTCCTCGTACGAGTGGACGCCGTCCATGACGGGCAGGTCGTCGACCCGGAGACCCTGGTAGTCGGTATCGAAGAAGTCCCGGATCTCGCGCCCCATCCCGATCATGACCGCGATATAGCCGGGGCGGTACCCGAGGTCCACGTAGTCCGTGCCGTAGCTCTTCCCGTACTCGGCCGCGACCTCCTCGAGCGCCATGTGGCCCAGCGGCAGTCCGATCGCGATGTGACCGAGCATGACGACGCGGACGTCCTTCGCGAAGGCCTGCCGGAGCACCGAACGGAGCATCGGCATCAGCTCGGGCGCCGACGTCGCGTCGAAGTCGATCGAGATCAGGAGGACGTCTCCCGCCTCGAGTGAAGCCACCGCGTCATAGGCGCGCTGCACCGGCGCCGTCGGCTTGATCTCGCCTCCGACGTTGAGGAGCATAGGCAGCGTCACGCAGATCAGGAGGATCAGGAAGATGATCCTCCTGTCGAGCGTGTTCATGGCTTCCCAGAAACCTCTCTTGCCTTCAGTCGACACTCTGGCTCTCCTGACCACCGAGGAACGGCGGTCGGTCCTGCGGCCGTCGCCCGGGGGCGGCGGGCACGGGACCTACGACAGGTAGCTCCGCTCGATACCGAGAATGATGCGGAGCGACATCGAGACTGCGCCGAGCGCCGCCCCGATCTGGATACCTCGTTTCGCCGCCAGCTGCGGCACGTCCATGATCCACTCCTGCGCGTCCGGGAAGAAGCTTGATATCGCGGCGCCGATGGGCACGCGGCCAAGCATCACGATGACGGCGGAGACGAGGAGCAGCGTGGCGACGGTGTTCCTGGCGCGGAACGCGCGGTACGAGGCCGACGCGATGAAGAATGCCAGGAGCGCGAACATCGTGCCCTGGAGCGGCACGATCGTATACGTGTAGATGAACATGAACGGCGACTGCATGTGGAACGGGCTGCCGTGGTGTACGCGGCCGAGAACACCGAGGACGACCGTGGCCGCGAACCCGATCAGGAGGATGACACTGTGCCACCACCCGGAGTTCTTCCGCCCGACCTTGCGCGCATGCGAGCGCAGAAGGTTGTCGACGCCGAGGAGCATCGTGAAGCCCGAGACGATCGAGAACCAGATGAGCAACCGCTGCTCGAGCGCGCCGAATGGCTCGTGCGGCACGAAGAACGAGATGACGAGAAAGACCCCCGTCAGGAATGTGATGGCAAGCGGTATCGAACGCTTCATTCCTCTACCACTCCTATCCGCCTGCGAGCCAGGTCTTCACGGCGTCGAAGACGCGCGCCGGCCCCGAGCTTCCGTCCGGCGTGATGACGTATCCGACCGTTCCGACCACGACGGCCGCGACGATGAGCACTACGATCCAGAACTTCGCGAAGTCCTGCCCCTTGAGGCTCCCAAGCATGACCGGTTCGTGAGAGAGGTAGCTCGATGCGGCGAAGAGCTCCTCGCCGATGAGCGTGTAGTCGCACGCCGCGACGAAGAACGGAAGCTGCGACGTCTCCTTGGTTCCCGAGATCTGGATGGCGCCGATCTCATGTCCGGTCTCGGCGAGGATGAGTGATTCGGCGGCGAAGTAGCCGAGGAGGAAGACGGCCTCCGGGCGCTCGCGCACCATGATGCCGTCGACACCCGCGGTGTATCCGAACTGGTCGTACGTGAGATAGGAGACGCTCGTCGGATCGTATCGGTCGGACTGGCC
Source organism: uncultured bacterium (assembly GCA_964516845.1). Taxonomy (GTDB): domain Bacteria; phylum Joyebacterota; class Joyebacteria; order Joyebacterales; family Joyebacteraceae; genus JAPEKQ01. Next base: position 52,800 of record CAZEXP010000012.1, read on the forward strand.
CGCCTCGGCGTAGGCCTGTTTGACGATCTCCTGCGCCGTCGTCATAACGATCGGGTCGGCGGTCGGGACGATGAGTGGTGTGCCGTGCTGCGCCACCTTCTTCGCGACGTGCGCCAGGATCGTGAGGGCGGCCAGTGTGCTGATCTCGCTGACGGTCTCGATCCCGGGAACGTAGAGGACGGGACGACCCATCTCGGTGGCGCGGCCGACGGCGTCGTCGACGGCCTCGAGACCGGGGATGCGGCGGATGTAGAGATCGGTACCGGTTCGTGCGCGCGCGATGTAGTACATCACCGCTCCGCAGACGAACAGCATGGCGACCAGGTCCTTGAGCCTCGACGTGGCGAACCACTGAGCGGTGGCCGTGGCTGAATCGCTCGCGATGGAGTCGGCGAACCCGCCGGATGAGCCGGCGGGGGAGAGGGCACGGACGATGTACTGATACGCGATGCCATCATCCGCCGTATCGTCGACGAACCGACGGTCGGTCACGGGAGCATCGCCGACAACGACGGGCTCCTCGCCGGGAGCGAACCTGAGGATCTCAAAGATCGAGGCCGCTGCCCGCGCGCCGCCGTCAGTCGCCGGTGTGTCGTCCATCTCCCACGTGACCAGGAGCGCGCCGCCACCGTCATCGGGAACATCCTCGGCGACCACGCCGAACGGGCAGCGCACGGCCATCTCCTGAGCTTCGACGGCGTCCCCGGTCAGCCCGAGTGCGGTCGGCGTCAAGAGGACGGTGCTGGGATCGTCGATGAGGCGTTCCCCTGTATCAGAAAGGGCGTTCCCGCTCGTGAGAGCGAGAACGCCCAGAACCACCATCACCACGACGTGAACGGAAGTGCGCCGCATTGACGCGGAGCAGTATCGGTTCGGTGTCGCAGCGAGTCTGTTCAAGCTAGATCTCCTTCGACGACGCTTCGATCGCTGACAGGGCCAGGTCGATCTCCTCGGCCGTCACGTTGAGCGGCGGACGGAACCGGATGGCGATCGGGCCGGCCGGAAGAGCCATCAGCAGCCGCCCGCGCATCCTGCCAAGCAGGTCGTCGCGCATCTCGGTGGCCGGAAGATCGAACGCGCACATCAGCCCACGGCCGCGGATGTTCGTTATCTTGCCACCGGAGGCGCCGGCGATCGCGTGCAGCCCCTTGCGGAAGCGCTCACCCATTGCTGCAGCGTTCGCCACCAGACCATCTTCGTCGATGATCTCAAGGTACCGCTGGCAGCGTACCATGTCAATGAGGTTGCCGCCCCAGGTCGAATTGATGCGGGACGATACGACGAAGACGTTGTCCTTGACCTCGTCGATGCGATCGGTCGCCATGATGCCGCAGATCTGCGTCTTCTTGCCGAAGCAGACGATGTCCGGCGTCATCCCGAGCTGCTGGTAGCACCACATCGTGCCGGTGAGCCCCAGGCCGGTCTGGACCTCGTCGAAGACGAGCAGTGCGTCGTTGTCGTCGGCCAGCTTCCTGAGAGCCTGCATGAACTCGGGACGGAAGTGGTTGTCGCCGCCCTCGCCCTGGATCGGCTCGATGATCATGCATGCGATGTCGTTCGGGTTCTCGGCGAACGCCTTCTCGATCTGCGCGAGCGACTCGCGCTCGAGTTCCTCGGTCGCCTTGAGATTCTCCCCCTCGAGCGGGTACTTCGCCTTCGGGTTGAGGACGCGCGGCCACTCGAACTTCGGGAAGAACTGGGTCTTCCGCGGGTCGAACGTGTTGGTGAGCGTGAGCGTGTAGCCGGTTCTGCCGTGGAACGCCTGCTTGAAGTGGAGGGCCTTCATTCCCCTGAGCTCGCTCTCGGGCATGTCGGCGCTGTTGATGCCCGCGGCAATGTTCTTGCGGACCTTCCAGTCGAACGCGGTCTTGAGAGCGTTCTCGACGGCCAGCGCGCCGCCGGAGATGAAGAACAGATGCTTCATCTCGGAGGGCACCGCGACCCTGCCGAACGTCTCGACGAACTCCGCCATCTCCGCCGTGTAGAGGTCCGAGTTCGAGGGCTTGTTGACAGCCACCCGTCCCAGCTTCGCGAGGAACTCGGGTTCCATGAGACGAGGGTGGTTGAATCCGATAGGCGATGATGCGAAGCATGTGAAAAAGTCGAGGTAGTCCTTGCCCGACTTCGAATCGCGCAGGTACGCACCCTTGCTCTTCTCGAGGTCCATGACGATGTCGAAACCATCGGCGAGCATCAGCCTGCCGATCGTCGAGTGGACCTTGCCCGGTGCGACCGCACTGACGAATCTCTTCTCCGTCATTGCTGCCTCCATGTGACGCTCGGTGTCATTGAGTCTCTCGATCGCGCATGTCTCGTCCAATGCCGTCGGACGATCCTGCGCGGGCGCACTCCGTGCGCCGGACCGCGTTCAGGGGAGCACCGGTACCCTACGACGCGGTCAAGATATCAATGGTATCAATCGAGAGGGGCGAGTTCCACACCAATCTCTTGTGCCGTCATCGGAACCGCGCGCTGGAGGGCGGCCCGGGCCGAGCCCGCTGGACATCGCGGTCCATGAGCGCGGCTCGTTCTGCGGTCGGGCCGACACGGGGCCGGCGTTCTACAGCCCCGAAGGGGGAGTCCGGTCGAACAGGACCCGCAGCAGCGACGGCGGCACGGGCTTCTTCGAGATCCGGGCTGCGGTCTGCTCAGGTGTCATGAGACCGTCGCCCGTGATGACGCCGGTGATGAGCGTGAGGGGGACGGCCTCGAACAGAGAGTCGCCGCCGGACGTCCCTTCGAGGCGTTTGGGTGCGAGCGCGGCGGAGATAAGCCTCTCCTCCGTGGCCGCCGCGAGGAACGGAACGCCCGCGTCAGCGGCCGCTCGCGCGGCGGCGCGGACGCCCGCCTTTCCGACGAACTCCTCCTGGGAGACGCGGTCGGCGCCGACGAGGACGAGATCGACACCAGCGATCATTCCGGGAAGCGCGTCGTCCGCCACGACGTCGACGGGAATGCCCAGTGCGCGGAGCCTCTCCGCCTGTGCTACTCCCTCCATGGCCGGTCGCGATTCCGCCGCCGTCACCGACAGCGTTCGCCCCGTGGATCTCGCGCCCCGGAGCAAGGCCATCACGCACTCGCTCGCGCTCAGCGTGGCGACCGTGGAGCACGCGGGGAGGGCGGACGCTCCCTCGCGGACGAGCGACTCGATGCCGTCGTCCATCTCGTCGATGAAGCTGGAGAGTTCCATTGGGACAGCTCGCTTGAGTGTCTCCGCGCCGACGCCGGAGAGGACCAGACGTTCGGCGATCGAGAGCGCCTTGCCCGCCAGGTTGATCAGAGGCGCCATCTCACGCTGTGCGGTCGTCAGTTCGCGGCACGCGGCCTGGAGTTCGTTCCAGAATTCCCCGGGGTCGCCGGCTGTCGAGTTGATGAGAGCTTCGGAGAGGATCTCTGCTGCGCTGCGGGTCAGAGCCGTGGCGCCGGAGGTGTTGTCGTGTGCCAGTTCCTCGAACATGCTGCCTCCACGGACCGGTTCCGTCCGGGAGGCGCTACGCGTAGCGGGAGATGGCCTCGATCGGGTCGAGGCGGGAGGCCTTCGCCGCGGG
>CAZEXP010000013.1:0-55012 GCA_964516845.1 uncultured bacterium
ATGCAAAACAAGAATGTCCCGGTTTCGCCCGTGCTCGCCTGCCCGGGAACGCACATTGAGACGAAGGATGACACCATGCTTCGAGCAGTGATCTTCGATCTCGACAACACGCTGACCGACTTCATGCGGATGAAGGTCGTGTCTATCGATGCGGCCATCGAGTCGATGATCGACGCGGGGCTCACGCTCAGCGCCGAGGAGACCAAGCGTAAGCTCTTCGAGATCTACGATCGCGAGGGGATCGAGGATCAGCGCGTCTTCGATCGCTTCCTCACCGAGGAGTTCGGTGAGATCGATCCGCGCATTCACACGGCCGCCATCCTCGGCTACCGCCGCGGCCGCGAGTACACGTTGGTGCTCTACCCGCACGTCAAGCGGACGCTCCTCGCGCTTGCGAAGCGTCAGCTCAAGCTCGTCGTTCTCTCAGACGCTCCACGCTATCAGGCGTGGTCCCGTCTGTGCTATCTCGGACTGGAGCACTTCTTCGATCACGTCATCACGTTCAACGATACGCAGGTCCGCAAGCCGGATCCGGCGCCGTTCGAGAAGGCCATCGAGCTCCTGGAGATGAGCCCGGACGAGGTCGTCATGGTGGGTGACTGGCCCGCTCGGGACATGGTGGGCGCAAACGGTGTCGGCATCAAGACGGTCTACGCGAAGTACGGAGACACATCCGGCGCCACACACTCCGGCGCCAACTTCGAGATCGACGACATCTCCGAACTCGTCTGCATCGTCGACGAGCTGCGGGGCAAGGAGTGCCAGCCGGATTCCTGACGGGGAGCGGACGAGGGAGGTGGTGATGATCAGGGGCGTCGGCACGGACGTCGTGGACATCGAGCGATTCACGCGCATCATGCGTCGCTCGCGTGATGGTTTCCGCGAACACCTCTTCACCGAACAAGAGATCGCGTACTGCGAGCGCTACAAAGAGAGCGAGGCCTCCTACGCCGCAGTCTTCGCGGCCAAGGAGGCCTTTCTGAAAGCGCTCCGGACCGGGCTTGCGCCGGGCATGCGCTGGCAGGACGCCGAGGTCGTTCACGAGCCAGGTGGGGCGCCATCGATCGTCGCGCACGGGCTCTGCCGCGAACTCCTCGGAGACGGTCGGGTACACGCGACGCTCTCACACTCGGACCTCTCGGCGACCGCCGTTGTGATCATCGAGGACGCATAGTCCGACCGGTCCGGCGGGATCGTCTTCGCCGCGGGAACCGAACCCTGAAATGGAGCACCAATGAGACTCGTCACGACCGAAGCGATGCGCGCCATCGACCGGCATGCGATCGAAGAGATGGATATCCCGGGGCTCGATCTCATGGAAGAGGCCGGGATGGGGACCGTCGGTGTGCTCGTCGAAGTGGCGGGAATCGACTCGGGCGACCGCGTCGCGGTCGTCTGCGGCACGGGGAACAACGGTGGGGACGGATTCGTGGTCGCGCGGGGTCTCAGGGAGTTCGGCGTCGACGTCGATGTCTTTCTCATCGGCTCCGCCGGTGACGTGAGTGGCGACGCGCGCACCAATCTCGATTTTCTCGAACCCGGGTCGTTCGTGGAGATCACGGATGAGAAGGGTCTCGATGCGCTGGCGGAGGCGCTCGACGAATCGGATGCCGTGGTCGATGCGATCTTCGGCACCGGATTCAGCGGAGCGCCGCGCGGTCTCACCGAGGACGCCATCGCCGTGATCAACGCCTCGGACCTGCCGGTGCTGGCCGTTGATGTCCCGTCGGGACTCGACGCGTCGACCGGCGCGATCGAGGGGGAGTGCGTCATTGCGGACTGGACGAGCACGATGGCGCTTCCGAAGAAGGGGTTCTTCCTCTACCCCGGGCGAGAGTTCGTCGGCGACATCCACGTCATCGATATAGGCATCCCCGAGGAGTCCATCGAAGCCGTCGGCGTTCATCAGCACGTCCTCACGCCCGTCGAAGCGGCGCTGCTCGTTCCGGACCGCGACCCTGTGGGTCACAAGGGGACGTTCGGACGAGTTGCCGTCATCGCCGGGTCGGTCGGGTACACGGGCGCGGCCACGCTCGCGTCGATATCGGCGCTGAGAAGCGGCGCGGGGCTGGTGACCGCGGGCATTCCATTGAGTCTGAACGACGTTCTCGAAGCGAAGGCGACCGAGGTCATCACGCTGCCTCTTGCCGAGACCTCGGCTCGTTCGCTCGGCACTTCGGCGCTGCCGCAACTGCGCGCACTCATCGCTGCCTCGGATGCCGTGGCCATTGGACCGGGTCTGTCCGTTGAGCGCGAGACGGTCGAGCTGGTCCGGAGCATCGTCGAGGCGCTCGACACCCCGGCGGTCATCGACGCCGACGGCCTCAACGCGCTGACGCCCGATATCATCGGTTCGCGCACCGGTGACGCGGCGGTCGTGCTGACGCCGCATCCCGGCGAGATGGCGCGTCTCGTGGGCTGCTCGCCCGATGAAGTGCTTGCCGATCGCGAACGCCTGGCGTGCGCCGTCGCGGAGCAGGCGCGGGCGACGGTCGTGCTCAAGGGCGCGGCCACGATCGTGGCCACCATCGCGGGTGACGTGATGATCAACCCGACCGGCAACAACGGCATGGCGACCGCGGGAAGCGGCGATGTCCTCACGGGCGTCATCGCGGCGCTGCTGGCTCGCGGGATGTCCGGCCCGGACGCGGCCGCGCTCGGCGTGTTCGTTCATGGACTCGCCGGCGACCTGGCGGCCGAGGCGATCGGGCCGACAGGGATGATCGCGAGTGACATTATGGAGTTTCTGCCTCTGGCGTTCTTCGAGCTCGATGTGGAACTCGAGGAAATCGAATAGCCGACGGGTGTGGCTCACACAGGGAGACGGAGGAACGCGTGGACAAGAGGCTGGTAGCCGACGCTGAGAAGCTCGCCGGGAAGCTATCGAAGATCCGCCGGCGCATCCACATGTATCCGGAGCTCGCGTATCAGGAGAAGCGGACGTCCAAGTTCGTCGCTGACACGCTCAGGAGCATGGGTCTCGAGGTGCGGACGGGCGTGGCGAAGACAGGTGTCGTCGGCGTGCTGCGCGGCGCCTCGAAGGGCAAGACCGTCGCGTTCCGAGGCGACATGGACGCGCTTCCGATCACCGAGCAGAACCAGAAGCCGTACCGCTCGCGCGTGCCCGGCGTGATGCACGCGTGCGGTCACGACGCGAACACGACGACGGTTCTCGGGACCGCGATGCTCCTCACCGCGCGTCAGAGCAGCATCCGCGGCAACGTGAAGTTCATCTTTCAGCCCTCCGAGGAAGCGCCGCCCGGCGGCGCGCTCCCGATGATCAAAGACGGCGCGCTCAAGAACCCGAAGGTCGACTACATCATCGGCGTGCACGTCGACTCGACCGTTCCGAGCGGCAAGATCGGCCTCCGCGACGGACACATGATGGCGGCGGCCGATGACTTCAGCATCTCGGTCCTCGGCGAGGCCGCGCACGGAGCCAAGCCCCACCTCGGCGTCGACGCGGTCCAGCTCCAGGCGCACGTCGTCCTGGCGCTCCAGGCTATCGTGAGCCGCAGGATGGACCCGACACATCCGGTCGTGCTGACGCTCGGCACCGTTCACGGCGGATACCGCCAGAACGTCATCGCCGACCGCATCGACATAGAGGGGACGCTCCGGACGCTCTTCCCGAAGGACAGGAAGACCGCCCCCGAGATGATCGAGCGCATCGTGAAGAAAGTGACGGAGGCGTTCGGCGGCGGGTACGAGTTCGAGTATCGTCAGGGCTACCCGTCGCTCACGTGCAACACCGCGCTCACCGACGTGGTCAGAAAGACCACGCAGGATCTCTTCGGTAATCGGAGCGTTGTTGAACTCGACGCGCCGTCGATGGGCGGCGAGGACTTCGCGTACTTCGCCAACGAGGTTCCCGGGATGATGCTCCGTCTGGGGACCGGCAACAAGAAGCTCGGATTCACCTACCCCTGGCATCATCCGAAGTTCGACATCGACGAGAAGGGGCTCTGGGTCGGCGCGGCGGTCATGGCTGGAGCGGGACTGAGGCTTCTGGACAGCGAGTAGCTGTGTCGGGATGCTGACCGCGCGGGTGCGAGCAGCTTGAGGCGGCCCGGGCGGAGTGGACCGACAGGGAGACGCGACCGTGGATGTCGCAGAACGCGAACTCATCAGAAAGATCCGGAGCGTCATCGGCGCGCCGGGCCACGGAACGATCGTCGGCATCGGCGACGACGCGGCCGTGTACGAACCGCCGGGCGAACTCGAGCTTGTCACGTGCGACGCATTCGTCGACGGGGTCCACTTCCGTCGCGACTTCGCCACGTACCGGGAGATCGGCGCGAAGTGCATGGTCGCCAACGTCAGCGACATCGCCGCGATGGGCGGGTTCCCCACACGCGCCGTGGTCACGCTCGCCATTCCCGAACGCATATCGACGCAGGATATCGAGGACCTCTACCTCGGGTTTCTCGATGTCTGCAGGCACTTCTCCTTTGAGATCGTCGGCGGCGACACGATCTCATCCCAGTACGAACTCTCCGTGTCCATTACGCTTCTCGGAGCCGTGAGCCGCGCCCGCGTCGTGACGCGGGCCGGAGCCGCCGTGGGCGACGCCATCCTCGTGACCGGCCGTCTCGGAGGGTCCGAGACAGGACTTCAGATTCTGAGCCGCGGAATGCCGAAGCACGGGTTGGCCAACGATGCGATCCGGCGCCACCTGCGTCCGGTCCCGCGTATCCCCGAAGCCCAGGCGGTTCTCGATGTCGCCACCCCGCACGCGATGATCGACATCAGCGACGGGCTCGGGAGCGAACTCTGGCACATCGCGACCGAAAGCGGTGTCGGGATCAGATTGATGGAGAGCGCCATCCCGGTCGATCCCACCGCGACGGAGTTCGCGGGCACGCTCTCATCGACCCCGGAGCGGCTGGCACTCGGGAGCGGCGAGGAGTTCGAGCTGGTCGTGTGTATTCCCCAATCGGAGGCGGCGAGGACGATCGAACACGTGGCAGCGGTGACCGGAACTGAAGTGGTCGTCGTCGGGGAGGTCGTGGCGGCATCCGATGGATGCACGCTCGTTCTCCGCGACGGTGGTGAGGTGGAGCTTCCCCGCGCGGGCTACGAACACATGGAGTCGCCGGGGGACCGATGGGGGAGGAGCGACTGATGGGGAACCGGGAGCGAACGGAACGGCGGCTCGTGAGCGGCCGGGTGATCATGTGCGTCGCGTGGTTGGTGGGTGTCCTCGCCGTGGCGCTTCCCGCGCAGGGAGGCGCCGTCCCGTCCGTCATCTCGACGGAGCTCAGGCTGGACCGCGCGGGGAGCCCGTGGACGGCGAGCACCAACGTGACGGTGAGGCAGGGAGGGACGCTCATCGTCGAGGCGGGCGCCATCGTGGAGTTCACCGGCAACTGGCTGCTCACCGCCGAGGGGAGCACGGGCGGCGCCATCATCGTCCAGGGCGCGCCGTACGACAGCGCGTACTTCCGGCCGGCAAGCGGCGTGAGCGAGTGGAAGGGGATCTACATCAGCGGCGGCACGGGTTCGTCGTTCGACTATGGCGTCGTGCTCAACGCGAGCAAGGGACTCAATCTCAACGCATCGAATGCACGGATCACCCACTGTGCCTTCCGGCGATGTCGGTTCGGTATCTGGTGCACAAAGTCGTCGCCCGCCATCACGAGCTGCTGGGTGAGCGAAACATCGCAGGCAGGCATTCTGTGCGAGCACAGTAGCGGCTCGCCCATATCGCAACCCGTTATCTTTGACTGCAATCTCTTCGACAATGCGGCGCACAACGTTTTTCTGCTCGGCTACGGGAGTGTCAGCGTCACGATCATGGCGGAGTGGAACTGGTGGGGGACGACCGACCCGACAGAGATCGCCGAGAGCATCTACGATGGGAACGACACCAGCACCCAGAGCTTTGTCGATTACAACCCCTGGCGTTCCCAGGTCCCGGTCGACCATCGGACCTGGGGCTCCATCAAGGCCCTGTTCAGAGATTGAGCAGAATCAGGACAGCCGACATGCTCCGAAAAGCCCCTGAAACCTACCACTTCACAGCCCCTGAGAAAAAAGCGAACAGAGCCATAGATTGATTGTTGACAGCTTGCACAAGCTGTGTTAGTATCAAAGATGTGATGGGGATCACAAAGCCTGCGGCCGGGTATCGGTCGCAGGCTTCTATGTTTCGGGGACCAGCGACCGCCGGAAACGAGACAACCGGAAGGTGGAAGCTGGATGCCGAACACAGCATGGACAAGGCGCGGTGGTAGTGAAGAGACAAGGGCGAGCGTCCGGGCTCTCTTCCTGATCGTCATCTGCGTGCTGTTCGTAACCCTTCCTGCTCTGACAACCGACTGCGCCGCTGCCACGAACAGCGACGCTGCCGGCGAAGCGGCCACTACCGGATCCGTGGCCGCTTCCCTGTCGTTCGAGCTTGACGACCTGTCGTTCGAGCAGCACGAGGGATACGATCTGGTCACCCTGAACGGGGCGCACTACACCACGACACCCGCCGATCCCATGCTTCCCCTCCTCAGCATCCAGCTCCTCCTTCCGCCGGATACCGAGCCGTCCGACATCAGCTGCACCTACGGCGGCACTATCTACATCCCCGGTGAATACTTCATACTGCCTGCCCCCCGGCCGACGCGGTTCTCGTCTGATGAGGCAGCGAACATACCCCATCCGAACACAGAGACTTACAGCTCTGTGCTGCCCTACCCCAGATCGGTTGCCCGGTTGGCCGGGGGCGGCTCTACCGGCGGGTACCGGATGGCTTCGATCGTCGTGGCTCCTCTGCAGTACATCCCGGCGACCGGCGAGCTTCTCCTTCATACCGAGATCGAGATCACCGTTGAGACCACTCTCGCAGAGCGCGCGCCGGCGGCGCTGACTCTCTCCTCCTCCGCTGGCGCGGCGCTCGCTGCGAGTGTCATCAACCCCGACGCCGCGTCCGCCTACATGTCCACGGGGAGCCGCGACCGCGGGAGCGCCGCGTACCTCATCATCTGTCCGGAGAGCTTCGCCGCGGCGTTCGAGCCGCTCGCGGAGTGGAAGACCCGGAAGGGTGTCCCGGCGGAGATCATCACTCTCGAAGAGATCTACTCGACACCGCTCTACAACGGTCGTGACCAGGCCGAAGAGATTCGCAAGTGCATCGCCGACCGCTACGCCGGCGGGACCGAGTGGGTGCTTCTCGGTGGCGACACCGACGTGCTCCCGGCTCGCAACGCCTACGACTTCTTCTACGACCAGGGTATTCCGTGCGACCTCTACTACGCCGACCTCGACCGCAGCTGGAACGAAGACGCTGACTCGCGCTGGGGCGAGGAGGGGTCGGACAACATCGACATGTTCACCGACGTCTTCGTCGGCCGCGCGCCCGTGAAGAGCTCGGCCGAGGCGACCATCTTCGTTGACAAGGTTCTCGAGTACGAGGGCGCTTCGTTCACCGTCGCGGGAGACTACGAGAGCGACATCCTCTTCCTCGGTGAGATCCTCTGGGACAACCCGGACCCGTACAGTGACGGCGGCGTCGCTCTCGACATGATCGATGACAATCACATCCCGACCGACCACGACGCCATCACGAAGCTCTACGAGCGGGACGGCACGCTCTCGCACAGCTCCGCGATGTCGGCGCTTCAGAGCGGCTGCGGGATCGTCGTCCACGAGGGGCACGCCAATATCAGCAATGCGAGCATCGGTTCCGCTTCGCTGAGCATGTCGGACCTCGACGGTCTGACGAACGGCGAGCGGGGCGGGCTCTGGTACTCGGTCGGGTGCTGGTCCGCGGCGATCGACTACGACACATTCGGCGAGCACTGGCTGACCAACGGTGACGGCGGCGGAGTGGCCTACGTCGGTAACTCGCGGTACGGCTGGGGCTGCCCCGGCTACCCGGGTGAGTGCGTGTCCGACCTGTTCAGCCAGCGCTTCTTCGAATCGCTGTTCGAGAAGGACCTGGTCCACGCCGGGATCGTCCACGCGGACGCGAAGCACAACTTCATCGGGATCGCGCGGACGGACGACTACACCAGGTACGCGATGTACGAGCTCAACCTCCTCGGGGATCCGGAGCTTCCCATCTGGACTGCGTCCCCGGAGCTCGTCAACGTGACTCACGACGCCGCCGTCGCGTTCGACGGGTCGCGCGCTGAGTTCTCGGTTGAGGTGACGGTCGCGGGCTCTCCCGTTGAAGCCGCGACCGTTTGCCTCATGACCGAGAGCGAAGGCGACGCCGTGTACACGGTCGTCGAGACCGACGCCGCGGGTCGCGCCGTCATCATCATCGATGAGACCGAGCCCTGCGAGGCGCTGCTGACCGTTACCGCTCACAACTGCATTCCCTACGGCGCGAGTATCACTCTTGGCGCCACCACGGATGTCGACGATGACGTCTTCGCCGCGGGCCGCACCGAGCTCCGGCAGAACTACCCGAACCCGTTCAACCCGCGCACCCGGATCGCTTTCTCCCTCGGGACGAGCGAGCGGGCGCGTGTCGAGGTCTACGACGTGGCCGGCCGTCTCGTGAACGTTCTCGTCAACAAGGAGCTCGAGGCCGGCGAGCACAATGTGGAATGGAATGGGACCGATTCGACCGGTAGCGACGTCGCATCCGGAACCTACTTCGTCCGGATGCTCACCGGCGGTTCGGTCGCAGAAAGAAAGATGGTGCTGATGCGATAGAGAGCTAACGCCTTGGGAAAGAGCCTGCTGGCCGGTCTCCTGATCGAAGTCATCGGAGAGCCTCCTGGTGCAATGACCATCGCAGGGGCCGGCCGGCAGACCAGATCCTCCTCTCTTTCCCGCTCTCCCTATCAGACAGGAGCTTCCCCATGCGAACTGCAATCGTAGTTGTGGCCCTCTTTCTGGTTCTCTCGTTCATGTTCCTCGATGGACTCATGTCGTCCGCGTACGGACGCGACCTTGCCTGGGAGGCATGGGCGGAGAACGCGCCGGCCGGAAGCGCTCTGGAAGGCGCGCATGCATGGGTGACGCACGGTCTCTACCAGCGGTCGCACGAGTTGGGGATGAGCAAGTGGCAGGCGGCGGGCACGGCGATGGGCACGATGATCGTCTGGGAGGTCTTCGAAGTGCGGGGGATGGACGCGGAGGGCGTCTCGGTGCAGGACCTCGCGGCGAACAGCGTCGGTATCATCGCCGGTCTCACGGAACTCGACCTCCACTTCTCGTACGCGTCCTACTCCGATCCTCCGAAGCGCGACGACAAGGTCTGGCTCAACGTGCCGGGCATTCCGATGAACGACATGACCTACGCGCTCGAGTTCGCGCACAACGGATGGGCGGTCGGGTACAAGTACATGGGCGAGCCGGGTGATCTCGTGATCGGCTCGACGACGATGCCGGTTCACGGCGGCGAGCACGGCGACTCCGCGGCCGTGCCGTACGTGGGCTACGAGTGGAGAAGCGGCTGGCACGCGGCCGGCGGTCTCGATCACGCCAACGGCGAGATCATGGCGGGCGGCGGCTATCGGTGGAGTCCCTGGGGTCTCGGCATCGACCTCACGGGACTGCTCCACGGCGACGACCTGACATTCGGTGCCAGCCTGTTCGCGGAGTTCGGTTCGATATTCTAGTTGGATTCGGGCTCCCGGGAAGCTCGGGGAGCAGAGAATGTTTCGGGCGAGGATGCTGCGCCGTCCGGGACACGCGGCGAACACGTTCGACCTGGTTAGAGGGATCAGTGAAGTAGAAGTATCACAGATGTACAGGGGGGTCCGCGAAGGACCTGGCCTGAAGCACGCCGTCGGCGGGGTCGAGCCATGCCGGCGGCGTGGCTTATTCCGGAGCGGTCGAGCGTCGCTACTTCGCGGCAGCCGCCGCGAGCCTCTTCTCGAGGATTGCGATGTGCTGCTCGATGATCTCCGGGCCGGCGATGTCGCCGTGGCCGGGGACGACCTTCTCGATATCGAGCTTCCTGAGCTTCTCGAGACCCGCGATCCACTGCTGCCAGTCTCTGGGCTGTCCGAACATCGTCACCGGCCCCGCCTTCTGATTGATGGCGTCGCCGGCGAACAGCACCTTGGACCGGGGATGGTAGACCACGAGTTCGCATCGCGTGTGGCCAGGGAGATGCATCATCGCGATCTCGTCGCCGTTGATGGCGAGCGAGAGCTCCTCGGCGACGTGACGGTGGGGCGCCACGGGATGAACGTTGCCGACGGTCGTCCGGAACGTCTCGGGCGTCATCTTGAGCATCTCCATGAGCATGCCCTGGTAGTCGTGTTGCCCGAGGTGCTTGCGCATCTCGGCCATGCAGCTCGAGAACGAGCGGTGCCCGTAGATGAGCGCGTGCCGGTCGTCGAAGTAGCTCGCCGCGAAGCAGTGATCGAGGTGGTGGTGCGTGAGCACGAGGTAGACCATCTCCCGGCGCGGCGCCGCCATCTGTGCGAAGTCCCAGACCGCTCTCGCCTGCGGTTCCGTCTGTCCCGAGTTGATGAAGACAAGCGCCTTCCGCGTCGTGACCAGCCCGATGTTCGCGGCGTGATGTTCCCCGATCGTCGTGAGGTCGAGGATCGCGTGCACGCCGCTCCCCAGGTCGACCGTACGCGGCGCACCCAGTCCTATCTTCTCCATGTCATACCCCTGCTTGCACTGCGACTTTGCCCGCTAGCCGACGAAGATCGGTCGCTCCGAGAGCCTCGCGGACACGTTGAGCGGCTTGTATGGCTTGCCGGCGATCTTCTCTGCGACGATCGCGTTCAGAGCCTCGACGGACATCTCTTCCTGCTCGCCGCCGCGGACGCGGACGGTGAGCTTCCCGCTCTCGACCTCGTTGTCACCGACGACACAGGTGAACGGGATCCAGTGGCGCCCGGCGTCGCGGATCTTCTTGCCGACGCTCATCTCGCGGTCGTCGAAGTCCGTGCGATAGGGGAGCTTCGCGAGAAGCGCCTCGCAGAACTCGGTGTGGCGTTCCGCGACCGGAATGACCCGGATCTGGGTCGGTGAGAGCCAGACCGGGATCATCGGGACTTCCTTCTTCTCGATCTTCATGGCTTGCTGCTCGAGGATGGCGCAGATGACGCGGTCGATGGCGCCCGAGACCGACGTGTGCATCAGGACGGGTCGCTTCTTCTGACCGTCCTCATCCACGTAGTCGATGTCGAACCGCTCGGTGTTCTCGACGTCGATCTGGACGGTCGAGAGGCAGAACGCCTTCCCCTGCGCGTCGACGAAGTTGAACTCGAGCTTCGCGACGAAGTAGAAGAACCGCTGGTCCCAGATCTCGACGAGCATCGGCCTGTCCGCCTGCTTCGCGATCGAGCGGCCGAACTCCGGGTCCTCATCGAGGAAGTCGCGGACGAACCGAACGGCGACCTCGTACTCGAGACCGAAGTCATTGAGACACCTGGTCGAAAGCTCCATCTGCCGGAGGAACTCCTCACGCGCCTGGACGAGGTCCCTTGTCAGCGTGTGGAGATCGGGCATCGTGAACGTACGCAGACGCCTCAGCCCCGCCAGCTCGCCGGTCTGCTCGCGTCTGAACGAGTAGTGGCTGATCTCGAAGAGGCGGCACGGGAGCATTCGGTGTGACAGCTGCATGTCGTGCTGCATCATGTACTGGCCGAAGCACGCCGCGAACCTCAGGAAGAACTCCTTCTGGTCCGAGATGACGACGTACTGCCGCGCCGGGAACCGGTTGAGGTAGCTCTTCAGATTTGGGTGCTGGTAGTCGTACATGATCGGCGTTTCGACGCGCATCGCGCCGTACTCGGTGGTGAGCGCGCTGACGTGCTCCTCGGCGAGCCACTTCATGAGCTGGCCCTGCGGGTACCACCGCATGTTGCCGCTGTCGGACGCGGGCTCGTAGTCGACGAGTTCGAGACGCCTCATCAGCTCGATATGGGCCGGCGGCTCGGTGACCGCGCGTGAGCCCTCGAATTCATAGTCGCACATGCACTTGAGCGAGTGGTTGACCGAGAGGTCGAAGTCGCACGCCTCGATGTCGTTTCCGTCGGGGGTGTAGATGCGCCAGTCGGACTTGAGCTCCTTCTCGGCCTTGATCGCCTCGGACGCGTGCTCGTCCTCCGCCGCGCCCTTCTCTTCCTTCGACGGCGCGATCGTCTTCGACAGCTCGGAGAGCGGGTGACCCTTGCACGCGATGTCGAATCCCTTGTAGAAGCCGAACGGCGCCTCGAGGATCTCGAACTCGCCGGCCTCCGCCATGAGCTCGCGGATGCGGGCGAGAACCTTGGTCGCCACGCGAGGGGAGGAGAGCTCGCTCGACAGGTGCGCGTACGGGTAGAGCATGATCGTCTTGACCGAGAGCTGTTTGGCCTGGTCGGCGATGGTGGCCGCCGCCTGCTTCGTGACCGATTCGATGCCCTTCTCGTCGCTCTTCTCGACGGCCATGAACGCGACGAGCGATTCGCCGCAGCCTCCCTTGAGCTGGCTCTCGTCGAGTTCGGTGAGCTTTGATACGGCCGAGGTCTTCTCGGTGACGTGATAGCTGAACTTGTCAGCGTGGATCAGAAGGATTCGCATAGCAGACCGTCTTCCTGCACCCGTCCGGATGGCTCGGGCGCCTCAGATCCTGGCAGTGCCAATATACGGAGATTTCGTCACATCGTAGCACGGAATAGCGGACCCGGCAAGCGGGGGCCTGTCGGACGAGAGCGGGCTATTCCGCGTACGGCTCGTCGAAGTGCCCGTTCGGCTCGAGGTAGAGCAGCTCGCGGAAATAGTCGAACACGACCGTGAACCGGCGGAAGGCCGGGAGCCCGACGGTCATGTTCGTGTTGTCGCCGCCCTGCGGCGCCTCGGCGAAAACGACCGGCGGGTCGACGAGCGCATAGCCGCCGATGGTCAGGCTTTCGAGCACTCCCTTGTATCCGTGGATCGGTCCGGAGGCTCCGTAGCCGAGGAGGACCCGCTCGGAGCCGGGACGCATGATCCCCGCCTCCTCGTCGATGACCAGCCGCGCCACGTGGACGCCGCCAAGGTCGATGAAGATGTCCACGTCGATCAACTGCCCGCCTTCAACCCCGAGCGTTACGGGGATGCTGTACGAACCTACTTCGTCGCGCGTCATCGGGACAGCGACGCCGCTTCCGTCGTACTCGTAGCCCGCCGGGTCATGCAGGATGACGTTCTGTTCGTCGAAGTCAAACTCGGTCACGAAGTGCTTGAAGAACGCTCCGCAGAGCTGGCCGGCCATGCCCGGGAACATGTCGCTGATCCTCTGGCCTTCCGGTGTGATGATGGCGGGCTGGTGGGTGAACTCGATGTCCCCGACCCGGATCGACACATCGGATGCGGTGTACGAGTCCATCCCGTCACCCTCGCCGGCGCCCGTGACCTCCATGGCCTGGTCGTACTCAATGCCGAGCGAATCGGTGAGGGTGTTCGTGTAGAACCAGAGCTCGTCCCACATCACGCCGTTGTCGATGAGCATCTTGATCGGCCTGCCGCCCATCTCGGCCTCGACCATCAGGTTCATCCCGTAGTACTCGAACGGGATGACAACGGGTCGCGCGTCGCCATCGATCGCGTAGCTGCCCGGGGGTGGACCGAGATGTTCGGGAGTGACCAGTGCGGCCGACGGTGCGGACTCGCCGGTCGTGGACTCGCCCGTACAGCCTGAGACCATCAAGGCAGCGAGAGCGACGACCGCAGCGACGGTGAACGTCGCCGGCGTGACAGAAAGACGCGGACGCAAGAGCCCTCCCTTCGGACGTGGCAAACATATGCGTGCGAGTGGAGGGCGTCCGCGCTACCTGTAGAGACTCTTCAGCCGTCCCCAGCTGACCGGCGTTGTTCCCGGCGGTTCCTCGACCGATGTCGCCTGTCCGCCGCACGACGGTTCGTCGCACCACTCGGAATAATCGACACACCAGGCGAGTCCGGCGTTGTCATCGCAATCGTAGATCTTGCCGGCTATCTCGAGAGGATCCTCTGTGTCCCACCAGTTGCCGGTGAAGTCGATCGTCAGACGCTCCGGTGATGTGACTACGAGCACTTCGTAGCTGGTGTCGTTGGCGAAGTAGTTTCCGTTGAACTGCGGGGGCTCGCCGCCGTCGTGGACCCGGATGGCGGCGTCACATCCATATGACGTGTTGCCGAAGAACGTGTTCCCCGTGAACACGGGTGGGTCGAGCCGGGAGTAGGATTCGGCGAGATCGATGTCCACCGCGCCTCCTCCGGTCGTGATGGCGTAGTTGCTCGTGATCGTGTTGTTCGAGACGACGCAGTCGCTCTCGAAGATGTAGATCCCCCCCGCCCTGTCGGTCGCCGAGTTGTTGATGATGCGGTTTCCGGTAATCGAGATGTCGCTGCTTCCATCGACCGCGATCCCGCCCCCGTCCACGGCGTTGTTTCCCTCGATCCGGTTGTTGATGATCTCAGCGTGATCGCAGGCAACGTAGATCCCGCCGCCGATGCGGTCGAGCGAGGCCCAATCGGCGCTGTTCCCGAGCAGGAGACTGTCCTCCACGTGGAGCGTCCCGCCATCGACCGAGACGCCTCCGCCGATCCCCGCACGGTTGTTCCTGATCGTGGAGTTGAGGACGACCAGGTCGCTGCCGACGCCGCCGATGCCTCCGCCGTGAGACTCCAGAGCGCTGCAGCTCGTCACCAGGATGTTCTCGATCCGGACATGTGCGCGATCGCATCGAATGCCACCGCCGTGGACGTCTGAATAGCCGCCGTCGAAGGCAAGCCCCTGGACTCTCGTGTCAGTGCCCACGTCTTCGCAGAACAGTACGGAGTAGGGGTATGCGGATTCGTTGTGGACGACCGTCTGTCCGGGGCCGAGAGCGCCGCGCAGGGTTACGCCATCCGCCGCCGCGCCCATGTAGAGGTGTTCGTAGTAGGTTCCCGGAGCCACGAGGACCGTGTCTCCGTACACCGCCGCATCAATCCCATCCTGAATGATTTCGCAATCCCCGCCGCCGGCCTGGTCAACGTGGATGACACTCGCCGGAGCAGCCGAGGGTGAGATGATAAGGAGGGTGATGGGGAGAAGCGACAGGGCGAACTGCATCACTCGGGAAGTCATAGCGTCCCCCTTGGTGTGAGATCCTACCGTCCTGCTCATTATAGCACGGTTTTTTCTCCCTGTCTTGTACGTTCGATGATGCGGACGAGCGCGGGGAGCGTGGTGATGTGGATGGCCATGCCGATCCAGCCCGCGCCCAGCGCGCCCAGCGCCAGAGCCGTCGAGCGAGAATTGATCCCAAAGAGTGGGGCCAGCCAGACCACGGCGACGAACCAGACGACCCGACCGACGACCATCGCGCCGATCAGCGCCAGCAGCGTCGGGGCGTACCCGATCCCCCTTGTCCCGGCCGGCTGCATGAGCCGGGCGAACCACGGCCGCAGGAGTCCGGCGACGAGACCGTAGGTTCCGAGTTCGAAGAGCATGGGTATCATATAGAAGACCGTCGGTCGTCCGGTCAGAAGACCCGACAGCACCGGCGAGCCGAGTCCGACGATGAGACCGCTGACCGGTCCCAGCAGGAGCCCGGCGAGAAACGCCGGGATATGCATCGGTGAGAAGATCCTCCCGCCGAGCGGTATCATATGAAAGACGATCGGGAGCACGACGCCGAGTGCGAGCAGGAGCGCGGTCCCCGTGATCATCCCCGTGGTCATCCGGCGTCCGTTCATCGGTCGCCTCCCGCGTCAGAGTTCGCTTCGTCACCCGCGCCGTTCGTCATCTCGATCTCGAACAGCTTCTCGTCCGGCATCTCCCATATCTCGAGCGAGAAGGCGTGCTGGTCGGTCTCGGAGCACTCGTTCTCGATCCAGTCGAAGATCTCGCGTCGGAGCGTCACCGAGAGCAGCCGGTTGTCCTGCCTCGCATCGATGCGCATCGCGCGCTCGTCGGTCACGGTCATGCCGCCGTTGCCCGTTGTGCACGGTGTCGATACCTGGATGCCGTCCGAGAGGCACGAGTAGGGCGGTATGCGCCCGGTGTGGACGTCGATCTTCGTTCGGAACGGCTCGTCGCCAAACTCGCGGACCACGATGCGGCCCATCCTCAAGCCCACGACAAGGAACGGGCCGAGATGCGTGTGAAACGCTGCGGCGCGTGTTAGTGTCTCGGGGAACTGCAAGCGGCTTCTCCTGTTAGCGTGTTTGGCGCTTCAGGCAGGCATTATACACCCGTCGCGCGGGCTCCGCCACCCGCCCCGCGCGCCCGCACGGTGCTGTCACTGGGGCGCGTTCACTGTGGCGCACCTCCGGCGGGTCCACCCGTTCGGTTGCCCGGCCCTCCGGCGGGGGGTAGTATGGTAGCTCTATCGACATCACTCCCGCAGGGGGCATGTGTGGCCGAATCGTCACCAGAGAGGAACGTCCCGATTTCGGAGCCCGGACGGCACGCGGCGCGGTTCACGGTGCGCGGCGTGGTCCAGGGCGTGGGGTTCCGGCCGTTCGTCTACCGGGTCGCGCACGAGCTCGAGCTCGATGGCTGGGTCGTCAACTCGAGCCGCGGCGTCATCGTCGAGTGCGAGGGAACGCTCGACCAGCTCCGCGCGTTCGAGCGGGCGCTCGACGAGCAGGCGCCCCCGCTTGCGCGTATCGATTCCATCGAGCGCGACGAACTCGAGGTTCAGGGATTCTCCGGGTTCGAGATCCGCGCGAGCGAGGCCGATCGTGACGAGATGACGCTCATCTGTCCGGACGTCGCCGTCTGCTCCGACTGTCTGGGCGAGTTCCTCGACGAGAGCGACCGCCGGCACCACTATCCGTTCATCAATTGCACCAACTGCGGGCCGCGCTTCTCTATCATAGAGGAGACGCCGTACGACCGCCCGAAGACCTCGATGAAGTTGTTCCCGATGTGTCCGGACTGTCTGCGCGAGTACGAGGACCCGCTCGACCGCCGGTTCCACGCGCAGCCGAACGCGTGCCCGGTCTGCGGCCCGTCGCTCGAACTGGTCACCCCGCGGGATGCGGCGGTGGAGACGTCGGAGCTCGTGCTCGGCCGGAGCTATCTGAGGATGCCGGGCGACGTCGCCGCCTCCGATGATGCGGCGCGGGCGCGGTGGCTTCTCAAACACGGCGCCATCGTCGGCGTTCGCGGACTCGGAGGATTCCACATCGCGGCGAGCGCTACGATCGGCAGCACCGTCCGCGCACTCCGCGAGAAGAAGAACCGTCCTGCGAAACCGTTCGCCATCATGTGTCGGTCGCTTGACGTGGCGCGCCGCCTCGTGCAGATCGATCCCATCGAGGAGCAGGCGCTGATGAGCCCCTGGAGCCCGATCGTGCTGCTCCGGCGCAGGAAGGACGCACCGCGCCCGCTGGCGTCGAACGTCGCGCCGAACAACAGCTACCTCGGTGTGATGCTCCCGTACGCGCCGCTTCATCATCTGCTCTTCGACGACGAACTCGAGGTGCTCGTGATGACGAGCGCCAACGTCCCCGGAGAGCCGATCATCGCCGACGTTGAGACGGCGCTGGACGGGCTCGGCGGCATCACCCGCACGTTCCTGACGCACGACCGCGACATCGTCAATCGGAACGACGACTCGATCGTCTACGTGGAGGTCGGTCGGCCGCTGATGAGCCGGCGGTCGCGCGGCTACGCGCCGTACCCGATCGACCTGCGGGAGCCGGAGGACGCGGCCGCGTCCGATGGCCCGACGGTCCTGGCCGCCGGCACCGAACTCAAGAACGCATTTACGCTCCTCGACGGAGACCGCGCGTACGTCAGCCAGCACATCGGCGACATGGAGAATCAGGCGACGCTCGACTTCTATGAGGAGATGCTCGAGCGGTTCCTCCGCTGGTTCCGCCTGACGCCGGGCGTGGTCGCGCACGACCTGCATCCGGACTATCTCGCGACGCGATTCGCGCGTCGATACGCCGCCGAACACGACGTGCCGCTTGTGGGGGTTCAGCACCATCACGCGCACATCGCGTCGGTCATGGGCGAGAACGGTGTCACGGCGCCTGTCATCGGGCTTGCGCTCGACGGGACCGGGTACGGGACCGACGGCACGATCTGGGGCTGCGAGTTCATGGTCGCCGACCGCGGCGATTTCGAACGCGCAGGCCATCTCAAGTACGTGCCGCTTCCCGGCGGTGACGCGGCGGTCCGCCATCCGTACCGCGTCGCGCTCTCGCACCTGCATGCGGCGGGGGAGGCCGACCCGGCGACGTGGGGCACGACGCTCTTCCCGCTGGTTGACGCCGGTGAGATCAACCTCGTCGCGCAGCAGATCGCGAAGAGGGTCAACTGCATCGATACCTCGAGCGCCGGCCGGCTCTTCGACGCGGTCTCGGCGCTCCTGGGCGTCTGCACCGAGATCAGCTACGAGGCGCAGGCGGCGATCGAACTCGAGTCGCTCATCGACCGGTCGACCGCGAGCGTCACGGGCGGTCCGTACTACCCCTTCTCGCTCGAACCCGGCCATGACGAGGACGGGCGCGAACGCGGATTCATCATCGACGCGGGGCCGGCCGTTCTGGGTGTGTTGGGCGATGTCGCTTCCGGGACCGACCGCGCTGTCATCGCCGAGGCGTTCCACAACACGGTCGCCCGTTTCTCCCTCGAGGCGGCCCGCTGGATCGCGCAGGTCTCGGGGCTGTCGACCGTCGCTCTCTCGGGCGGCGTCTTCCAGAACCGCTATCTGCTGGCATCTCTCGTCGAACTGCTCGAGCGAGGCGGGTTCCGGGTGCTTCTGAACCGCGAGGTTCCGACCAACGACGGGGGCGTCTCACTGGGGCAGGCGGTCGTGGGTGGCGAGCGGCGCCGGCGCGGGCTAGAATAGGGTCTATACGCATGGATCGATGCGCACCCGCTGCGAACTGCGGCGGTTCCCGATAGAACCCCGCACCATAGGGGGCAGGAGGCGGCGTCATGTGTCTGGCAGTACCGGGCAGGATACTCGATGTGGAGGGGACGAAGGGGCGCGTCGACTTCAATGGCATCAGCCGTGAGGCCGACCTGACGCTCCTGCCTGACGCCGAGGCCGGCGACTATGTTCTGGTCCATGCCGGGTTCGCCATCCAGAAGCTCGACGAGGCCGAGGCACAGGAGACGCTCAAGCTCTTCGGAGAGCTCGCCGAGGCGCTCGAGAAGGAAGACGCTGAACGCGGCGACCCGGAGCCTTCATGACCGGCGGCATCGACTTCGCAGCCTTCCGCTCCGAACCCGCGGCGAACGCGCTCGTCGGGCGGATCACATCGCTTGTCAGACGCGCCGGCGGCACACCCGAGAATCCAATTGCTCTGATGGAGGTCTGTGGCACGCACACCGTCGCCATCTCGCGATTCGGTCTGCGCGCGATGCTTCCTCCGGGGCTCCGGCTTCTGTCCGGGCCCGGGTGTCCGGTCTGTGTGACCCCGCTCATCGAGATCGACCGTTCGATCGCGGCGGCGACGATGCCCGATGTGATCGTCGTGACCTTCGGCGACATGATGCGCGTCCCCGGTTCGAACGGTTCGCTCGAGTCGGTCCGCGCCGATGGCGCAGACGTGCGTATCGTCTACAGCCCGATGGACTCACTCGAGGTGGCGCGCAAGAACCTGACGAAGATGGTGGTGTTCCTCGGTGTGGGATTCGAGACGACCTCACCGATCATCGCAGCGACCATCGTCGCGGCCGCGCGCGAGGGACTCTCGAATTTCACGGTGCTCCCGTTCTTCAAGACCGTCCCCCTGGCGCTCGCCATGCTGGCGGCCGTGCCCGGTCGTCCGCTCGATGGGTTCATCTGTCCCGGGCATGTGAGCGTCATCATCGGCTCCGACGCGTACGAGCCTGTCGCGAAGGAACGGAACATCCCGTGTGTGGTGACGGGGTTCGAACCGCTCGACATCCTCGCGGGTGTCGTGATGCTGCTCGAGCAGATCGTCTCGATCCGCGAGGCGACCGGGAGCGCGAGTGTCGCGGTCCAGTACTCACGAGCCGTGACGCCCAGGGGCAACACGACCGCGCAGGGATTGATGGACGACGTTTTTGCGGTCTACGATGCGGAGTGGCGCGGGATAGGTATTGTCCCGGCGACGGGGCAGACGTTGTCAAAGAAGTACGAGATGTTCGACGCGACGAAGCGACTTGCGATCGACGTGCCCGAACCCGCGGGCGAGCGTGGGTGTATCTGTGGTGAGATCATGTTGGGGCTGAACCTTCCGCCCGACTGCCCTCACTTCGGGGTGGCGTGCACGCCGAGGTCACCGGTCGGACCGTGCATGGTGTCGACCGAGGGGTCGTGTGCGGCGTTCTACAAGTACGAGCGGTAGCGTTGGGCGTGACGCGCCGGGACCCCGGCGCGGATGGGATCCCACACGGAGGCGGAGTGAGCGAGACGAAGATACGCCTGGCCCATGGCAGCGGCGGAACGCTGATGCACGAGCTCATCGCGGACCTGATCGTCGGACGGCTCGGCAATCCGGCGCTCGATGCGCTCGACGATGCCGCGGAGATAGCCGATCTCGGCGGACACGCCATCGAGGGTGGGCGTCTCGCATTCACGACCGACTCGTTCGTCGTTCAGCCGCTCTTCTTCCCGGGCGGCGACATCGGCACGCTCGCCGTCGCGGGCACGGTCAACGACCTCGCGATGAAGGGTGCCACGCCGCTCTATCTCACGCTCGGTCTCGTGCTCGAGGAGGGGATGGCGATGGCCGACCTCGAGCGAGTTATCGATTCGATCGCGACAACATCACAGCGTGCGGGTGTTACGATCGCGGCCGGCGACACGAAGGTCGTCGAGCGCGGCGCCGTCGGCGGGATGATCGTGAACACAGCGGGCATCGGGTTCATACCGAATGGCGTGAACATCTCCGGTGCGCGCGCTGCCGAGGGCGACGTCGTGATCATCTCCGGGACCATCGGGGACCACGAGACGGCGATCCTCGTCGCGCGCGAGGATCTCAAGCTCGACACGCCGCTCCAGAGCGACTGCGCGTGTCTTGGTGGGCTCGTCCGTGACGTGCTCGATGCGTACGGCGATGTGCACGTGCTGCGCGACCCGACGCGTGGGGGCCTGGGGACGACGCTCAACGAGATCGCATCGCGAGCGGGTGTTGGCATCACCATCCGTGAGGACGATATCCCCATGCGCCGCGAGGTGCGTTCGGTCTGCGACATTCTCGGGTTCGACCCGCTCTACATGGCCAATGAGGGCAAGGCCATCGTCGTCGCGCCGGCGGAATCGACGGACGCTATCCTTGCCGCGCTCAGGGCGAACCCGCTCGGGATGGACGCGGCTGTCATCGGCGAGGTCGGCGGAAATCCAGGCGTCCGATTGAGGACATCGGTCGGGGGCTTGAGACCCATCCTGATGCTCGAAGGGGTCCAGCTCCCGAGGATCTGCTAGAGAGATGCGTGGGCCGGAGGGGCGCTCGACCCCGCGTGACGCCCCGGCCAGCAAGGGAATCGCATGCACGAACTCTCCATATGCCAGAGCATGCTCGACATCGTCGAGCGGACGCTCCGCGAGCACCCGGGAGCGAAGCTCAAGACGATCCGGCTCGACATCGGCAAGGGTGCGACCATCGAACCGATCCTCCTGACGGACGCGTTCGCCATTATCACCGAGGGTGGGCCGTTCGAGGGAGTGGAACTCGACATCAACAGCATCCCGATCGCCGGCAGATGCCGCGCGTGCGGGAAGCCGTTCACGTACGAAGAGATGGCACTCGGGTGCCCCTCGTGTGAATCCATGGATATCGTCATCGAGTCCGGCATGGAGCTCGACATCCGCGAGCTGGAGATCGATGAACCAGACGCCGGTCAGCCCGGCTCATAGGGAACAGACCACGGGAGACTGCAGTGACCAACATCAACGTCGAGAAGAAGATCCAGAGCGACAACGAGCGCACCGCCGCGGAGATCCGCCGCGTCTTCAAGGACGCGGACGTGTTCGTTCTCAATATCATCAGCTCGCCGGGTTCCGGGAAGACCACGCTGCTCGAGGGCACGCTCGACCGGCTCGCGGCCGAGTTCAATATCCTCGTTATCGAGGGTGACGTGACGACCGAGCGCGACATGGACCGCGTTCGCGCGCACGGGGCCGGGGGCATTCAGATCAACACGGGCGGCGGCTGTCACCTGAGCGCGAACATGGTGCAGGAGGTGCTGGGCGACCTCGATCTTGCGTCGGCCGATTTCGTGTTCATTGAGAACGTCGGCAACCTCATCTGCCCGGCGACCTACGATCTCGGCGAGGACGTCCGGATGGTTCTCCTCTCCACCACCGAGGGCGACGACAAGCCGATGAAGTACCCGGCCATTTTCCACGAATCGCAGATGGCGGTCGTCAACAAGATTGACCTTCTCCCGTACCTGCCGTACGACATCGAGCGCGCGGAGAAGGAAGTGCGTGTCCTCAATCCCGAGTGTGAGATCATGCGGGTCTCGGCGCTCAAGGGTGACGGAATGGACGCGTGGTGCGACTGGCTCCGCGGGAAGCTCGCCGAGAAGCGGGCGGGATAGTTGCGAATGATAGGCTGGCTGACATCCATGCGGACGGCGATCCTGCTGCTCATTGCGATGACGGCGCTTGCCGTTCTCGGGGTGCTCATCGGCCAGCAGCTTCCGCCCGAGGCGTACGTCGAGCGGTTCGGTCGCGCGCTCGGCGCGTTCATCTTCCACGCCGGGCTCGGCAATGTCTTCCGGACCTGGTACTTCGTTGCGCTCGCGGGACTCCTCACGCTTTCCACCGTCGTCTGTTCTCTCAAGCGGATCGCGACGCTCGTCTCTTCGCCGAAGCGTCGCCTCAGAACGTTCGGCTCGCTCATCACACATCTCTCGATCGCGCTGATCGCCCTCGGTGGTGTCTGGACCGCGGTCGGCGGGTTCCGGTACGCGGCGCCCCGGTACATGGAGGCCGGCGACGTCATGGACGTGCCCGAGGGCGGGTTCTCTGTCCGCGTCGACGCCGCGCGCACCGAGTATACCGACAACGGCGCACTCTCGGACTACGTCTCCGAGGTGACCGTTCTGGAGGATGGTGTTCCGGTCCGCGAACAGCGGATCGAGGTGAACCATCCGCTCGTCCATAACGGGATCGGCGTCTACCAGTACGAGATGCTCCCCGCGGCCCGCTCGGTCCGCGAGGTGCTGCTCGGTGTCATCGTCCCTCCTTCGAGCGATACTCGGCTCGGCGCCGCCGCGCCGCGGGGCGGGGGCACTCCGGCCGACGGGGGCGCTCCGGCCGACGGCAAAGATGCCGGCATGCCGCTCCATCTGGAGGTGCCGGCGGTGCTCCACGAGCGCGTCCCGGTGCCCGACACGGGCCTCTCGGTCGAAGTTCTGGAGTTCCTTTCGGACTTCACATATGATATCGAGACAAGAACTGCCGGGCTGGCGTCGCCGAGGCACGACAACCCGGCGGTTTTCGTACGCGTCTGGGATGGCGACCGTCTTGCGGGCGAACAGTGGGTATTCGCAGGCGTTGTGGGACACGAGGCGGAGGGGATGCCCTGCCGGCTCTTCTTCCTGGACTACATCCCCGACTTCGACCGCGGACTGACACGGTTCGAGTTCACGCGCCAGCCGGGGACCCCGGTTCTCTTCCTCGGGTTCGCCGCGCTCTCTCTCGGGCTCTGTCTCGTATTCTGGACGCGGATGACACCGCCGTCCTCGGTGTGAGGTGATCGATGGAGCAGAACCCCGACATGCTGTTCTTCTGGGCGGCGCTCTGGTGCTATCTTGGCGGCACGGTAGCGGCGTGCATCTATGCCGGCGTTCGCCGTCCGGCGGTCCGTGGCACAGCCTTCGCGCTGACGCTCGGGGGATTCCTCGCGAATACGGTCGCGCTCGTTATCCGGTCGGTTGCTTCCGGGCACCCGCCGGTGACCGGGCTCTTCGAGTACATGACGCTCTTCGCGTGGGCCATCGTGCTCGGGTTCCTGCTGCTCTGGCGGCGGAAGGGGCTCGATCTGGTCGCCGTCTTCGGCTCGACGCCCGGGGCGCTGGCGCTCGCGATGGCGTCGCTCTTCCCCGCTGAGATCACGCAGCAGCTCATCCCGGCGCTTCAGAGCTACTGGCTGTGGATCCACGTCTCGCTGGCGGTGCTCGCGGAGGCCGCGTTCACCGTGGCGTTCGTCGCCTCAGTGATGTATCTCATCGGGCAGGGTCGCGACTCCCGCGGGATGCCCGAGGGCCGGACGCTCGACATGGTGACCTACCGTGCCATCGGAGTCGGGTTCCCGCTCTTCACCATCGGCGCGCTCTTCGCCGGCGCCATCTGGGCGCAGAAGGCATGGGGCTCGCCGTGGTCGTGGGATCCGAAGGAGACCAGCTCTCTCATCGTGTGGTTCGTCTACGCGATCTATCTGCATGCGCGATTCGTCCGCGGGTGGAGCGGAAGCGGAGCCGCGTGGCTCTCGATCCTCGGCTACGCGATGACGATCTTCACGATCCTGGGCAGCAAGATCCTTGGCGGCCTGCATTCGTACGGGGCATAGTGGAGGCAACGTGACCGACGATCGAAGACGCATGCTGCTCTCGTGGTTGCCGGCCGTCCTGTGGACGGGCGTCATCTTCAGCCTGTCGTCGATGACGGTCTTCGCGAGCAGTATCATCAAGTTCAATATGATCGACAAACTCGCGCACTCGATCGAGTATGGCGGGCTCGGTGTCTTCCTGACGGTCGGCTATCGAGGCACGTTCACGGATGACAAGCGGAGATGGGTCACCCCGCTCGTGATCGTGACCGGTCTGATGATCGGGGTCTGCGACGAGCTCTACCAGTTCACGGTGCCCGGCCGCTCGGTGGAATTCTACGATTGGTGCGCCGACGCAGTTGGTGTCACACTTGGCAACCGGTTGGCGACCGAGTTCTTCCGGTGGCGCGGCGGTGAACCGAAACAGCGAACACACATCGAGTAGCGCGGGCACACATCGAGCAGGGACGATCGAGTAGCACGGGCACATTGAGTAGCGCGCATACACATTGAGTAAGGACGATCGAGATGAAGTACAAGGCGCCGAGAGGAACCCAGGACGTACTGCCGGGCGAGAGCTGGAAATGGCAGCGCGTCGAATCGGTCTTCCGTGAGACCGCAGCGCGGTTCGGCTACGAGGAGATCCGCACGCCCATCTTCGAGGAGACCGAGCTGTTCGCGCGCGGTATCGGCGATACGACCGACATCGTAAGCAAGGAGATGTACACGTTCGAGGACCGGAAGGGTCGGAGCCTGACGCTCAGGCCCGAGGGCACAGCGAGCGTCGTGCGCGCATTCGTGGAGCACGGGATGGGTCGTGGCGCGCGCGTGACCAAGCTCAGATACTTCTGCCCGATGTTCCGGTACGAACGCCCTCAGGCGGGTCGCTACCGCCAGTTCTGGCAGTGGGGACTCGAGGCGATCGGATCGTCGAGTCCGGCGATCGACGCGGAGATCATCCATTTCTCGGTCAGCTTCTTTGCGAGTCTCGGCATTCGCGACACCGGCGCGCGGATCAACAGCGCCGGGTGCCCGATCTGCACGCCCGACTACAACGAGCTGCTTCGCAAGAAACTTGCTCCGAAGCTGGGCGAGTTCTGTGACGACTGTCAGGTTCGATACGAGCGCAACCCGCGCCGGATGTTCGACTGCAAGAACCCGCACTGCCAGGAGCTCCTCGACGGTGCGCCGTCCATACTCGACGCGCTCTGCGATGAGTGTCGCGAGCACTTCGCGGCCGTGCGGACGCATCTCGATGCCATCGGCGTGCCGTACGTGCTCGATCCGAAGATGGCGCGCGGACTCGACTACTACACGAAGACGATCTTCGAGATCCACTACGACAAGCTTGGCGCGCAGAACGCGCTCTGCGGCGGCGGCCGATACGACGGTCTCGTCGAGGAGCTCGGTGGCGCGTCGACGCCGGCATGCGGCGTCTCCTCCGGTGTCGAGCGCCTGGTGATGGCGCTTGAAGAGGAAGGCGCCTTTGGAGAGAACGCCCCCGCGCCTGACGTCTATCTCGTCGCGGGGGAGGGCGATACGACCGCATCGAACGTCGAGTTGGCGGCGAGGCTGCGCGAGCGGTTCGCCGTCGAGATGGATTATCAGGGCCGTAGTCTCAACAAGCAGATGCAGGAGGCCGGCAAACTCGGCGCGCGGTTCGTGGTCGTCAACAACGGGTCGGGCGGACCGCTTCGTGTCCGCGAGAGCGGCGCGGGCTGGGAGGTCGAGGCGACGCACGACAACGTCGTCGAGACGATAGCTCAGCGCATGGCCGCGTAGCGGCGTGGCTGAGGCGGAATGATCACAACACGAGGAGCACACAACAAATGAAGCTCGAAACGCTCGGAGCGAGCAAGAGGACACACACGTGCGGCGAACTCAGGGCCGGCAACGCCGGCGAGTCCGTCGTGCTGATGGGTTGGGTGCACAGACGGCGGGACCTCGGAGGACTTCTGTTCGTCGACCTTCGCGATCGCTACGGAACGACGCAGATCGTCTTTCATCCGGAGATCGACAGAGCGCTCTCTGACGCGGCGGGGGAGTTGGGGGCGGAGTACGTGATCGCGGTCGAGGGCGAGGCCGGCACGCGCCCGGAAGGCACCGTCAACAGAGAGATGCCGACCGGCGAGGTCGAGGTCACCGTCAAGAGCATGCGCGTTCTCAACGACTGCCAGACACCGCCGTTCGTGCTCGAGGAGCCGATCAAGGCTAGCGATGAACTCCGGCTCGAGTACCGCTATCTAGATCTTCGCCGACCGCACATGCAGCAGCGGCTGCTGGCGCGTCACACGGCGGCGATGGCGGCGCGCAACTATCTGACGGGCCTCGGGTTCCTCGATATTGAGACGCCGATGCTCGCGAAGAAGACGCCCGAGGGCGCGCGCGACTACATCGTTCCGTCGAGGGTCCATAAGGGCAAGGTCTACGCGCTCCCGCAGTCGCCGCAGCTCTACAAGCAGATCCTGATGGTCAGCGGATGCGATCGCTACTTCCAGATCGCGCGCTGTCTGCGCGACGAGGACCTGCGAGCCGACCGGCAGCCCGAGCACACGCAGATCGACACCGAGATGAGCTTCGTGACGCAGGACGAGATCTTCACGATGGCGGAGGGACTGATGGTCGCCATCTGGAAGGCCGTCAACGGAGTTGATATCGAGACCCCCTTCCCGCGTCTCCCGTACTCCGAGGCGATGGCGCGGTTCGGTTCGGACAAGCCGGACACGCGGTTCGGGATGGAGATCGCCGATGTCTCGCCGATCGTGGCGGAGAGCGAGTTCAAGGTCTTCCGCGGCGCGGTCGAGGCCGGTGGCTCCGTCAAGTGCCTGTGCGCGCCCGGCTGCGCGAGCTGGTCGCGGAAGGACATCGACAACCACGAAGAGCTCGTGAAGACGTGGGGCGCGAAGGGTCTGGCGTGGGCCAAGGTCGAACGCGACTCGCTCACAGGCGGCATCAGCAAGTTCCTCTCGCCGAACGAGGCGACCGCCATCATGGATGCCGCGAAGGCCGGCGACGGTGATATCCTGCTCTTCTGCGCGGACCGGACGAAGGTTGTTCACGGCGTGCTCGGCAGGCTGCGGCTCTCCGTCGGCGCCGAGCTCGGTCTCATCCCCGAGGACAAACTGAACTTCCTCTGGGTGACCGACTTCCCGATGTTCGCCTGGAACGAGGATGCTGGTTCGTGGGAGGCGGAGCATCACATGTTCACGATGCCTCGCGATGAGGATATGCAGTACCTTGAGAGCGACCCGGGCAGGGTGCTCGGCCAGCTCTACGACCTCGTGCTCAACGGCGTTGAGATGGCGTCGGGTTCCATCAGGATCCATCGCCGCGACATTCAGGAGCGCGTGATGGCTGTCGTGGGCATGTCGGGCGAGGACGCGGAGAGCCGATTCGGGTTCCTTCTTAAGGCGTTCGACTACGGCGCGCCGCCGCACGGTGGGATCGCGCCCGGGCTTGATCGTATCGTCATGATGCTCACGGGCGAGGATTCGATCCGCGACGTCATCGCGTTCCCGAAGACCTACAAGGGCATATCACTCATGGACGGATCGCCGTCCGAGCCCGAGCCCGAGGTGATGAAGGAGATCGGGATCAGCTTTGTCGAGGAGAAGAAGTAGCGTCACGTCATCGTCTCGTCGGGGCGGCAGCGCGAGCCCCGGCGTCGGGTCTGTCGCCCCGGCGACTACCCGCGTCGTGGTGACTGCCTGGGTTGGTGTCGGGGCCGTGACAGGTGTGGTCGAGAGCCTCATTGTTGCGCTGAGACACTGCTACTACTTCAATACCATCAGTTCGTTGTTCTCGTTTCTGCTTGTGCCGGCGGCCGTGTATGCGGTCGCCGGCTTTCTCATCGGTGTGGTTCTGATGCTCGTGCTCGGGATCTTTGTTCGATCCGCGGGGCGCGCCGCGCGGTTGTCGGCTGCGCTCTGTATTCCTCTCTTCATCGTGATCTTCTGGGGCTCGGCGCTCGGGGGACGGTTCTTCGGGACGCTTGGGAATGCGATCGGTCACGTCGCGATGGTCGTGGTGGCCGTCACTGCGCTCGTGGTCGTCCGGCGAGCTCTCTCCGTTGCGCGCGGAGTGCGGGCGCTGCCGGCGGCGCTTGCCGCGACTGCGCTGCTCGCCGCCGGTCTGGCCGTCGCGGCTATGGCGCTTCCCTATGGGAGTCCGAGCGGGCCGGCGCCCGACGATGCCATCAACTCCCGGAGCTCGAGTATCGCCAGACCGAACGTTCTGCTCGTTACGCTCGACACTGTGCGCGCCGACCGAACCGGGTACTCAGGGTACGTTTCGCGTCTCGGCCCTCGCGCCGACGGTCTTGGGACGACGCCCCGATTGGACCGGCTCGCCGGGCGAGGCGTGGTTTTCACCAACGCCATCGTTCCCGAGGTCGTGACAGACCCCAGTCACACGTCGCTTCTGACCGCGGTTCCGCCGTGGGAACACGGGGTGATCCGGAACGCCATGCCGCTCCGGCGTGACGTGCTGACGCTGGCCGAGGTTCTCTCCGCAGCCGGCTACAGCACGGCGGCCTTCGTCAGCGTCGAGCATCTCGATGGACACATCTCGCATTTGAGCAGAGGTTTTCGGCTGTTCGTCGATCGTGGCTGGGCGGACCGGTACCGCCATCACGTTGGCGGCCGTGTGCTCGAACGTCACGCCCGCATGCTGTTCGAGCACGAGCGGAACGCGGAGGAGACGGCGTCGGCGGCGTCACGGTGGCTGGCGGACCGTTGCCGGCGCTCCGGGCCGGGGTTACGGCCGGGGCATCCGTTCTTCCTCTGGGTTCACATATTCGATCCGCACATGCCGTATGTGAATCACGAGACCGGGCGCGTGTTCGGATTCGGCGAGCGCGAGCGCTTCGCAGCGAGCGAAGGGGAGTCGACGGGCGAGGAGAGGTCGGCGGGCGAGGAGATGTCGACGGGCGAGGCGGCGCAGGACGCGTACGACTCCGAGGTGCGGTACGCCGACAGCGGTCTCGGGATCCTGCTGGACACGCTCGACCGTAGCGGGTTCTCGAGTGGCACGGTCGTCATCGTGACCTCCGATCACGGTGAGCACATGCAGGAGACACACGTGCCGTCAGAGAACTGGTTCGCGCATGTCGACCCGTATGACGAGGTGTGTCGGGTACCGCTCGTCATGGCGGGGCCGGGAATCGCGCGCGAGGCCCGGGTGGAACGCCAGGTCTCATCGATGGATGTCGCCCCGACGATCCTTGAGCTGGCCGGTGTCTCGACGCGCATCGGTGGACGCGAAGGACTTGCGGGTCTGATCTCGGAATGGTCGCGCGGCGGTGCCGGTGCGACGACGAGGTCCGGGGATGAGGCCATCAGACCAGCGGAGCCGCTTGTGATCCTCGGAAACCCGCACCGAGGGATCGATCACCGGGCCGTTCGCGACGGGCGGTGGAAGGTCATCGAGCGCGGCGGACTTCCGGTTGAGGTCTACGACCTGGAGAGCGACCCGGACGAAAGAATGAATATCATTCATGACGTGCCCGACGTCCTAACCCGGTTTGCACCCGTCTTCGCAGAAACGCCCATTCCAGAGGGGTTCTGCCCGGGTGAGGGGGCTGATGCCGGGCTGGATCCTGCACTCAGGGAGATGCTCGAGGCGCTGGGGTACATCCAGTAGAGGGCTCACGCGGCCCCTCCCGTCTCGAGGGACCGTGGCCGGCGACGCGGCGCCTGCCATGGCCTCTGTAAATCGCCGCAACATGGTAAGTTGCACCGCCGCTGTCAGCTCCCCGTGCCTCTTCCGACCCCTAAATCAGGCTTGACAGCTCAGAAGGCCTCTGTTAGCTTAAGTGGTGCGAACGTAGGTATTTTGAGAGCTTTGCGCGCGACAGCGAGCAAAGCGTGTGTCGTTGTATGTTGGAAGGGGGTGCCACGCGATGGCAAGGAAGACCGGGGGGGTACTCACTCTCGCCACGCTGCTCCTCGTTCTCGGCGCGATGCTTCTGGGCTGTGGCCCGAAGCCTCCGTGTGAGGGCGTGTACGTGACGGAAGTGCAGGCGGCGCAGGACGAGTTTGATGCCGCCACCGCCGAGCTGGAGGGCGTCCGCGCTGAGCGCGCCGACCTCGAGGCGAACGTTGCGGCAGCAAGAAGTGAGATCTCGGAACTGGAGGCTCTGCCTGTCTCGTTGGAGGCAAGGCTGAACGAACTGAAGAAGGGCAGCGGACGCTAGTCGCCGCGAGCGAACGAAAGGGATACGACCAATGCTGCGAAGGATAACAGTGGTACTGGTTCTCCTGGTCGCTCTCGCGCTCGTGACCGGTTGCGGTTCCGGCATTCAGCGGACCGCCGATCCGAGCAGTGGCGACTTCTATACAGAAGAGGAGTACCAGAAGCTCTCAAAGGACCAGCGGGAGGTGTACTGCGCCGATCTGCTGGGTGAGTACGAGAACATGCAGGACAGCGCTGCCGCGGCTCTTGACGATGTCACGGCCGAGAAGCGCGCGATCGGTGATCTCGAGACGGAGATGGCCCGTCTGCAGCCCGAACTCATAGGGCTCCGCGGCGAGGTCGAGGCGCTCGAAGGCGAGATCGCATGGTACGAGGGACTGCCGCGTGTGTACGTGGTTCAGAAGGGCGACTTCCTCTACAAGATCGCCGAGATGGACGAGATCTACGCCGATCCGCTCAAGTGGAAGCGCATCTACCGCGCGAACCGCGCGCTGATCCAGGATCCGAACCTGATCTACCCGGACTGGGAGCTGACGATTCCGCGTGACTGGCCGCACAGCTACACGGTCGGCAGGGGTGAGAGCCTCTGGCGTATCGCCGGTTACTGGGAGATCTATGGTGACTCCAGGAAGTGGGACGTCATCTACGAGGCGAACAAGGACCAGATCAAGAACCCCGACATGATCCAGCCGGGGATGGTCCTGATGATCCCGCGCTAGACGAAGGGTCAAAGCCGGTTGGCTCCGCCTCCGCTAATCGATCGGGTGTCAGTGTGTGGTGAGGCGACCTCGGCAGGAGGGCCGCCCGGCTGCCAGGCTATAGCGACAGAAACTGGCTCCTGGTTCCCGGCACGCCGGGACCGGGAGCCAGTTTTCTTTCCGTGAGGACAATGTGAAGCGCAAGGTATCGGTTGCGGACATCGACTCGGTGCATCTGTACGGTCAGCACGACACCAACCTGCGTCTGCTGCAGGACTCGTTCGACGCGAGGGTGACCGCTCGTGGCGGAGAGATCCTCATCGAGGGCGAGAAGAAGGAGGTCGAGCAGATCGAGATCATCCTCACCGAGATGGCAAAGCTCGTGCGCCGGGGGCGGACGGTCCGTCGCGCGGATGTCGAGTATGCGATGGGGATGGTGGGATCCGATCGCGCCGAGGAACTTTCCCGGTTCTACGATGCCGAGAAGCCCTTGACCGGTCTGAAGAAGCCGGTGCAGCCGCGGACCGTTGGCCAGAAGAGCTACGTGGAGGCCATGCTCAAGAACGACATTGTCGCCGCGATCGGCCCGGCGGGAACGGGCAAGACCTACCTTGCGGTGGCGATGGCGGTCTCCGCGCTCCGCCAGAAGGAGGTCGAGCGCATCGCGCTGGTGCGGCCGGCCGTCGAGGCGGGCGAGAGTCTCGGGTATCTGCCTGGTGACTATCAGGACAAGATCGCGCCGTACCTGCGGCCGCTCTACGACGCGCTCCGCGACATGATGGACCCCGAGCGGGTGAAGTATCTGATCGACAACGGGACGATCGAGGTTATCCCGCTTGCGTACATGCGCGGCAGAACGCTGAACGACGCATTCGTCATTCTCGACGAGGCGCAGAACAGCACGATGCCGCAGATGCAGATGTTCCTGACCAGGCTCGGCTTCAACTCGCGCGCCGTCATCACGGGCGATATTACGCAGATCGACCTGGCGAACCGTGAGATGTCCGGTCTCGTGCGCATCCAGGACATTCTCATGGGGATCGATGGCATCGCCTTCTCGTATCTGACCGAGAGCGACGTAGTCCGTCACAGGCTCGTACGCGAGATCGTGAAGGCGTTCGACCGCTACGCGAAGGTCAAGGCGGCGGATCGGAACGGGCGCGGAGGCGCGAGTGGGTCCGGACTTGATGCGCGTGACGGAGGTGATCAGTGATGCGACGTCTGTTCGGCAAGCGGACGGAGACGCGGCGGCGCGCCGGTCGCGTGAAGCACGTCGCTGAGACCAACACGACACGCCCCGCTCGTCCGTGGCAGCGAAGGGACGTGCTCTACGGTATTCTCCTGTCGGTGGCCTTCATCATCGTGCTCGAGCTTCTCTTCCCGCGCGCTCTGCCCGAGACCGGAGTGGAACTCCAGGTCGGTCAGGTCGCTCGCGAGGAGATCGTCGCGCCGTACGATTTCGACGTGCTCAAGTCCGAGGACGCGCTCGAGCAGGAGCGCACGGCGGCGGCCGAACAGGTCGTCCCCGTATTTCGGCTCCACGACGGAGTGCAGACCGTCAGCCGCACGAGCTTCGGTGACTTTCTGACGCGCGTCTATGAAATCCGCGCCGGAACGGAGCCGCGTCAGCAGAGGCTCGACATGCTCGGGCAACTCGGCGTCGTTCTGAGCGAGTCGACGCGCGGGATCCTTCTCAACGAGGGGCGGGCCGACGCCGTAGAGGAGCGCGCGAGAGAGATCCTGTTCATCCTCTATGAGGCGGGCATCCTTCGCGAACGTGGGACCCCGGAGATGGCGACCGACGCGACCGTGACTCTGCTCAGGGGCGAGGAGGAGAGCATCGTCCGGGTGGCGGCCTTCCTCCCCGAACGCCTTCTGGTCGAGACGGTTCAGCGCGAAGCGGGTCGGACATTCAACGATCCCGAACGGACCATCGCCGTCAAAGAGATCCTCTCGCAGTTCCTCCAGGGCAACATCGTGTACGACTCCGACGAGACAGCGCGTCGGCAGCGTGTGGCGCGCGAAAACGTTTCGGAATTCGCGGGGCGAGACTTCAAGCAGGATGAGATCGTTATCGAGCGCGGCGAGCGTGTGACCGAGGACCACGTGACGATTCTCCGGTCGATGGAGCGGCGGCGGCAGGACATGCTCATGGATGTCGCCGGTATCACACGGTTCTTCCCGCAGCTCGGCCGGATGCTCCAGGCGGCGTTGCTCGTGTTCGTGTTCACGCTCTATGTCTCGGTCCGCAAGCGGCGTCTCCTCACGGAGCTTCGCTACACGATGCTCTTTTCCGTGCTGCTGACGATGGTGATGGGCGCGGCCGCGATCATCGTTCGAGTCCCGGACGCGTCGCCGTATCTCGTCCCGATCGCGCTGCTGGCGATGCTGGGTTCTCTGCTGTTCGATTTTGAGACAGCCGTCTTCTCAACGCTCATCGTCGTCCTCGTCGCATCGATCTACACGGGCTTCGGGATGCCGTTCACGTTCGTCTCGGTCGCCGCGGCCATCGTCGCCGCGCACTCAGTGCGGCGCGTCCGGCACCGCGAGGACTTCTACTGGGCCGGTATCCGCGTGGTCGGCGTATACGCCGTCGCCATTGCCATCGCCGATATCGTGATGGTCGAGGTCGACACGGGAACGCTCTCGCGGATGGGCTGGGGCGGCCTCAACGCCGTTATCAGCATGGGCATCGTGATCGTGACGCTTCCTCTGTTCGAGCGCGGGTTCCGCGTGACGACCGATGTCACGCTGCTCGAACTCGGAGACATGAACAAGCCGCTGCTCCGCAAGATGGCGATGACCGCTCCCGGCACCTACCACCACAGTATCGTCGTCGGCAATCTTGGGGAGGCGGCGGCGGAGGCGATCGGCGCCAACGGGCTTCTGACCCGCGTGGGCGCGTACTACCACGACATCGGCAAGCTCGTGAACCCCGGCTATTTCATCGAGAACCAGCAGGGGCTCGACGCCGAATCCAGCAAGCACACGGGCCTCAAGCCGAAGGTCTCGAGCCTCGTCATCCGGGCACACGTCAAGGACGGCGTCGAACTCGCACGCAAGGAGAACGTTCCCGAACCGCTCATCGACTTCATCCGGGAGCATCACGGGTCGAGCCTGATGGAGTACTTCTACAATCAGGCGAGAAAAGAAGCCGAGGATCCGGACGAGGTGAGTGAGTCGGATTACTGCTATCCGGGGCCGCGTCCGAAGAGCAAGGAATCGGCTATCCTGATGCTCGCCGATATCCTCGAGGCCCGCACGCGGTCGATCGGTGACTCGGCGTCGCCGAAGCGCATCGAGAGCGAGATCGAGGAGGCCATCGAGAAGCGCTGGAAGGCGCACCAGCTCGACGATGCGGAGCTGACACTCTCCGATTTGCGAAAGATCCGTGAGGCGTTCTTCCGTGTCCTCGTCGGGATGTACCACCAGCGGGTGAAGTATCCCGACCAGGTCAAGAGCGACGATTCCGGGAGCGACGCGGATCCAGCGACCCCCGAGGTCGGCACCACTCCCGGCGCTCCCGATGAGGGGACCGGCGCCGGTCCGACGGAGTAGTCTGATGTCTTTGACGATCATCAACAAGCAGAAGGCGGTCCCGCTCGACCGCAAGACCATCCGGTCGCTCATCAAGGCGCTGCTCTCGGAGCACGACGCGGGGGGGGCGGATCTCACGCTGACGTTCGCCGACGACGAGTACGTGCACGGACTGAATCGCGACTACCGCGGGATCGACAAGCCGACGGATGTTCTGTCGTTCGCGATGCGCGACGGAGGCCACACGCGCGACGAGGGCGAGGAGCTTGTGCTCGGCGATGTCGTCATCTCGGTCGACCGGGCGGCCGTCCAGTCCCGGCGCTTCAAGCGGACGGTCGACAGGGAGATCCTGAAGCTCGTGGCGCATGGCGTGCTTCATCTTCTGGGATACGATCATCCGAACGAGAACCGACGCACGGAGATGCGACGGGTCGAGAACCGTCACGTCCGAGCAGCCGCAGGGCGATAGTCGCCCGACGTTCGGGTTTCGCAGTACCGAGGAGTGAAATGACCTACTTCATTACTGCAGCCATCGGATTCTCCGTGCTGCTCTATCTCTCCGGGGTCTTCTCGGGCTCCGAGACGGCGCTCTTCTCGCTCTCTCGGCTCGAGGTGAGCGAGATGGACGAGAGGAGTCGTATCCGACGGCTTCTGAAGGCGCCGGATCGGCTGCTCATTACGATTCTTCTCGGTAACACACTCGTCAACGTCGCTGCGAGTTCGCTCGGCGCGGTCGTAGCGCTCACAGTTCTCCACGCCATCGGGTTGTCGGACGCCGCGAGCATCGCGATCGAGGTCGGGGTCGTGACGTTCGTGATTCTCGTCGTGGGCGAGGTGGCTCCGAAGATGTATGCGATGCAGCACAACCGCGCGTTCGCCAATCGAGCGGCGCCGGTCCTCGTTGCGATCGGTCGGCTCATGGCTCCGATCATCTGCTCGGTTCACTGGATAGTCTCCAAGCTCGGTCGACTCGACGAGGGCGAGGCGCCGTTCGTCACGGCGGCTGAGCTTCGCACGATGGTCGCCATCTCCGAGCATGAAGGCACGCTCGAGGAAGACGAGCGCGACATGATCGATAGCGTCATGGAGTTCGGAGACACCGTCATCCGAGAACTTATGGTGCCTCGCGTCGACATGGAGTGCTTCGATGAGACCGTGACCGTCTCCGAGGCCATCGCCACGTTCCGGGAGCACGGGCTTTCGCGCATGCCGGTCTACCGTGACGACATAGACCACATCGTCGGAGTGCTCTACGCGAAGGACCTCCTGAAGATCGACTTCGAGCAGGCCGGTGGCGATTCGATCAGCGGTCTTCTTCGAGAGGCGACCTTTACGCCGGAGAGCAAGAGCGCGGGGGAGCTGCTCCGCGAGCTGCAGCACCGACGCATCCACATCGCCATCGTTGTCGATGAGTACGGCGGCACGGCGGGCATCGTGACGCTGGAGGATCTTGTTGAGGAGATCGTCGGTGAGATCCGTGACGAGCACGACGAAGAGCGTCCGCTGTTCCGTGTACTCGACAGCAAGACACTGGTCGCCGACGGCGCCATCAGGCTCGACCTGCTGGCCGATGAGCTCGATGTCCCTGAATTCGAGAGTGAAGGTATCGAGACGCTGGGCGGTTACCTCATGGTCGCGTTCGGACGCATTCCGTCGGTCGGCGAGAAGCTCGATCGCGATGGATTTGAATTCACGGTCGAGAAACTCGACGAGCAGCGCATCACCAGCGTGACCGTTGTGAGGCTCGATGAGACGAACCTGCCCGAGGGCGGAGAGGAGGGTGATCGACGATGACGGTCGGCCTCCTCATCGCACTGGGGTTTGTCCTCGCCGCATTCTTCTCCGGTGCCGAGACGGCGCTGGTCTCGATGAACTGGATCCGTCTGGAACACTGGCTCGAGAAGGGTCGTAGCGGGGCCAGGGCTCTGGAGAAGTTCGCGTCGGATCCGGAGCGTCTTCTTGGAACTACGCTCGTCGGCACGAACCTCGCCATCGTGATGACCTCGTCGATCGTCTCCTGGGTGTTGATCCGGGGTCTCGACGGCTGGTCGCCCGGGGCGGTCGCGGTTCTCTCGACCGCGATCGTGACGCCGACGCTTCTCGTCTTCGGAGAGGTGATCCCGAAGATCGTCGGACGCAGAAACAGTGACAGCATCGTTCTTCGTATCGTGCATCCGCTCCGCATCTCCTACTGGTTGCTGTCGCCCGTTATCTGGCTGGTGACCGGTCTCGCCCGCGTACTCCTTCGGCTCTTCGGCGTCCGTGTTGTCGAGTGGCGGAGGCGGTTAACGAAGGACCAATTGCAGCGTCTGCTGACGAGCGAGGGTGAAATGGCGGGCGCGGTCGACGAGGAGGAGACGAAGCTCATCACGCGCGTCTTCGAGTTCGGAGAGACATTCGTTGGCGAGGTGATGGTGCCGCGGACCGACGTCGTCGGGCTGGGTGAGGACGCGACCGTAGGCGACGCCGTCGAGATTGTCCGCCGATTCGGGTTCTCGCGTCTCCCGGTCATTTCCGATGACCGTGAGCACATCGAGTCGATGATCCATTCGCGTGATCTGCTTGGCGTGTCGCGCGAGCAATCGATATCCGAGCTCATGCGGCCGGTGCCGCACGTGCCGGAGACGAAGACGTGTGACGATCTCTTCCGTGAGCTTCAGGCGCGGCGACAGCATCTGGCGGTGGTTGTTGATGAGCACGGAAGTCTCTCCGGCATTGTGACGCTCGAGGATCTTCTCGAGGAGCTCGTCGGCGAGATCGAGGACGAATACGACGTTCGCGAGACGCTCATCCGCGCGATCGACCGTGACCTGTTCATGGTGGACGGGCGGGCGGAGATCAGTGCCGTCGAGGAAGTGCTTGGCGTAGCGCTGCCCGAGGGCGACTACAATACGGTCGCCGGACTTCTGCTCAAGATGCTCGGCCGCATCCCCGAGCCGGGCGAGGAGGTCGTCGTCTCGGGGCTCGACCTCCGTATCATCTCCGCAAGTACGACACGGATCGGCAAGGTAAGGATCAGAAGACGATGACCGACGAGACACGGACACGGGACTCGCAAGCGGAGGCACCCGACCCGCAGACGGAAGTGCCGGATCGGCAGGAAGTGGCGCCGGATCGGCAGAGCGTCCCGCGTGTGTTGAGGCGCTACTTCTTCACGGGGCTCCTCGTCATTCTGCCGGCGTCGATCAGCGTCTTCATCCTCTGGAAGCTCTTCTTTGGGCTCGATGCCATCCTGGGTCAGCTCGTTGCGAAGTACTACGGTCGAGAGATCCCGGGGATCGGACTCATCGTTCTCCTGTCCCTGATCGTCATCGTGGGCGCTGTCGCGGGCAACTTCTTCGGTCGGCGGATGATCGGAGCCGGCGAAGGCATGGTCAATCGCATCCCGATCATCCGGTGGATCTACCGGACGACGAAGCAGATGTTCTCGACGATTCTCCATGAGCGATCGACGACCTTCCGCCGCGTCGTTCTCGTGGAGTATCCGCACAAGGGAATGTGGAGCATGGCGTTCGTCACGTCGGAGACCGGGGGGAGGCTGACAAAGGACCTTGGCCGGGACGTCGTGACCGTGTTCCTCCCGACGACTCCGAACCCGACATCCGGGTTCTTCCTGATCGTCCCGAGGGAGGATGTCGTCTCGCTCGAAATGCCCATCGATGAAGGACTGAAGCTCGTGGTCACCGCGGGCGTTCTCTCCCGCGACAACCCGGACGACGCGAATGGCTGATCGCTCTGACGACGACAACCTCGTCCTGGATCCCGGGGCGAGCGCGACCTCCATCGCCGAGAAGCTCCAGGGGCTTCACCCGGCGGATATCGCCGCGGCCCTCGATCGTCTCGACGGTGAGCTGCTGAGGGCTGTGCTCGCCGAACTCGATACCGAGACGAGCGCCGACGTTCTCATCCATCTTGACGAGCACTCGCTCGAAGACGTCCTCGCCGAGCTTGAATCGCCGGAAATCGCCAACATCGCCCAGGAGCTGGAGTCGGACGATGCAGCCGACATCGTCGGCATGCTCGAGGGCGAACGGCGTGACGAGGTTCTCTCGCGGCTCGAGGACGAGGACCGGCGACAGGTCGAGGACCTTCTGCAGTACACGGACGAATCGGCCGGCGGCATCATGGCCTCCGAGCTCGTCTATCTGAACGTCGATGCGACGGTCGCGGACGCCATCGAGCTCATCCGCAAGGCAGCCGACGAGGTCGACGAGATCCACAACGTCTATGTGACGGACGCCGACAGACGCCTCCAGGGCGTCTTCCCGCTCCGGAGTCTCGTACTCGCCAGGCCGGGCACGCGTCTCGGCGACATCATGGAGCCCGACGTCGTATCGGTCTCGACCGACATGGACCGGGAGGACGTCGCCCACGTCTTCAGCAAGTACGACCTTGTCTCTATCCCCGTCGTGAATCCATCGGGCGTGCTCGTCGGGCGGATCACCGTCGACGACATCATCGACGTCATCCACGAAGAGGCGGACGAGGACATCAGCCTCATGGCCGGTACCCGGGAGGACGAGATCCGGGAGGACTCCGCGATGCGGATCTCGCGGATCCGTCTACCGTGGCTCGTCATCGGGGCGTTCGGTGGGCTCTGCTCGGCGCTCGTGCTGCGGCACTTCAGTCTCTCGCTCGAGCGCGTGCTGGCGTTGGCGTTCTTCGTTCCTGTCATCACGGCGATGGGCGGCAACGTCGGACTCCAGACATCGACCATCATCGTGCGGAGCATGCACTCCGAGCGCGGCCTCAGCGACGACGTGGGGGAGAGACTCTTCAAGGAATGGCGGATCGCGCTGATGAACGCGGTCGTGCTCGGCGCGGCCATGTGGGCCATCGTCGGGTTCTGGCTCGGGTCGTGGCAGCTTGCGGGAGTCGTCGGGTCTTCGCTCGCGGCGGTCATCCTGGTCGCAGCGACACTGGGGGCGCTGATCCCGTTCGCGCTCCGCGGCATGGGCATAGATCCCGCTGTTGCGCAGGGTCCGTTCGTCACGACGCTCAACGACATCCTGGGGCTTCTCGTCTACTTCGGGATGGCGTCGGTCTTCCTTACGGCGCTCAGCTGATCCGGGAACGGCAGGCAGAGATGGCGCTCGTTACATCAAGAGCGATCGTGCTGAAGGACTATCGGCTCGGTGAGACCAGCAAGGTCGTCGTGTGCTACACTCGTGACCATGGCAAGGTCCGGCTCGTGGCGAAGGGTGTGAGGAAGGGTGGGAGCCGTTTTGGGGCCGCCCTGGAGCCTCTCATGGTCTCCGGGGTCGTCTTCTACCTGAGGGAGGGGCGCGATCTCTCCCTGGTATCGCAGGCGTCGATCGAGCGCGAGTTCCCCGAACTCAGACGCGACGTCGTCCGGATGGCGATGGGCGGCGCCGTGGTCGAACTGCTCGAACGGTTGCTTCCCGACCACGAACCCGACAGCGAACTCTTCGAACTCACGGAGTGCGCTCTCGAGGCCATGTCGGAGGCGCGCGTCATGACCCTCGACGCCGTGTTCTGGCGGTTCATGCTCGATGTCGCATCCAGACTCGGGTATCGGCCGGAGCTGTCGCACTGTGTGCACTGCGGCGAGAGCGCGAGCGCCG
Organism: uncultured bacterium; assembly: GCA_964516845.1. GTDB lineage: Bacteria > Joyebacterota > Joyebacteria > Joyebacterales > Joyebacteraceae > JAPEKQ01. The sequence continues at coordinate 40,349 of CAZEXP010000013.1, forward strand.
GATGGGCAGGTTTCAGTCCGGATCTGGGCGGTCTGGTCTGTATCCGCTGCGCCTCCGGTGGAAGACTCGCCGTCCCGCTGCCCGTGGGGCCTGAGGCGGCGGTGCTGGCGGCGATCGGCGGGGACGACGGCACCGGGCTCGCCGCGGCCGGCGTTGCAGGTGACTCGGCCGGGCTGACCGTTGCCGGGCACTCGCTGACGCCGGCGGAGCGTGACGACATCACCCGCGCGCTCGCATCCTTCTTCGAGCTGCACGCGGGACGCTCGATGAGACTCAAGTCGCTCGACTTCCTGGCGCAGGTCCGGAGGCTCGAGGAATCGAATCCACAGCAGACCACGCCGTCCGAGTGACGGCGCGGAACACATCGACCGCAGCCGACACGGCGACAACACACGACAAGGGGACCGACAGGATCATGGCTGAAGCGAAGACGCTCACGTTCCAGGACATCATTCTGCGATTGCAGGCGTTCTGGGCGGACTACGGTTGCGTGATCGTGCAGCCGTACAACTCCGAGGTCGGCGCGGGGACGTTCAATCCCGCGACGTTCCTCAGGTGCCTCGGACCGGAGCCCTGGAAGACCGCATACGTTGAGCCGTCGCGTCGTCCGAAGGACGGACGGTACGGCGAGAACCCGATCCGGATGCAGCAGTTCCTCCAGTACCAGGTGCTTCTCAAGCCGGCACCCGACGTCGTGCTCGATCTCTACTTCCAGAGCCTCGGGGCGCTCGGCATCGACAGGAGGAAGCACGACTTCCGTCTCGTTGAGGACGATTGGGAATCGCCGACGCTCGGCGCGGCCGGGCTCGGTTGGGAGGTGTGGATCGACGGGATGGAGATCACGCAGTTCACGTACTTCCAGCAGGCCGGTGGGCTCGAACTCGATCCCATCTCGGCGGAGATCACCTACGGCCTCGGCCGCATCGCGACGTTCCTCCAGGGCGTCGACAGCTTCTTCGATATGAAGTGGGCGCCGGACGTCATGTTCGGCGAGCTGACGAAGCAGTACGAGATCGAGTTCTCGAAGTTCAACTTCGAGGAGGCCAACATTCCGCTTCATCGCGAGCTCTTCGACAAGTTCGAGAGGGAGGCCGATCGGCTTCTCACCGCCGGGCTTCTGGCGCCCGGGTACGACTACGTGCTCAAGTGCTCGCACACCTTCAACGTGCTCGATGCGCGCGGCGCCATCAGCGTGTCGGAACGGACCGGGTACATCGGCCGCGTGCGGAAGCTCGCGCGGAAGGCGGCGATACTCTGCGTCAATCAGCGCAGGGAGCTTCGTTATCCGCTTCTGCCCGAGGAGCAGCGGGCACGTCTGCTCGCGGAGGAGGTGCGCGGTGAGTAAGGAACTGCTCTTCGAGATCGGAGCCGAGGAGATCCCGGCGTCATACGTCCCGCCGGCCATTGAGCAGCTCCGCGCGGCCGTCGCAGAGGGCCTAAGCGCTGCGCGACTGGAGCACGGCGACATCAGAACGTTCATGACGCCGCGGCGGATGGTCGTCGCGGTGGCGGACATAGCAGATATGCAGGAGGACCTCGAACGCGAGATCGTCGGCCCGCCGGCGAAGGTCGCGTTCGACGACGAGGGCGTCCCGACGAAGGCCGGACTCGGCTTCGCGAAGTCACAGGGCGTCGCCGTTGAGGACCTCGAGGTTCGCGACACCGGCAAGGGCGAGTACGTGCACGTGCGCGTCGTCGACAAGGGGCGGTCGTCGTCCGAGGTGCTGCCGGAGATCCTCGGAGCGGCCGCTGCGTCCCTGAGCTTTCCGAAGACGATGCGCTGGGGACCCGCACAGCGATTCGCGCGCCCCGTCCGCTGGCTCGTCGCGCTTCTGGGCGGCGACGTGCTCGACATGGAGTTCGCGGGTGTGAAGGCAGGTGACCAGACGCGCGGACACCGCAACTGGTCGCCCGGTCCGCACCGGGTCAGGGGCGTCGACGACTACCTTGCGGTGCTTGAGAACAACTACGTGCTCGCCGACCCCGCGGCTCGACGCGCGCGCATCTACGAAGAAACGCAGCGCGTCGCGGGCGAGTGTGGGGGACGGCTTGTCGTGAACGAATTCCTCCTCGATGAGGTCACCAATCTCGTCGAGTATCCGACCGTGTTCGCCGGACGCTTCGCTGAGCGGTTTCTCGAACTTCCGCGCGACGTTATCGTCGTTGCGATGAAGAGCCACCAGCGGTACTTCGCAGTCGAGGACGATAAGGGGGGGCTGTTGCCGAACTTCCTCTGCGTCGCGAACGTCCCGGCCGAGAGTCACGACGCCGTGCGGCAAGGCAACGAGCGAGTTCTCGTCTCGCGGCTCGACGACGCGGCATTCTATTGGCACGAGGACACACGTGCGAAGCTCGAGGACAAGGTCGACAGCCTCAGGAACGTCGTCTGGCTGGAGGGGCTCGGTTCGCTCTATGAGAAGACGGAGCGTCTTGAGAGGCTTGCGCGAACGATAGGTGACCGGATTTCGTCATCCGAGACGGAGACGGCGGTTCGCGCGGCGAGGCTCGCCAAAGCCGATCTCGTTACCGAGATGGTGAAGGACGGGAAGGAATTCACAGAGCTCCAGGGAGTCATGGGGCGCGAGTACGCGCTCGCATCGGGGGAGGCGGCCCCCGTGGCCGCGGCCATCCATGAACACTACATGCCCCGGTTCGCAGGCGACGCCTTGCCATCCTCGGTCGCCGGTGCCATCTTGAGTATTGCGGACAGGCTCGATTCCATCGTGGGCTGTTTCTCCGCCGGGCTCATCCCTTCGGGTTCGCAGGATCCCTACGCGCTCAGGCGTCAGGCCATCGGCCTCATCCGTATCCTTCTGGAGCGGAACCTGAACGTGTCGATCCGGGGGCTCGCCGAGGCGGCCGCGGACGGGTTCGGGCTCACCGGTGACGCGAAGGCGACGACGCTAGACGGTGTCCTCGACTTCGTGCGCCAGCGCGCGCGCAACGTCTTCACCGATGAGGGCTACGCCTACGATCTCGTGGATGCGGTCCTCCAGGCGTCGTCGGACGATCTCCCCGGAGCGCGGAAGCGCATCGTTGCGCTCTCGCACTTCCGTGAGGCGGACGACTTCACCGGTCTCGTCGTCGGTTCGCGACGCGTCATGAACATCCTCAAGGGCGCCCCGGCCGTGACGGTCGACGCGTCGTCCCTGGTCGAACCGGCCTCGGTCGCGCTCGAGAAGGCGCGCGCCGACGTGAAGGCGAGCGTCGAAGCCGCCCTCGAGTCGGACGATCTCGACGGCGCCGTGCGGAGCCTGCTCGGTCTCCGGCGTCCAATCGACGAGTTCTTCGACGCCGTGATGGTGATGGTTGATGACGAGAAGCTGCGCGCGGTCAGGCTCGGTCTGCTTTCGGAGGTCCGCTCGCTGTTCATGCGCATTGCCGACTTCTCGCGGGTCGTTCTCGAGGGCGAGGCGCGGCAGTAGCACGGAGGTGGTGAGGGACAGATGAACAACGGGATGGGCAATCGTACGATGATCATCCGCTCGTCGCTCGTCGCGACGTTTCTTGCGCTTGCGCTGCTCGCCGGTCTCGGCGGGTGCGGGGGCGGCGCCGCCGACCACAAGGTCGTCCTTATCGGCATCGACGGCATGGACTGGCAGATCGTCGACCCGCTTCTCGAGGACGGGAAGCTCCCGAACATCCAGTCGCTCATCGACCGCGGCGTTCGGGTCAATCTGAGGTCGATCGGTCCTGAAATGAAGTCTCCGATCATCTGGACCTGTATCGCGACCGGCAAGACCCAGCACAAGCACGGCATCAGCGACTTTCTGAAGGAGAGGACGGGCGAGCAGGCGCTCTACAACTCGCGCGGGTGGAAGGCGCTGGCCATCTGGCAGATGCTTGGCGATGCCGGACGCAGTGTCGGCGTCATCAACTGGTGGCTCTCGTGGCCCACGTATCCCGTCAACGGATTCCTCATCACCGAGCGCATCACGTTCACGGCGGAGGACGGCTACCCGGATATCCCCGAGGTGACGACGCCACCGGAACTGGCCGAAGAGCTGGCGCCGCTCTGCCAGCCCGTCACGACGTTGCCCGATGACGAGATCGCACCGTTCCTCATCGGCGACTCGTGGAGAACGACCAGCGACCACACCGTCAGCGACGGCCGTGAGTCGATCCGCGGCATTCACGCCATGGACAAGACCATCCTTCAGGTCGCGAACCACATGCTGGACACGCGCGAGCAGCCGGACTTCTTCGCTGTCTACTTCCAGGGGCTCGACATCACCTGCCACCGGTACTGGGGGCAGTGGGACACCACGTCGGTCGACATGCCCATGTCCAATGAGATGATCAGAACGTACAGCCAGCTCATCCCAAGATACTACGAGTACTTCGACACGGTCGTCGGCGAACTCCTTGATTACATGGACGAGGACTCGACCGTCATCATATGCTCCGACCACGGATTCCGCGGACCGTATCGGTCTCCTCGCGGACTGCTGCTCGGTATCTGGATGCACCGGCAGACCGGCGTGCTGATCGCGGCCGGTCCCGGAATCGAACGTTCGAACGAGACGCTCGAAGGGAGCGTGTTCGATATAGCGCCGACCGTCCTCGCGCTGCTCGGGGAACCGGTCGCGCGCGACATGGATGGGTTCGTACTGACCGAGATCCTCGATGACGATTTCGAGGCAGCGAACCCCGTTACCTACGTGGATACCTACGAGCGTGAGCCCGCCGCCTCCGGTGATGCGCCCGAGACCGAAGAGGTCGACGACGCGATCCGCGAGAGGCTCCGTTCCCTCGGATACATCCAGTAGAGGGGAGGGACCTCTGATGAGAACAGGAAGGCTGATCGTGCTCGTCGCGCTGGCCGCGGCGCTCGTCGCCGCCGGCTGTGGGTCCGGTGATGGGACCGTCAACCGACGGTTTCTCTTGATCGGCCTCGACGGTGCGGAGTGGTCGGTCGTCGAACCGCTCATCGAGCAGGGCCGGATGCCGAACATCGCCGCGCTGATGGAGTCCGGCGTCTCGTGCAAACTCCGCTCGCTCGAACCGAAGCAGAAGTCGCCCGTCATCTGGACGACCATCGGCACGGGCAAACTCCCCGAGAAGCACGGCATCACCGACTACGTTGATCCCACATCGAAGCAGCTCCTGACGAGCAATGTGAGGACGGCCAGAATGTTCTGGGACATCCTCGGGGAGCACGGCTTCACCGTGACCGTCATCGGCTGGCTCGTCAGCTGGCCGGCTGAGGTCGTCAACGGCACGATGGTCACTGACTACTTCCGCTACCGCCCGAGCGAGGGCCGGCGCACCGACGGCCTGACGTTTCCCGAGGAGCTCGCCGAAGAGGTTACGCCGCTCCGAGTGCTGAGCGAGAGCATTCCGGATGAGGAGGTCGAGCACCTCTATGACCTCGACAACGCGATGACCGGCCAGGAGGCGCAGCATCTGGACGTCGATCGCATGTTCACCGAGATGCGCGCGATCGGCGAACTCGAGGGTCACATCAGTCAGCTCAAGGACCACTACGCCGGCGACGCGACGTTCATGGCCGTGGCGAGGTATCTGATGCAGCGGCGCCGGACCGATGTCAGCGTTGTCTATCTCCGTGGGACCGACTCGATGAGCCACCGCTTCTGGCCGGCGAGCTTCCCGGAGGAGGTGCAGATCGCCGTGCCGGAGACCGAGATCCGCGTCTTCGGCGAGACGATGGAGCGCTACTACGAGCACGCCGATGCGCTGGTCGGTGAGCTGATCGAGCAGTTCGGCGACGACGCAACGATCATGCTCTGCTCGGACCACGGGTTCGAGGGACCGCGTCCCGGCCGTCGCCGCGGAGGCATCAACGATCACGGTCCTATCGGCGTCTTCGTTCTGACCGGGGACGGTGTCAGGAGCGGTGTGACGATCGCGGAGCACAGCGTCAAGGACATCACGCCGACGATCCTCGCGCTGTTCGGTCTGCCCGTCGGCGACGATATGGACGGCGCCGTCATGCGCGACGCCTTCGATGACGAATTCCTTCGCGCGCATCCCGTGCGGTCGATCCCGACCTACGAGCGCGCGCAGGGCCAGGAGTGATGACATGATGATGCGGAGCACGGATCGAGCTGGAGCGCGCCGCCGCGTGGCAGGGCCGTCGCTTCTCGTCGCGCTCATCGCGGCGGCGGTGCTGCTCGCGTCGTGCGGCCCGGGCGAGATGAGGCCGTCGGAGCGGAAGGTGATGATCATCGGAGTCGACGGTCTCGAGTGGGACGTCATGGGGCCGATGCTCGAGGCCGGGAGGCTCCCGAATTTCGCGCGCGTCCTCAGCGAGGGCGCGTGGGGAGAGGTCCGTTCACTCGATATTCTGGAGTCGCCCGTGATCTGGACGTCGATCGCGACGGGCAAGACGCCTGAGAAGCACGGCATCACCGGGTTCGCGAAGCTCCGCGGGAGCGCCGAGCCGGCTCCGCTGACATCGAATGTGCGACGCGTGAAGGCGCTGTGGAACATCCTTGGAGAGCGCGGTCTCAGCGTCGGCGTCATTGGATGGCTCGCGACCTGGCCGGCCGAGGAGGTCAATGGCTATCTCGTCTCCTCATACTTCAACTACGGCTGGCGGCCCGGAGTGGACTCCGGGGGAAGCCAATACACGTGGCCCGAGGAGCTGGCGGGCGAACTTGCGGATGTGCGGCTGTCCGCCGACGACATCTCCGATGAGAGGCTCCGCGTGTTTCTGACGGACGATCCTGGCGACACGGACGCCGAGCGAGGGCGACTGCGTTCGCTCCAGACCGCGATCGCGACCGACGAGACCGCGCGGCGCGTTGCGCTTCGGCTGTTCAAGGAACGCCCGACGAGTTTCTTCGCGCTCTATCTTCGCGGAGTCGATGGGCCGAGCCATCAGTTCTGGATCGACGCTTTCCCGGAGTCGTGGCCCGAGGGCACGGAGCCGGGAACCGAGTACCTCACCGAGGTCGTGGAGAGGTACTACGCATACATGGACGAGGTCGTCGGTGAGTTCATCGCGCTCGCGGACGATCGCACGACGGTCGTTCTGACATCCGATCACGGACATTCCGGTCCCAAGTACAGTGACGGCGTCTACCACTGGGGTATCGCAATGCACGATCCGACCGGCGTCATCGCGCTGTGGGGTCGGGACATCGTCCCGGGAACGCAGCTGGACTCGCCGAGCGTGCTCGACGTCACACCGACGCTGCTGACGTTGCTGGGCCTTCCGGTCGCGGATGACATGGACGGCCGGGTTCTGGTCGAGGCGATCGATCCGGAGTTCCTTGCGCGGTATCCGGTCACGACGATCCCGTCATATGAGGAAGGCGTCACCGAGGACGGTGCGGAGCCGATCGAGTCGCCGGTCGATGACGAAGTGCGCGAGCGTCTTCGCTCGCTCGGGTATATCGAATAGCCAGGCAGACAAGAGACCGGCAACGCCGGCTGCGGGGCTGAGACGTTTCGCGTCGACGCTCGGCGCGGCTCAACACGGAGAGCACATGAAGCTTCGAACGATCATAGCCCTGGCCGCGCTTGGCGTCGTTCTCGGCGCGTGCGGAGAGCCGGCCCCGCCGCCGGGGGTGGACGGTCCGGTCGTGGTCATCGGGATAGACGGCGCGGAGTGGAGCATCATAGAACCGCTTCTCGAGGCGGGTGATCTTCCGAATCTCTCCGGCCTCATCGAGCGCGGGGCTGCGGGCAGGCTCGCATCGCTCGACCCGAGGCGGAAATCGCCGGTCATCTGGACGACGATCGCCACCGGTCTTGATCCCGACGAGCACGGCGTGGGTGGATTCGTCATCAGCGGCAGCCCGCACGGTCGCGACTCGTATGCACACTACTCGAGCAATATGTGGAAGGCCCAGGCGTTCTGGGACATCCTCGGGAACCGCGGCAAGACCGTTGGTGTGATCGGATGGCTTGTCACATGGCCGCCGTGGCCCGTCAATGGCTACATGGTCTCTCAGCACGTGCAGTACCATGACCGCTTCCGTCAGTCGGAGGGCGGCAGGCATGTCTCGTGGCCGGACGGCATGGACGACGTCATCGCGCCGTATGTGACGAACGAACAGGCACTGACGCTTGAGCAGCTCGGCCGGTTCGCCCGTGACGGCGTGGACGGTCTCTCGGTTCTCACCGAGCACTATGAGGACGGTCTACGGCGGGCGCTCTCGGGAGACGAGAGCACGTATGCGGTGGCCCGGTTCCTGCTCTCTGATGATGTCCCGGATGTCGCCTGTGTCTATACAAGAGGTGTTGACGAGGTCTGCCACCGGTTCTGGATCCACGCGTACGAGAACACACGTCCGCCGGTCGACCCGGCGAAACCGGGGACCGCGGCTCTGGCCGATCAGGCCGAGGAACTCGGCGGGCTCATCGACGAATACTACCGCTACACCGACGAGGAGGTCGGGAAGCTACTCGAGCTGCTTCCCGCGAACGCGACCGTCGTCGTTTGCTCGGACCACGGATTTCGCGGCCCGGGAAGCTGGGGCGAGCGTCCGCCCTGGTACGGTGAGGACCAGCACGGTCTGAACGGAGTGCTGATCATCAGCGGTCCCGGTGTGAAGCGGGGAGTCACGATCGAGGCCGCCTCGGTCTACGACGTTGCGCCGACGATCCTCGCGATGACCGGAGCGCCGGTCGCGGACGACATGCCCGGCAGGGCGCTCACCGAGATCTTCACCGCGGAGTTCGCCCGCGCCAATCCGATTGCAGCGATCGAGAGTTACGGACGCACGGGGCGCGCCGACGCTGAGCCGATCGAGTCACCCGTCGATGACGAGGTGCTCGAGCGGCTCCGTTCACTCGGGTATATCCAGTAGGGGAGAACGATGAAGCGAGACCGGATACTCATTCTGCTTATCATAGTCATCGTCGCGGTCGCTCTCACCGTCTTCATGTCGAAGCGAGACGCCGGGACAACGCAGGACGCCGTGGCGCCGGGCGAGGGATCCATCTCTCTCGTCGTCATCGGCATCGAGGGGCTCGAGCCGGAGTTGATCGAGCGGTTCGCCGCCACGGGCGAGCTTCCTTACCTCACCGCGTTGATGGACGAGGGCGCTGTCGGCCGATTTGCCAGCATGGAGCGCGGCATCGAGATGGAGATTCCCTGGACCAGTCTTGTGACCGGCATGCGTCCCGAGAACCAGGGTATCGGTGGGACACGCATCTCGCAGCGCGGCGAGGTCGTTCCGGCGCCGCTGACGCCGAAACACCGGACCGTCGACACGATCTGGACGCTGCTCTCGAACGCAGGGCGCGCGGTTGGCGTCGTCGGGTGGCCGGGCGCGTGGCCGGTCGAAGAGGTCGACGGGGTCATGGCGGGCCCGCACAGCCGCGTCATTCTCGACCAGTTCCACAACGGTGATATCTCGGGGAGGATACTTCCGGAGAGCCAGCAGGTCGCGCTCGATCGGATGTATCAGGACCCGTCCACCGTGCGGCGGCTTGACCTTGGTCGCTTCATCGATCTCGACACACGGAATCCCTACGAGGCTCTGATCGGGCAGAACTACATCACGCTCGCCAATTCGTACGCCGGCGACGCGTCGCACGTGTCGATCGCGCGTCGGATCGCCGCCGACCCCGGTGTTGAGACGCTCATGGTCCATCTGCTCGGATTGGATGGGGTGTCGCAGCGATTCTGGCACTACATGGAGCCGGAGCGCGTGCTGAGTGGTGCGACGCTGACGGATAAGGCGCGCGAGGAGATGCTCGTGCAGGCAGAGACCCTCGGCGTTGTCATAGAACGGTACTATCAGTACCTCGATGAGGCCATCGGTGAGATTCTCGAACTCGCGGCCGACGACGCGACGGTCGCCGTCGTGACCGAGCACGGCTACAAGGGCGTGGAGCTGGACTGGGTAGGCAATCCAAGACTTGGAAACGACATGCACAGCGATCGGGGCGTCTGGATCATGAAGGGGCCGGCGATCCGGCACGGCGCGCGCGTCGATGATTCTGAGCTGATCGATTTCGCGCCGACGCTCATGGATGCGGCCGGGATCACGCCGGCCATCAAACTCGACGGACGCGTGCTCGATGAGGTACTTCGGTGAGACGAACCGGCGGGCGGCGGGCCGTGGGAGCCCTTCTGCTTCTTGTGACCGCCCTCGCCTGTGTGGCGCTGTCTCATCTCGGTTGCCGACCCGCGGTCGAGGAGTTGGTCGGTCCCCGTGTGCTGATCATCGGCGTGGACGGGCTGGATTGGGAGCGCGTCCAACGGCTCGCAGCCGATGGACGACTTCCCAACATCGCGGCTCTGATGGAGGAAGGCAGTTCCGGCGTTCTTCACTCTGTCTATCCCTATCTCTCGCCCAGCATCTGGACGAGCATCGCAACGGGCAAGCGCGAGGACAAGCACGGCATCGGAGGGTTCCTGGTCGATCGGGGCCTGACCACGAACCGAACGCCGACGAGCAGCAACATGCGCACCGCGCGGGCGTTCTGGCAGATCCTCAATGACGCGGGATACTCGACCGGCGTTGTCGGCTGGCTCGTGACGTGGCCCGCGGAACCGGTCGAGGGGTACATGGTCTCCTCGGACTTCCAGATGCTGCTCAGTTTCGATACGCACGAGCTCGGGGACGCGGAGACTCGCGCCAGAAAGCGGCTCGGTGTCCATCCGCCGGGAATATGGGATGCTCTTGTGGGTGTCCGGACCGACCTGGCGGACATAAGTGACGAGACTGTTCGGGGTTTCCTCGGTGCGGAACTCCCGCAATCCGGGGAAGCGGCGGCTGCCGTCAAGGATTTCAAGCGACTCTACGCATACGATCAGACCACGATCGATGCCGCTCGATGGTGTGTCGAGACGATGCCGACCGACCTGGTCGCCGTCTATCTGAGAGGCCTTGACAGCAGTTGCCACATGTACTGGCGCTACATGGAACCCGAGTCATGGCAGGGCGAGCTGCCGCCGGAGATGGTGTCCGCGTTCGCTCCTCTCATCGAACGATATTACGAGCGCATCGATCAGATCGTCGGCGAGGCGCTCGAGTATCGAGGCTCGCAGACACTGGTCGTGCTGTGCTCCGACCACGGGTTCGCCGGTCACAGGGGCTATCCGGGGTTCGACGGCGAGCTGGCTGTCGGCGTCAGCATGCATCGCGAGGACGGCATCATCGCCATCGCGGGACCAGGTGTCGCGGCAGGTTCCCGGATCGACGGAGCCTCCATTCTCGACGTGACCCCGACGGTGCTCGCCGCGCTCGACATCCCGCTCGGTGAGGACATGGACGGGCGGTTGCTCAGCGCTGCGTTCGAGCCGCGATGGCTCGAGGAGCATCCGGTCTCGTTCATCGGGACGCACGAGACCGGTGAGCGGACCGATGAGTCGGAGCCAATCGAGTCGCCCGTCGACGAACAGGTCATAGAGCGGCTGAAGGCGCTCGGGTACATCAACTGACGCGACCAGTCGAGCTCACCAACTTTGATGAAGGACGCAAGATGACAAGACGCGAGGGCAAGCGGAAATACCACGATCGGACGACGGCGCCGTCGCCGTCGCGTGCCTTCACCCGCGCGGCCTGGTTCTGGCCTTCGGTCGTCTTTGTCATCGCGCTCATCGTCAGGCTCGTCTACGTCTTCCAGATCCGCCAGACGCCGTTCTTCGAGACGCTCGGGCTCGACGCGAAGTTCTACGACGCGTGGGCGCGGCGGCTCGCTTCCGGCACCTCGGAGCCGGAAGCCTTCTTCATGTCACCGCTCTATCCGTACTTCCTCTCCGCGATCTATCGGATTCTCGGTCGCGACCTGCTGCTTGTCCGGATCATCCAGGCGGGCATCGGATCGGGGACCGCAGCGCTGGCCTACCTCATCGGCCACCGTGTGTTCGGCAGTCGCGTCGGGCTCATCGCCGGTCTCGTGACCGCGCTCTACGGCGCCCTCGTGTTCTACGACGGATCCATTCTCATCACACCGCTTCTGGTCTTTCTGAATACGCTGTGCCTGTATCTTCTCATTCGGGCCGACGACCGGGGCGGGCAGTGGCTCTATGCGCTGGCCGGCGTCTCGCTCGGTCTTGCGGGCATCGGCAAGGCCACGGCGCTGGCGTTCGCGCCGGTGGCCGCGCTCTGGATCTGGTTTTCGTGGCGGAAGGACCGGACCGGGAGGGTGCGAGCCGTGTCGCTCTTCGCGCTCGGTGTTGTTCTTATCGTGGTCCCGGTCACCGTGCGGAACCTTGTCGTCTCGAACGATTTCGTGATGGTGACCTCGAACGGCGGACTCAACTTCTACATCGGCAACAGCGAGATCTCGACCGGCGGCTATGTCAAACCGGTGGGTCTTGACATCGTGAGCGACCCCGACGGCGAACTCATCGCCGAGGAGGCCGTCGGGCGCGACCTCAAGCCCTCGCAGGTCTCCGCGTACTGGTACGGCAGGTCGCGCGACTACATCGGCGGCAATCCGGGCGGGTGGATGAAGCTGCTGGTTCGAAAACTCTCTTTCGCGATGAGCTCCTACGAGCTTCCGCAGCTTGAGAACTACTACTTCCAGAAGCGGTACTCGGGTCTTCTCAATCTGCCACTTCCCGGGTTCGCGTTGGTCGCGCCGCTGGGACTCATCGGCATCGCGCTGGCGTGGCGCCGCCGGCAGGCGCGGCTCCTGGCGCTCTTCTTCGCAACGTACATGGCGACCGTCGTCGCGTTCTTCGTCGTCGCACGGTATCGGCTCCCCGTCGTCCCCGTTCTTGCAGTCGGGTCCGGCTTCGCAGTCCTTGAGATGATACGGCTCGTTCGCGACCATGCATGGAAGACCGTCGCGTGGGTCGTGGCCGGGCTGGTGGCGCTCCTGTTCGTGGTGAATACGAATGTCTATCGCGTCGACCACGCCCGCGGGTTCGCTCAGTCCCACTTCCGCCTCGGTATCATCTACGGCGAGCGGGGCGACACGGCGCGAGCGATCAAGGAGTGTCGTCGCGCCATCGAGCTCGACCCGGAGTATCCGAAGAGCTACCTCAATCTCGGGGCGATGCTGGTCGAGGCAGGGAACCCCGATGAAGCGATTGCTGCGTTTCGCGCATCCGTGCGACTTGACCCGGACTACATCTCCGGTCGCGTGAATCTGGCCATGGCGCTCGAGTCGGTCGGTGACTTCGCCGGCGCGGTCGCCGAGCTGGACACGGTTCTGACGGCGGAGCCCGAGAACGCGCTCGCGCTGAAGGAGAAGGGAGTTGCGCTCTATCGCTGGGGCAGGTTCGACGAGGCGAGAGAGACGCTCACTGCGGCGCTGGCGGCGGACGGCGATGGCCGGCAACGCGCCGAGGCGTCATTCTATCTGAATGTGATCGAGCGCCCTCAGCGAGCGGAGGTTCCGTATGCCGCGGTCGCCGGGATGGCGACGGCGGACACGCTGCTCCGGGCGGGTCGGGTCGTGGAGGCCCTGGCGGAACTCGAGATGGCCGCACGGATGGCGCCTGAATCGGGGGAGCCGCTCCGGCGGATCGCGCTCGTGAAGCGGGACATGGGGCTGATAGGGGAGGCTCGGGAGCTCATGTCGCAGGCGCTCGCGCTGGACCCCTTCGTCGAACACGGTCACTTCTCGATGGGCGTGATCCTCAGTGAGATGCAGCAGCATCCGAGCGCCATACATGAATACGAGTCAGAGCTTCGTATCAACCCGGACTTCCCACCGGCGCATCTGAACCTGGCGCTGACGTATTACTTCAATGAGGGCAACCCGAATCTGGCTGCCAATCATTACAGGGCGTACCGCGAGCTTGGGGGAGAGCCGGTGCCGGCTCTCGAGGCGCTCCTCGAGCGGTTGTAGCGGGTCGTATCCCCTTCGTACCCACGTCGTCTTGTTGCCGATCCTCTCTCCGAACACTTTTTTTCAGTCAACGGGCTGATTTTCGGGCACGGTCTAAGAGCCGTGTTGACCGTTGACAACACGCCGTGGAAAGTGCTATAATCCTATCCGAGTCGGGAAATAGGCGAAGCCGAAGTGGTGGTTCCGTCGCAAGCGTCTGTGCGAGACCGAATGGTTGTTGTGGGCGGGTAGTTGCGCCCTATCCGCGATAGACGGTCAAGTGGCCGTACTTACCACAAGTCTGGGATTGCGCAACTTCTACAAGGCTACTCATTCGAACGCTCACGCCGGCCGTCACCATGGCTGGGAAACGCGTGGGGAACGGTCGGAGTGAGGAGCTGTCTTGAGAGAAGGATGAGCTGGATCACCTTCAGGCTAGAGGGGGGATTGAGCGAATGAATAGCAGAATTCTGGTACTGCTGGTGCTGGGGGTTGTGTTGGTCGCCGGTACCGTCGGGGCGAAGGGTCTCGACAACGCCGGTTTGGCCACGCAGGTGCCCTCGCCGAACGCACCGGTGGCCAGCAGCGATTTCGAGGGAGCACGTCTTGAGACTCTGTGGATCTTCGAAGCCGATTTCGAAGATCTGGCCGGCGACAACGCCGGTTGGACGTCTCCTGACTTCTCCGGAACTGCTGCTCAGGCGAACTACTGGCACAGGGACACCATCCGTCTGACCGAGACGTACCTCGGCGACTACACGTGGTGGTGTGGCACGTACAACGAGTGCTGGCTTCAGCCGCGCGGTTACGCGAATGATTGGATGATGCTGATGCATCGCGACTTCGCGCTCTCCTCGTGGAGTGCCTCGGGCGACGACGTCGTCCTTGACTTCGACCAGCGCTACGCGCTCGAGAAGGACTACGACTACGGCTACGTCGACATCTCCGATGACGCTG
>CAZEXP010000014.1:0-2939 GCA_964516845.1 uncultured bacterium
CGCGAGCGGGGACGCCGCGAACATCGTCGTCTCGCCGGATGTCGGGTTCGTGGAGATCAACAACAAGGCGACGACCTGTACCTCGGGGCGGACGTCGACGATCGATGTGCAGCGAGTGTCGGCACCCACGGGCGCGCCCGGGCGGGACGGTGAGTGGCCTGCCGCCCGCAACACCATCATCGTCACCGGCCGCATCCCGCAGGGTGGTCCGGGGAAGGTGGCCTATCGGAGCATCGACGACCCGCTCTGGAACTTCGTGGCGTCGATCGAGACGTTTCTGGCTCGGGCGGGCGTGGAGTTCACGGGCGGGCTTAGACCTGGGGAGGCGCCGGCGGACGCGCGCAGTCTCTTCGTTCACAAGTCGAAGCCGTTGTCGCTCATCGTTCGAGATATGGGGAAGTACAGCAACAATTTCGTTGCCGAGCAGCTCGTGAAGACGCTCGGAGCGGCGACGGCCGGCGCGCCGGGGACGACCGCGGCCGGGTGCGATGCGCTCCTGGCGCACATCGCGTCGACGGGCGTCGATACGACCGGCATCAGGATCGTCGACGGTTCCGGGTTCTCGCGCGAGAACCGTCTGACGACCAGGGCCATCGCCGCCGCGATCCGAGCCGCCGCGAACGACTTTGCAACCTCTCCCGAGTTCCTGGCGTCTCTCAGTGTGAGCGGAACCGACGGCACGCTCTCCGACCGGATGGGCTACGGCGGTCTCGAGGGTGTTATTCGAGCCAAGACGGGACTTCTCGACGGAGTGACGGCCATCTCGGGTATCATGGAGGCGGCCTCGGGCAAACGCGTCATCTTCTCGATCATCACGAATGAGTCGACGTGCGAGGCATGGAAGGTGCACGACGTCGCACATGCGATCCTGATGCACGTCCACCAGAACCTGTAGGGAGCCAATGTTCCGGAAAGCAACAGGAGTTCAGGCCGGGCGACTCACCGTGGTGGGTCTCATCCGTTGGGCCCTCGCGTTCACGGTCGCGGGCGCCGTCGTGGGTCTTGCCATCGGGTTCTTCTCCGGAAACCTGACGGCGATCCCCAATTCGATCCGCCTGAGCATTCTCTTCGCCAACGCCGTTGGCTTCGCCGCGGTTCTGTCGGCGCGATTCGTCCTGCCGCGCTACGCGGCGTTTCCGAGGTTCATCAACATCCCGCTGGCGGTGCTGACGCTGCTGGCCGGGGGCGCGTTCGGCTCGGGTCTCATCATCTTCGCTGACCCCGTCTTCATCCTGTATCAGGGCAGGATGGCGGCGATCGTCATCGTGGTCGACGGCTTCCTCGCCGTGGGCCTCGGGCTCATCGTCTACAACTACGAACGGATGCGCGATGAGATCGAGCGGAGCTACGCCGAACTCGCCGCTAACCGCGTGCGTGAGGAACGGCTGCGGGAGCTCGCCGCGCGCTCGGAGCTCAAGGCTCTCAAGGCGCAGATCAACCCGCACTTCCTCTTCAACGCGCTCAACTCGATCTCCGCTCTGACGACCATAGATCCCGAGGCGGCCCAGGGAACGCTCGAGCGTCTCGCGAGCATCTTCCGGAAGACGCTTCTTGCCTCAGAGAAGGGGAGCGTGCTGCTCTCGAGCGAACTCGAACTCGTGGATGCGTACCTCGACGTCGAGCGGGCGCGGTTCGGCGACCGGCTTCGCGTCGAGCAGAAGGTTGGACCGGGCGCGGCGGACGTCAGCGTTCCGCCTCTCATCCTCCAACCGCTCGTGGAGAACGCGGTCCGACACGGCATATCGCCGAAGGTGGAGGGCGGACTCATCCGGATCGCCGCATCCGTCGAGAACGGCCGGTTGACCGTGCTTGTCTCGGATGATGGCGTCGGGGCTGAGAAGCTCGATCTCTCGGAGCTCTCTCCGGAAGGCTATGGCCTCCGGAATGTTCGCGATCGCCTTCGGACCAGCTACGGTGCGGGGGAGTGGTTGGTCGTCGAGAGCAGACAGGGTGAGGGAACCACGGTGCGTCTCGTTATTCCACTGGCACGCGAGAAACGGAGCGACGCGTGAGCGACGACAGGATCAGAGTGCTGGTAGTCGATGACGAAGAGCTTGCGCGAGCTCGCGTGAAGGACCTGCTCTCCGAGCACGACGAGTTCGAGTGCATCGGGGAGGCCGGCAACGGTATCGCCGCGGTCCAGAGCATCAAGGAACTCAGACCCGACCTCGTCCTGCTGGATATCCAGATGCCGGGGATGAACGGATTCGAGGTGATCGAGTCGCTCGACGAGGTGCCGCTTGTCGTCTTTGCGACGGCGTTCGACGAGTACGCGATCAAGGCGTTCGAGGTCAATTCGATAGACTATCTTCTCAAGCCGATCTCGAAGGAACGTTTTGCCGAGGCGCTGGCTCGCGCGCGAGATCTGCTTCATGAGGAAACAGGTCTCGAGCAGACGATCGGTCGAATTGCCGAACTCGTGCAGCCAGGTGGCTTCACGCGTCTCCCGGTGACGAAGGGCAAGCGTATCATCCTCGTGGATGCCTCGGATGTCGTGTGGGTCGAGGCGTCCGACGAACTCGTGTTCGTCCACACGAAGAGCGACCGCTACCTTATCAACATGACGATGTCGGAGCTCGAGCAGCGGCTTGATTCGAAGACGTTCTTCCGCACGCACCGCTCGAGCATCGTCAATCTGGACCACGTCGTCGAGATCGTGCCGTGGTTCGGCGGCAAGTACCAGGTTGTCGTCGCGGATGATGCGAAGACCGAGGTCGTGCTGTCCCGCGCCCGCGCCCGCCGGCTGCGCGAGATACTGCCCTGGTAGCGCAGCTTCGGCTGCGCGAGATACTGCCCTGGTAGCGCAGCTTCGGCTGCGCGAAATCCTGCCCTGGTAGGGCTTCGCCACGCCTGCAATTCACCGCCGACTCATGTCATCTCGCCCGCGACAGATGCCGCTTGGCGGGAGTCACCTTCGAGTCGGACCGGTTTATCCATAT
>CAZEXP010000014.1:3039-4136 GCA_964516845.1 uncultured bacterium
TGACCGGCCGGATCGACGGCAACGCCGAGCTCTTCACCGACGGCGGTCTGACGCTTGCGGACCGCGCGCAGATCGGCGGCGATCTGATCTACCAGGGCCCGTCGCGGATGGAGATCGCAGACGGGATCGTTCTCGGCAGTGTGACATTCAGACCGACAAAGGACAAGTCCGATGTGGACTTCGACTTCAGCCCGATGTTCGGACTGGCCATGCACATCTTCAAGTTCTTCGCGGCGATCATCGCGGGCGTCATCATCGTGGCGCTCACGAAGGACCACGCGCGCAACACCGCCAACAAGATCCGCACGAGGGCGCTCAAGAGTCTTGGGATCGGATTCGTGGCGTACATCTGTATTCCGATCATCGTTCTTATCACGCTCGTGTTGATCATCACGATCCCGTTCAGCTTCGTCCTCGCCCTTGCGTATCTGATCGCTCTCTATGTTGCGAAGTTCTACTTCGCGATCTGGCTGGGCAGCTGGATCCTCAGGCGAGGTGACCGGATCATGACGGCATCACCGATCCCGCCCATGCTCCTGGGTCTCGTCATCGTCTATCTGCTGACTGCGATCCCGGTTCTTGGGACGCTCATCGGCATTGTGATCATCTTCTTCGGGCTTGGCGCGCTCCTGCAGCGCAAGGAGACGCGTCTCGAGGCGGCTTTCGAGCCGGTCGAGCCCGCCGACGACAACGCACTTCCCAGTGTCTTCCCCGGAACCTCGGAAGGATAGGACAATGAGCGCAGGTACGCGCGGCACCTCGTTCCTGGGAACATCAAGGAGACTCAGTCTCAAGGGAGTCCTCCTCTGGGCGCTCGCTGCAAGCGCCGCGGGGCTCGGGATCGGTCTGGCGATCAGGCTCTTCTCGGGCGCCGAGGGCGGCGCGGCGCGGTCGCTGGTGCTGATGAGCGTGGTCTTCGCGAATGTGGCCGTGTTCACGGCGGTGATGATCGTCAAGTTCGTGCTCCCGAAGATGAGCGGCTTCCCGGCGTATGTTCGCATCCCGCTTGCGATCGTGATGCTGATCGCCGGCGGAGTGATCGGCAGCGGTATCGCGATCCTTGTCAATCCGCTGATCGTGCTCTACCAGATGGACAA
>CAZEXP010000014.1:4236-46996 GCA_964516845.1 uncultured bacterium
GCAGCGGTATCGCGATCCTTGTCAATCCGCTGATCGTGCTCTACCAGATGGACAATGCGGTCATGGTCACGACCATCAACGCCGCCGTGGCGTTGATGGTGGGACTGATGACGTACATGTACGAACAGATGAAGACGCAGGTCGAGAACGCCGTCGCAGCGCGCTCGATGCTCGAGCACGAGATGACCATCGCGCGACGCATCCAGACGGAGCTGTTGCCGAAGCAGTTTCCGAAGCCCCCGGGCTGGGATATCTTCGGGTTCAGCGTTCCCGCCAAGCATGTCGGAGGCGACTGCTACGACGTCATCGAACTGGAGAACGGGAAGCTCGCCATCACCATCGGCGACGTATCCGGGAAGGGCGCTCCAGCGGCCATACTCATGGCGAATGTTCAGGCGGCCGTGAGGGCGCTGGCCGAGAGCGGCGTTCCGCCCTCTCAACTCGTAGGCCGCGTCAACACGCTCGTCCACGGGTACACCGAGGACAGCGTCTTTGTGACGTTCTTCTACGCGGTCCTGGATACTCGTACACAGCTGGTTACGTACGTCAACGCCGGACACAATCTGCCGTGCGTTCTCAGGGCCGACGGGGGGCGCGAGTATCTCGACAAAGGTGGTCTCGTCATCGGTGTGATGCCGGGCATCGTGTACGAGGAGGGGACGGTCTCACTCGGCACGGGCGACGACCTTGTCCTCTACACCGACGGTGTCACCGAGGCGATGAACGGAGACGAAGAGATGTTCGGCGAGGAGCGTCTCGAGGAATTGCTGGTCGCGCACCGGCACAAGAGCGCGCGCGACATCGAGGAGCACGTATATACCGAGATCCGCGACTTCGCCGCCGGAGCGCCGCAGGCCGACGATCTCACGATGGTGGTCGTCAAGCGATTCGATGAGAACACCCCGTCGGATCGCGAGAATAACGAGAGAGCATTCTCACGCTCGGACTCCCCCCGAGAGGCCATCGGCGGGTCCTCTGCCGCGCAAGGCGCATCCGACTCGGATCGCCTCGGAGGGCCCGCCACGGCTGCACCGGTGGGATTGGCCATAGAGGGAGCAGGATGAGAAAGCGGTTCGCACTCTGCCTGATGATGTTCGTCGTCGCCGTCGCACTCGGTGTCGGTTCGGATCTCTCGATCGGGAGTCCCGGTCCGGATTTCGTCGAGTGGTTGGCGGCGCACGGCTCGCCCATCGACACGATCGATCCCGAAGCGGGCACGAGTGATCTTGCCCCACTTCGGCGGATCGTCGATGGTGCGCGCGTCGTGTGTCTCGGCGAGAGCAGGCATGATGCGAGCGAGCAGTTCCAGCTCAAGCACCGCATGATCAGGTACCTCGTGGAGGAGATGGGATTCTCGGTCATCGTCTTCGAGGAGGGCATGGCTCATGCGAAGGCTGTCGATGACTACATCGGGGGCGGCGAGGGCGACCCGAGCGCCATTCTCGGGGGGCTCTCCAATTGGTTCGCATGGGACGCGCGGGAAGTCCTCGAGTTCGTCGAGTGGATGCGCGCCTACAACGACGACCCGTCGCACCCGACGAAGCTCAGGTTCTTCGGCGTCGACTGCACGGCGCCGCGGCTCGGGCTCGTCAATGCGCTGGCCTACATCGAGAGCGTCGACCCCGCGTTCGCAGATTGGTTCGACACCGGCACGCTCGGTCTATCCCTCTACTCGGAGGGCGATTGGAGGGCCACCTTCGAGCGGTACGCCGCTGTGACCGACGAGCGACGTGAGGCCATCGGGCGCGCCTACGAGGATCTGGCGGCCTACATGGAGGCGAGACGGAGCGAATTCGTGCGGCGCTCTTCCGCCGGCGAGTTCGACTGGGCGCTGCGCCAGGTTCTCGTTGGCCAGGCGGCGCACGATCTCTACTGCTCGCAGTCGAGGGAAGAGGGCGGCGTCATTCGCGACCTCGCGATGGCCGACAACCTGACATGGATCCTCGACGAACACCTGCCTGGGCGGAAGGTCGTTGTCTGGGCGCACAACGCGCACATCTCCAGGGCTCCGTTCACGATGCCCGATGCTTTCGGCGGGACGCTCGTCGACATGATCTACCATCTGAGCGACCGCCTTGGCGGCGACCTCGTCTCGATCGCCGGGCTCTGCTATCAGGGAGAGTATGCCGATGACGACGGCGTCGATCCGGGGAGCGTCGCGCCGACCGATACGACCTACCTCGGCGGCGCAGTCGCGCAGGCAGGGGAGGAGCTCATGCTCCTCGATCTGCGCTCGGCCCCACAGGGGAGCCCCGCGTCGCGCTGGCTCGGTCGAGAGCGGCGGATGCGTGGACAGGGAGTCGACATGGTATGCGTCCCGAGCGACGCGTACGATGCCGTCTACTTCGTCCGGACGATCACGCGCACGGAGCCGGGGCCACGGGCCGCGGCGCGATTCAGATTCCGAGACGCGGGCGCGCACTAGGAGCTGTTGACCCTGTGTGCATCCGGGCGGCCCACGCCGCCCATGAGGAGACACGATGAGAGGGTACCACCGACCGCATCCGGACGAACGCTACTACGAGGCGCCGTGCTCCACCGTGCGCAGCGAGTCTGTCCGCGGGCATGCGCTCAGGCTCTCGCTCATTCTCGGTCTGACGGCCGTGTTGATCCTCTCCGCCATGGTCGTCTCGTCGCGCGCTCAGACCGCTAATCCGTACGACATCCTCGAGCAGCATGCTCAAGCACTCGGAGGGCTCGACGCTCTCCGGGCGAACGCGTCGTTCCGCATGAAGGCGACGCTCGACGTGGCGGGGCTGACCGGCGTGGTCGAGCGGTGGCAGGGTCAGGGGCGGTCGTTTCGACAGGAGGTCGACCTCGGGATCTTCAAAGAGACCAGCGGTGATGACGGGACCGTACTCTGGAGCCTCGACGCCAACGGCAAGGTGCAGTTCGTGGAGGACGAAAACGCGCTCGTCCGTCGCGAGGTCGAAGCCCGCATCGCCGATCTCGATGTCTTCGATCGGGAGTCTGACGTGTTCGACGCAGAGTACGCGGGACAGGGGGACGTGAACGGCCGGGCGTGTCACATCATCCGCCTCACGAACAGCCTCAACGACGACACGATGGAGATGAGCATCGACACCGAGACACTCATGGAACTCAGACGGCGAGACACGACTCCGGACATGGTCTCGACGACGGAGTTCAACGATATCCGCGAGGTGGACGGCATTATGTACCCGTTCGAACTCGCGACATTCATCGAGCCTCCCGGACAGGTGCAGACGGTCCACATGACGGAGCTCGAGATCGGCGTCGAGTTCGACGCGTCACTCTTCGCCCCGCCGTCCGATGACGTGCGCGACTTCCGGTTCACTTCGGGGGCACCATTCGAGGTTGTCCCGATGCGGTTCCACGAGAACCACGTTTTCGTGCTCGTTGAGATGGCGGGCAGCTCGGGGCTCTGGGTTCTGGACTCCGGGGCGAGCACGACCTGTATTGACGAGGGGCTCGCGCGCGATCTTGGACTCGAGATGGTGGGGGAGCTCAGAGGCACCGGCGCCGGGAGCGCTGTGACGGTGTCGTTCGTTGAACTGCCGGAGTATCGTGTCGGAGGCATCGAGTTCTCATCTCAGAAGTGTGTGAGTCTGGACATCGCACCCCTGTTCGAGAAGACCAGTGATCTGCGCATCTCCGGGATCCTCGGGTATGACTTCCTCTCGCGTTTCGTGACACGAGTCGACTATGCGCGAGAGGAACTCACGCTCTACGATCCGGAGCTGTTCAAATACGCGGGGGACGGGACGCGCGTCGATGCGTCGCTCGTCGGCAATATCTTCACGATTCCTGTGAGTGTGGACGGTCAGGCCGCGGGACGGTGGGCGGTCGATCTCGGTGCGAGCGGCGAGTCGTTTCACTATCCGTCAGCAGTCGAACTCGGTCTCCTGGACCGCGAAGGCTACGATCGCGTCGCGTTCGGGGCCGGCGGCCGCATGGCGAAGAGGGCGGTGCTGTTTGATTCGATCGACGTCGGCGGGTTCACCGTCGAGCGGCCGGTCATCGGCGTGCCGCCGCAGCAGCTCGCCGGCGCGTTCGGATCGGCCGAGATCTCGGGCAATCTGGGGAACTCGCTGTTCAGACGCTTCGTGCTCTACCTCGACTACGGGCGGCAGGACGTCATCTTCGAGCGCGGAGAGGACTTTGAGGAGTATGTACCATTCGACCGGTCCGGGCTCCAGATCTGGTGGGGTGAGCCGGGCGTTGTCGAGGTGCTCCACGTGTCAGTCGGTGGACCGGCGGCTGACGCGGGGCTAGCGGACGGTGACGTGATCGTATCGATCAACGGCATCCCGGTGGAGTACTTCGCGGGCCTCTCCGCCATCCGCGAGCTCCTGAGGAGCGAACCGGGCACACGATTCGATATTGAGGTGGTCCGTGACGGGCAGACCAGACAGACTACAGTGGAGCTGGCCAGGCTTCTGGAGTGACTCCCCCCGGGCCGGAAGGTCCAATTCACTCAGCACGGGTGACCGTGCGGCCCGCGCGCCGTACGATGGCCCTTACCAGAGCGGCTGGCGAAGGACCGGGGCCCGGACAGGGCCCCGGTCTCTGTTTCCGTCCAGATTGACTGGAACCTCATTGTGGTTCCGGTTGTCAAAGATGGTGTGAGCGTCAGGCATGCCGGGCTTGATGCGATCCACCAGAAGTCCTAGACTAGGAACTGGCGCGAGTATGCGTCGGGGGATGCTCACAATGACACGGGAGCGACAGCGCACCTGCGTGCTGTTCGCCGTGACGGCCCTCCTCGTGATGGCGCCGTTCGGTGCAGGCGCAGAAGCGCCCGGCCCGGATGTGTCCCGCTGCCTCGCTCAGCTTCACTCCTCACTCGACCTCGACCGACTCAGCGCGGAGCTCTGGCCCGGGTGGACGATATCCGGGACTCCGATCGTGCTCGTCGACGAAGCGAACTGCTGGCTTCTCGGCGACGCCCGCCAGTTCGGCGAGTACACGCGAGAGCGGCTCGAGGCGCCGGAACTCACGGTCCACTCGGCGGCACTCGACAGCGACGGGATCTCGCAGCGTGACGCCACGGTCGGGGGAGAGCCTGCGGCGTTCATCACTGTCGACCAGATGTCGACCTGCATTGTTCCGGCTACGTTCGAGGCCGCATTCAAGACGCATCTTCAGACGCGCTGTCCCGAGCTGGGAGCCCCCGACGATCCGCTCGTCGGCGCCCCGTCCCAGCCCCGCGACGTCGCCCTCGCTGACATCGAGCGCGAGATAGCGTTGGCTGCGCTCTCGGCGCATGCTGATTCGATTGATGGTCTGATCCGCGACTTCGTCTGCGTCCGCAGCTTCCGCCGCGCCGGGATGACCGGCGGGTTCGTCCACCGCGAGAGAGCCCGCGAGTACCGCGACGGCATGGCCGCCTACGTGAGGTTCCGCGCGAGGGAGCTGGCCGAGAGCTACATCGACCCCGCGGACAAGAGCTTCCTGACGCCGTCAGTGAAGGACACGTTCTGTCTCAAGAACTGGCTCTGCAAGCCCTCGGAGCTGGACTGGTACCGCAACGAGCGTTTCGCCTGCATGGGTGCGGCGGTCTGCTACCTTCTCGACAGGGCGGGGGCCGAGTGGCGCGACCAGGTGGACGACCGCTGTGTCGACCCGTACGTGCTCCTGTGGACGGAGTACATGGGGGGGAGACCGGACGTCCAGCCGCTACTCGACCGATACGGCTACACCGAGCGCGAGGCCGAAGCGACGTCCTTCATCGACGCGACGAAGTCCGGGCCGGAGAAGCTCTTCGACGAGATCACGCGCGGTGACGCTCCGATCTTCCTCGTCAATACAGAGCAGCTCGCGAGCACGACGGTGAGCTACGATCGCGAGTACATCGCGACGGTCGACCCGCACCGCGAGGTGCACAAGCGCATCATCAAGATCGAGTTCTCAGGCGGTACGCATGTCTATGTCATAGGACGCGAGACGGCCGTCGTTCTCGGTGACGGCGAGTTCGACTTCCATCAGCTCATCCTGGAGGCGCCGGAGGCGTACGAGATCAAGGTCGACGGGATCCCGTTCACACCGTCCCCGGGCATCAACCATCTCACGGGGCCGCTCTCCGTTACGGCGCAGGGGATCGAGATTGAGGCGCAGGACGCCATCATCGTTTCGGCGGAGGGTCGACTGTCGTTCGTGCTGCACCGGTAGGGTGGTGTGGTGCTGCGAACGGGAGCGGCGAACGGGAGACAGGGAACCAGGCGGCACTGGGATCATCTGACGCAGGCGCACAGAGGTTCACCACGCAGAACGCAGAGAGAGGCAGGTCGAACGCGACCTGCCTCTCTCTCTTCAGACCTGCCATCTTGGGGGATTGGCTCGAGCGTTGCCGTTGCGCCACGGCGCGGCTCGATTCGGTCTTCATCGTGTCAGCGGGACGGGTCCATCGCGATATCGGGAAGCCCGCGTTATGTCTTCGTCTGCAGCGACCTCGTCCGTGCTATCTGTACAGCGTCTTGATGTGCGTCCACGTCGCCTGCTGAACGGGGCTTGGCCCCTGGCACTCGAGCGTCGTGTACATGCTCAGGTTTCCGGGGAACCCGTAGTCACACAGGTCCTCCCACCCGGTGCCCCAGTCGTTCCAGTTGATGCACGGATCACACGGTCCTTCGTCGGTCACGAGTGACGGCAATACCACGCAGTCGTCCTCGAACGTGATCGCGGCGAAGAACGGTTCCTCCATGATCGGGCAATCGATCGGGATCGGGACCGTGACGGCCCAGAGCCCGGCGGGACTGAACGGACCCACGACGATCGGGTCGGATGTGGCGACGACGGCGCCCGGCGTCGGGCATTCGGGATTCGTCAGATCGACCTCTTCGATGTCCGCCGTCAATGTGAGCTGGCAGGTGTTCTCCTCAGCCCAGTAGAGGTAGATCGTCACGCTGATGGGCTTCCACCCGGCATCGCAGCACGGGCAGTTCGAGGGGTCGCAGTACGCCTTGTAGGACTCGTTGCCGGTCAGCCAGCTGTCCACCGTCCAGTAGTAGTTGCTATTGCATGCCTCGCAGAGGTCGCCCGGGTCGCGGTTCGCCGACGGGTATGTGCCGATCAGGCTCGTCGTGAGCGGCTCGACGCCGGTGACGTAGTCACGGGCGGCAAGCGGGGTGGCAAGGGTGACCAGGATCATCAGGGCAATCAGCGCTGTTTTCTGCATATTCCGTCTCCTTTGGCAGGAAGCCGTCACACCGGTTCATGGGAGGGCAGCCCCGGTCGTCGCGAAAAGCCCCGTTCCTGGGTGCGTTTCGCTCTGTTCCCGGTTGCTTTCCCCTCCGTCGGGTGGTATCTCTCGCTGTTGTCCTGATATATGCAAGTCGCGTACCGCACACCCTGTTCTGCGGGCGTTTTTCGGCGCTTCGCACCATGTGACGAGGGGAGAACCGAGTGGCAGAGCCAGCACTCACGGTCTATCTGAAGAAGGGCGGGGAAAAGCGCCTGCGCTCGGGTCACCTGTGGGTCTTCAGCAACGAGATCGAATCCGTCGACGGACCTGTCACCGCCGGTGACAGTGTCATCGTTGTCGATGCCGCCAAGCGCGTCATCGGCACGGGCTACATAAATCCCAACTCGCTCATCTCCGTCCGGCTGCTTGCGCGCCGCCGGCTCGAGCTCTCGAGGAGCTTCCTCGGTCGACGCATCCGGCACGCGCTCGAGTACCGCGAGAAGCTCTGGCCCGGAGAGACCGTCGGTCGCCTCATCTACGGCGAGTCCGACATGCTTCCCGGGCTGATCGTCGACCGTTACGGGGACACACTCTCGGTCCAGTCGCTGACCGCCGGCATCGAGCGTCACCTCGAGGATATCATTTCCCTTCTCGATGAACTTCTCGCGCCCAGGACCATTGTGCTTCGCAACGACTCCAGGATGCGTCACTTCGAGGGGCTTCCGATCGAGAAGCGCGTCGTTCTCGGAAACGCCGACGCGCCGGTCGAGATCGAGCAGGACGGACTGACGTTCCTCGTCGACGTGCTCGATGGGCAGAAGACCGGGTTCTTCCTCGACCAGCGGGAGAACCGGCTCCACACGCGCGAACTCGCGAAGGGAAGGCACGTACTCGATTGCTGCTGCTACACCGGAGCATGGTCGATCACGGCCGCCGTGGCCGGAGCGGCCTCGGTCTCCGGTATCGACTCGTCGAAGCCCGCGCTCCGACTTGCGGAGCAGAACGCCGCTCTCAACGGAGTCGCGGATTCCATGCAGTTCATCGACGGCGACATGTACAAGCGGCTGGCCGCCATCGGTCGCGGAACGAAGAAGTTCGGGCTCGTCATTCTCGACCCGCCCGCGCTTGCCAAGAACCGCAAGAAGATCCGCGAGGCGCTCAAGGGTTACCGCGCGCTCAACAGGCTCGCCATGAACGTGACCGCCCCCGGCGGCCACCTCGTGACCTGTACCTGCTCGCATCTCGTGGAGCAGGAGGCGTTCATGAACATGCTCGTCGGCGCCGCACGCGAGGCGGACCGCCACGCGCGGGTCGTCGAGGTCCGCGGGCAGAGCCGCGACCATCCCGTCATCCTCGGCCACCCCGAGACGCGCTATCTCACCTGCGTCGTACTGGAGCTTCTGTAGGGTCTGATGGACTTCACACCCCGATATGTAGAGCTCGCCCGGTCGGGCGAGCTCTCCCGGCGCGCCGCGACTGCGGCGGAGAGCCTTCGCGCGTGCACGCTCTGTCCCCGCGCGTGCGGCGTCGACCGCACCGCCGGTGAACTCGGGTACTGCCGTACAGGCGAGCTGCCCACCGTCTACAGCCACATGTCCCACCCGGGTGAGGAGCCGCCCATCTCCGGAACGCGGGGTTCGGGCACCATCTTCATGAGCGGGTGCACGCTGTCGTGCGTCTACTGCCAGAACGCGCGGTTCAGCCAGGGCGGTGAGGGCGCGGAGCGGTCGGTATCCGATGTCGCGGGGATGATGCTCGACCTCGAAGCGATGGGATGTCACAACATCAACATCGTCACACCCACACATCACGCGCCTGCGGTGCTCGCGGCGCTCGACGATGCGGCCGGGGAGGGCCTGAGCGTTCCCCTCGTATGGAACACCTCGAGCTACGAGTCACCGGAGACGCTGGCGCTTCTCGATGACGTCGTCGACATCTATCTGGCCGATATCCGGTATGCGGAGGATGCGGCGGCCGGGCGCTACTCGGACGCGGCCGATTACGCGACCGTGTCGCGCGCGGCGCTCCGGGAGATGCAGCGACAGGTGGGGACGCTCCGGATGGACGACCGCGGGATCGCAACCGGCGGGCTCATCGTCCGTCACCTGGTGCTGCCGGGCGGCGTCAGCGGGACGAGCGAGTGCCTGGCGTTCGTTGCCCGCGAACTTGGTCCGGACACCCACGTGAGTCTGATGTCTCAGTACTATCCGGCGCATCGAGCCCGCGAGCATCCCCGGATCGCCCGGCGGCTCACCGCGGCCGAGTGGGATGAGGCCGTCGCGGCTCATGCTGAGGCGGGTCTCATCAACGGGTGGGTCCAGGCGTTCATGGATGAGGTCTCACCAATCGCGGGAACCAACCTGGAACCCGGCGAATAGACTCCTGATGGGCGCCACGGATCCGGGCCGGGTTTCTGGGTCACTGCAGGGGTTCCTGGGGCTCGTCGGCCGATCCAGGAGCCTGCCGGTTCCGCTTCTCCCGAATGTCAGTTCTTCGTGAATCTCCACGGCGCGGTTGACACGACGGTTTCGGGGGAACATACTACAGCGAAGGGGTGAGATCATCCGGCAGCCGCGTCGGTGGGCCCCGTTCGCCGAAGCAGCAGGGAGATAATGAAGAAGTCGGATCTCATAGTATTGACCGTCGCCGAACTCAAGGCTGAGGCGAGGTCGCTCGGACTCGTGGGGTACTCCTCCATGAAGAAGGGTGAGCTCGTCGATCTGCTTGTGCGTTCGACCACGCCGAAGCGGAAGAAGAAGGTCGTGGGTACGACGGCGGCCGCTGGCAAGCCAGCGGCTGGGCCGAAGCTGAAGAAGGTTGTCGCGAAGGCTAAGGCTCCGGTGAAGAAGGCAGCCGCACCGAAGAAGGTTGTCGCGAAGGCTAAGGCTCCGGTGAAGAAGGCAGCCGCACCGAAGAAGGTTGCCGCGAAGGCTAAGGCTCCGGTGAAGAAGGCAGCCGCACCGAAGAAGGTTGCCGCGAAGGCTAAGGCTCCGGCGAAGAAGACGGCCGCTGCGTCGGACAAGCCCGCGCTCTCACCGCGCACGATCCGCGCATTCTCCGTGCAGCAGACGAACGGATCGCAGCAGCGCGTCACGGCGGCCAAGTACTACCTCGGCGTCGACAAGTCCCCTGAGCTCGACGCGCACTTCACCTACCCGGAGAGCTACGGCGAGAACATCATCACGTTGATGGTGCGTGATCCGTATTGGCTGTATTCGTACTGGGAGCTCGCTCCGGATGTTGATCGCGAGCTGGCCGATGTGCTCGGCGAACAGGAGTTCGAGGCAAGCCGGCTGGTTCTTCGTATCTACGACGTGACCGGAACTGATATCGACAGCCCTGCGGGGTTCGAAGACATAGACATCGCACACGGTGCACGCAACTGGTATATCAACGTCACCCGCGTCGAGCGGGAGTATGCGGTGGAGATCGGCGTGCTCGCGCCGGACGGCGCATTCCTCGTGCTCGCGCGATCGAACCGCGTCACACTGCCGCCCGTGGGTCCGTCGGAAGTCATCGACGAGGAGTGGGTGACAGTCGACGCGCTGGGGCACGTCTACCAGCAGGCTGCCGGGAAGCTCACCGACACCGGATCAAGTGGGTGGGGGCATGGCAGCGGGGGCGCTCGATGATCCAGCCGGCCGTGCATCTCTCCTTCCACATCATCAACTGAGTCGTCGAGAGGGAGCCATGGAGAAGGGCTATCTCAGCCTCGTCCTGCATGCGCACCTGCCGTACGTGCGTCATCCGGAATACAAGAGCTTCCTCGAGGAGTATTGGCTCTTCGAGGCGATCACGGAGACGTACATCCCGCTGATTCGCGGATTCCAGCGCCTGACCGACGACGGCGTTGACTTCCGTCTGACGGTTTCGATGAGCCCGCCGCTCGTTTCGATGCTCCAGGACACGCTTCTTCAGGAGCGGTATCTCAAGCATATCACCGGACTTGTCGAGCTTGCTGAGAAGGAGCTCGTCCGCCTCAAGAAGGATCCGCAGCGGCTCAAGCTCGCGAAGATGTACCACAAGCTCTTCACGGACTGCCGCCGCATCTTCGCCGAAGAGTACGGTCTCGATCTCACCAGAGCATTCCGAGCGTTCCGCGACGCGGGCAAGATCGACATCACGACCTGCGGCGCCACACACGGGTTCCTCCCGCTCATGGAGCAGTTCCCGGCGGCCGTGCGCGGGCAGATCCGCATCGCCTGCGAGCATCACGAGCACGCGCTTGGAAAGCGGCCGGATGGCATCTGGCTTCCGGAGTGCGGTTACTTCCCGGGCGCCGACAAGTACCTGGCCGAGGAAGGCATCCGCTACACGTTCGTCGATTCGCACGGCGTGCTTCACGCGACGCCGCGTCCGAAGTTCGGCACGTACGCGCCGGTCATCACGCCGGCCGGCGTGGCCGTGTTCGGCCGCGACATCGAGTCCTCCAAGCAGGTGTGGAGCGCCGAGGAGGGCTACCCGGGGGACTTCAACTACCGCGACTTCTACCGCGACGCTTCGTACGATCTCGACTACGACTACGTCCGTCCATACCTGGGCGCCGACGGATTCCGGAAGATGCTCGGGCTCAAGTACCACAGGATCACGGGCAAGGGTGTCGCCCTCGGCGACAAGGAGCTCTACGACCCGGATGTCGCGGCGCATCTGCTCGACGACCACGCGGCGAACTTCATGTTCAACAGGGAGCACCAGTTCGAGTACCTCAACGACGTGCTCGGTCAGAAGCCCGTGATCGTGGCTCCGTACGACGCGGAGCTCTTCGGCCACTGGTGGTTCGAGGGGCCGGCGTGGCTCGAGGCGCTCCTGCGGAAGATCCACGAGGCGAACGGTCCCGTGAAGACGGCGACGCCCACGGACTTCCTCAAGTCGGGTACGCCGATGCAGACAGCGACTCCGCACCTGTCGAGCTGGGGGCACAAGGGGTACTCCGAGGTCTGGATCAACGACACCAACGACTACATCTACCCGCACCTCCACCGCGCGTCGCTTCGGATGACCGAGCTCTCGAAGCTCCATCCCGACGCGGATGGTCTGAGGCTTCGCGGTCTCAACCAGGCGGCCCGCGAGCTCCTGCTCGCGCAGTCGAGCGACTGGGCATTTATCATGAAGACCGGGACGATGACCGAGTACGCGCACAAGCGCACGCGCGACCACATCTCGCGGTTCACGCGCCTCTATGAGGACATCAAGAACAACGCGATCGATGAGAAGTGGCTTTCCGAGGTCGAATGGCGCGACAAGATATTTCCCGAGATCAACTACAGGGTCTACGCCGAGGACAGTCCTCTGTGAGTAAGCCCCGCCTTCCTGTCGCCATACTCTGGCACCAGCATCAGCCGATGTACCGCGCACGTCAGGACGGCGACCCGCGAGGGTCGTACATGCTACCGTGGGTGCGGCTCCACGCCGTCCGCGACTACTACGCGATGGCGGCGCTCGTGCGTGAGTATCCGAACGTGCACCTTACGATCAACCTCGTTCCGTCGCTCATCGTCCAGCTCGAGGACTACACCGACCGCGGCGCGACAGACGCGTGGCAGGAGCTTGCGCTCAAGCCGACGTCGGATCTCACGGCCGCGGAGCGCGACTTCATCATCGCGCGATTCTTCGATGCGAGCTGGGAGAACGAGATCACCATTCATCCCGCGTACTCGCGGCTCCTGAACATCCGCCGCGCGCGCGGTGCGTTCACGGACGAGGACATCACCGATCTCAAGGTCTGGTTCAATCTCGCCTGGTTCCCCGGCGCGGCGCATCATGGGCCGATGGAACTCGTTACCGGTGAGACCGTCGACGTCGCGCGGCTCGTGAAGAAGGGCGTGCGATTCTCGCAGGACGATGTGGTCTATGTGCTCGACGAGCAGTACAAGCTCATGCGAGGCGTGCTTCCGCTTCATCGTGAGATGATGGAGGCCGGGCAGCTCGAGATCTCGGTCACGCCGTTCTACCATCCGATCCTCCCGCTCGTGGCGGACACGGACAAGGCGACGATCGACGCCCCGGGTGCGACACTTCCGGAGCGCTTCCATTATCCGGAGGATGCCGCGGCGCAGATCCGGAAGGCCGTCGCATTCTACGAGGAGAAGTTCGGTCGGTCCCCGAGGGGAATGTGGCCTTCGGAGGGGTCGGTCGGGCAGCACATCGCCGGGCTCTTCGCCGACGCCGGGCTCTCGTGGATCGCCACCGACCAGGGGGTGTTGGCGAGGTCCGGGAAGTGGGGCTACCAGGTCGCGGATCCTGAGGTTCTCGCGCGTCCGTATCGCATCGGCGAGGATGGTCGCGAGGTGGCCGCGTTCTTCCGGCACACCAAGCTTTCCGACGACATCGGGTTCACGATGCAGGGCTACGCCGACTACGATCGCGCCGCCGACGACTACCTCGAGTGGGTGAGGGGCGGGTATGCCGACACGGTCAAGAAGCGCGGCGAGCGCGTGCTCTCCATCATCCTCGACGGCGAGAACGCGTGGGGGTCGTACCGCAATCGGGGGACTGCGTTCCTTCGCGGTGTCTATTCGCGGCTGAACGACGATCCGGATCTCGTGGCCGTCACGTTCTCCGAGTACCTCGATGGAGACAGGAAACGCGGCGTCAAGCCGCATCCGACCGCTGGTCTCGAGGCGATCCGACCGCTGTTCTGCGCGAGCTGGATCGACGAGATGGGTTCGACTGACGGCAACGACCTCAACATCTGGGTCGGTTCTCCTCAGGAGAACCGGGCGTGGGAGCTTCTCGGCCGTGTCCGCGCGCACCTCGACGATGTGGGGGCGACGCCCGAGACGCATCCGGAGGCGTTCGAGGCCGTCTATTGCGCCGAGGGCAGTGACTGGTTCTGGTGGTTCGGCGACGATTTCGTCCAGCCGACCGGCGGCGAGCTTCAATTCGACTACATCTTCCGCGAGCATCTCAAGGATGTCTACCGGGGGCTCGGCGAGGAGCCGCCTGCGGAACTCGACGTCCCGATCGCCGACGACATCGTCATCTGGAGCGCCGGGGATCCGGCGGCATCGGTGAGACCCGGTCAGATCCTCCGCATCATGGCAGGCGGCTCCGGCACGGTCGAGTGGACGACCGACGACTGGAAGCACTCCAGGAAGACACAGCTCGTCCCCGCGGGCGACGTGATGTCCAACCAGATCGGCTACGCCGCGGGCCTCACTCCCATCCCGGAGAAGGCCACCACCGTGCGCTTCCGCGTCCATCTGGGCTCGGGCGGCACCGGTGAGCAGGCCGTCTCCGTGGCGTCCTGACGCCGGCGCATCCATGTGATAGACTCAGTGTATCGGATTTCCGCCCGGCCAGGAGGCTTGTAGCGGTTTTCGAGGTTTGAGCCGTCGTGGTCGCATCTGCGGCCGGACGGCGCGACCTTTGTCATGGAGAGTGGATGCGGACCGGTTCCAGGATCCTGCTCATCATCGCGGTCGCCATCGTCGTGTTCGGTGTGCTCGTCATCACGACACCACTCGGCTGGCGGGTCGGCACGCCTCTGGCGAGCCGCGTCCTGAGGCAGCGAACGGGGCTCGAACTCAGCGTCGGTTCCGTTGGCGGCTCACCGCTCTCACGACTCGTGCTCTCCGACATCTCACTCCATGATCCGGACTCCGGCCCTCTGTTCTCCGCCGCTTCACTCACCGTACATTACGATTTCTCGTCTCTCCGGCGCGGTGCTCCCGTCATCCATGAACTGACGGTCGACGGAGCGGTGCTCACGCTGGACACCGGCGGCGACGGCGCGCTCGTCGGATGGGGGAGGCTCGCTTCGGGTGACACGACGGCGGTCGTCAGTGATGGCGAGCTCGTCGTGTGGACGCTTGTCGAGGCGCATCTGACCGACGTCACGGTCCGGTACAGGAACGATGCGATCGGAACCGTCGTGGATGCGCTCTTCTCCGAGGTCGAGGCATCGGGTGACCAGGACGAACTCGATGTGCGGCTGGCAGTCGAGGGCACCGTCTCACATCCGACGCTGACCGACACTGTCCACGCGCGTCTGAGCGCGGCCGGCCGCCTGCTCGCCGACGTCGTGGAGCTGGAGAGTCTGGCGCTCGCGGCGAGGGGGGACATGGCCGCGGGCAACGCTCTCACAATGAACTCCAGCGGGGTGCTGGCCATTTCGCCCGAAGCCGAACTGCGGCTCATTCTTGATGGGTGGATCGACGGCGGCGCAGTGCTGCCGCTCGTCGCGGCCGCATCGGCGGCCCCGGCTGCTTCCGGTCTGCTGGACGTATCCGGGTCCCTCGAAGGCAGCTGGACGGACCTCGAGTGGACGGCCGTCGTCACCTCGGAGTCCATCACACTCACCGACATCTCTGTGGCGGAGGTCGCGCTTCATGCCTCCGGAGCCGCGGACACCATCACCGTTGACCATCTGGCACTCAGAGCTCTTGGCGGGGACGCAGAGGTGCGTGGCTCAGTCGCGCTTGCAGGCGCTGTCCCGTCCATCCGAGGCAGTGGCCGCGTCCGCGGCATCGATGTCGCCGCGATCCAGGGTTCTCCGTTGCACGGGAAGGTCGATCTGAGCTTCTCCGGGAGCATGACCCTGGATGATCTCTCGTCGCTCGACGCCGTGATCGATGTCGACGGCCGCGGGCTTCGCGTCGATCCAGGCGGCAAGGCGATGGCGACGGACGTAGGCGATGCGCGCATCCACGCGGCCGCAAGGAACGGTCGGCTTGCCGGCAGCCTTGCTGCCCGCGGCGCCGCCGTCGAGTTTGACGGCGTTCTCACCGAGACCGGCATCGAATCCGTCACCGCGACCGCCGTGGTCGAAGATATCGCGGCGAGCCTCGCGGGGCTCACGGATGCGGATGTCGCGGGCGGCCTCAAAGCCACCTTCGAGTCGGAGCGGCCGATGGACGGGTTCGCCTTCACGGCGCGCGCCGAGGTGGAGAGCCTTCGTGTCGGGTCGGTGACGATCGGGACGGCTTCGGTCACGGCCGAGGGTGATCCGGCAGACATGGCCGGGCGCTTCTCGATGTTCGACGGCGACGCCTCCGGGACCTGGGCTCTGGCGGGAGGCGGCTTCGAGGTCGACGCGATGCTCGACTCGCTCGCGGTCGGCGGGGAGTTCGCGGTCTCGCCCACGCGCTCGGTCGAGATTGACGGGAGCACGACCGGGCGGGTGGCGTTCGCGACCGCGCCCGACGGCGGCTTCGATCTTGTCGCGGAACTCGAAGCGCTCTCGCTCGCGTCCGGCGGCGAGAACATCCACCTCACCGCGCCGGTCGTGATCGAGGCGTCGCGTGACTCCGTCCGGATACGAGGGCTCGAGTTCGCCGGGACTCTGGGCGTAGCGAGCGTCGATGGCGTGTTCTCGCCGCTGGGAGGGACGCATGTCAGCGCGGCTATCGATAGCCTGAAGCTGGACTCCGTTCTCGCGGTCGTCGGTCCGGATCCGGAAGGCGCGGACATCCGCGGCGTCGTGCGAGGGAGCGGCGAGCTTCGGATGCGTGACGGCTCTCTCTCTCTCAACGCGACACTGGCGGCGGATGGTCTCGTCGCGAACGGTGTCCGTATTGGTGATATCGCCATCGACGCTGAGAGCGACGATGCCGATCTCATCTTCGCACTCACGAGCAGGAGCGACGCCGGCGGACGCATCACAGCACTCGGGAGTCTTCCATACGCGAGCGATACGACGGGCGTCTTCTCGATCGAGACCGACCGCGATTTCGCGGTGAGCGTCGTTTGCTCGAGCTATGTGTTCGAAGGCGGACCAGGGTTCCTTCCGCGAATACGCGGGCGCAAGCAGTTCACGCTCAATGGCTCCGCGCTTGTCACCGGCCGGGCCGATTCGCTGGGTTCTGTGAACGGCGTGGGCCTCTTCGATCGCGCGGGAGCGGCGTGGGGTTTCGTCTCGTTCGCTCTGGCCGACACGTTCGGGTTCTCGGTCACGGACGGCGCGATCGAAATCGATGGACTCAGCATGGAGGTGATGCGCCAGCGGGCCCTGGGCCCGGAACTCGGCGGCAGGGTCGATGTCGCCGGCAGGATCGAGCACGATGGTCGACTGGCCCTCACCGCGACCACGACGAACCTGGACGTGGCGCACGTCTCGCGCGCCATCACGCCTGGAGCGACCCCACCGGTGACCGGAATGCTGACGGCGGACGCCGCGATCGGGGGCACGCTCAGCTCACCTCGGGTCACATTCTCGTGGAGTCTCGCTGAACCCGGGCTTGGCGGCGTGCGCTTCGATGACTTCCGCGGGTCGGGAACGGCCGACCCCTACGTTCTGGAACTGACGTTGGCGGAACTCACGCTGGGGAAGAACGTGATGACGGCCAGCGGTGTGATTCCGCTCAAGAGAGCGCAGGGTCCGGCGCTCTATCCGGGCATGTACGCGGGCGTGAGCGAAATGGACGTCACCGTTCGGGCCGATGGCTTCCGCCTGAACCGCGCGCGGGGGCTTCCGAAGGGTATGAAGCAGCTGGCCGGAATCATCGATGCGGACATCCACATGCGCGGAGCGCCCGAGGCGCCCGATATCGAGGGTGTCGTGACGGTGCGCGAAGGCCGCATCGAGTTCGACAAGCTCGAGCAGCCGATACGCGATATCGAGATCCGGGTCGTCGGATCCGGCGGCACTGCGACGGTGGAACGGGCATCGGCGCGCGTCGGTTCCGGAACGGCCTCCGCGACCGGTACCATGCAGACGAGCATGTCGGGAGCCGGCGGCTTCTCAGTGAACGCGGAGTTCACGGGTGTCGATCTGACGGTGAAGAACATAGTCGCGGCGCGGGCGAGCGGACGACTTCGATGGAACGGCACGGCGGCATCGTCGCTTCTGAAGGGCCGCGTCACCGTGGACGAGGCGGAGGTCACATACAAGGCAGGCGTCGCGGAGCTGTTCGCGCGACGGCCACGGGCGGTTATCATTCCGCAGGCGACGGGCCCGCGTTCCCACGTCGCGCTCGACATCGCGGCGGACATCATCGAGCCCGTCCGTGTCCGGAGCAATCTCGCTGAGACGGAGCTCACCGGTGGTGTCCGCGCCGGCGGGACGCTCGCGGAGCCCTCGCTTTCCGGCGGCGTGAGCGCGGACGGCGGGAGCGTGTCGTACCTCGGCCAGGAGTTTCTCATCGACAGCTTCTCGGTGCTCTACACCGATCCCCGGAAGCGTGTCCCGTTCGTGGACTTCGCCGGGACGGCGGACGTGGAGAGTTCGGCGGGCGATGCGTACGTCGTGACGATACGCTACCAGGGGTTCGCCGGAGAGGCGGTCCCCGAACTCACGAGCGTGCCCCCGCTCTCCGAACCGGACATCGCGGCTCTGCTGACGTTTGGCGACACGATGGGGGCGCTGACGTCCGGCGGCGCGTCAGGCTCCGCGAGCGAAAGCTTCGGGTCGCTGGCTCGCTCGGCGTTCGTCGGCGGGCTCTTCGGTGTGGCAGAGACGACGGCGCGGCGCTGGCTCAACCTCGACACGGTCGATGTCAGCGGCGAATCGCTCGACACGGGGGCTCTCTCCGATGCGCAGGTGACGTTCGGCAAGCGGTTCGGCCGACGTCTGGGCGTTGACTACACCACCGACCTCGGCGGTTTCAGTGGACAGACGGTCGGGCTCTCGTGGCGGCTCACCGACGAGATCTCGATCGAGACGAAGGCGAATCAGGAAGGCAACCATGCCATCGGCATCAAGTTCCGGTTCCGACTTGAGTAGGGGGCGCGGCGCACCTCGCCGGATCGTCCCTGTGATCTCGCTTCTGCTCATCGTCGTGCTCGCATCGCAGACGGTCGCGCACTACGACGCCTCCGGCATGCTGGCGATCAGACGGATGCTGGCCGAGCGGCACGGGCCGGGGCTCCGGGACATCATCTTCTCGGGGAACGAGACGTTCGATGCCGAGCAGCTCAAGCCGTACATGGTCTCCACCGAGAGTTCGGCGTTCCGGATATCCAGGTTCGACCCTGACGCGTTTGAAGGCGACCTCTCGGTCCTCGAGCTCTTCTATACGACACAGGGCTTTCTCGAGGCCGATCTCGCCGTCGAGGACGTGGCGTACTTCGCGGATTCGACGTCCGTCGAGATCCTCGTGTCGGTCTACGAAGGCGAACGGTGGGTGGTCACCGAACTGACCATCGCGGGGAACAGCGACTTCTCGACCGAGGAGTTGCGAGGGCTTCTGACGATCACCGAGGGCGCCCCGTTCCGCACGATGAAGCTGGCGGGCGACCGGTCCGCGCTCCTGGGGCACTACGCGAGGAACTCCTACCTCGACGCGCGCGTCGAGCAGATCGTCGAGCGCGACGATATCGAGCGGACGGTGAGCGTGCGATACGACATCGTCGAACGCGAGCAGGCGCGCATCTCGGAGGTCCGCATCACGGGCAATGAGAAGACACGCGAGTTCGTGATCGCGCGCGAGCTGACCTTCAAGCCTGCGGAGCTCTTCGACGTCGACCGCGTGGGTGAGAGCCAGGGGAACCTCTACAGTACGGGACTCTTCAACGCGGTCTGGATCGAGCCGGCGCGTCAGGACACGGGGAAGACCGAACGCAGGATGGATGTTCGCGTCACCGAGCGTCGGAGCGTGGAGCTCTCCGCGACCATCGCCTACGAGGTCATCGACGGGCCGGGTGCGAGCGCCGAGTTCTCGAACCGCAACGTCCAGGGCAACGCGACATGGATGACCCTGGGCGGAGGCGTGAGCTATCGCAGGCGCGACGCCGGGTTCACCATCGGCGACGATTGGTTCATCGGACTTCCGGTCACGGGGGAGGCGACGTTCGAGTACGACCACAGTGACGAGGACGCCTATACGGCGGAGAGCGAGCGCGGCGTGTTCTCTCTCAAGAAGGAGCTGACGCGGGCGCTCACCGTCGAGGGCGGGTACGGGTTCGAACGGAACGTCATCCTCGAGGCGAGCGATGACGTCGAGGGCGTCGGCACGAACTACACGACCGATGTAATGGTAGCGGCGACCCACGATACGCGGGACGACGTTCTTGATGCGACGCGGGGGACGCTCTCACGCGCGGAGTTCCGCGTTGCGAGCTCACTGCTCGGCGGCACGAACGACTTCACGCGCGCGGAGTTCATGTGGCGCGGCTTCAAGGAGGTACGCGATAGCCGCGTGCTGGCGCTCTCCGCCCGCGCCGGGTGGATCCACCCTCAAGATGACGGTTCCGACGTTCCCGTCAACGAGCGGTTCTTCGCGGGCGGGGAGGGCTCGGTCCGCGGGTTCGACTGGAACTCGCTCGGGCCCGTCGGTGAAGACGGCGGCGCGAAGGGCGGCCGCGGGCTGGTTGAACTCCGCGCCGAACTCCGAGTTCCCGCGCCGGGTCCGTTCCGGGCCGTCGCCATCGTCGACGCCGGCCAGGTCTTCGACGACTACTCCGCCATGCGGCTCTCCGATCTGTCGGTGGGCGCCGGTCTCGGCGTTCGCTACTACCTCGGCATCTGGGTCTTCCGGCTGGACGTCGTCACGCCCGTGACGGAGACCGGACGCACCCGCTTCTACGTCGGCATCGGGCAGGCGTTCTAGACCGTGATTCGGGCGCTTTCCCGTCCCCCATACCGGCCTGATAGAGGTTGCCTGACCGTCGCCGACGGACTATTATATAGGCTTGTAATCAGTATCTGTGACACGCGAAAGCACCCACGAAGTGGGCACTTCGTCATGAAAGGAGCACTGGCATGGCCAAGGATCTGCTGTACGGGGAGGACGCACGACACGCCATTCTGAAGGGTGTGGAGCAGCTCAGCAGAGCTGTGAAGGTTACGCTCGGCCCGAAGGGCCGCAACGTCGTTCTGGATCGTAAGTGGGGCGGGCCCCGGATTACGAAGGACGGCGTCACGGTCGCGAAGGAAGTCGAGCTCGAGAACCGCTTCGAGAACATGGGTGCCCAGATGGTTCGCGAGGTCGCCTCGAAGACGAGCGACATCGCGGGCGATGGGACGACCACCGCGACCGTGCTGGCCGAGGCCATCTACCGTGAAGGCCTCAAGAGCGTGACCGCCGGCGCGAACCCGATGTACGTCAAGCGCGGCATAGAGAAGGCCACGGCTGTCGTCGTCGAGGAGCTCGACAAGCTCTCGCGCAAGGTCCGCGACCGCAGCGAGATCATGAACGTCGCTAGAATCTCGGCGAACAACGACAGCACGAT
The DNA here is from genome assembly GCA_964516845.1 of uncultured bacterium. GTDB lineage: Bacteria > Joyebacterota > Joyebacteria > Joyebacterales > Joyebacteraceae > JAPEKQ01. The sequence continues at coordinate 25,511 of CAZEXP010000014.1, forward strand.
CGGCGAGATGATCGCCGACGCTATGGACAAGGTAGGCCGCGACGGCACCATCACGATCGAAGAGGCCAAGAGCATCGAGACCACGCTCGAGGTCGTAGAGGGTATGCAGTTCGACCGCGGCTACATCTCGCCGTATTTCGTCACGGACGCGCAGACGATGGAGACCGTCTTCGAGAACGCCTACGTCCTTATCTACGAGGACAAGCTCTCGAACATGAAGGACCTCGTCCCGCTGCTCGAGAAGGTCGCACAGTCGGGCCGTCCGCTTGTCGTTCTCTCCGAGAACGTCGAGGGTGAGGCGCTCGCCACGCTCGTCGTCAACAAGCTCCGCGGCGTGCTGCCGGCCGTGGCCGTCAAGGCCCCGGGCTACGGCGACCGCCGGAAGGCCATCATGGGCGACATCGCCGTCCTGACCGCCGGCACGTTCGTTGCCAAGGACCTTGGGCTCAAGCTCGAGAACCTGCAGCTGTCCGATCTCGGCACGGCGAAGCGCATCATCATCACGAAGGATGACACGACCATCGTCGAGGGCGCCGGCAAGAAGGCCGACATCCAGGCGCGGATCGCGCAGATCAAGCGCGAGATCGAGGAGTCGTCGTCCGACTACGATCGTGAGAAGCTCGAGGAGCGGCTGGCGAAGCTCGCGGGCGGTGTTGCCGTTCTGCAGATCGGCGCCTCGACCGAACTCGAGATGAAGGAGAAGAAGGCCCGCGTCGACGACGCGCTTCACGCGACGCGCGCCGCGGCCGAAGAGGGTATCGTTCCAGGTGGCGGCGTTGCTCTCATCCGCGCGCTCCCGGCACTCGACAAGCTTGAGGTCGACGGTCCCGACGAGCAGATGGGCGTGGATATCATCAAGCGCGCCATCGAGGCGCCGCTCCGTCAGATTGCGGAGAACGCCGGGTTCGAGGGCTCGCTCGTCGTCCAGCGCGTCAAGGACATGAAGAAGAACGAGGGTTTCAACGCCGACACCGGCGAGTATGTCGACATGATGAAGGCCGGCGTCGTCGACCCGAAGAAGGTCGTCCGCGCCGCGCTGCAGAACGCCTCGAGCATCTCGGCGCTTCTGCTCACGACCGAGTCGCTCGTCAGCGAGATTCCCGAGGACGAGCCCCCGATGCCTCCTGGCGGCGGTATGGGTGGCATGGGCGGCATGGGTGGTATGATGTAGGCGGCCCGACAGGCTCTGCCTGTCGGCTTGGCAGAACCGCTGCTTCGCAGCGCTTCTGCATGTGGTGCGAGATACTGCCGAACGGGGCGCAGCCCCGCTTCGGCCTGGTTGACACGGCGATAGCCGGGTCAGCCAAAGGCTGCGAAGGAGAGGAGTAGGCCGAACGCGCTCACGAGAGAGGGACTCCGAGGCTGGGAGAGTCCCGAGTCGTGTCGGCTGAAGGTCGCTCCGGAGCCGCCGGGTTGAACGGGACCCGACGCAGGCATGAGCGTGACGTCGGTCCGCCGCCGGATCCTGGAACACCGGGACCCGACACACGGCGGGACTCATTAGACCCGGACGGGTGGGCCCGTCACAGCCCCAACCGAGCGCCGGCTCGCGCGCGGACCATCGGACCTGTCACCGGGTCCCTGACCCGCCGCGCGACGCCGGAAGCAGGATGGTACCGCGGGAGGATTTTCATGACCCTCTCGTTCCTGTGTGGGAACGAGAGGGTCTTTGTATTCTGGAACCGGACGCACACGAAAGGACACCTGATGGACACGCCCGAGCGCACACTTCCGAAGCGCTACAAGCCACTCGAGGCCGAACCGAAGTGGCAGCAGTACTGGGAGGAAAAGGGGATCTTCAAGTTCGATCGCTTCCCCGACCGTCCCATCTACAGCATCGACACTCCGCCGCCGACGGTTTCGGGCCGTATCCACATCGGTCACGTGTTCAGCTATGTTCAGACGGAGGTCATCGCGCGGTTCTGGCGGATGATGGGATACAACGTCTATTACCCGTTCGGATACGACGACAACGGGCTTCCGAGCGAGCGGCTCGTCGAGAAGGAGCGCGGCGTCAAGGCGACCGACGTCGGGCGGGAGAAGTTCGTCGAGATGTGTCTCGAGCTCACGAAGGAGTACGAGAAGGAGTTCAGCGCGTTCTGGCGCACGGTCGGTCTCTCGGTCGACTGGAGCCAGGACTACTCGACGATAGATCCGAGGTCCCAGCGGATCTCGCAGCGCTCGTTCATCGACCTCTACGAGAAGGGCCGCATCTACCGCAAGGAGGCCCCGACGCTCTGGTGCCCCGAGTGTCACACCGCGATCGCGCAGGCCGAGGTCGAGGATGCAGAGCATCCGTCGGTCTTCTACGATGTGGCGTTCACGCTCGGCGACCGGGAGATCGTTATTGCGACGACGCGACCGGAGCTTCTCCCGGCGTGCGTGGCGATGTTCGCGCACCCGGAGGACGATCGGTACAAGGACCTCATCGGGCAGAAGGCGACCGTGCCGCTCTTCGGGCACGAGGTTCCCATCCTGGCCGACGAGAAGGCCGATCCCGAGAAGGGGACGGGTCTGGTGATGTGCTGCACGTTCGGGGACACGACCGACATCGCGTGGTGGCAGGAGCACGGGCTCGACACACGGATGGTGTTCGACGACGAGGGGCACATGAACGACCTCGCACCGGGCTACGAAGGCCTCTACATGAAGAAGGCGCGGAAGAAGATCGTCGAGGACCTGGCCGCGGCCGGATTGCTCAAGGGCGAGCAGCCCATCACGCACGATGTCAACGTCCACGAGCGGTGTGGGACGGAACTCGAGTTCTCGGTGGCCGCGCAGTGGTTCATCCGCGTGCTCGACATGAAGGACGAGATCATCGCGGCCGGCGCCAACGTCGTCTGGTACCCGGACTACATGGAGGTGAGGTTCCGCAACTGGGTCGAGAACCTCAAGTGGGACTGGTGCATCTCGCGCCAGCGCTACTACGGTGTGCCGTTCCCCGCCTGGCTCTGCGCGACGTGTGGCGAGGTCGTGCTCGCCGATGAGTCACAGCTTCCGGTCGATCCGCTCACGGCGAAGCCGCCGGTCGACGTCTGCCCATCGTGTGGCGGCGCCCTCGAACCCGAGGGCGACATCATGGACACGTGGATGACATCCTCGTGCACGCCGTTCCTCAATCTCGGTTGGGGAGAGGACGACTCCAGGATCGAGCGGTTCAGGAAGACGGGAGACGACGGGACCGAGTACATGATGGACCTGCGGCCGCAGGCGCACGACATCATCCGGACGTGGGCGTTCTACACGGTCGTGAAGGGCATCGTCAACGAAGGCAAGGTTCCCTGGAAGACCGCCATGATCTCCGGGCACGTCCTCCAGGCCGACCGCGCCAAGATCTCGAAGTCGAAGGGCGACGGTGGTCACTCGCCCGCCGCCATCATTGAAGAGCGCTCCGCCGACGCGACGCGCTACTGGGCGTGCTCGAGCAGGCTGGGCACCGACACGACGTTCTCCTACGATCTCTTCGACGCGGGCAAGCGTCTGGTCACCAAGCTCTGGAATGCCTCGAAGTTCGCCATCATGAGGCTCGAGGACTTCGACCCGGACGCCCCGCGCGAGCTGGCGGTCATCGACCGGTGGCTGCTCGCGAAGGTCGCCTATGCCGCCGATCGGGCGACCAGGAGCTTCGAGAGCTGCGAGTACAACGGCGCGCTGCAGGCCGCCGAGCACTTCTTCTGGCACGATCTCTGTGATAACTACATCGAGATCGCGAAGAAGAGACTCTATGCGGACGAGGGCGGCGATGAGGCCGGACGGCGGGGCGCGCAGTTCGCGCTCTACCATGCCCTTCTCGCGGCGCTCAAGATGTTCTCGCCCGTTGTGCCGCACATCACCGAGGAGCTCTTTTCACTCTACTACGCCGAGCGCGAGGGGCTCGAGTCGATCCATATCTCCGATTGGCCGGTCGCGCCCGATGCGTGGCGCGATGCGGCGGCCGAGAAGTCCGGAGAACTCGCATTGGCCGTCATCGAGGGTATGCGGAAGCTCAAGTCCGAGAGCAAGGTCTCCGTGGCGACCCCCCTGGGCACCCTCCGTATCGCGACATCGCAGGCCGTCTGGGATCAGCTCTCGCCGCTCTCGAACGACCTGGCCGGCGTGTCCAGCGCCGACGGCGTCGAGCACGTGCTGTGGGACGGAGACGGCGACCCGGGGGATGGATTCACCGAGACCGACAACGCAGCGCTCCGCGTGGCCGCGGATATCAAGGAGACCGAGTGAGCCTGTCCCCGGCTGACGCGACAGCGAGTGGCTCAGGCAATCCCCGCGGTTCCAGCGGTCCCGGCTGTTCGGACGGCGCGCGCGCTCTGCCGGACAGCCCGAAGATCCTCGTGATGGAGACCGGGCTGGTCGGAGAGCTGCTCGTTACGACGCCGATGCTGCGCGCCGTCAAGCGCGCCTGTCCGGGCGCATCGATCACCGTGATGGTGAGCCCGGGGTCCGCGCCGGTCCTGGTCGGGAACCCCGCTGTCTCGCGGCTGCTTCCGCTCCGGAAGGCGGAGCGGACCGGGATGGGGCTGTTTCGCGTCGCGTCCTGGGTGCGTTCACAGCGGTTCGATGTGATCTTCGTGCTCCACACGTCGTTCCGAAGCGCGATGCTCGCGGCGCTGGGGCGTGGTCGCATCCGAGCCGGTCTCTCGTGCGAGGGCCGTGGCTGGCTTCTGAACCGCCGCACGCCGCGGGACCGGACCGCGTATGAGGTGGACGAGCATCTGCGCGTCGCGGGACTCCTGGGTATCGAGCCCGCCGGGCGGGAGCTTGACCTCTTCCTGACGGATGAGGAGCGAGCGGCGGCGGGGGAGCTGCTCGAGTCGGCGCTTGCCGAAGCAGCCGCCGACTCACACGGGTCGATGAACGAGACCTCCGCGTCTTCGCGGCCGCTTGTCGGACTCCACCCGGGCGCGAGCCGAGAGATCCGACGGTGGCCGGCGGAGCGGTTTGCCGAGCTCGGACACCGCGTCCTCGAGTCCGGACAGGCACAGCCATTCTATGTATTCGGTCCACGCGAACCGGACCTCGCCGAGATCGTGCGCGCGTGGTACGAACGGAACGGACAGCCGACTCCGATGATCGTCGAACCGTCCAGCGTCCGCATGCTCGGGGCCCTCTTCGCGCGCGCGGCCGCCGTCGTGACGAACAACACAGGCCCGATGCACGTGGCGACCGCAGTCCGTGTGCCCGGCGTGTTCATCCATGGGCCGACGCCCGTCGACCGCTGGCATCCACCGGGTCCCGGGAACGAGGCCGTCTGCGGTGACGTGGACTGTCGACCGTGCGATTCACCGACGTGTCGGATGACGAGCCTTCTTTGCATGGAGGCGGTCAGTGTCGACCACGTGTACGATGCGCTGATGCGAGTGCTTGACCGGGCGGCGGAGGCGCATCCCGCGGCAACCGTTGCACAATCAAGGGGGACCGCCGATGTCTGATGACCGTCTCTCCGTGCTCCATCTCATCGAAGCGCCGTCGTGGACGGGCGCGATGTCCCAGACCTTCGAACTCGTCGTCGGGCTGAAGGAGCGAGGACATACCGTCGCGCTGGCTTGCACGCCGGGAAGCATCCTCTTCGACCGGGCGCAGGCGGCGGGCGTCGATGTCGTCGGGATGGAGATGCGCTCCGAGCTCAACCCGATGACCGTCGCGAAGCTCGCCCATATGGTCCGCACGCGGCGGGCGCAGATCGTCCACGCGCATCGGGCGCACGCGCATTCACTGGGATTGCTGACGGCCATGGCTACGGGCAGGCCGTTCGTCGTCTCCCGCCGCGTGTCCTTCAAACCGAAGGACAACGCCGGGAGCCGTCTCAAGTACACGTCCGGGCGCGTCGCCCGGATCGTCGCCGTCTCCGAGGGGGTCAAGGACGTGCTGGTTGAGTATGGCGTTCCCGAGGAGCGTGTGACCGTCATCTACAGCGGGTCCGACCCGGCGAGGTATTCGGCCGCGGGCGACCGGATGGAGCTTCGACGCGAGCTCGGGCTCAGCGAGAGCGTTCCGCTTGTCGGCAAGGTCGCGAACTTCTACCACGGGTGGAAGGGGCACGATATCTTCCTGGGGGCCGCCGCGGAGATCGTGAAGACGCGCCCGGAGGTGCGGTTCGTTCTGGCCGGACACCGGACCGACGAAGAGAAGATGCGCGCGCTCATAGAAAGCTTCGGGCTCTCGGAGCGCGTGCACGCGCTCGGCTACCGGACGGACGTGCCGACCATCCTCGCGGCGCTCGATGTCTCCGCGAACTCGCCGCGCGCGGGGGAGGGACTCTCGGGCGCGGTCCGTGAGTCGCTCGCGGTGGGCCGGCCGGTCGTTGCGACCGACGTCGGCGGCAACAGGGAGCTTGTCCGCGACGGCGAGACCGGTCTGCTGGTTCGGCCGGAGGACCCCGTCGCGCTGGCGGCGGCCATCGAACGATTCCTGGCCGACCCGGAGTTCGCCGGCAGACTCGCGTCGACCGGCGCGCGCTTCGTCCGCGAGAACCTCACCATCGACCGGATGGTCGAGGAGCACGAGAGACTCTACCGCGAGATCCTCTCGTCGCGCCGGTGACCCGTGCGCGCTTCGTCATGCGCGCGACCCACAAGAAGGCGAGGTAGAATCTGCGCAAGAACATCTTCGTGACAGGATGCCCCGGCGTCGGCAAGACGACACTCATCCGCTCGGTTCTGGCCGAACTCGACGTGAACGCCGGCGGGTTCTGCACAGTCGAGGTCCGCGATGGCGGCCAGCGCATCGGGTTCGATATCGTCGCCCTGGATGGAGAGCGCGGCGTGCTCGCTCGTCAGGATCTCGTGAGTTCCCACCGCGTGTCGCGATACGGGGTCAACAGGGACGACCTCGAGCGCATCGGCGTTCCGGCCATCGAGCGTGCCATCGCCTCGAACGAACTCGTCGTGATGGATGAGATCGGCCGGATGGAGCTCTGCTCCGATGCTTTCATGCGCGCGGTACGCGCTGCGCTCGATTCCCCGGTTCCTGTTATCGGGACCATACAGGACCACCGGAATACCTTCCTCGACGGGGTCCGCGACCGTGCCGACATACGCGTCATCACGGTCACCGCGTTCAATCGCGATGACCTCACCGAGACCATCGCGGAAGCGGCTCGCGCACTCATCGACGGCGCAGCGAAACGCCGCAAGGCGGAGCAGTCGGCGCTGGACCCGCCGCGAGCGGAGGAGCCGGTGTCGGATCCGTCGGGACCGGAAGCGGCGGCGCCGGCGTCGGAGGGCGATCTTCCGTGAGCGACGCACTGACGGTCATCATCGGGATCACGTCGACGTCCTGGGGCGGCAACGAGAAGTGGGCCGCCGAGGCCGCCGCCGGGTTGGCCGGACGCGGCCACCGGGTGAGCGTGTTCTATACGCATGAGCCGGTGCGCTCGGAACTTGTTAGCCGCGGCATCTCACACGACCGTGTCCTGCTCTGGGGCGACCTCAATCCGTTCGGTTTCAGCTCGCTCATACGGCTGTTCCGGCGGAAGCGTCCGGACGTCGTCATCCTCACAAAGCAGCGCGAGTACTGGATGGGCGGCATCGCCGCTCGCCACTCCGGTCACCCCCTCGTTGCGCTTCGTCTCGGTCTTCGCAGGAGGATTCGCGAGGACAACAAGCGACGGAAGGTCTTCGGCCCGCTGTCGGATCTCGTCATCGTCAACTCGAACGTCATTCGTGACGAACTGGCGCTGACGCCGTGGTTCGACGTCTCGAAGGTTCGTGTGCTCCACAACGGCGTGTCGTCCTGGCCGGCGAGCCCGGATGCGGGTCACGCGGTGCTGCGCGCACTCGGTGTGCCCGATGGCGCGCGTGTCATTTGCGGTGCCGGAAGGCTGACGCACCAGAAGGGATTCGACCACCTGATTGACGCGTTCGTTGTCGTGGCGGCCGCGCGGGAGGACGTGCATCTCGTCATCACCGGCGAGGGTGGGAAGCGTGAGGAGCTCGAGGCGCGGGCGAACGTGAGCGGAGTCGGTGACCGCATTCATCTTGTCGGCCACCGGGGCGACGTCCGCGACATCATCGCCGTTTCAGACGCATACGTGCTCTCCTCCGTGAACGAGGGGATGGCGAACACGCTTCTCGAGGCCATGTCGGTTGGCGCGTCGATCGTGGCGACCGACGTGTCGGGGACCGCGGAGGCCGTCACGGACGGTGTGGACGCGCTCATCGTGCCGCCGGCGGACGTCGGGGCGCTGGCACGCGCTCTCGCACGTCTCCTGGAGGATCCCGACGTGGCACGTCGCCTGGGCGTCGCGGCGATGGCGCGGGCGACGAAGGACTTCAGCATGGACAGGATGATCACGGAGCTCGAGTCGATCCTTAGGGACGGGATCAGATCGAAGAACGGAAGCGCCCCGGAGGCCAGGTCCCGGCGCGCAGACCACCAGCGAAGATGAGCAGGACGCCCGAGAGCGCCAGCGGGACGATGAGCAGGAAGACCGTGCGTATCAGACCGTGGGGCGGGTAGACCTCGATGCGGAGGAGTACCCAGGCGAGTGCCGTGAGCGCCTGGAGCGAGAGCACGGCGCCGCCTGCCGTCGACCAGCGCATCCCGAGAATCCCGGTTCCGACGGCGACCATCGCGAAGATGATCTTTGCCAATGCGAGAGCGAACGAAGTAGAGTGGGCGTTGAGCGCGAGCCCAAGCCAGAGCACGGCGAATACGGGGGCGAGGATGGCGCCCAGGAGCGTCATCATCCTCCAGCCCTTCAGCTCCCTCGGCGTCACATCAACCACACGCGTTCTCCTAGTCCGGGGTGAGACGCACCCAATCTACCCGCTCCCCGGTGGGCGCCGCAAGCCTCTTCTGCCGGTTCGGACGCGGGACGGGGAGACCGGCCATGTCGGCGACCTCGCCGGCAAGCACGGTATCGAGGATGTCGAGCGCATCGTGGCGGAACTCAACGCGATGCTCGATGCGAAAGAGGGTTCGAAGTGATGACGTATCGCGCGACACGACGTCTCGGGGCGCTTCTGCTCGTGGGCTTTCTGCTCGTCGGCCCGGGATGCGCGCGACACATGCCCGTCTCCGTCGTCGGGGAACGGGGAGGGAACATCGGTGTGCGTGTCGTCACCGTGACCGGTGAGGTCGTCTTCGGACAGCTCCTCAGTCTCGGCAGCGAGGGGATCGTGGTCCGGGTCACGCGGCGCGCGACCGGTCAGGAGAGCGACCGGCGCTTCCCGATGGAGGAGGTCGCGTCCGCGACCGTTCATCGAACGAAGAGCGAGTCGACGTGGGGCCCCGTCATCAGCGCGGTCGTCGGTGTGGCCGGTGGTGTGCTCGTCGCTTCCGTGCTCAAGGGGGTGGGGTCATGACGCGTGGACGGATCATGCGGACGCTCTTCACCCTTGGACTGGCGGCGTTCGCGGCGACGCTGACGAGCTGCGCGTCGCTCGAGATGACGCAGTACTTCGACGAGCCCGGTGTGTCCGCCACGATCATCACAGCGGAGGGGGAGAGGTTCCCGGCGACGTTCATCGGGACTGAGGATGGCCGGATCGTTTTCGACCGGTCGTATCCGAAGACCGAGTCGCTGACGGTCGTCGAGCGGGGAGGTGAACCGGTCGTCCTCGTGGGCCGAGTGGCTGTCGGGACGGCGGTGGCGGTCCGGGAGTTCGACGTTCTCGTTCGCGAGCGGCATGCGTTCTCGAGGGTGGATGAGGTTCGGGTTGCCACGGGCGCGTACTTCGGCTGGGGCGCCCTGGTGGGTGCGGCCCTGACGTACGCGTTCATCTCGCTCGCGCTCGAGGACTGACACGGCGCGCCCGCGCGGTCCCGCATCCCGCGAACGGCGACGCTACTCTTTCCGGGGAGGGATATCATGCGAAACAGACTCGCGCTTTGCGCGCTGCTGTCACTGTCTCTGGTTCTCGCTCTACCGGCTGCCGACGCCGCATCACAGGAGAGACCTGCAATGCTGACGTTCCGGGTTCGCGTTCCCGAGTACACGCCGCTGGATGCGAAGCTCTACATCACCGGCAATCTGCCCTCGCTTGGGCCCTGGGACCCCGGCAAGGTAGAACTCGGGCGCATCGATGAGGGGGTCTACGCCATCACGCTCGTCCTGCCGGTCGACACCGAGCTGCGATTCAAGTTCACCCGGGGGACGTGGGAGTCCGTGGAGAAAGGACCTCGCTTCGAGGAGATCGTCGACCGAACGCACGTCGTCGTCGGTGATGAGACAGTGCACGTCGATGTGGCGAGCTGGCGCGACTTCTCGGCCGGTCCCTCCCGCGGCACCATCACGGGTGACGTTGAGGTTCTCAACGACTTCACGGCCACCCGACTCGGGAATCGCCGCCGGATCATGGTGCTCCTCCCGCCCGGCTACCGCGAGGAGACGGAACGGCGCTATCCGGTTCTCTATATGCACGACGGGCAGAATCTGTTCGATGCGTCGACCTCCTTCATCGGCGTCGAGTGGGGTGTCGATGAGACCGCCACCCGTCTGATCGAGGGAGGACAGGTCGAGCCGCTCATCATCGTCGGTATCTACAACACGAGCAACCGCGCGTACGAGTACACGCCGGGCGCCGACTCATCAAGGAGCGACGGTGGCGGAGCTGAACTCTACGCCGACTTCATCATCAACGATCTCAAGCCGTTCATCGACGCGAACTACCGCACCAGACCGGACCGCGCGAACACCGGCGTGATGGGTTCGTCGCTCGGCGGCGTCTGCTCGCTCTATCTCGGGTGGGAACACCGGGACGTGTTCTCCCGCATCGGGGCGATGTCGACCTCCTACGGCTGGGCGAACGAGGACATCGTCCGCCGGATCAAGAGTCGCGCGCCGGCGGCGGGAACACGTATCTGGATCGACATGGGCACCGCCGAGAGCAGTGCCGACCGGAACCGTGACGGTGTCCCTGATGTCATGGTGCTGCACCGCGCCGTCCGCGACACGCTCGTCGGCTACGGGATGAAGCTTGGCAGAGACCTCAAATACGTTGAGGACGAAGGCGCTGTTCACAACGAACACGCGTGGGCGTCGCGCTTCCCTCGCGCTCTCACGTTCCTCTTCCCGAAGCGCTAGGAGAACTCATGACCGACATCGTGCTCGTGCGACACGGGGAGACTGAGTTCAACCGCGAGGGCGTGTTCCGCGGGCGGTATGACGTGGGGCTCAACGATGCCGGCCGGAAGCAGGCGTTGGCTGCTGCTGAAGCGCTTGCTCGCGAACCGATCGCCGCCGTCTATTCGAGTCCGCTCTTGCGGGCCCTCGATACCGCCGGTCCGATAGCCGCGCGGCACGGCAGCGAGCCGATCGTCGACGAGGCGTTCCACAACATCGATCTTGGCGAGTGGCAGGGTGCGAAGAAGGAGACTGTCCGGGTCGAACAGCCCGAAGCGTGGGCCCTGTGGACCACCGAGCCCGAGCACATGAGAATCCCGGGCGGCGAGACGCTCGGGGAGGTGCGAGCGCGGGCATTCCCGAGGCTGGCCGACCTCGCGGTGAAGCACGATGGCCAGAGGATCGCCATCGTCACGCACCGCTCAGTCATCCGCGTGCTCGCCGGGGCGGTTCTCGGGATGACCGAGGGCTACTTCTGGCGCTTCTACATGGACAACGCCGGCTTCTCCGTCCTGAGACGGGACGGGACCGGATACGTCATCGTGCAGTGGAATGAGAACTGCCATCTGACAGACACGGTCCACGAACGCTACTGACATCACAGCCATCCCGCGGCCTCATCCGCGGCGACTCGTTCTCTGGAGGAACCATGTCCGCACGCACGTTGAGCGGCAGGAAGATCGCGGTGTCGGCGCTTGTGCTGCTCACCTCCACCATGACCTGCTTGCCGGCTGCCGCTGAGACGCAGCCCGTCATCTGTCGTGAGCCGGCCCCGTCGCCGAACGGAAGCGCCCTCGCGTTCAGCTACATGGGCGACATCTGGACGGTTCCTGCGGAGGGCGGCAGGGCGACGCGGCTCACCGTCCACGAGTCGTATGACGACCTCCCGGTCTGGTCACCCGACGGGAAGATGATCGCGTTCTCGTCGGATCGCGCAGGGAACGATGACGTCTATCTGATGGAGGCGACCGGGGGCCCGGTGAAGCAGCTGACGTGCCACGACGCGTGGGACGCGGTCCAGTGCTGGTCGCCCGATGGCGGCCACGTGCTCTTTGTCTCGCGTCGCGACACGACCGAGAACGAGCCGTACGAGATTCCAGTCGCCGGCGGGATGCCGCGACGCCTCGTGGCCGACGACGCGTACAACATCACGGTCTCTCCCGACGGCAACTGGATCACCTTCGTCACCGGGAGCTCCTCCTGGTGGCGCAAGCACTACCGGGGGAGCGCCTCGCGGAACATATGGGTTCGCGCTTATTCCGGCGGTCCGAGCTATCGCATCATCGACTCACCTATGGATGATGACCGCCCGATGTGGAGCGCCGACGGCCGGACGCTCTACTTCATGTCCGAGCGCGATGACGGCGTTCCGAATATCTGGATGGCCGGGGTCGAGCTTCCCGAGCCGGGAGCGGGCGAGCCCAGGGTCGTGTCGGGGCCGACGCAGTTGACGTTCCACACCGAGGACGGCGTGCAGAAGGCCGAGATATCCGCGGACGGCACGCTCATCGCGTATGAGTGGAACGCAGGGATCTGGGCCTTCGACACGCGCGGCGGCGACCCGTACGAGGTCGTGATCGACGCCCCGAGTGACGACAAGTGGAATGTGGATCTCCGCTACAGGATCTCGAACGATGTGACACAGTACGCGCTCAGCCCGGACGAGGACCAGCTGGCGTATGTGGCTCGCGGCGAACTTTTCGTCTGCTCGCTCGACGACGGGGAGGCGGGACGCTCGATGCGCATCACCACCACGCCGGCGCGCGAGAAGGACCCCGTCTGGATGCCGGACGGCGAGACGCTGCTCTTCTCGTCCGATCGCAACGGGAACTACGACCTCTTCGCCGTGCGTTCGGCCAGGGAGGACGAGCCGGTTCTATCGAAGGCCCTCAAGCGCAGCGTGATCCGGCTGACGGACTCCGATGAGGATGACGACAGCCCGTACGTCTCTCCGGACGGCGAGACCATCGCGTTCCTTCGCGGCCCCGATGTGCTCTGGCTGATGGACCCCGATGGGAGGAACCAGCGTCAGCTTCTTCCCGACGCCGACATTCTTCACATGGACTGGTCGCCGGACAGCAAGTGGATCGCGCTGAGCCGCACGAACCTAGGCCACAAGGAGGACATCTACATTCTCCCGGCTGACGGTGGCGAGCCCGTCAATGTCACGCTCCATCCGAACGACGACTTCCAGCCGCGCTGGACCGACGACGGGAAGCGGCTGACGTTCGCGTCGCGCACCGACGACGGGCAGTACATGATCAAGTACATCTGGCTGACCCGCGAGGACTACTGGATGCCCTCGGAGGAGCGCGAGGAGGCGGAGAAGGCGATGGCCGAGGCGCGTGAGGACGACGAGGAGGAGACGCCCGGTGTCGATGTCGTCATCGACTTCGAGGACATCAACGAGCGCACCGAGAGCGTAATGAACATGCGCGGGGGCTACGAGTTCTACGGCCAGACGCCGGACGGCCACTACTTCGCGTTCCCGTCGGGCACTCTGGGCGGCACCAACCTCTGGCTCGTCGACTGGGAGGGGACCCGTCTCCATCAGGTCACCGAGGGCGGCGCGAGTCCGGACCAGATCACCTGGAGCGCTGACGGGGAGACCTGCTACTACCTCAGCGGCGGCCGCATCCAGAGTGTTTCGATCGACTCGGACGGTGACATCAGCGGGCGTGGCAGCCTCGGCGTCTCCGCGCCGATGACGGTCGATATCTCGGAGGAGCGCCGGCAGATGTTCAACGAGGCGTGGCGAATGCTCCTCGACGGGTTCTACGACGAGAACTTCCACGGCGTCGACTGGACGACAGTTCGCGACAAGTACGAGCCCTGGGCGCTCGCCGCCTATACGGAGGAGGAGTTCCGGACGGTCATCCGCGAGATGATAGGCGAGCTCAACGCATCGCATCTCGGCGTGTACAAGTGGGGTGGAGGAGGCGTCAATACCGGACGACTCGGCATCCGTCACGTCGAGGGATACATCGGGCCGGGCGTGAGGGTGCGGGCGGTCATCCCGAACGGTCCCGCCGATCGCGCCGGTATCGTCCCCGGTGAGTACATCACGGCAGTTGATGGTCAGCCTCTTGACGTGGGCGACAACTACTTCTGCCGTCTCACCGACACCTCAGGGGAGAAGATCCTGATAACGGTTGCGGAAAGCGCGAGGGGGAAAAACGAGCGGGAGGTGGAGATCCGTCCCGTGAGCGGCGGGGCGATCAACAATCTCGTATACGAGGACCGCATTCGTACGAACCGGCGCAAGGTCGACACGCTCTCCGGAGGCCGCGTCGGCTATCTGCACATCCGCGGGATGGGCGTCGGAAACCTGTTCCAGTTTCAGGAGGACCTGTTCGCGCAGGGGGCCGGAAAGGACGGACTGATCGTCGACATCCGCGGCAATGGCGGCGGGTCGGTTCACGATGAGATCCTGAAGTTCCTGGACCGTCGCGCGTACGGGTATACGACCGGCAGGACAAGGCCGCCGACGGCGAACCCGCTGGAGCTCTGGTCGAGACCTCTCGTGCTGCTCATCGATGAGACCTGCTACAGCGACGCTGAGATATTTCCGATGGGATGGAAGGCTCTCGATCTCGGGCCGGTCGTTGGGGTTCCGACGTATGGGGCCGTCATCGGGACGAACGACCTGGAGCTCATCGATGGCACGATGTTCCGGGTCCCGGGGTCAGGTTGGTTCGACCTGACAGACAGGAACCTTGAGAACTGGGGTATCGAGCCGGACATCTATGTCGAGTCGCCGCCCGAGGAGGCAAGCCTCGGTCACGACGCGCAGCTCGAGACCGCCGTCGAGACGATCCTCGGAGAGATTGCACCGGGCGAGTAGCGGCGATCGCCGTTGCGCCCTCCGAAGCGCGGAACGGCGAAGGGGAGAGGCGGGCAGGAGGACACGAGCAACGGAGCGACTTGAGGGCGGCGGGGTTATCCCGCCGCCCTCAGTTCGTCCAGCCCCTCCCATGTCCGAACATGTAAAGCTAACATTACCTAATGTAACTAATACTTGACATATCCGCAGGCGCCAGCTACCATGGTACCCATGGGAGACAAGGTACATAACGAGGTGCGCACGCAGCGGTTCCTGCAGGGGGAGATGACCCAGCAGGAGCTCGCCGAGCGCGTCGGTGTGAGCAGACAGACCGTCATCGCGGTCGAGAAGGGGAAGTACAATCCATCCGTCGGGCTGGCGCTCCGCATCGCCTCGGTATTTGGCATGTCCGTCGAGGAGTTGTTCTCGCTCGACGAGGCAGGGGGGGAGATATCATGAAGCCGCTTAGCGGAAAGGCGCTCCTCGCACTGTACGCAGGCTTCGCGGTCGCCTGCGTGCTCCTCGGCATCTTCGTTCACCGTGGGTTCTACGTTGCTCTCATTGCGCTTCTGTTCGCGAAGCAGCTCCTCAGAGAGGTCGGGCTCGTGCGCGACCTCGACGAGAGGCAGCTGGCTGTTTCGTACCGCTCGAGTCATATCGCGTTTCTTGTGGCGATGGGGATCGCGGCCGCTGCATTCGTCAACAGCAGCATCATCGAAGGCAAAGAGCCGCCGTTCATCGCGACGATGGTCCTGCTCGTCTCGCTTATCGTGAAGGTCGCCGTGTGGCAGCTGACCTCGCGCGGCAGGCGCCGCGCGGGACTCGCGCTCGGCTTCGCCATCGGCGGGTTCTGGTTCCTCTTCACTGCGCTTGAGCGTGAGCTGAGCCCCGAGCTTCTCGTCGGAGGACTGCCGCTCATGGCGGCGTTTCTCGCACTCAGGTGGCAGAGGCTCGGAGGGGTTATCCTGCTGCTCTGCGGTGCGGTCACCGGGTACTTCTTCATTCTCAAGGGTATGTCACCGCCGCAGTCGCGTCTGTTCGTCGGGCTGCTGCTGCCGACGCCTCTTCTTCTCGCCGGCGTGCTGCTCATGATGCGGAGGGACGATGTCGACGATGGTGCCGACGAGCGTAGCGGGGGCGAGGCCCCGGACCGTTCATCCGGAAGACGCGATGCGGCTGAGACAGCGAGGGAAGGAGGGACGGTCATATGAGTTCGCGGTCTTTCAGCCTGGCGGGGCTCATTGTACGCATTCTCGCGCGGTGTGTCGCCGCGCTGTTCATCCTCATCATCCTTGCGTTCATGATGCCCGAGGACGGAGGGGAGTTCCTCGATCAGTGGGATCGGGGCAACCTCGATCCATGGACGTTCGTCTATCCGCTCGGCTTCCTCTTCGGACTCGTCCTCCTTCTCTGGAAGGACGTCCACGGCGGCATCATCAGCGTCGGTTGTGTTGTGGCGATGTACATCAAGTACTCGCTGACCGGTGAGTGGCTCGGGCCGCTGCTGGCGTTCGGTGCGATCCCTGGAGTTCTCGGCATCATCGCGTGGAGTCTCAGTCACACGTACGATGCGGGTCGTCGATAAGCAGGGGGGTGCGTGATGCGTTCAACAATATCCGTGTTCTGTGTCGTCTGTGTCGCGCTCGCGGCGGCAGTCGTTCTCCCGATGGCGGCGAGAGCGGCGAGTGGGAGCGTTCGCATCGGAACATACGACAATCGCGTGATCGCGATCGCGTACGCACAGGCAGGCTACATCCCTGTCGCGGAGAAGACCGCCGAGTATGATCGTGCGGAAGCGGCCGGAGACACCGCGACGATGCGGGAGATTGACGACTTCATGTCGGCACTCCAACGCAAGCTTCACCGCCAGGGATTCGGGCGGGTTCCCGTCGATGACCTGCTTGAACCGGTGGCTCTCCAGATCCCGAGTCTCGCGGCCGACCTCGGGCTGCACGCGATCGTATGGATCTGCGATTACGCCGGCGAAGGCGTCGAGGTTGTGGATGTTTCCGAGGAACTCGCTCGGCTCTATGTCTCGTCCGAGGATGCCGCTGAGCTCTGCCGGGAAGTCATCCCGGTGGCACCGGTCGACCTCGACGAGATCGACCATGTCGAGTAGCCCCGTCGCGGGTCGAGCGCTTCTGTGGACTGCGAGGATCATGGGTGCTCTCATCGTCCTGTTCGCCGTGACGATGATGGTCGGGTACGCCGTGAATCCGAACGAACCCCTGCCCGAGGACTACGAGATCTTGCTTCTGGTGCTCTTCCCGATCGGGATGTGCGTGGGGTATCTGCTCGCCTGGAAGTGGCCGCTGGTCGGCGGCGTTGTCAGCGTGGTGTGCATGGCGGCGTTTCTAATCGCGCTGCGTGAGGCGGACATGATCCTCACCATTGCGTTCCTCGCGATACCGGGCGTGCTGTTCATCGTGTGCGGGGTGCTTAGCAGGGGCGCCAGTACTACCGCATCGGGCGACTAGAGGGGGCCCGAGGGCGCGGAGATAGAAAAAGGGGCGGGGGAGATCCCCCGCCCCTTCCTTCATGTTTGCTTGCGCCGCCCCGGCGTGGGCCGGAGCTTCGCAGGAGTCTTACCTGTAGAGAGCCTTGATGCCGCCCCAGCTCGACTCCTCGACGGCCGTGTAGCTGCCGCCGTTGTAACCGGAGATCGTGTAGCCGCCGACACCAGAGCTGTAGGCGCTGACGATCAGGTAGTACGTGCCGGCCTCGATCGCGACGTAGCTGAACGTCGAGCCGTCGGGATAGTCGTCGGCACCGATGACGCAGCTGCCGAACGGATCGGCGCAGTCGGTGATGAGGTAGACCGAGTCGTCCCAGCCGGTGTCCGTGGTCATCGTAACGCTGAGCTCGTCGCCAACGTCAAGGTTCGTCACGTAGACGACGTCCTGACCGGTGGCGCTGTAGCCCGTACAGCTGCTGGACGCGAGCGGGTAGTCGTTCGCAAAGCCAACGTTCGTGCCGGTGACCGAGTAGTCGCCGCTCGGCAGAATGAACGCGGTCTCGCAGACGTCGCCTTCCGGCGCCGGCGGCGGAATGTACTCTTCACCGATCTTGACGGCGTCGAAGCCGCCCTGGGCACCGTCGGCACCCGTGTACACGAATCCAACCTCGATCGTCTCGCCACCAACGTAGGTGTAGTCGGCGAGGTCGATGTCATAGGCGTCCCACGTGAAGCTCGTGCCCATGTTGTCAGCGAAGAAGCTCCACACGGTCACGCCGTCGACCGTCACATAGATGTCGTAGTTCTGGTACGGATCGACCGCCCAGTAGTAGCTGGCCATGGCGAGGAAGCTCAGGTGCAGTTCGCCGGCGACCAGGGTGTGCGTGAAGCTCAGCGTCTCGAGCTGCGGCTCAAGCGCCGGGTCGTAGTTGCAGTTCGCGCAGTACGTGCCTTCGCCGCCTGGCGTGTACTGAGTCCAGGTGTAGAGCGGGTCGGGGTTCGTGGCTGTCAGAACCCAGCCTGTGGGCGGGAAGACGCCCTCGAAGCCTTCCGTGTACTCCCGGAACGACATCGAGGCGTACGGCTCGGTCGAGAACCTTGCGTCCGGCGTCATCTTGCCGGCGAACGCGATGCTCGAGATCACGAGCAGCGTGAGAACAATGATGAGCGTACGCTTCATCGGTGTTCCACCTTTCGTTGAGATTGCGCCGGCCACTCAAACGGCCGGCAGTGAACAAACGGCCCTCCACTGAAGACTTACAGGGGTTGCTTCTTCGCACAGCGGCCCACAACCAAGCTGAGCTTCCCCGTAATCTTCTAGGCCAGTCTATAACAATCGATGACGGTTGGCAAGACAATATCTGCAGGGGATGGTTCCTTCTGTGCACGTATGCCGGCACCGGTCTGAATGCCGCCTCAGGAGCCCGACAGCTCGACCAGCCGGTCCCGGGCGGGACCGAACCCCGGGTCGATCTCGAGTGCGAGGAGGTACTGCTGTAGCGCGTCGTCCGCGCGGGAGAGCTCCTCATATGCCACGCCGCGGTTGTAGTAGGCGTCCGCCAGGCGCGGCGAGAGAGCCACGGCGACATCGGCTGCCACGAGCGCCCTCTCGCGCTCTCCTGTCTCTCTCAGCGCTGCAGAGAGGTTGCTCCAGTAGGACCCATTGCCCTTGTCGAGTTCCGTCGCGCGAGCGAAGTGCGCGACCGAGCCGTCCGGATCATCTCTGCGGAGCAGGTAGAGGCCGAACGAGTTCGCGACACGCGCGGAGTGAGGATTCGCGAGCGCGGCGAGCTCGAGCTGTCGCGCCGCCGCCGGGAGGTCACCTTTTCGTTCGAACAGGTCGGAGAGCCGGATCCGGGTCTCCGCATTCGAGGCGCCCAGCATGAGCGCGGCCTCATACGCGCGGACGGCGCGGCCGTGCTCTCCCGCCTCCGCGGCGAGAGCGCCCTCGTGGCCGCGGAAGAACTCGGGGCGGATGCCCTGGTTGGCGGTCTCCGTCGCGGCCGAGAGCGCGGCCTCGACTCCGCCGAGTTCGTACGTGGCCGCCGCGTGGTACTCGCGCGCGAGCGGCGACGTTGGTGAGTGCTTGAGCGCCTCCTCGAGGACAGGGAGGGCCTCGGCTGCGCGTCCGGCCCGGTACATGGCAACACCGGCATGTATGAGTAGATGGTGCGTCGGAGCCGCGAGCGGCGTCAGCGCCAGTGCGTACGCGTCCGCGGCCTCAGGCCAGAGCTCGAAGACCTCACACTCACGCGCGCGTAGCTCGGCGGCGCGCGAGGCCACGATCGGATTGTTGTTGGGCATCACGGTCTCCGGATTGCCGACGATGAGCAGCGCGACGAGGAACGCGAACGCGAGGTAGGCGGTGAGGAGCAGACCATCCTCGCGGCGTCCGTGGGACCGAAGGACCACGACGGCGCTTGCGATTCCGAGCACGAGCGCGGGCCAGATGAGCAGACCGTACGGCAGGAAGAGCGGAGCGAGGAGGTATCCGATCAGTACGAGAACGGCCACCGCAACGCGGCCGGCTCTCGGTCCGAAGAGCGTCGGGATCGTCACCGTCCCGGTCGCGCGGTCCCCATCGACGTCCTTGAGGTCCTTGGCCGTGAACGCCGCGGCGAACGCGAGGACCAGCAGCCAGCCGACCGACGGCGGGAAGAGCACGAACGCCCGCTCACCGGCAAGGGCGGAGAAGCCGGCCACGGCCGTCACGTACGAGAGCACGCCGAGGATGAGCGTCGAGAGAAGCGGGATGCGCTTGAGCCGCGCCGGTGGAGACGAATAGATGAACGAGAGTCCCAGGCTGAGAGCGACGATGAGAAACGTCGCGTAGCTGATGTTGATGGCGTAGAGCAGCGCAAGCGTGGCGAAGACCCCCGCCTGGACGACGGTCTCGCGGCGCGTCGCCATGCCGAGCGCGAGCGGTCGGGGCTGCATTGAGATTCTGTCGGCTTCCTCGTCGCACAGGTCGTTCAGCGCCACCGACGAGAGGAATGCGAAGAGAACCGCGAGCAGTGTGCCGAGCATGCCGAGCGTGTCGCCCCCCGATCCGAGGCGGACGCCCTCGCCCGCGAAGAGCATCCATCCGAACGCAACGCCCAGCGCCGCCATGCCGAGGTAGTGCAGCGTCCGCAGCGGCCGGAACCCGAACCGGAATGCGCGTTCCGACGTTGGGGCTGCCCGGCCGTAGACGATCCAGCCGAGCACCGTTGTCGTGATGAGGAACAGGAGCGCGAGCTTCCGGCTCTCCTCGAGCACGATCCCACCCGATCTGAACGCGCCGTCGTACGCGGCCGCCGCGGCGGAACCCGCATAACCGCCGGCGGTCGAGAGAGCGTCCGGAATGTTCGCTCCCGCGAGGTCGTGTCTCATCCACCAGGATAGTCGCGCGAAGACCGACGGCAGCACTCCGTGGAGGCCGATCACGACGTACACGAGGACGAACGTGAGCAGCGCGCGTCCCCATCGGCGCGTCTTCACGCCGACGTACGAGGCGGCGAGCAGACACGCGAGGACGATCTCGATCCGCTGGCCGGGCGAGATGCGGTCGAGCGCGACTCTGGGATCGAAGAACTCGACGAGTACGCCCTGGAGGCTGAGGATGTACGAGATGTGATAGCCCTCACCGAAGGTCACGAGGAAGTCGAAGAGCGGGGGGATGAGAACGATGATCCACGCGGGTATCGAGGCGCGGATGACGCGGTCGACCCGTTCGCCCGTGAGCGCGGAGAGAAGGAGCGTGACCGTCAGGAATACGCTGGCGTAGAACAGCACGAAGTGATCGAGCACCATCAGGGCGCTCTGCGAGGCGAAATACGTGAATCCGATGGCGCGTGAGGGACCGAGGACGCCTTCCATGAGGTTTCGGAGGACGATGAAGGAGAGCCAGGTCACGAGTAGCCATGGCCAGCGGAGTTCGGATGTCTCCAGTCGCTCGACCGTTGCGGCCAGTCTCTCTTTGAGCACGCTGCCTCCTGGTCATGGGCCCCCGCCGCGCGGCGAGGGCCCATTATAGCAGGAACGTATTGCATACGTCAGTCTGGAGTCGCGCAGCGACTCCCAAGCTCTCGGTGCGAAGCGGCGAGAGCCGACTACTTCAGGAGCGTCATCTTCCGAGTGGCGGATTCGCCGCCGTACGTGAGTTCC
>CAZEXP010000014.1:47096-51917 GCA_964516845.1 uncultured bacterium
CTACTTCAGGAGCGTCATCTTCCGAGTGGCGGATTCGCCGCCGTACGTGAGTTCCATGAAGTAGACGCCGCTCGCCGAGACGGAGCCGTCAGCGTTGCGACCGTTCCATGACACCGTGTGACGACCCGGGTCCTGCACGCGGTCGACCAGCGTCCGGACGAGCCTTCCGTCGACCGAGTAGACGCTGAGCCTCGCGTGGGCCTTGCCGGTCTCGACCGGGTTCAGTACATAGGTGATCGTCGTTGACGGGTTGAACGGGTTCGGCGTGATCCCCGTGATTGAGAACGGCTTGGCGTTGGGTATCGCTCCATCCTCGACACCGGTGTCCTCCGGCCAGTTCGCGAACGAGCCCGTGACGACGAGCGCGAACGGCTGCGGGCCGTGCGGGACGGTCGGGGCTGCGACCGTGACCGTGTACGTGCCCATCGCAGGGTTCTTGAGCAGCACGACCTCTTCGACGTTCCGGGAGTCGGCTGTTCCACCGGTTACCGACTGCCCGCCGCTGAAGACGTTGCCCTTGTGTGTCGAGCCCTGCGAGCAGAACACCTCCAGATTGAGGTTGTTCTGGATGGCGACCGAGGCGCCGGATGTCGCCGGGTAGTCGGTCCAGACGAGCGTGACCTCGAGCGGCACGGTCGTCGAGTCGACCTCGAACTCAAACTGCATCGAGCCGCCCTGGCTCACGCCGGTGGTCTCGTCGTAGACGATGAGTTCACGCGCATCCCCGTCGAAGTAGAGCGCGTCATCGAGCAGGACGCGGCCCCATCCCTCGTTGTAGTTCGGGATGTCCTGCGTTGCCATGTCGGTGGCGCTGTTCGTGATGATGGCCTTCAGAAGCGCTGCGCTCGGGGTCATCGCGTCGCCCGGCTCCGCATCGCCGCTCGGGTACCATCCCTCGATGAAGTACTGGCGCGTCAACGCGGCGCAGCCGGATACGGCCGGAGTCGCCATCGACGTGCCCTGGAACGGTGATCCAACGATCGAGCATGTCTGCGCGGGCGGGTTGCCCGTGTCGTTGTTGGCCGAGTTCACGTATGTGTCGCTGGCCTCGCCTCCGCACGCCGTGACCGTAGGCTTGTAGCGGCTGTCGTGCGCCGGTCCGCGGCTCGAGTAGCCGGCCATCGTGTCCTGGTTGGGCGGTCTGCGTGAGGCGCCGACCGTGACGCAGTTCTTGGCTGTTCCCGGGTAGCCGACGGTGCTTGCGTCGGGACCCGCGTTGCCTGCGGCGAACACGATGAGATAGTCCGGGTTGTTCCACATGAAGCCGTCGACGTTCGCGGCGTACGTGTCGTAGCTGTTCTCGGAGCCGCCCCATGAGTTCGAGTGGATGCGGGCGCCACCGTCGTACGTGGCCTGGTAGGCCGCGGTGAGCGACGCCGGGATGTTCACCTGGCCGGTCGTGCACGACCACTCATCATCGGCGCCGACGTCCTGCATCATGAGCTTCGCCTTGTAGGCGACGCCGTTGTAGTCGTAGTTGCCCGGGTTGACATACGACTGGTCGCCGGCGATCGTGCCGCAGACGTGCGTGCCGTGGCCGGTGTCGCAGCCGTCGTACGCGGCACCGCCGTAGAGCGCGTAGTCGATGACCTTGCGGTGCGACGGTCCCGGGGCGGCGCCGCCGTCGCGGAACCAGCACGAGTTGTAGTCGATACCGGAGTCCATCACGCCGACGATCTGTCCCTCACCGTGGATGCCCTCGTCCCAGATGCTCATCTCATCCGTGACGTTCGACTGGACGCACCACACGCCGCGGTCGTTCATCAGCGTGAACTCGGGGCGCTCGTTGATCCACCAGACCTCGCGGAGCTGCGCGATCGAACTGAGAAGTTCGGGGGCCGCGTGGACGACGAGGAGCTTCTGCATTCCGTCATCACTTGATTCGAGGACACGCGCGCCGAGTGCGTCGATCGCGTTCGCCGTCGCATCCATGTCGTCGAAGACGCGCACCATCAGCGTCAGGAACGAATCACCCGCGCGGTCCGGATGGACGAACTCGTGCGTCCCGATGGTTGGGGAGAGCTTGTACGCCGGGTGGTAGAGACCGGTCCATGCGACGGCGTCGGTCGCGAGCAGCGCGTCGATGGACGCGGCGGTCGCGCGGACGATGTACGCTTCATCGGGCACATACGCGATGAGGCCGGCGCCCGCCGATTCGATCGCAGCCTTGCGCGCGTCAGTCGGAGGCCCCGTGAGCTGGATGAGGTAGTAGCCGTGCTCGTCCGCGGCGGGCTCTGCCGCCCGCATCCATGATGCCACCTCGGGTTCGCCGTACTGCGGGTCGAATGCCTGGGTCACGAGGTGGATCGTCTTTCCGTGCGCGGCGCCGGCTGCGAGCAGCAGCACGACCGTGCACAGGAGAGCCATCGTCACGCGTCTTGACACGTCAGCCTCCTTGTACCATGCGGGTATGCCGGTCAACGGTTCCCCGCAGCTGTTGAGTGTGCTTCTTCCTTGTTGGTCAGAGGTGTGCTGTGGCCGCCTGCCCACGAAGCCAGCATACCACACCGAGCGTATTATAGCAGAGGATTGTTGCACGTGTCAAGAATCGTGCTACCGGTGAGAGGAGTTCGTGTCACCTCCGCGAGGAGTTCCGCATCGCCGGTGACCTAGAATTCCAGCATGCTCGGCATGCCGCGGCAGTAGGCGACGTCCAGGGCGACGGCGATCCCGCGGCCCTCCTCTTCGAGGTCTCCGACGATCTCCTCAAGCCCCTCGATGAACCGGTCGACGGCGCCCTTGTCGATGACCATCAGGAAGACGTGGCCGAACTCCTGACCCTCTGAGAAGACGCGCGAGAAGTCGGCGAAGAGGGGGACCTTCGTGAGGAAGCCCTCGACGTTGCGCGCGTCGAGCACCGTGGCGCTCGTGCCGCCGACCTCGGTGAAGTACTCGACGACCGGATCGAAATAGTCGCCGTCGATGAGCTCGAAGATGAGAAGCTGCTTCTCGCCGGTCGAGGAGACCCGCGTTGCCGCGCCCTCCATCTGTTCGATGCGTGAGTAGATGTCGCCGGGCGAGGAGGCCGTGATGAGCGTCTCCGTGAAGCTCGGGTCGCTCAGAAGACGCGCGACCTTCGCGAGCGTCCGGAGATACTCCTGCGACTGTTCCGGCGGGGCGACCATCGCCACGACGAACCGCACCGGAAGGCCGTCGACGGAGCCGTACTCGATGCCGTGCCGCGTCACGCCGATGGCGCCGACGATCTGCGAGAGTCCCATGATCTTCCCGTGAGGGATGCCGACCTCTTTGCCTACCCCCGTCGTCATCGTCCGCTCGCGTTCGTTCAGAGCTTTGAGCACCGTCGTCTCATCGACCTTCGAGAGCGCCGGGTTCCGCTTGAGGAGACTCGCCATCTCCTCGAAGAGGGTGTCCTTGGACTTCGACCTCAGGCCTGGCTGGATGCTCTCGATGACGAGCGTGTCGAGGAGTCTCATGGTGTGCCTCCGTCATTCGGGTCCTTCGGTGTCGTGTCCCCGCGCGACGCTGTCGCGCCGGGCCGCCGCTCTCCGGCGGCCGTCCGGTTCCGCTTCGCGGAGCCCGATGCCTCGAGCGCGTACTTCGTCAACGGCGGACCGAGGACCTCGTTGACGAGTATTGAGGCGAGGACGATGTTGACCATCTGTCCCATGTAGGGGAGGTGAGTGAACTGCGACGTGTCCTGGAGCACGAGGATGAGCCCGATGGCGACGCCCGCCTGAGGAAGAAGTGCGAACCCCAGATAGCGCCGTGTCACAGGCGACTCGTGCGCCGCGGCGGCGCCGAGGAACGCGCCCGTGTACTTGCCGATGGCGCGCGCGACCAGGTAGACGACGCCAAGCACGCCCGTGGTCATGAGTGTCCGGATGTCAAGCTCCGTGCCGGCGAGCGCGAAGAACGCCGCGTAGATCGGCGGCGACAGCGGCTCGAGGATGCGCATCACTCGCGAGTTCTTCGGCGACATGTTGACGATCACGAATCCCATCACCATGTTCGCGATGAGCGGCGAGACATGGATCGAAATCGTGATTCCGCTCGTCAGCAGCACGAAGCCGAGGACGATGACGATGACCTCGTTGCTTCTCCGTCGGTCGACGACCAGCCGGTGGACGATATACCCCGCCGCGAGCCCGATGAGAACCGAGACGATGATCTCGCGGAGCGGGTGGAGGACCATCGCGGCCGGGCTGTGCGCCTGCGCGCCGCCGACCATGGCGGCGGCGAACGCCATCACGAATCCGAAGAGCGTGATCGCGAAAGCGTCATCGAGTGCGACGACTCCGAACAGGGTCGAGACCAGCGGTCCGCGGGCGCGAAGCTCACCGGCGATGGCGACGGTCGCCGCGGGCGCGGTGGCCGAAGCGATTGCGCCGAGGAGGATGGCCATGGGGAGCGGGGCGCCGAAGAGCCTGAGCCCGACGGTCACTGCCCCGAACGTCGTGAGAAGCTGGACCGTCGTGATGATGAGAATGTTTCGACCGGTCTGCTTCAGCTTGGCGATCCGGAACTCGGAGCCGATCGTGATGGCGATGAGACCGAGCGCGATGTGCGGAACCGGAGCGAGCGATTCGACGATGTGGTCGGGGACGACATTGAGGACGGACGGTCCCAGCACGAGACCCGCGACGATGTACCCGGAGATCGTCGGGAGCTTGAGGCGCGACGCCAGCTTCCCGCCGACGAAGCCGGCCAACAGTAGCGCACCGACCCCGAAGATGAGGTTGCCGTGAACGAGATTCCTGAATCCGATGAGCGCGTCTAGAATTGCCATCATAGTAGCCGGATTGTACCACCAGTGGGGTGGGAGGCTCCAGCTCTTGTGCGTCTTCCCGTTGTCTCTCC
>CAZEXP010000015.1:0-50030 GCA_964516845.1 uncultured bacterium
CGCACGTTCTACGGCTGCAGCTCATACCCGGAGTGTGGATTCGCCATCTGGGACAAGCCGGTCCCGACGGCGTGCCCCTCATGCGAGGCCTCGTTCATGGTCGAGAAGAAGCCGAAGGGCGGAGACAAGGAGCTCGTCTGCCTCGAGTGCGGGGAGCGCGTCACCCCCGAGACGGAGACCAGCGACGATGAGCCGCAGTAGCACCGCATCGAAGACCAGGAAGCCTCGACCGCTCGAGCCGCTCGTCAGGGAGTTCCTCACAGTGCTCGAGGGGCTCGGCCGCTCCAGCCACACGGTCGACGCCTATCGCGGCGATCTCACCCAGTTTGTCGGGTTCGTAGCCGACTTCGCGCGCCACGAGTCACCGGACGAGGTCCTGACGAGCGATCTCTGCCCGAAGACCAAACCCCGTCAGAGGGTCATCACCCGCTTCGTCGCCTCACTGAACGCGTCGCGTTTCGCACGTCGCTCGGTCCAGCGAAAGCTGGCGGCAGTCAGATCGCTCTGCCGCTGGCTCGAGGAGCACTCCTACGTGCCGTTCGACCCGACGACCGGCGTGTCCGCACCGAAAGTGGAGAAGCGGCTCCCGACGTTCCTGACGGAGCGTGAGATCGCGCTCCTGTTCATCGTCCCGCCGGAACCGTCCGAGCGGGAGCTCCGGAATCGCGCGATCCTCGAGATGTTCTACAGTACGGGCATCCGTCTCTCGGAGCTCGTCGAGCTGAAACGGACGTCGCTCGACCGACTCGGACAGACGGTCCGCGTTCTGGGCAAAGGACGAAAGGAGCGCATCGTGCCGGTCGGACGCGCGGCGCTCGACGCCCTCTCGACCTACCAGGCGGTTCAGACCGACGGCGAGGCCGCCGGAGGATCGCTCTTCACGAACGGACGAGGCAGTGCGCTCTCGCAGCGCACCGTCCAGCGCATCGTGCGGAAGAAACTCGCCGAGGTCTCGGAGGCCCGCAAGCTGAGTCCGCACGTGCTCCGCCACACATTCGCGACGCACATGCTCAACGCCGGGGCGGACCTGAGGGCCGTGCAGGAGATCCTCGGTCACGCAAGCCTGTCAACGACACAGATATACACTCATATGACCACGCAGCATCTGATCGAGGTCTATGCGAAGAGACACCCGCGCGCGTAGCGGCGCGTGACCGATGCGGAAGACAGTGCAACCCGACGACCGCATGAGACACCACGAACGGGCCATGCGAACAGGAACGGAGGCGTGAATGCAGGACTTCATCTCGATCGCCGACATCGACCGCGCGAAGATGGAGGAGCTCTTCAAGCTGGCGGCGGAACTCAAGAGAGACCGCAACGCCCGGCGGGACCTGGCCGGCAAGACGGTGGCGATGATCTTCCACAAGCCGTCGCTGCGGACCCGAGTCAGCTTCGAGGTGGGCATCCACGAGCTGGGCGCGCACCCGATGTATGTCACGGACGCCGAGATCAAGATGGGACAGCGCGAATCGATCTACGACATCGGCAAGGTCCTCTCGCGCTACGTCCACGGGATCATGATCAGAACGTTCGCGCACTCCAACTGCACCGAGCTGGCGGACGCCGCCGACGTGCCCATCATCAACGGGCTGACGGATCTCAACCATCCGTGTCAGATCATGGGTGACATCCTCACGTGCATCGAGCACGGCAAGGACCCGGCGAGCATGGTCGTCGCGTTCATCGGCGACGGCAACAACGTCGCCAACTCGTGGGTCAACGCCGCCGGCAACCTGGGATTCGAACTCAGAATCGGCGGACCGTCGGGGTACGAGCCGAACGCCGCCCTTCTGGAGGCTGCCCGGGCCAAGGGAGCCACGATCAGCATCATCAATGACCCGGCCAAAGCCGTCAGCGGCGCCGACGTCGTCTACACCGACGTCTGGGCGAGCATGGGGCAGGAGGACGAGGCGACCGAGCGAAGGAAGCTCTTCATGCCTTTCCAGCTCAACACCGACCTCGTGGCGCGCGCGAAGGACGACGCGATCGTGCTTCACTGCCTCCCGGCTCATCGCGGTGACGAGATCACCGACGACGTCATGGACGGGCGGCACTCCGTCGTGTTCGATCAGGCGGAGAACCGCCTGCACGCACAGAAGGCCGTGATGGTCGACCTGATGGGGGCGTAGCGTGCTCCGTAGTCTGCTTCTCATCGCACTGGCGGCTCTGACCGCGCTCGCCGGATGCGCGAAGCCCGGACCGCCACCCGGCGGCCCGCTCGACGAGGATCCTCCGTGGATCGTCTCGACGGACCCCGTGGACGGCGCGATCGACGTGCCCGTCGACGCCAGCATGTTCGTGCTCTTCAGTGAGGAAATGGACAGGTCCTCGGTGGAACGGGCGATCGCGATAACGCCGGAGACGACGCTGCGACGAGCGGGATGGCGCGGTCCAAGACTCGAGATCAGGACGGCCGGAGGGCTGTCGGACTCCACGACGTACGTCGTGAGTCTGGGCGAGGGCATTCGCGACTATCACAGCGTCGCAATGGATGCGGTGACGACGTTCGCGTTCTCGACAGGCGATGCGATCGATGACTGTGCCGTGATGGGGAAGGTCACTGCGGATGGCGAACCGGCGGTGGGAGCGACGGTCTGGGTCTGCGCCTCATCTCCGCTGCCGGACTCGCTCGGCGTCATCAGCCGCTGCGGCGCCTCCGCGACGACCGCGCCCGGCGGCGCCTATGCCATTGGCTATCTCAACCCTGCGCGATCTCCGTATTCGCTGATAGCCTTCCTCGATTCGAACGCCGACGGTGCCTACGCGCCACTGGAGGAGCCGGGCATCATAGCGCGTGATGCCGCCATCTTCTCGGCGGCGGGAGACACGCTTCGCGACGCGGACCTCGTGCTCGAACCGCCCGCGAGCGCAGCGACGGCCGACGGGCCGTCATCGGACGGCGACACCACACCACAGCCCGGGGACATCCCGGACCTTGACCCGCCACCGGCGGAGCCGGAGGAGCAGAAGTGAAGCTTGAATTCGCAAAGATGAGCGGCGCCGGGAATGACTTCATCGTCGTCGATGACCGCAAGGGCATCGTGGCCGAGGACGCCGGCGAACTCGCGAAGCAGTTCTGCAGACGTCGCGTCTCCGTGGGCGCGGACGGGCTCATCCTGGTCGTGGCGAGCGCGTCGCACGACTTCCGGATGCGCTATTTCAACGCGGACGGAAGCGAAGCGGACATGTGCGGCAATGGAGGACGCTGCGTCGCCAGATTCGCGCACGAACGCGGCATCGTCGGCGAGACCATGCGGTTCCAGAGTCGGTCGGGAACGCATACCGCGAAGATCCTCGATGAGAACCACGTGAAGCTCATGATGACGGAGCCGAGAGCCATGCTCCTTGGAACCGCGCTGCACATGGGCGGCGTGACCTACGAGGTCCATCGGATCAACACGGGCGTGCCGCACGCCGTGATCGAGGTTGAAGGCATCGACGGGTACCCGGTCGTCGAGATCGGGCGCGCCATCCGCGGCCACAACGACTACGCGCCCGAAGGAACGAACATTGATTTCGCATCCGTGAAGGACGAACACACTGTCCGTATCCGCACGTACGAACGTGGCGTCGAGGACGAGACACTCGCCTGTGGAACGGGGGCGGTAGCCACCGCCATCACGCTGGCGTCGCTCGGCAAGATGAAGCCGCCGGTGACCGTCCTGACCAGGGGCGGGGAGCCTCTGGAGATCGGGTTCTACATGAGCGACAGCGGGTACTGTGATGTGTCGCTCTCGGGCGACGCGCGCGTCGTCTACTGGGCGGAGCTGGATCTCAGCGAGGAGTAGCCGCGTCCGCGGGGCGGAGCTGGATCTCAGTGAGAAGCAGCCGCGTCCGCGGGGCGGAGCTGGATCTCAGTGAGAAGCAGCCGGAGGAGAATACCATGTTCCGTGGCTCGATCGTCGCCATCGTCACACCCATGCTGAACGGGAAGCTCGACGAGGACTCGCTCAGGCGGCTCCTTCGCATGCACAGGTCCGCCGGGACGAACGGTGTCGTACCCGCGGGCTGCACCGGAGAGGCTGCGACGCTGACTGATGAGGAACGCGCCCGCCTCATCGGCATCTGTCTCGAAGAGGTCGGAGACGTCATGCCGGTCATCCCGGGCACCGGCTCGAACTCGACGGTGGAAACGATCAGACTCACCACCGAGGCGAAGACGGCGGGGGCTCACGGCGTTCTCATCATCACACCCTACTACAACAAGCCGACACCGGAGGGGCAGTACCTTCACTACAAGGCCGTTGCCGATGCGGTCGACATCCCGATCGTGCTCTACAACGTGCCGGGGAGGACCGGGACGAACATGCTCCCGGCCACCGTTGCGCGCCTCTCCAGGATCCCGAACATCGTCGCCGTCAAGGAAGCCGCCGGATCCGTCGACCAGGTCAGCGAGATCGTCGAACTCTGCGACATCACCGTGCTCTCCGGCGATGACCCGCAGACATTGCCAATGATGTCGGTGGGCGCCCAGGGTGTCGTCTCCGTTGCCGCGAACGTCGTTCCCGGAACCACCGCCGCCATGACGGCGGCGTGGCCCGACGACCCGCGCCGCGCGGCGGAGCTCCACCACATTCTGCGCCGCATCTCGAAGTCGCTGTTCATCGAGACCAATCCCGGACCCGTCAAGTTCGCACTGAAGGAACTCGGATTGATCGCGAGTGACGAACTGAGAGCGCCGCTGACAACGATGACGCGGGAGAACAGGGCGCTGATGGCGGACGCCATCGACCTGATGCGCGCGACACGGACCACGGAAGAGAAACGCCGGCTCAACCCGGCCGGGACAGCCGGCCACGCACGAGGAGGCGAGTGATGCCGCTTGTGGAGATATCGCTGCTCGCGGGCAGAGACGACCAGATGAAGGAAGACATCATCCGCGAGGTGACCGACGCGGTCGTCCGCACGTCGGGCGCGCCGCCGGACGCGGTGACCGTGATCATCCGCGACGTACCGAGAACCGACTGGGCCCGCGCGGGCGTTCCATACTCGAAGAAGTAGATCCACTCGACCCCGGTCGCGTTGCGTTACAGAACCAGGGAGGCTGGAACATGAGAACGACCCTTCGAAGTTCCCGGCTGTCCGGACGAGCGGTACTCGCCTTGATCCTCACTTCGACGCTGCTGGCCATCGCGGTCATGACGGTAGCAGGCTGCAGCAGCTCCAGCGGCGGCTCCGACCCGGAGGTCGTCACAGGAATCACAATGACGCTGTCACGGGACCAGGCGCAGCCGGGCCAGGACGTGACCGTGCGCGCGAACGCCGCGTACCGCGATGGTCGCGCGGTCGACGTGGACTGGTACGTTGACGGCATTGCGGGCGGCGACACGACCGTCGGGATCATCACAAGCGCCAACCCGGCAACCTACACCGCGCCGCTCGAGGCACCGGCGGCCGGCAGCGTCACGATCGAAGCGAGGTACGACACGCTCATCAACGCCACCGAGACGTTTCCCGTCGTCTTCACGATCGTACACGTCGATGCGGCTACCGGTGACAACAGCACAGGCACGGGCATCTTCTCGAACCCACTGCGAACGATCACGCAGGCCATCGGCATGGTGGACACCGGCGACACGATCATGGTGCACCCGGGCACCTACGACGAAGCGCTCGGCGAGCACTTCTCCATCGTCGTTCCCACGAGCACGACGCTCCGTGGGGCGGCCGCCGAGTCCTGCCTAATCCATGTCGGCGATGCCAATTCCGCCCTGTGGCTGAATGCCGGTGCGACAATGGAGCACTTCACGCTCGATCTCGAGCAGGGCGCCACGGCGAGTACGGGAATAGCGCTCACGAACACTGGAACGGTTCGGAACATCCACGTCAACACGCTCTTCGGATCGTCCGTGGTGACGACACGGTACGCGGCGAACACAACGCTCATCGAGGACTGCAGCTTCGTCAACACGACCGGAGTCGTCGACAGCCGCGGGATCCAGGCGGTCGATGACGCGCATATCACGGTTCGCAACACGACCATCGACGGGTACGCCTACGGCATCTTCGTCAACACGGAGAGCGACCCGCTCATCGAGGGCTGCACGTTCATGAACTGCGCCTGCGGCGTCATCACGTTCCAGTCGCTCTCGCTTCCCGACCTCGGGGGAGGAGCGAGGGGAAGCACGGGCGGCAACACCTTCCTGGACAATTCGGACGGGCTCTATCATCAGGGCGAGGTGACGATCTACGCGATCGGCAACACGTGGAACACCGACCCGCCGACCGTCGGAACTCAGGGCGATATCGGAAACGACATCACGCTTACGGGAACCGGCACTGTGATCTACGAATAGGTGCCCGGGCTCGCCACTCGCGCCGAGATGAACCTCTCGGCGTGAGCGAAGGGGAGTCACCGCACCGCCGCTTGCCACAAAGCCAAACTTAGGACTAGACAGATGAGGGCACGGTCATCTACTCTGACCGTGCCCTGTTGTAGATGACGGCTACCGCGACCACTTTCCGGGACAGGCCCGGAACGTGTCGCGGTTTATTTTTGGGAAGTCCGGTGGCTCTGCACACGCGAGGAGAGACCCCCAGCACCCCCTAGGACCTCTGGAGGACTGATGAACCACCGCGAGCAATGGCAACTCGACTACGAGCGACTCGTCACGACGCGCGCCGAACTCGATCACATCCTCAAGCTGACCGACGGCGAGAAGCAGGCGAGCGATACGCTCAAGTCCGCGTACCCGCTCAAGATCTCCCGGCACTATCTCGGCCTGATAGATCCGGGTGATCCGAACGACCCGCTCCGCAAGGTCGTCGTGCCGTCGATGCACGAACTGTCGCACCGGCCCGGTGAGACGGATGACGATGTGCACGAGGACGAGGCCAGATACCAGCCGGTTCCCGGCATCATTCACAGGTATCCGGGCAAGCTGCTGTTCGTTCCGGCGCTCGGCTGCCCATCGCATTGCCGCTTCTGCTTCCGCAAGGGACGCAAGGTGAAGCACCTCAGCGAGGATGAGGGCGAAGCGGCGCTCAACTACATCCGGGAACATAAGGAGATCCGCGACGTCATCGTCACGGGCGGCGAGCCGCTCTATCTGGATGATGACGAACTCGAACACTGGATCTCATCGATCCACGCCATCGAGCACGTCGAGATCATCCGGGTCACGAGTCGCGCGGCCATCTACGTTCCGTCGCGCATCACCGAGAAACTCGTTGCGATGCTGCGTCAGTACCGGCCGATCTACATGACCTTCTCGTTCGTCCACCCGCGTGAGATCACGCCGGAACTCGAACGGGGCATCCGGATGATGGCTGACGCAGGCATCACCATGCTCCAGCAGGGACCGCTTCTCCGGGGCGTCAACGACGACCCGAAGGTTCTCAAAGAACTCTACGAGAAGCTCGTGACGCTCCAGGTGATGCCGTACTACGCGATCTGGGGCATCCATGCGCCCGGAGCCGAGCACTTCATCGTGGACGGACAGTCGGCGAGCGCCATTATCGGAGCTCTCGAGAATCAGACATCCGGATTCTGCGTGCCGCATCTGATCACCATCGCCCGTGGTGACAAGGTACGGATGATGGGCTGGTCACCGGACAAGGTGGCCGCACATCTCAAGAATCGTCATCGTGAGGAGAGCAGTACTCCCTCGAGCATCGAGCTCATGCACGGTGCTCCCCACAAGTAGCGGGTCTACCTTCGGCGAGACAGACCCCTACGCACGAACGGCGGCGGGCGCCTCGACAGAGGCGCCACAGCCGCCGTTCCGTGTATCTGCCCCGTGTTCACCGATTGCACAGACCGCCGTCACTGACGCACACTTCAGTTGCAGCATGCCACGGCTGCGAGACGCCGGAGGCGCTCTGCGACTGGCGCGCCCTCAGTTGTTCACCGTCTGAGCGAATCTGACCGTATCGGGGCTCCCACAGCCCCCCGAAAACCCCGACCAGTAGCCTCCACTGGTACGGGTCTTGCTGAATTCATGCCTGTCGGATGTGCATTCCGAACACCGCAGGCTTCTCGAATGCTCTCCAGACAGGCCACAAGCACGTATTGAACGAGGATGCGCCCGGTGAGAACCGACGCCGAACTCTGCACCGCCGGCCATGAGTGCCGGCAAGGAGGAAAAGATGAAGACAGTGAAGTCGGGAGTCGGATATTCCGACACGACAGACTCCGTCGCGGCCGGTCGTCAGGCTGCCGAGAAGGCAATGACGTATGCGTCCGCCGCATCGAGTGACTTCACGATGGCGTTCTGTGGCGGCAACCACGATCCCTTCGCATTCCTCCGGTCGGTCAGAGATGTCGTCGGTGACGGTACGCTGATCGGCGGGATGACGGTCGGCGTCATCACGAACGAGAAGGCCGGGTACGGCGGCTATGAGGCCGGCGTCGCAGTCGTCTCCTCGAACACTATCAGCTTCGAACCGATCGCGGTCGGGCGCCTCGATGACGGCGCCATGGACGCCGGAGTCGAGTTCGGGCAGATGATGGCGGATCAGAGCGACGATCAGACGAAGGGTGCGCTCTTCTTCTACGATTCGATCAAGACCGAGGACCCGTTCGCGGTCAACCTCGGAAGCCAGCTGATCAAGGGCGTCGAGCGCGCCTTTGACGGGCCGCACGTGCCGATCCTTGGCGGCGGCGTGATGAAGGACTACCACTGGCGCGAGTCGCCCGTCTTCGCCGGCGGCGAGGCTCTGATGCAGCACGCCTCGGGCGTCCTCATCAAAGGCGACTGCAAGGTGCATCACGCGATCAGCCACGGCTGCGAGCCGGCGAGCGACTACCATACGATCACGAGCATCGACGGTCCCGTGGTGCGCGAGCTGGACGGGCGACGGGCCCTCGATGTGATCGAAGATATCATCGGCACGGGCGCGGGACAGGACTGGCAGCAGTATTCTCTTCTGGTGACACTGGGCGCCAACTACGGGACCGATCCGTACGGCGACTTCAACGAGAAGGAGTACCTCAACCGCCTGATCGCCGGGGTCAACCCCGAAGACGGCTCTCTCATCCTGTTCGAGTCGGACTTCGGTCCGGGTGAGCAGATCCAGGTCATGCGCAGAAGCAACGAGCAGATGCTCAGCTCCGCCAGGGACGTGTCCCAGGGCCTGCTCCAGGAGGTCAGGGGCGAAGACCCGTTCCTTGGCATCTACATCGACTGCGCCGGCAGGACCAGCGGGTTCTGCGGAGCGGGGGCCGAGGAAGGCGCCATCGTTCAGAACACCATCGGAACCGAGATGCCGCTTCTGGGCTTCTACTCGGGCGTCGAGATCGCTCCGTTCATGGGCGGCTCGCGCGCGCTCGACTGGACCGGTGTGCTGGTCGTTCTGTCCGAATAGCGTTTCGCTGGAAGCACGCATCATGGCAGGAGAAGCACTGTGCCCGAGGACCTGACCAACGACAGGCGGACGAACTCCTGGTCCGAGACGGCCAGCGCGAAGGCGTCGGGTGGGGCAGCGACCTCAACCGACGCGGGCGCGTCACGTGACGCGGGCGCGTCAACCGACGCACGGGCGTCAACCTACGCGCGGGCGCACGCGGCGCCCTGCGACAACGCGCCGGTATCCGATAAGGACAGCCGGATCGAGGAACTCGAACGCCATGTTGCCGGCCTTCGCAAGCGTGTGGAGAAGCTCGGTGGCGAGTCGATGCGCGCCGAATACAAGGTTCTGCACCTCACGCAGGAGGTCCGTCGGTCACGCGAGGCCTTCGGATTCCTGGCCGGTTTCCAGCGCAAGATCGGGGCGGCCGCCTCCATCGGCGCGCTCTACGACGTGGCTCTCAAGTCGATCATCGCGGAGCTCTGGATGAAGCGCGCCGTCGTTCTCGAGTACGTCGAGGAAGAGCAGGTGCTTCGTCCCGTGGGGGCACTCGGCTACCAGGGCGACCAGCGCCCCGCAGCCATACCGGTCGGCGATGTCGACCGTGAGGAGTGGACGTCGGCTTCGCTCGTCAACGGAAACTCCGAACAGACAGCGTGGGTCGAGAGGGTCACATCGGCTCTCTCGCTGCCGTTCTTCACCTGGGTCCCGAGCGTGGTCGACGAGGGTCGCGAGACGATCCTCGTGGCCGGAACGCTCGCCGAGGACAGCGCCCAGGAGCCGCGCCTCACCGATCACGATCTCGGGCTGCTCGTCTCGGTCGGCGCCATCCTCTGGGTCGGTCGGATGAACCTGCTCGCTCGCGCCCGGCTGAGGCTCCAGGTCCGCTATGAGGCTCTGCTCCATCGCATCTCCGAGGTTCTGCTCAAGGACTACGACGCGCCGACGAGTCACTTCGACGATGTCATTCGTCGTGTCGGCCGCGCCTGGTCGTTCGATCGGGTCCGCCTCATCGATCGCGGGACCGGCGCGAATCTGAGTTCGGTCCGGCACGAGTGGACCACCCGCGGAACCGAGGCCGCCGGTGAGGGCTCGCCGCACCCTCTGGAGTTCGCGTCCGAATGGCGTGAGGCGATGGCGGCCGGGCAGACCATCAGGATCGACGATACAAAGGTTCTGCCGTCTGATGACTCCGCGGCGCTCCGCGAACAGGGGATCAGGTCGCTCCTGCTGCTTCCGGTCACCGTCAACGAGGCGGTCGTCGCGTGGATGAGTTTCGAACAGTGTTCACGTCGCGGCGCATGGGGCAACGAGGACATCAAGATCCTCGAGGTCATCACATCCCTGATCGCTCGTGCCATCGGACGCCAGACCGATCTCGAGGAGCGCGCGCACCTCGAAGCCGAGTACAACCATGCCAAGAAGATGGAGGCGGTCGGTCAGCTCGCGGGTGGCGTCGCGCACGACTTCAACAACCTGCTGACGACGATCCAGGGATACGCGCAGCTTCTCATGTCCCGCCTGCCCGAGGAGTATCGTGAATCGGGCGGTCTCAAAGAGATCGTGATGGCGAGCGAGCGGGCGGCCGGTCTGACGCGACAGCTGCTGACGTTCAGCCGTAAGGACACGACGCATACCTCGGCGGTCAATCTCAACGAGAGCATCGAAGAGATGATGAAGCTCCTCCATCGCATGCTCGGCGACGGCGTGAAGGTCGAGCTCGACCTCGCGAAGGGACTCAGCATCACCACGGGAGACAAGCAGCAGCTCTCACAGATCATCATGAACCTCGCCATCAACGCGCGTGACGCGATGTCCGGAGAGGGCAACCTCAAGATCTCCACACGGGAGTACGACAACATCGGGCCGCTCGCACAGCGGTTCACCATCCCGGGCGTCGAGCGGTGTCAGGTCATCGAGGTCTCGGACACCGGCACCGGCATGGACAAGGAGACACAGGAGCGCATCTTCGAGCCGTTCTTCACGACGAAGGAGGCCGGCAAGGGAACCGGTCTCGGACTTTCGATCGTCTTCGGCGTTATCCGCCGACACGGGGGGTTCGTGGACATCGAGAGCCGGCTCGGCCAGGGAACCACCTTCAGCGTCTACCTGCCGGTCAAGACGCCCGAGGCCGGCGAGAAGACGGCCAGCGACGCCCTGGAGGCCATGCACGGTCATGAGACCATTCTGCTCGTCGAGGACGACGACAACGTCCGCGGCCTGATCGTCAGCGTCCTGTCCGAGAACGGCTACAACGTCATTACGGCCACCAACGGCAGAGAGGCTCTCGAGCGAATGGAGGAGTCCGCCGACGAGGTGGCGCTGCTGTTGACCGACGTCGTCATGCCGGAGATGAACGGCCGCGAGCTCTGGGACTCGTTCTCCGACCGGGGCTACGACATTCCGCTCATCATCATGAGCGGGTATCCCAAGGGCGAAGAGGAGGGCGGTTTCCTCGACCAGGCATCAACCTACCTCCAGAAGCCGTTCGGCCCCAGGGAGATTGCTGAGGCCGTCCGCCACACGCTGGATGCCGACCGCGCCGGCCGCGCCGGCCGCACCATCCCGGGGCACCCCGCCATGCCGGGGCACCCCACCATCCCGGACCGCCCCGGCATCAACTGACCGGGACGCAACCACACCGACGACACGAGACGGAACCAGCGGCCGTTGCCCCCGGCAACGGCTTCGTGCTATCGTATGATCCAGTTCTCAGGGGAGTCGCGCGTCTCGAGGGCCGTTTCGGCCCCGAATCGAGGATCCGTCCGTGATACGAGTTGTCGTCAGCGGGATCTGTGGCCGAATGGGAGGCATGGTCGCCCGAACAGTCGAGGAGACCGAAGGTCTCGCGCTCGTCGGCGGGCTCGAGATGCCCGGACACCCGGGTGTCGGGCGTCGGCTCTGTGACTACAGCGGGGAGGGCGCCGTCGAACTCGTCGTGACCGAACGCCTGAGGGACCTCACCAGCGGGAGCTACGACGTCATCGCGGACTTCTCCGCGCCGGCGCAGGCCGTCGCGTGCGCAGAACACGTGAGTCGCGACGCGTCCGGGCTCGTCATCGGCACGACGGGGCTTTCGGAGCTCGAACTCGCGACGATCCAGGAAGCGTCGAGGCGGTCTCCCGTCGTCGTGGCTCCAAACATGAGTCTCGGGGTCAATCTGCTCTTCGGCCTCGTGCGGCAGACGGCCGCGCGGCTCGACGAGAAGTTCGACGTCGAGATCATCGAGGAGCACCATCGCGGCAAGCGCGACGCTCCGAGCGGCACGGCGGCTCGCCTCGTCGAGGTCGTCGCCGAGGCCCGTGGCGTGGACAGCTCGGCGGTCGTGCGGCTCGGCAGAGCGGGACCCGATGAGCTTCGCACACGCGGTGAGATCGGAGTCCACTCGATCAGAGCCGGGAGCGTCGTGGGACGTCACGCCGTCAGGTTCACCTCCGATTCCGAGGAGCTGGTGCTTGCGCACGAGGCCTTTGACCGATCCGCCTTCGCGCGGGGAGCCGCCCATGCCATCCGCTTCGTGCATGGACGGGCACCCGGCCTCTACGACATGCAGGACGTACTGGATCTCTGATACCGGACATCGATCGCGGCCGGCATGAACGCCGCCCGTCTCAGATCACGATTGGAGTCTCGCGATGGCGAGCGACCGGAATCTTCTCGATATCATTCTCAGGGCCAACGAACTGAAGAACATCCCCCGCATGGGATGGCGGGTGCGTGGCGTCCGTGACGGTGAGAGCGTGGCCGAACACTCGTATGCGGTGGCGCTCATCGTGACGCTGCTGGCGCCTCGTCTCACCGAGAAGATCGACGTGAGCCGCGCCGTGAGGATCGCGCTCGTTCACGACCTGGCGGAACACATGCTGGGCGACATCCATGCGCCGGCGTCACGGCTTCTCGGCGAGGACGTCAAGGAGGCGGCCGAGCTGAGAGTCCTCCTCGATCTCTTCGGAAACGACGAGTCCGCGGAGGAAGCGGTCGCGCTCTGGAAGGAGTTCGCAGAGCGTTCGTCGGTCGAGGGGCGCTTCGTTCGCGCAGTAGACAAGCTCGAGATGTTCACGCAGGCTTACTTATACGAGCAGGAAGGCAACAGGATGCTCGCGGACTTCTGGGACTGGCCGCACAACGTCCGGGACTTCGAGTTCCCGGAGGTGCGCGCGCTCTACGAGGAACTCAAGGCACTCAGGAGGGAACGCCCGATCGGCTGGGCCGGACGGTCCGGCAACGACGACGCGTAGGCCCACAGAAGGAGACGGGAGACAGGATGCGCTGGAGCAAGGCACTCATACCCACTCATAAGGAAGACCCGTCGAACGCGGAGACGACGAGTCACAAGCTGATGCTCAGGGCCGGTCTTATCCGCGGGCTCACCTCGGGCGTGTACAGCTATCTCCCGCTCGGGTGGCGCGTTCTCCGGAAGATCGAGGGCATCGTCCGCGAGGAACTGGACGCCGTCGGCTGCCAGGAGATCCTCATGCCCGTCATCAGCCCCGCGGAGCTCTGGAAGGAAACGGGGAGGTGGGGCGTCTACGGGAAGGAACTCTGGCGCGTCAACGACCGCAACGGGCGCGAGTTCGCGCTCGGCCCGACGCACGAGGAGGTCGTGACGGACATCGTTCGGAACGAGATCAACTCCTACAAGCAGCTCCCGTTCACGGTCTATCAGATCCAGACGAAGTTCCGCGACGAGATCCGGCCGCGGTTCGGCGTCGTGCGCGCGCGCGAGTTCACGATGAAGGACGCGTACAGCTTCCACCGCGACGAGGAGTCGCTCGACGAGACCTACCGCGTCATCTACGACGTGTACAGCAGGATCTTCGACCGCTGCGACCTGGTCTACCGCCCGGTCGAAGCGGCCACGGGCGCCATCGGCGGGAGCAGCTCGCACGAATTCATGGTGCTCTCGGACACGGGTGAGTCCGAGGTCATCGTCTGCGAATGCGGCTACGCGGCGACAAGCGAGCAGGCCGAGGGTCTCATCGCGAACGTCATGCCGGCCGAGGAACCGCTGACGATGGAAGAGGTCGCCACGCCCGACATGAAGACCATCGATGAGGTCGCGGGATTCCTCAAGATCGCGCCATGGCGTCTCGTCAAGACGATCATCTACGTCGCCGACGAGAAGCCTGTACTCGCCGTCATCCGCGGCGACAGGGAGATCAACGAGGAGAAGCTGGCGCGCGTTCTGGGCGCCAATGTCATGGAGGCCGCGTCCCAGGCCGTGATCGAGAAGATCACCGGGGCGCCGGTCGGGTTCGCCGGACCGGTTGGACTCTCAGGGGTCCGTCAGGTCATCGATCGCACGGTCGAACCGCTTCGGAACATCGTCGTGGGCGGCAACAAGGCCGACACCCATCTCCGGAACGTCAACCACGGTCGGGACTTCGCCGTCTCGTCGTTCGAAGACATCGCGCAGATAGGCAAGGGCGACGCCTGCGCCGGCTGCGGCAAGGAGATGGACTCGTTCCGTGGCATCGAGGTCAGTCAGGTGTTCAAGCTCGGAACGAAATACTCCGACAGCATGAACGCGACGTTCCTCGATGAGAACGGAAAGGCCAGACCGTTCGTGATGGGATGTTATGGACTCGGGGTGTCGAGGACGGTGGCCGCCGTGATCGAACAGCACTCCGACGACGACGGTATCGCGTGGCCCATGAGCGTGGCGCCTTTCGAGGTTCTCATCGTCGCCCTCAACAACCTCAAGAGCGACGCGGTCCGCGAGGCGGCAGAAGGACTCTACGAGGAGCTGAGAGCTCTCGGCGTGGATACCCTGCTCGATGACCGGGCCGACTCCGCCGGGGTCAAGTTCAAGGACGCCGATCTCATCGGCATCCCGGTCCGCGTCACGATCGGCGACCGCGGCCTCGACAAGGGCGTCATGGAGGTCAGGCTCAGGAAGTCGGGAGAGAAGTCCGAGATCCCGAAGCTGAACGCCGCCGCCGAAGTTCTGAGGATCGTCGAGAAGCTCAGGGGATAGCGGCCGCGCCAAGCCGCGCGCAGCGCGGCCATGCGGCCTGGCGGATGCACACGCCTCAACAGAACGGACGAAAGCCCCTCCAGGCAAGCCTGGGGGGGCTTCATCGTCTCATCAAGCGGTCGGACACACGGCCGGCGGCCAATTGGATACCGGCTACGCGTCCTTGCTCTTCATGATGCGCGACTTGCGGCGAGACGCCGTGTTCTTCTTGATCACGTTGTTCTTCACGGCCTTGTCGATGAGCGAGGTAGCCACGCGAATGCGGGCCTCGCGCTCTTCCGGCGGCGCCGTCTCGACGTGCTTGATCGCCGTAGCGACCTTCGACTTCGCAGCGCGGTTGCGCTCGTTCTGCTTCTTCGACTGCTTGAGTCGCTTGATCGTGGACTTCTTGTGCGGCAAGTGGAATCCTCCGGTCTGGCCCCAGGTCCGCCCGGGGCGGACACCGTTCCTCTGTAACCAGACGAATATACCAACCAGAACCCCAGCAGTCAAGCAACCGTTCGGACGGGCGGTTGACGGCGGCCACATTGAGCGATAGGCTCTCGGCAGGAGGGAAGCGTGGCCAGAGATCCCCGAAAACACCCGCCAGTGCCCGAAAGCCCGGGCGTCTACCTGCTCAAGGACGCCACGGGGAAGGTGATCTATGTCGGGAAGGCGCTGAATCTCAGGAATCGGCTGAGAACCTACACATCGTCGGGCGGCGCGCCGGACGCGAAACTGGCCATCATCCGCTCCAGACTCGCCTCTTTCGACACGATCGTGACCGAGTCGGAGACCGAGGCGCTGGTCCTCGAATCGAACCTCATCAAGGAACACCGGCCACGGTACAACGTCAAGCTCCGGGACGACAAGCGCTACCCGTTCATCAAGGTCACGACGGCGGAGCCATTCCCGAGGGCGCATGTCACGCGTGTCGTCCGTCAGGACGGCTCCCGCTACTTCGGCCCGTACACGGACGCCAAGGCGATGCGCCGGACGCTCCGGCTCGTCCAGCAGAGCTTCCCGCTGAGAACGTGCAAGACCTTCAGGAAGGGCCCGAGACCGTGTCTCAACCATCAGATCGGCCGCTGCCTCGGACCGTGCATCGGTGCGGTCTCCGCGGACGAGTACGGGGAGGTCGTCTCCGAACTCGTGCTCTTCCTCAGCGGTCGGGGTGACGAACTCACGAAGCGGCTCACCGCCCGGATGAAGCGGGCCTCGTCCGAGAAGCAGTTCGAAGAGGCTGCGACCCTCCGCGACAGGCTCTCGGACATCGAGAAGGTCACGCAGCGACAGAGGGTTCTCTCGGCCAGACTGGTCGACCGCGACGTTGTCGCCACCGCCCGCCACGCCGGCTACGGCATCGCGTCGATCGTCCGGATCCGCCGTGGCAAGCTCGTGGGCTGTGAGAACGTCCCGCTGGAGTTCTCACCCGAGACCTCCGATGGCGAGATCCGCGAGGCGGTGCTCAAGCAGTTCTACACGGTCGCAACCGACGTCCCGAACGAGGTCCTCGTTCACGGAGAGACGCCCGGTCTCGAGGAGGTGGCCGCCTGGCTCACAGCGGCGCACGGCCACAAGGTCGTCGTCGCAGTGCCGGTGCGGGGGGAGAAGCGGCTGCTGGGAGAGTTCGCGGAACAGAACGCGCGGACGGCGCTCCGACGGGCGTTCGACTCCCGCAGGGCGCCCACGGCCGTGATCGAACTCGGCGAATATCTCAAGATGAGCCGTCCACCACGGCTGCTCTCGGCCGTCGACATCTCGAACATTCAGGGCACCAACGCGGTCGGCACCGTCATTTCGTTCCGCGACGGGCGTCCGGACCGGTCGCTCTACCGCAGATACCGCATCCGGACCGTGAAAGGCTCGGACGACTATGCTATGATTCGTGAGGTCGTCCGACGCCACCTCACTTCGCTCGTTCGAAAGAACGCCGAGTTCCCGGACCTGTTCCTCGTGGACGGAGGCAAGGGACAACTCGCTTCGGCCGTTGAGGCCGGTCGCGAGACGGGCGTCCGCGGCGTCACGTTCATCTCGCTCGCGAAGCAGGATGAGGAGGTCTTCATCCCCGGCCGCCGGAGTCCGCTCCCGGACCCCGGCATGACCGCGGCGAAACGGATCCTCATCAGGGCGCGCGACGAGGTGCACCGCTTCAGCGTCACGTATCACAGGAGTCTCCGAGAGAAGGAGGCTCGCCGGTCGCTCCTCGACGGCATCCCGGGTGTCGGCGACACCCGCA
The DNA here is from genome assembly GCA_964516845.1 of uncultured bacterium. Classification (GTDB taxonomy): domain Bacteria; phylum Joyebacterota; class Joyebacteria; order Joyebacterales; family Joyebacteraceae; genus JAPEKQ01. The sequence continues at coordinate 17,487 of CAZEXP010000015.1, forward strand.
AGGCAGCGCTTCTCGAGGAGTTCGGCTCCGTCACGGCCATGCGCCAGAGTTCGCCGGAACGTATCGCGGAGGTACCCGGTATTGGCATCGCAACAGCCCGAAGGATCATCGAAGCGCTCACGGAGGCCGAGGCTCGTGATCCTCAAGCAGGATAGCGAGCCCAGGGCGGAGATGACGGTTCTCAAGTACGCGACCTTCGAGGCTGATCTCGGCCGCTTCCTCGTGGTCCGCGGAGACCACGGCCTCAGAGCCGTGCGGTTCTCTGAAGAGCTCGACGTCGAACGCGAACTCTCGCTGCTGACCAGAGGCGGACGGGTGCTCGCGGTGGAGGACCGCATCACGCTGAGACGCGTCGTCGACGACATCCGCGACTACCTCAGGGGCCACCGGCCCCGGTTCGACCACGAACTCGAGCTTGACGGCCTGTCGGACTTCTCGCACCGTGTTCTCGACGTCGTCAGCGAGATCCCGTACGGCACGCTTCGTTCGTACAAGTGGGTGGCGAAGCAGGTCGGTTCGCCGCGCGCCACGCGTCCCGTCGGACAGACACTCTCACGCAACCCGCTCCCCATCGTCATCCCGTGCCATCGCGTCGTCAACAACGACGGGACGCTCGGAGGCTACTCGGGCGGCGGCACCGACATGAAGCGCCGTCTCATCGAGATCGAGAACGGGCAGATCGGTCTCGCGTTCGAACGCGGCGGTGACGAAGCGAAGAGACAGGTGCTCTTCCAACTCGAAGGGGACGCGCCGGGCGACGACGATGTCGACTGACGCCTCCACACAGCTCGACGAAGCGGTCGAGGACTACCTCGACCACCTCACGACGGAGCGCGGACTCTCGGAGAACACGATCGCCTCATACCGTTCCGACCTCGCCGACTACGCGCGCTACCTCGAGAAGTCCGGTGTCAACGGTCCCCAGCAGGTGAACGCGAAGCTCGTCGAGCGGTATCTCGGAGACGCCGTCATCGCCGGGCTCTCGGCCCGGAGCACGAACAGACGGCTTTCGTGCCTGCGCGGCTTCCACACGTATCTCCTCAACTCATCCGACGACCCGCGCATCCGGGGAAACCCGACGCTCCACCAGCGCTCGCGCGACTATGTGAGACGGCTTCCGGACGTGCTCGCCGTCCACGAGGTCGAGCGCCTCCTCGAAGCGGTCGATTCGAGCACGCCCCTCGGCGTCAGAGACCGGGCGATGTTCGAGACCGCCTACGGCGCGGGGCTCCGCGTCAGCGAGATCATCACGCTCGAGGTGACGAACATCTTCGCGGAGGACCGCTTCATCCGCGTTCTCGGAAAGGGATCGAAGGAGCGCGTCGTTCCGATCGGCCGGTTCGCCCTCGAGTGGATCGGCAGGTACCGCGAGAGCGTCCGGCCCGGGCTCGCCGCGAAGGCGCCGCCGAGCGGAGTTCTGTTCCTGAACTCCCGAGGCCGCCGGCTGTCCCGGATGGGCTACTGGAAGATCCTCCAGAAGACGGTCGCCCGATCCGGCATTCGCGACCGCGTCAAGCCCCACTCGCTCCGGCACTCGTTCGCCACGCACCTGCTCGAGGCGGGCGCCGACCTTCGGACCGTTCAGGAGATGCTCGGTCACGCCGACATCGCGACAACACAGATCTACACGAGCGTCGACCGCGAGTACCTCAAGGAGATCCACAGGACCTGCCACCCGCGCGCCTAGCGCCCAGGAGACGATCCGTGACCCGGGAACCGACGACCATCCTGTCCCTGTCAGACCTCGCGCGCGAGGACGCCGCGTTGCTTCGCAAGCTCGGCGAGATCGCGCACGCGCGTGGCGTCGGCGCGTACGTCGTCGGCGGGGTCGTGCGGGACATCCTGCTCGGGAGCGACGCCGGGGACCTCGACATCGTCGTAGAGGAACGCGCGCAGGATTTCGTGGAGGCGGCCACGCGGGAGATCGGCGGGACGTACAAGCTGTACGCGCGGTTCGGAACGGCCCTGCTGCTCCCCGGCGGGGGAGTCAAAGTCGATGTCGCGACGGCGCGCTCCGAAACGTATGCCGCCCCGGGAGCACTGCCCGATGTCGAGCCCGGCACGATCACCGAGGATCTCGTCCGCCGCGACTTCACGCTCAACGCGATGGCGGCGAGCATTCTGCCCGGCGACTTCGGACACCTGATCGACGAGCATCACGGACGTGAGGATCTTCGCGGTGGAGTGCTTCGAGTGCTCCACGAAGGCAGCTTCACCGACGACCCGACCCGCGTCCTCCGCGCGGTGCGGTTCCAGGCCCGGTTCGGGTTCTCGATCGAGCCGGCCACCGAAACGCTCCTCCACGAGGCGGCGCGCTCGGGCGCGCTCGACACGGTCAGCGGAGAGCGCATCATGAACGAACTCACGCTCATGGTGGCCGAGACCGACCCGCGTCCCGCGCTCCTGCAGCTGCTCGCATGGAACCTGACCGCGGCCATATGTCCGTGCTGGACCCCCGACGTCCCGAGCGTCGAGCGGCTGCTCGCCGGACTCGGCCCGCGCGCCGATGGACAGCGCATGACGCCGCTTCTGGCCCTCTTCGCGCTGGTCGGACCCGCGTGTCGCGAAAGCGTCATGGACCGGCTCCGGGCGGGGCGCCTCCTGCGGGAGGCGGTCACGGACCTGGAACGCTACGAGTCGCATACCGCGCGCGCCCTGGCGTCGGAGAACGATCTCAAGCGGAGCGAGGTGCACGACCTGCTCCGCGGACACACCCTTGAGGTGCTCGAACTGGCGACCGCGGAGGATCCCGCCGGCCGCGCCGCGGAGCGTGTCAGCCTCTACACCGGCGAACTCTCGGACGTTCGGACACTGCTCAGCGGGGCCGATCTCATCGCGCTGGGGTTCACGGAGGGTCTGGAGGTCGGCCGCATGCTCGACGACCTCAGGCGAGCGCGTCTCGACGGCCTCGCGACGACGCGCGACGACGAGATGAGAATGAGCCGGGACCGTCTCAGTGCGCGGGAAGGCAACGAAGGCGGTACTTGACGAGGGCAGAAAGAGTTGCTAGCGTCCTGTGATACTCATTGAGAGACGCCCCTTTGCAGAAGGCGACGTGTGAACGAGCGAACGGAATTCGACAAAGTGGAGAGCCCCGAGCCGCGGATCGCCGCTGCTCCACTGCACCCACGCGCCGGTACGACCGACCAGGGCGTGCCGCTCGTCCGTCGACCGAGCTACGAGGTCCGGCTCGATGCCTTCGAGGGACCGCTCGACCTCCTGCTGCATCTCATCCGCGAGCATGAGATCGACATCTACGACATACCGATCGCGACGATCACGTCGCAGTACCTGGAGTACATCAGCTTCATGGAGTCGCTGGATCTGTCGATGGCCGGCGAGTTCCTCGAGATGGCGGCCACGCTGATCCGCATCAAGGTCCAGATGCTCCTGCCGCCGGCCATCGATGAGACCGAGGAGGATGAGGACCCGCGCGAGCAGCTCGTCCGCAAGCTCGTCGAATACAAGCAGTTCAAGGAGGCCGCCGGCGTTCTCTCGACGCACGAGGAGGAACGCAAGAGCTTCGTTCCGCACTCGGTGGACACCAGACCGTTCCGCGCGATCGAGGAGGAGGAGCTCGAGACGGAGGATTTCCTTCGCGACGTCACGCTGTTCGATCTCGTCGACTGCCTGCGCGAAGTGCTTGAGCGCGTGCCAAAACGCATCGACGTGCACGAGGTCGACAGGGAGATCGTGTCCGTCGAGGACCGGATGGAGCACATCCGCTCCGAGATCACACGCGGGGCTACGACGTTCCGGAAGCTCTTCGCGAACGCCGTCACCAAGGTGGAGATCGTTACGACATTCATCGCGCTTCTCGAACTGGTCCGCATCGGAGCCATCCTCGCGGTTCAGGATTCGACGTACGGAGAGATCGCGATCCAGGCACGGACGGAGGTGTGAGCGTGGCTGAGCTGGAGCTTAAGCGCATCATTGAAGCGGTGCTCTTCGCATCGGACACTCCCGTGTCGATGGAGCGCATCATCGAGGTCACAGGGGGCCCGGACGGACCGCTGAAGGCCGACCGTGGCAACGTGAGCGAAGCCCTGGACGAGCTCCTCGCGGAGTACGATCAGACGGAGAGAGCCATCACGATATCCAAGGTCGCCGGCGGCTGGCAGCTCTACTGTCGGCCGGAGTACGCGAAGTTCGCCCGCGACCTGTACAAGGGCCGTATCCCGCCACGCCTGAGCCAGGCCGCGCTCGAGACGCTCGCCATCGTCGCGTACAAGCAGCCGCTCGTCCGCGCCGAGGCCGAGGCCATCCGGGGCGTCGACTCGAGCGGCGTGCTGGCCACCCTGCTGAAGCGCAACCTCGTGACGATCGCGGGGCGCGCGCCCGGAATGGGACGCGCGTTGATGTACCGCACCACGAAGGAGTTCCTTCGCTACTTCGGTCTGAACACGATCACCGACCTTCCACGGCTCGAGGAGTTCGCGGAGGTGCTCGGACTGCAGCCCGGCGAACTCCAGATGACGATCGAAGGCGCAGAGCACATGGCCAACATGATGTCGGGGTCAGCGCGTGAGACCGGCGACGACATGGCAGCCGACGATGACGCGACGACCGGGGCCGGGATGACGATGGAGGCGGAGGCGATCGAAGACGCGGGGGCCATCGAAGAGGCGGAGGCCATCCTCGAGGCCGGAGCGCCGCTTGTCGCCATTGAGACGGAGATCGGCCCGGGCGCCGACCCGCCGGTCTTCAGACCGCTGACACCGGGGGAGCAGTCGCCCTCGGCGCCGGAGCCGACACTGGAGGACCCGGACACCGAGCCGGATACGACCACCGTGGTCGACGAGACCGAGGGCGCGCATATCCTCGGCGACGCCGCCATCATCCAACCAATCGATGAGGCTTAACAGGTTCCTCGCACGCTGCGGGGCCGCCTCCAGACGCGGCGCGGACCTCCTGATCGCGGAGGGCAAGATCCGTGTCAACGGTGTGATCGTGTCCGAGGCGGGAGTCCGCGTCGATCCCGAGGTCGATGTCGTCGAGTTCGACGGAACCGTCCTCCGCCTTCCGGAACAGCTCACCTGCATCGCCCTGAACAAGCCGGCCGGGTACGTCGTGACGATGAGCGACCCGCAAGGCCGCAAGACCGTCGCGGAGCTCATCAAGGACGCGCCCCGGGCCGTCGTTCCCATCGGACGCCTCGACGCGCCGACCGAGGGACTCCTGCTGCTGACGGACGACGGCGCGCTCGCTCACCGGATCGCCCATCCATCCTTCGAGATCGACAAGGTGTATCGGGTCATCGCCCGAGGCGTCCTCAAGGAAGAGGACGTGGACGCTCTCGAACAGGGCATTCTCCTTGATGACCAGCTCACAGCGCCCGCGGCCGTGGAGGTCCTGGGAACGGACCGGAATGAGACACACGCGCTCATCACCATCCACGAAGGCCGCAAACGCCAGATCCGGAGGATGTTCGAGGCGGTCGGCCACCCGGTCAAGCGGCTGAGCCGGACGCGGGTCGGGCCCATCGAACTGGGCAACATCCGCCTGGGACGCTGGCGCCACCTGACCCCTGATGAACTCGCGGCGCTCCGCGGCGCCGTCGGGTTGTCCAATGAGACCCCGACGAACGAGGAATAGCTGAAGCTCCGTCGGAAAGGGGCTTGCAGGGGCATCCGCTCTGGTTTATACTTCTATGTTTCGAGTGATAGGCAGGGGATACTCCTGAACTGGCCTCCAACCTCCATCCTACTATCTGTGAGGGTACGCGGCTGATCATCGCCATCGATGGCCCTGCTGCCTCGGGCAAGAGCACGACTGCGAGGCTCGTGGCCGAACGGCTTGGCTATGTCTATATAGACAGCGGCGCGATGTATCGCGCCGGAGCTCTTGCGGCTATCCGCAGGGGTGTGCCCCTGGATGACGATGAGGAGCTGACGAAGGTCGCGGAATCGATCGAGATCGAACTGGCCGGTCACGGCCCCGTTCTTCTCGACGGGGAGGACGTCAGCGAGGCCATCCGCACCCCCGAGGTCACGCGGGGCGCATCGGTGATGTCCACCGTCTCTGGTGTCCGCCGCGCCATGGTCGAGCAGCAGCGTCGCGTCGGCCACAGCGTGGACTGCGTCATGGAGGGACGCGACATCGGCACCGTCGTGTTCCCGGACGCGGAGCTGAAGATCTTTCTCATTGCGACACTCGAGGAACGAACCCGACGCCGGCTGGCGGATCTCAACGCCCTCGGCCGCCCCGCTCAGGCGTGGACGGTGCGAGACGAGATCGCCGAACGCGACCGGCGCGATTCGACGCGTGAGGACAGCCCTCTGAAGCGGGCTGCCGGCGCGATCGAGCTCGACACCACGGGACTCTCCATCGACGACCAGGTCGCCGAGGTCATCCGCCTTGCGACCGACCGCGGAGCCGTCCTGCCGGATGACTGCGAGACCGAGTGATGCGGATGAAGCGCCACTACCGGATCGCCTGGCTGATGGTCTCCGGATTCGCGAGGGTCGTCTGGGGCTTCCGCGTGACGGGCCGCGAGCACATTCCGGAGAGCGGGCCGGTCATCATCGCCTCAAATCACATCTCGAACTGGGACCCGCTCCTGCTTGGACTGGGATGTCCGCGCGAGATGTTCTTCATGGCGAAGCGCGAGCTCTTCGCGAACAAGGCGCTCGGGTGTCTCATCAGGTCCTACAACGCCATCCCGCTCGACCGCGGGGGCGGAGACCGAAGGGCCCTGCGGACAGCGCGACGGATCCTCGGAGGGGGCCAGGCGCTCCTGATGTTCCCGGAGGGAACGAGGAGCCGCACCGGTGAACTCGGGAAGGGCCGGGCCGGCGTGGCGTTTCTCGCTGCGAGCGCGGGGTCGGTGATCGTGCCGGCGTACATCACCGGCGCAGACGACCCGCGCGGAGCGCTTCGGAGGCGCGGTTCGGTTCGTGTCTCGTTCGCGAAACCGATCACCCACGACGGGCCGGCGTCGACCGAGGCCTACGCGGAGACGACGGAACGCATCATGGCGTCGATCACAGAACTCAAGAGGGAGACAGCGTCCGCATGAACGTGACGGTGGCCCCCTGCGCGGGATTCTGTTTCGGCGTGAAGCGCGCGCTCAAGCTCGCGTTCGACGCCGCACACGAGGGAAACGGTCCGATGGTGACGCTGGGACCGATCATCCACAACCCGCAGGTCGTCGCCAGGCTTGAGGACGAAGGGCTGCGGGTCGTGGACGACCTGTCGGACATCGATTCCGGCACGCTCGTCGTACGGTCGCACGGTCTTCCTCGTACGGTACTCAGCGCCGCCAGTGATCGCGGCGTCGAGATCGTCGACGCGACATGTCCGTTCGTGAAGATGGCGCAGGACCGCGCGGCGCAGCTTGAGAAGGAAGGATACACGGTCGTCGTGCTCGGCGAGCAGGACCACCCGGAGGTGCTCTCGATCACCGGAAGTCTCTCGTCGGACGCCACGGTCGTGACAGGACCGAACGACCTCGGCGGACGACCTCTGGCCGACCGGGTCGGCGTCGTCTGCCAGACGACACAGCCGATCGAACGTCTCAAGGCGGTCGTGGCAAGACTGCTCGAGACCGCCCAGGAGGTGAAGGTCTTCAACACCATCTGCAATGCGACATCCGAGCGCCAGGTCAACGCGCTCAAACTCGCGGAAGCAGTTGACGTGATGCTGATCGTCGGGGGCAGAAACAGTGCGAACACCCGGCGTCTGTGGGAGCTCTGCCGTGAGGCGGACAGCGACGCCTACCACATAGAGACAGCGGACGAACTCGAACCTGGATGGTTCGAGGGGAAGAAGGAAGTTGGTGTTACAGGAGGCGCTTCGACGCCGCAGTGGATCATCGACGAGGTGGTCCGTGCCGTTGGCGCCATGTGAAGGCTCCCGAAAGGGAGAGGAAAGCCGCCCTCAGCCGGCATGGTAGTAGCAGCAGGTCCAGAGAGGAGAAAGAAAGACGGATGTTCGAAGACAAAACAGTGAACCCCAACTCCGACCCTTCGAACGAGCTGGAGGGAACGGACGCAGTCGTGAGTGAGGACGCAGCGCCGTCCACCGACACGCCCATGATGACCGAGCCGAAGACCGTCCCACAGGACGAGGCCCCGGATACGCCGGCCGAAGCGCCGGTAGTCGAGGCCGACGCACCGGTGGTCGAGGCCGGCACATCACGGGAGACCACCAGGACCGTGACCCCGGTCGCGAGGGATGAGGGCCGACCGTCGCGTCATCACGATGATGATGACGACGATGATGATGACGACGAGCCCGTGGGCCGGAAGCAGGAGGCCCTCCCGATCCCGAGCGAGGAAGATCTTGAGGAGCTCGGCTACACGCTCGAGCAGTTCACCGAGATGGCCGAGATGTACGACTCCACGCTCAAGTCGATCGACGAGGGAGAGCTGGTCAAGGGCACGATCCTCTCCATCACCGACTCCGACGTCATGGTCGACATCGGTTTCAAGTCAGAAGGACGGATCGCGATAGATGAATTCCCGGAGCCCGAGCTGCTGTCCGTCGGTGACGAGATCAGCGTGCTGCTCGAGGCTACGGAGGACGCGGACGGCGAGGTCAAGGTCTCGAAGCGCAAGGCCGATTTCCTCCAGGTCTGGGATAAGATCAAGGAAGCCCATGATGACCAGCAGGTCGTCGAGGGTATCCCGAAGCGCCGGATCAAGGGCGGCCTCAAGGTCGACCTGTTCGGCGTGGAGGCGTTCCTGCCTGGTTCGCAGGTGGCGCTCAGGCGCATACCGAACCTCGAGGAGCTGCTCGGGCAGAAGCTCGAGTTCCGCATCCTCAAGGTCAACAAGCGCCGGAGAAACATCGTCATCTCGAGGCGTGTCGTACTCGAGGAGGAGAGGCAGCTCAAGAAGGAAGTCCTTCTCAAGGAGCTCGAGGTCGGTCAGATCAGACAGGGCGGAGTCAAGAACATCACGGACTTCGGCGCCTTCGTCGACCTCGGCGGTATCGACGGTCTTCTGCACATCACCGACATGAGCTGGGGTCGCATTCGCCACCCCTCAGAGCTTGTGGCGATCGGTGACGAGCTGACAGTCAAGGTCCTCAACTTCGACCCGGAGAGAGAGCGCATCTCGCTCGGCCTCAAGCAGCTTGCCGAGTATCCATGGGAGAACGTTGAGGCAGAGTTCGCCGTCAGTTCGCGCGTGCGCGGCAAGGTCGTGTCGATCACGGATTACGGCGCGTTCATTGAGCTCAAGGAGGGTGTTGAGGGACTCATCCACATCTCCGAGATGTCATGGACGCAGCACATTCGTCACCCCTCAAAAATCCTGGGGATCGGTGACATCGTCGAGGTGAAGGTCCTCAACGTGAACAAGGCGGAGGAGAAGATCTCTCTCTCGCTGAAGCGCACTGAGAGCGACCCGTGGCAGGACCTGGATACGAAGTACCCGGTCGGCACAAAGATCGAGGGCCGTGTCCGGAACCTGACCGACTTCGGCGCGTTCGTCCAGCTCGAGGAGGGAATGGACGGGCTCGTCCACATCTCCGACATGTCCTGGACGAAGCGGATCAAGCATCCCAGCGAAGTCCTGCACCGCGGCCAGAAGGTCGAGGTCATGGTGCTCGGTATCGACAAGGACCGTCATCGTATCTCGCTGGGCATCAAGCAGTGCACGGAGAACCCGTGGAACGACCTGGCCGAGCAGTACGCTGTCGGCGTCGAGGCGACCGGTACTGTCAGCCGGATCCACAAGTCGGGCATCGTCGTAGACCTGCCCGGCGACGTGGAGGGCTTCGTGCCCATGTCGCATCTCGCCCTCAACGAGATCAACAGGATCGAGGCGAGGTTCGCGCCCGGTGACGTGCTTCCGCTCGAGGTCATCGAGGTCTCTTCGGAGAACCGGAGGATCGTCCTCTCTGTCCGCGCGTACATGGAGAAGCAGCCGGCGGATGTGCATCAGGAGTACCTGAACGCACACGGCATCCGTCCCGAGCTGCTCGAGCGCGAGAAGGAAGAGGCGTCCGACGACGGTGAGGAACTCGAGACCGAGTCCGCCGAGACGGACGAGGGAGAGACTTCCGAGGCGACCGACAAGACCGACAAGACCGAGACACCGGATGAGACCGAGACCGTGGAGGAAGACGTCTCCACGGAGGCCGAACCCGTGGTCGAGATCGAAGCCGAGGCCAGTGCGGAGGCTGAGGTCGAGGCCGAGGTCGAGGAGGAGGCCGAGGTCAAGGCCGAAGCCGAGGAGACGGCCGATGTCGAACCTGAGGCCGAGGTCGAACCCGAGGCGGAGACCGAGCCTGAGGCGGAGACCGAGCCTGAGGATCCGAAGGAGTAGGGCGCCGGCACTGCTGGACACCGGTGCATGAAGAACGTATGGGGGGGCTCGATCACGGGTCCCCCCAGGCGCGTCCGGCCCCTGCGGATCACCGGGGACGGCGCTGACAGGGAGACCGCGTGGACACGCTGCCCGCCCCGACCGTCGGGCTCATGACGGTCGGCTGCAAGCTCAACCAGTACGAAACGGAAGGACTGGCCGAACTCCTCGAGTCACACGGATGCCGCATCGTTCCGTTCGACTCACCGGCGGATGCGTACGTCGTGAACACGTGCACGGTGACCGGGCGCAGCGACTACCGGTGCCGCCAGATGCTCAGACGTGCGGCCCGGCGTTCACCGGGCGCCCTCGTCGCCGCGGTCGGATGCTACGCGCAGCGCGACGCCGACGCCCTCGCGGCCATGCCCGAGGTCGCGCTCGTCGTCGGCAACAACGACAAGCCGCGGATCGTCGAGCTGCTGCTCGAAGCCCTCGAGCGCGGATGGGATCCGAACCGACCGGCCGTCTCGGTCGGCCCGATCGGAGCGAGCACATTCCACGCTCTCGACATCGAGCGCTTCCGCGGATACACGCGGGCCTTCCTCAAGATCCAGGATGGATGCGACTCCCACTGCGCCTACTGTGCCGTTCCAGACGCGCGCGGCCCATCCCGGAGCCGGCCGTACGAAGACGTTCTGACGCAGGCCCGCAGACTCGCGGACGCGGGCTACAGGGAACTCGTGCTCACGGGTGTCCACATAGGCGCGTATGCGCCGGACGACGGCATGCGGCTGGCGAATCTCCTCGACGGTCTGACGAACGTGACCGGTGTCGAGCGCGTCCGCCTCGGCTCGATCGAGCCGGTCCAGCTGACCGCCGAACTCGCGAACGTCATCGTCGACAATCCGGCCGTCTGCCGACATCTCCACGTTCCGCTCCAGAGCGGATCGGACAACGTCCTGGCGCGAATGGGACGCGGTTACAGCGCCGCGGAGTACGCTGCCTCCGTCGAGCGCGTTGCCGGGCGGATCGAGCGACTCGGACTCGGCGCCGACGTCATGGTCGGATTCCCCGGCGAGACCGAGACCGACTTCGCGGCGACCGTCGAACTCATCGAGCAGCTCCCGTTCTCGTATCTTCACGTGTTCTCCTTCTCACCACGCGCGGGAACGGCCGCGGCCGACATGCCCGACGAGGTCGACGGACTCGAGAAGAAGCGCCGGAGCGAGCTGCTTCGCGCACTGGGACAGAGGAAATCACTCGCGTTCCGAAACTCGCTCGCCGGTGAAGAGCTCGAGGTACTCGTGCTCGACCGCGCCGTGGATGACGGGCGACTGAACGGACTCGCCTCGGAGTACGTCAGCACGACCTTCGAGGGACCGGTATCTCTCGGGAACCGCTTCGTCTCCGTCCGTGTCACGGCGGTCGAAGGTCAGACAACACACGCGATCATGATCCCGGGGAGCGAGCGATGAAGCCGCGCCGCGTCTATATCGAAACATACGGTTGTCAGATGAACGAGTACGACTCCTCGATGATCTCCTCGATGCTCACCGGTGCGGGGTACGCACTCACGGAGGGCCCCGAGGAGGCGGACGTCGTCATCGTCAACACCTGCAGCGTCCGGGAACGCGCCGAGGTGCGCGTGCTGGGACGCCTCAGACACCTGCGCGGCCTCGCGCCGCCCGACGCCGTGCTCGGCGCCGTCGGCTGCGTCGCACAGAGGATGGGGGATGAGCTGTTCTCCGCCGTGCGCGGGCTCGACTTCGTCGTCGGCACGGATAGCTACGCGCTGCTGCCCGACGTCATCGAACAGGCTCGGGACGGGGCAACGACGGCCAGAACCGATATCAACGCCGATGAGAACTACGCATCCCGCCCCGCGCCGTCATCCGCCGGCCTCCGCGATTTCGTCAGCGTCATGCGCGGGTGCAACAACTTCTGCAGCTACTGCATCGTCCCGTACGTGCGCGGGCGGGAGAGGAGCCTGCCGGCGGGCGAGGTCGTCGACGAGGTTCGCACTCTGGTCGGCCACGGCATGCGCGACGTGACGCTCCTCGGCCAGAACGTCAACTCGTACGACGACGGCGGCCTCGATTTCGCCGGACTCCTTGAACGGGTCGACGGCGTCGCGGGGCTGGAGCGGATCCGCTTCGCGACGTCCCACCCGAAGGACCTCTCGCCGCGTCTCATCCGCGCGGTCGCCGAACTCGAGAAAGTGTGCGAGCACGTTCATCTGCCCGTGCAGTCGGGCTCGGACGCCGTTCTCGAGCGCATGAACAGACGCTACACGCGGCGGGACTACGTGCAGCTCATCGCCGCGCTTCGCGAGGAGGTTCCCGGCGTAGCCATCACGACCGATGTCATCGCCGGCTTCCCCGGAGAGACCCGGGAGGACCACGAGCGCACGCTGGCGCTGATGCGCCGGGTGCGGTTCGACTCGGCGTTCATGTTCCGATACTCGGTACGCACCGGAACACAGGCGGCCGGATTCGACGACGACGTCCCCGAGCACGAGAAGATCACACGTCTCAAGGAGATCATCACCCTCCAGCAGTCGATCACGACGGAGATCAACGCAGGCTTCATCGGAGACACCGTCGAGGTGCTCGTCGAGGGACCAAGCCAGCGGGATCCCACCCGGCTGTTCGGGCGGACGCGAACCGGCAAGGCGGTCGTCCTGACCCGGGTCGACGCATTGGTCGACGCCTCGGTCGACGGCGCGGCCGACGCATTGGTCGACGCCTCGGTCGACGGCGCGGAACCGGCCCCCGGAACGCTGGTCGAATCCGTCGTGACGGGATCGAGCGCCTGGACGCTTCACGCGGCGCTCCCGGTCGCAGAGAAAGACCTTGCCGGGCCGTCGGACGGTTGCTAGACTGACCGCTGCTCCCGGGTGGAGCTACATGCCGAAAGTGCCCGCGCCATAGGCGTTTCCGAGGATCTCGACGGACACCAGGCGCGGTTCACCCCGGGAGACGACGTCCGCTCGCTCGTAGACGGGAGGATTGAATCATGTGGATCTTCCGAATGCTGTTGCTGCTCGTGCTCGTCGTCATCGTAACGGGCTTCGCCATGCTCAACAGCGCCCAGCGCGCCACCATCACGCTCGGCACCGAGAGTCTGACCTTCCGAGACATACCCCTCGTCCTTCTTCTCTTCGAAGCCTTCGTGCTCGGCGCGGTGGTCTGGTTCCTCGTGTCGATCGGACACGAAGTCACGCTCCGGCGGATCATAAGAAGGCAGAAGCGCGAGATCATGGACCTCGGCGGCGAGATCTCCGGGCTCCGTGAGATATCTCTCGAAGACATCGATGATGGGGAGGAACCCGGAATCTAGCGGTCCGGGACATCTCAAGGCGGTCCTGTATGAGCCCACTTGCCACAATCGGCATTCCTGTCGGCGCGGCACTGCTCCTCTGGCTTCTGCTGGTGGCGTCCAGGCGACGTGCGCGACGCGTCGACGCGCGTCCGACCTCCTATGAGCTCGGACTCAACGCCATGGTCGCCGGCGAGCGTGACGCGGCGGTCAGGCATCTCAAGGGAGCCGTGCGCGAGGATCCCCGCAACCTCGATGCCGTCATCAAGCTGGGGGATCTTCTCCGCCAGCGCGGCCACGTCAAGCAGGCAACACAGCTCCACCGCGAGCTTCTCGTCAAACGCCGCCTCCCGAAGGAGACCCGCACAACGATCCTCCAGTGTCTCGCGCTCGATCTCGCTGCCGCCGAGAGGTGGCCCGAGGTCATCGAGACACTCAGCGGGCTCTCGAAGCCGCCGAGGATGGCGACCGACATGCTCGTCCTGCTTCGCGACGCGCACGAGGCGACCGGCGATCTCGACCAGGCCACGCAGGCACACGCCGAGATACTCAAACGAGCACCGGCCGGGCAGCCGACGATGGCGGTCTTCCGCGCACACATGGGACTCATCGCTCTGAAGCGAGGCGACACGGCGAAGGCCCGGGCCGAGTTCCTCTCGGCGCTCAAGGGAGACCCTGTGGGCACGGCAGTCGCGAATCTCTATCTCGGCGACATGGCCGCCGACGAGGGCAGCACGGACCGGGCTCTCGCCTACTGGAGGAAACTCGTGGCCGACGCGCCGGACCGGGCGCATCTCGCATTCGACCGCCTCGAGAAGGTGTACTTCGATATGGGCGACTTCGGCAGGATGCTCGGCGTGTACGAGGACGTCATATCTCGCGCGCCATCGAGCACGGCCGCGCTCAACGGTCTCTCGAAGATGCACGAGCGAAAGGGCGACATGGAGGAGGCCGTCCGTCTGGCGAGAGAGGCGATCAAGCACGAGGGCAACACGGCCGTCGGACATCGCCGTCTCATCGACGTTCTCATCGCCGGCGGTCACTTCGAGGAGGCCGCGCGAACGTCGCTTGCCTATCTCGAGACCAGCTCCAGAGCGACCGCCGTCGAGACGTGTCCATTCTGCGGCGAAGCCCGCAACGCAACCCACTGGCGCTGCTCCAGCTGCAAGGCCTGGACGGATGCCCGCTGACCCGCGAACACGACGACGCTCTGCAACGACCGTTGTGGTCTGTCTGGCCGCGACGGTTGTTGTCTTCGCGTCAGCCGGCGCCGATACGACCGGGGAGATGGGTCGTGCCCGCGCGCTCGAGGCCGACGGGCGTGTCGACATCGCCATCGAACACCTCCGAGCGCTCCTGGCCGGCGAATCGGACGACTCGGACGCCGCGCTGCTCCTCGAACTGGCGCGTCTGACCGATGACGCCGGTGAGGCTCTCGCGCTCGCGGACGAAGCGCTCGGCAATACCAGGGACGGCCGGCTCCGCGCCCGCGCGCACGTGATGCGCGGGGACTATCTGTACGCCGCCGGTCTCTACGGCCAGGCGGTCGTTGAGTACGCCGCGGCGGCCGGGCATGACGCGCCGGCTGACGCGACTCTGCGCCGTGCGGCCGGACTCCTGGCGCTCGGCGACATCGCCGGCGCCATCAAGGTCTACGACGCGGCGGCATCGGGCGACGACGATGAGATCACCGCGTGGGCTTCCATCGGCCGCGGACGGGCGCGTCTCGCCGGGGGAGATGCGGTGGAAGCCGCTCTCGAACTCGAACGCGTCGCCGACGAGCTGACCGGACGCCCGATCAGAGCCTGTGCGCTGGCGGCGGCAGCCGACGCGCTGATCGCGCACGGAGACCTTGCGCACGCGCGAGAGCTCCTGCTGCTGCTCTCGGACGAATTTCCGAACACGTTCGAAGCGACCCTCGCACTGGACCGGGTGAAGACGCTCGACCGACGCATGATCGAACTCAGTGAACCAGCGACCGAGACGGCCGGGGACGACAGCACCGGCTCGACCTCGGCAGGGACCCCGCCGTCGGATCTCGCAGCGCCCGGACGGGAAGGCGAGTAGCGACGGCACAGAGATCGCTTCGATCCGGACGTATCTGATGAGCAAACTGACCCCCATGATGCAGCAGTACACGCGGATCAAGGCGGAGCACGATGACGCCATCCTGCTGTTCCGCATGGGCGACTTCTACGAGACCTTCTTCGAAGACGCCAAGGTCGCCTCGCGCGTCCTTGGTCTGGCGCTGACCACGCGCGACAAGGGCAGTGCGAGTCCCGTCCCGCTGGCGGGTCTTCCTCATCACGCGCTGGAGTCCTACCTCGGAAGACTGGTGTCCGCCGGGTACAAGGTCGCCATCTGCGACCAGATCGAGGACCCGAGGACCGCGAAGGGCCTCGTCAAGCGCGCGATCACCGAGATCATCACGCC
Source organism: uncultured bacterium (assembly GCA_964516845.1). Lineage (GTDB taxonomy): Bacteria > Joyebacterota > Joyebacteria > Joyebacterales > Joyebacteraceae > JAPEKQ01. The sequence goes on from CAZEXP010000015.1 coordinate 33,491, forward strand.
GGGAACCATACTCTCAAGCTCCATGCTCGACGAGCGGCGGTCGAACGTCCTCCTCTCGGTCGTGCCCCACGGGGACGTCATCGGGTTCGCGGCCGTCGACCTTTCGACGGGCGAGTTCCTCGCCTCCGAGGTCGCGCCGGACGAACTCCGTCGCGAAGCCCTCAGGGCCGACCCGTCCGAGATCGTTGTCCCCGAATCGATGGCGGACCGGGAGCCACTCGCGTCGCTCCGCAAGGACCTCGACAGCGTGCCGTTCACGGCGATCGCCGAGTGGGAGTTCGCGCTCGAGTCGGCGCGCGAGGCGCTGACGCGGCACTTCGGGGTCGCCAACCTCGACGGATTCGGGCTGTCCGACATGCCCGCCGGCATCCGCGCTGCGGGCGCGGCGCTGTCGTACCTCAAGGACCTCAAGCGCCGCGACCTCAAACAGCTCACGACGATCCGGACGTCCGCGGTCTCCGACCACATGGTGCTGGACGAAACGTCACAGAAGAACCTCGAACTCGTTGAGCCGCTCGAGCATGGCCTCGAAGAGGCCACGCTGCTGGCGGTCCTCGACCGGACGGTGACGGCCATGGGCGCCCGGATGCTCCGGAACTGGATTCTCTATCCGCTCATGGACGTAGCGGCCATCAACGCCCGGCTCGACTCGGTCGCCGCCATCATCGACGCTCGCGTGAAGTCCGACCGTCTCCGGGATGCGCTCGCCGAGGTGTGCGACATCCCGCGGGTTGCGGGCCGGACCGCGGCGGGCCAGGCAGGACCCCGCGAACTCATCGCCCTCCGACGCTCGCTCGAGACGCTTCCCGTGATCGCGGCGGAGCTGGAGTCGATCGGCGCTCCGACGCTGCTCGCGCTCCGGAACGACATCCCGGACCTGAGCGCGGTCGCCGCGCGGATCGCCGGGACCCTCGTGGACGACCCGCCGGCCAGCCTCAGGAAGGGCGGCGTCATCCGCGCGGGAGTCAGCGCCGAGCTTGACGAGGTCCACGGCATCGCGAGAGAGGGGAAGGGCTGGATCAGCCGCCTTCAGGCGACGGAGCGGGAGAGGACCGGCATCCCGAATCTCAAGATCGCTTACAACAAGGTCTTCGGGTACTACATCGAGGTCACCAAGGCGCACTCCGAGCTCGTACCCGAGCACTACACACGCAAGCAAACGCTCGTCAACGCGGAGCGATACGTCACGCCCGACCTCAAGGAGTACGAGAGTCGCGTGCTCACGGCCGAGGAGGACATGGTCCGCCTCGAGACGGAGATCTTCGAGAGCCTGCGGGACGAGATCGCGGAGGAGACGGCGCGTCTCCAGACAGCCGCCGCCGCGCTGGCCCGGCTCGATTGCCTGCTCTCGCTCGCGAGCGTTGCCGTCGACTACCGCTACGTCCGGCCTGACATCGAGGACTCGGGAACGCTCGAGATCTCCGGGGGCCGCCACCCGGTCGTTGAGCGGCTCCTCACCGCGGAGTCCTTCGTCCCGAACGATGCGTCGCTGGACGTCGAGACACGGCAGGTGCTTCTCATCACCGGGCCGAACATGGCCGGCAAGTCGACCTATCTCAGACAGATCGCGCTCATCGTCATCATGTCTCAGATGGGGTCGTTCGTCCCGGCTGCGAGTGCGCGTGTCGGACTCGTCGACCGTGTGTTCACTCGCGTGGGTGCGACCGACGCCCTGGCGAGAGGCCGGAGCACGTTCCTCGTCGAGATGAGCGAGACCGCCAACATCCTTCATCACGCGACAGAGCGAAGCCTCATCCTGCTCGATGAGATCGGCCGTGGCACGAGCACGTTCGATGGACTCTCGATCGCATGGGCGGTCACGGAGTATCTGCACAACACCCCCGGGTCGCGCGCCAAAACGCTCTTCGCGACGCACTACCACGAACTCACGGAGCTTGCGGACATCCTGCCGCGCGTCGAGAACGTGCAGTCGCTGGCCCGCGAGACCGGCGATACGGTGGTCTTCCTGCACCGCATCGGTCCCGGAAGCGCCGACCAGAGCTACGGCATCGAGGTCGCGAGGCTGGCCGGGATCCCCAACGAGGTGATCGTCCGCGCGCGAGAGGTGCTTGCCAATCTCGAGGCGGCGCAGTATACATCCGAGGCGGTGCCGCGCCTCGCCGAGGGCGTGCACGGGCCGCTCTCCGCGTCGGAGAAGCAGATCTCGCTCTTCCCGGCGCAGTCGACCATCGAACTCGAGATCGGCGAACTCGCCGTCAACGACATGACACCCATCGAAGCGCTCTCCAAACTGGCAGAGCTCAAGGAGCGAGTCCAAGGTGCCAAGCAGGATCCGCATACTGAGTGAGGACCTGGCGAACCGCATCGCAGCCGGTGAGGTCGTCGAAGGTCCGCATTCCGTCGTGAAGGAACTCGTCGAGAACGCCATCGACGCGGGCGCCGACGCGATCGCCATCGACATCAAGGGCTCCGGGAGCGATCTCGTACGCGTCAGCGACAACGGCGTCGGCATGAATCGCGACGACGCTCTCGCGTCGTTCGACAGGTTCGCGACGAGCAAGATCACGGGACCCGACGATCTCGAAGCGATCGACACGCTTGGATTCCGCGGCGAGGCCCTGCCGAGCATCGCCTCGGTCTCCCGGGTCCGTCTGACGACGTGCGAACCCGGCGTTGAAGAGGGCACCGAGGTCGGCCTCGTCGGCGGCGAGGTCCGCGACGTCAGGCCGGCAGGCCGCGCCTGCGGGACGACGGTCGAGGTCTCCTCGCTGTTCTTCAACACCCCGGCGCGCAGGAAATTTCTCAGAGGCGATCGCGTCGAACTTCGCAAGATCCTCGAGCTTGTCGGCGAATACGCCGTGCTCTACCCCGCCATACGGTTCGACGTCACGGTCGAGGGTCGGACGGCGATGAGCCTGCCGCCCGCGACAAGCGTCGCCGAGAGAGCATCCGAGATCATCGGGTCCGGGCGAGCGGGAAACATGATGGAGTTCGAGTCCGAGGACGGACCCTACGCGGTTCGCGGACTCATCGGCAGCCCATCCACGGCCCGCACGCGCGGCGCGCTTCAGATCCTCGCCGTCAACGGCAGACCCGTGCGCAGCAGGCTCGTCACCGCGGCCGTGCGGAACGGGTACGGCGAGCTCCTCCCAAGATCGCGTCACCCCGTCTTCGCCATTCTCATCGACGCCGACCCGCGTCTGATCGACGCGAATGTCCACCCGACGAAACGGGAGGTCCGGTTCAGCGAGGACCGACGCATCTTCGCGCTCGTCGAGAGGGCCGTCCGCGAGACCCTCCTCGCGCACGACATCGCGCCAAGTCTCGCCGGGCCCGCTTCCGAGGCATGGCGGAACACAACGCGCGGACCGGGCGCCGGCGGAGGAGCTCAGCTCGAGTTCCCCGACGCTCCCGCAACCGACACGCGGGCGTCCGCACAGGCGAGCATATGGGGGAGCGGCGGGACGCCGTCGCTGAGCGGCACCGAGACGGACACGCTCCGCGAAACCGCGGGGCCGCAGGACTCGACGGAGACAGGCGCGACGGTCCGCGAGGCGGCCAAGTTCTGGCAGCTCCATGGAATGTACATCTTCATCCAGACTCGTGAGGGCGTCCTCGTCGTCGACCAGCACGCGGCGCACGAACGTATCCTCTACGAGGAGGCGCGCGAGCGGCTCTCGGGTGTGGCCGACGCGGGACCGAGCCAGCAACTGCTCTTTCCCATCGCGGTCGAGCTCTCACCGGCCGAGTGGGAGACGTTCGGCCACCTCGACACGCTCCTCGAGCGTCTCGGGTTCTCGGTACGCCCGATGAGCGGGCGCACCGTCATGCTGGAGGCCGTGCCCGGCGCGTTTCAGAAGTGGCCGCAGGAGCGCATCCTCCAGGAGGTCTTCGCCGAGATCCCGACTGGCAGCTCCGCCATGCGCGACCTCATCGAGACCATGGCCACGACGTTCGCCTGCAAGACCGCCATCAAAGCGGGCCAGAAACTCAACGAGGAGGAAATGCGAGGGCTTGTCGACCGGCTGTTCGCCACCGAGCTTCCCTTCTCATGCCCGCACGGCCGACCCACGTTCATGCGCATGACCCTCAGCGAACTCGACCGCAAGTTCGGTCGCACGTAGGGACACCCATGGATCACCGCGTCATCACGATCGTCGGGCCGACCGCATCAGGCAAGACCGCCGTCGCGCTGGACGTCGCCGAAACTCTCGGGGGCGAGATCGTCTCCGCCGACTCGAGGCAGCTCTACCGTCACATGGACATCGGCACGGCCAAGCCGACCGCCGGGGAACGCGCCCGCGCAACGCATCATCTCATCGACATCCTGGAGCCGGAGGAGCGCTACGACGCGTCGCGCTACGCAGACGACGCCGAGGACGTCATCGCCACGCTCATCGAGCGCGGCGTCGAACCTCTCGTTGTGGGCGGGACCGGGCTCTACATACGGTCTCTCTTCGAGGGGCTGTTCAAGGGGCCGGGCCGCGACGACGAGCTGCGACAGACCCTCGAGGAACGGGCCGCCGACGTCGGCGCCGCGCCTCTCCACGCCGAGCTCGCAGAGGTTGATCCGGTAACCGCGGCGCGCATCCACGAGAACGACTCGACGCGCATCGTGCGCGCCCTCGAGGTCTTCATCCTGACGGGGATCCCGCTGTCCGAGTGGCAGCTCGGCCCGTCGAGACAGCCGCGATACCGACCGGCGTACTACGCGCTCACTCTCGACCGCGAAACGCTTCACACGCGCATCGCGACCCGTGTCGACCGGATGATGGAGGAGGGACTCGTGGACGAGGTCCGCGAGCTGCTCGCCTCGCGGCGACTCCGTCCCGGCTTCGCCGCGGCTGACGCTGTCGGCTATCGCGAGATCATCGAGGCGCTGGCGGACGGGGGAGACCCCGAACGACTGGCCGCCGCGGCGGAGGATATCAAGACCAACACGCGCCGGTACGCGCGCAGGCAGATGACGTGGTTCCGTTCGCTGGATGACGCCGTGTGGCTGGATGTGGGGGCGCTGGGAGTCGCCGCGACCGCCGCGGCGATCGTGTCGGACTGGCGCACGTCTACTGCAGGTAGCCGAGGGACTTGAGTTCCTCGATCCTCCGCTGGGACAGATTCTCCGGCTCGACCTCAAAGCGCTCCGTCTCCTCGAGCCAGTTCGACAGCTGCGCCGACATCTCCAGCGCGCGCTCCGGCTCGACCTCCACGAGATTCCGAAGCTCCCCCGGATCGGCCGCGAGGTCGTAGAGCTCCCTGAGATCGACCTCGGGCGAATCGATGTACTTCCACGGATAGGCGCGGATGGCGTGCGAGATCCAGCCATAGAACGGCCGGTCCTCTCCGACGTTGGTCTGGCAGAATGCTGGTGTGGCGTCGAAACGGTCGCCGGAAACGCGAGTTCCGTCCTCCGGGGAGCCGCCAGACCTGAGGAGCGCCGTCAGGACTACGCCGTCGGGCGCCGGCGCGTCCTGCGCCTCCGCCGACGGGGGAACGCTCGCCAGGTCGAGGATCGTCGGCGCGATGTCCGCCAGCGTCACCTGTGTCGCGACGCGCGACGGCGCGATGCGCCCCGGCCAGCGGACGAGCAGCGGCACGTGGACCAGCGCGTCGTACAACCGGAACTCGTGCGCGAAGTAGAAGTCGTGTTCGAAGCTCTCGCCGTGGTCACCGACCACGATCACGATCGTCTCCTCGGCCGCTCCGGCATCGGCCAGCGCGTCCAGAAGACGTCCGACCTGCTCGTCGACGAACGCGATCTCGCCCTGATAGCGCCTCCACTCCTGCCGGACGAAGGCCTCCGGCATCTCGAAATCGTCCTCGAACCGCCGGCTCTCATACTCGTAGGGGACCGCGACGCCCTGGACGCCGTCCTGCGCGGCGAGATCGAATCGCGCCGGGGGGTCGTACGGCGCATGCGGGTCGAAGTAGTGCACGAACGCGAAATAGGGGCGATCCCGGCGAGCACGGGACCGGATCCAGCGGCCGGCCCGGGACGTGACCTCGTCCGCGCGGACCTCGACCCACCAGTTCCCCCACTGCGTCAGAGAGATGTAGAGCCTTCGGACCGCGAAGTCGGACCGCAGATACCACCACGGTTCCGACGGCTCGCTGTAGAGCTCGAATCCCTGCGCCGTCCCGTAGTACCCGCTCAGGACGCTCGCCGCGGTGAACGCGGCGGTGCTGTACCCGGCTCGGAGGAACGACTCGGCGAGCGTCTCGAAGCCCGGGGCGAGCGACTTCGTGTTCGTGTCGACGCCATGTCTCCGCGGGTGCAATCCCGTCAGGAGCGTGGACGCCATCGGGCGCGTCAGCGGTTCGAGAGACACGCACTGCTCGAAGAGCGCCGATTCGCGCGCCAGCGCGTCGAGCCGCGGTGTCGGACACTCGGTCGACCCGTAGCATCCGAGACAGTCGGCACGGGTCGTGTCGAGCATCACGAGAATGACGTTCGGCGCGCCCTCGGGCGCCACGGCCTCATCAAAGCGATCGGCCCCGCGGCGTGTCCTCTCCATGGCCGGCTCGGCGGAGAGCATGTAGAGCGGCAGCCAGAGCACGAGAAGGATGAAGAGACTCGGGACGACGAGCCGTCGCCAGCTCACGCCCCGCACGAGGAGGATGACGCCGACGACCGCCGCGCACAACACGGCCCCGGCGCTCAGCGCGAGTGCCGCCGGCTCCCGGGAGCTTCCCGCGTACAGACGGTTCACGGCGAAGACCCAGTAGAGAGCGAGCAGGCCGGCCATGACAAGCGCCCACGGCGCGTGCCGGAGCGTGTCGCGCCCCCGCGTCACGAGCGCGACGATCACGCCGGCGAGCGCACCAACGACGGCACCGATGAGCGCGTAGAGACACGCGTTCCACAGCAGGTCAACGAGAAGAGCGGGCGAGAACGCGGAAGGAACCTTGATGAACAGAACGACCCACTCGAGCGCCGCGCAGACGGCGAGGATGAGCGCCCCGGCCAGGAGACCGCGGCGGATGTGCTGCCCGTCGAACCGTATCATAGTCCCTCCCTTGGAGAGGTTATTCTAGACGCTGTCCACGGGGCGCGCAATGCCCCATCCCGGGGCCTCCGGGCGGGGAATCGCCTTGACACAAGGGCGTTTCCTGCCTATGCTCATCAGCGCAGATGGTGTATATACGCGCAATTGTGAGCGGGCATAACTCAGTTGGTAGAGTATCAGCTTCCCAAGCTGAGAGTCGCGGGTTCGACTCCCGTTGCCCGCTCCATATCTTGTCCGCTCGGCGTCTCTGAGCGGCCCCCGCACGGCATCCGCCCCGTCAGCCGGACATTCCAAGCCATCGTATGACACCGGAAAGCTGCGGGACACGCCTCTGCGGGCAGGGGACACGTATGAAGGTGCTCAGGATCGATAGCGGCTCGGAGGCGGCGCGCGTGGGTCTCATGCCCGGCGACGACCTCATCGAGATCGATGGGCACGCGATCGGGGACGGCATCGACGTGGCTCACGCCATCGGCTGGACCGATGAAGACGAGGTCCGCGTCGAGTTCACGCGCGACGGGAAGCCCCTGGAGTTCCTCCTGCCGTCGGTCCACCCGGAGGAACTCGGGATCACGCTCGAACAGGACGCGCTGCGAACGTGCGGGAACCGCTGCGTCTTCTGCTTCATCGACCAGCTCCCGCGGGGACTTCGCTCGGCGCTCTACGTGAAGGACGAAGATTATCGCCTGTCGTTCACGTGCGGCAATTACGTCACGCTCACGAATATGAGCGACGACGACTACGAGAGGATCCTCGAACAGCGTCTCTCGCCGCTCTATGTATCAGTGCACGCGACCGACGACGACGTGCGACGACGACTGCTCGGCAACCCCACCGCGCCTGCCATCCTGCCGTCTCTCGGCAGGCTGACGGATGGGGGCATACGGGTCCACACGCAGGTCGTCGTGTGCCCGGGCATCAATGACGGCGACGTGCTCGACGCAACGCTCCGCGACCTCACCGCGCTCGGCGCGGACCTGACGTCGGTCGCGGTCGTCCCGGTGGGACTGACGGCTCACCGGGAGGGGCTTGCCGCGCTCGACGCCATGACGGCCGAACAGGCGCGCGAGACCGTCGTCACGGTCGAACGATGGCAGGAGCGGATGCTCCGCGAAAGGCACGAGGCCGTCGTTTACGCCGCGGACGAGATCTACCTGCTGGCGGGGCTGGACCCGCCGCCGCTCGAGGAGTACGGTGACTTCCCGCAACTCGAGAACGGCGTGGGACTCCTCCGCTGGTTCGAGCGCGACCTCATCGACGGCGCGGCGCCACTGCAGGGCGTTGATGCGGGAGGAGCCAGGATCACGATCGTGACCGGAACGCTCGCGGCGCCGTTCATCGAAACGGCCGTCCGCACGGCGTTCGAAGCGGTCGCCGGACTCGAGTTGCGGGTCGTTCCCGTCGCCAATCGGCTCCTGGGCGTATCGGTCACCGTAGCCGGTCTTCTGGCCGGACGCGACATCGCCGACGCCGTTCGTGCGGCTGCGGCGTCAGACGTATTCCTCCTGCCGGGCGAGGCGTTCAACGCGGAGGGGCTCACACTCGACGGGCTCACGCTGCCGGAGATCCGGGACCTGGCCGGAGTCGAACACATTGAGGCGACAAGCGACATCGTCGCCGCCATCGAGCGATCACTGACAGATCGCGAAGCCTCAACATCGAAGGGTCCGACGACGGATCGCGAGGCGCGCGGACAGACGGAGGGATCATGAACACCGCCCGCAGAACAGCGCTTCCGGTCGTCGCCATCGTGGGGCGGCCCAACGTCGGCAAATCGGCGCTCTTCAACAGGCTCACGGGGACACGCATGGCCGTCGTCGACGACGTGCCGGGCGTGACACGTGACCGGAACTATCACGAGGCCGAGTGGTCCGGCCGGGAATTCGTCGTCATCGACACCGGTGGTCTCATCCCGACCGAGGACGAGGGAATGCCGGTGCTCATCAGAGCGCAGGCCATGGTCGCGCTCGATGAGGCCGACGCCGTGCTGTTCGTCGTCGATCGGACGACCGGTCCGACACCGGTCGATCTCGAGATCGCATCCCTTCTGCGACGCTCGTCGAAACCCGTCATCGTGGCCGTGAACAAGGTCGATTCCGAGGCCGGCGAGATGGACGTTCACGCGTTCCACGAAATGGGTCTCAGTGAGCTCCACCCGATCTCGGCGCTCCACGGGCGGGGCACCGGCGACATGCTCGACGCCCTCATCGCGGTCATCCCCGCGACCTCGGCGCTGCCCGCGGAGGCCGGCATCCGTGTCGCGCTCGTGGGCCGTCCGAACGTCGGGAAGTCGTCGATCACGAACCAGCTCACGGGAAAGAACGTCGCCATCGTCGACTCCGTGCCGGGAACGACACGGGACTCGATCGACACCGTCGTCGAACACGACGGCAGGAAGTTCGTGCTGATCGATACGGCCGGGCTCCGCCGGAAAGCGCGTGTCGAACGCGGCGTCGAGTACTACAGCGTGATGCGGACGCTCAAGAGCATCGAGCGCGCCGACGTTGTCGTTCTCATCGCCGACGCTCCGAGCGGGATCGTCGCGCAGGACGCGCGCATCGCAGGTCTCGCCGACGACGCGGGCAAGGGTCTCATCATCGCGTTCAACAAGTGGGACCTCCTCGTGAAGGACGACAGCACGGCCGGAGAGTACGTGCACATGGCCGAGGACGAGCTCCCGTTCGCGCGCTACGCCCCGGTCGTACAGGTGTCCGCTCTGACCGGACAGCGCGTCGGTCGCATCCTCACGCTCGCCGGGGAGGTATACGATCAGGCGGGCATGCGCGTCCAGACATCCAAGGTGAACGACGTCATCCAGACGGCGGCCGACCGTCGTCCGCCTCGCGCGGGGCGGCGCGGCAAGATCCTCTACGCGACACAGATCGGCGTGTTCCCCCCGACGTTCGTCGTCTTCGTGAGTGATCCGCGCGCCGTCGACAACGCGTATCGCCGGTACCTTGCAAACCAGCTCCGCAGGGAGTATGGTTTCGTCGGAACGCCGATCCGCATCCTGGTCCGTCGACGCAGGTAGGCGGACCAGACCTCGTTCGCAGGCGCCGATAGCACCCACCAGACAGGATCTGGACGAATGGGAACTGCCCTCACGGCCATCATCGCGTTCTTCATGGGTTCCATCTCGGCGGGGGCCATCGCCGGTCATATGGCCGGCATGGACCTGCGCGAGCACGGGAGCGGGAATCTCGGCGCGACCAACGCTTTCCGCATCCTCGGGCCCAGGTACGGCACACCAGTTCTCCTGTTCGACATCGTGAAGGGAGCGATACCGGTGCTGTTCATCGCTCCGCTCTTCGCGGCCGCATCACCGCTCGGCCCGACCGGCATTCGGACGCTGGCCGCTCTGGCCGCCGTCGCGGGACACATCTGGTCGCCGTTCGTCGGGTTTCGCGGCGGGAAGGGTGTCGCCACGGCGGCCGGCGCCTTCCTGGCGCTGTCTCCGTTCGCGACGCTCGCGGCCATCGTCGTCTGGGCCGCGCTCGCTCTCGGCACACGGTACTTCTCGGTCGGTTCGATCGGGGGATCGCTCGTGCTCCCGCTGACCGTATGGCTCGAAGCCAGGTTGCGCGGAACCCCACAGCCGTGGGTACTCGTCGGAACGACCGTGGTCCTCACGATCCTTATCGTCATCAGACACAGGAGCAATATCGCGCGTCTCAGACGCGGCGAGGAGAACCGGTTCTCACGACCGGGGAGGGGCGGTTGACATGGCTCACGTGACAGTCCTGGGAGCAGGGAGCTGGGGCACGACGCTCGGCCTCGTTCTCCACGGGAACGGCCACACCGTCACGATGTGGGAGTTCGACCCCGAGCAGGTGAAGGCGCTCGCGCGTGACGCCGAGAACAAGAAGTTCCTTCCGCACGTTCCGCTTCCGGCGGACCTGCGGATCACCGGCGACCTCGCGGATGCGCTGGACGGGGCCGAGACGGTCGTCTTCGCGGTCCCTTCGCACACGGTGCGTGATGTAGCGACCGCGGCTGCCAACTTCATTCCCCGCGGCATCCCGGTCACGAACGTCGCCAAGGGGATCGAGAACGGCACTCTGTTCAGAATGTCCGAGGTCCTCTCGGAGCGGCTCAACCGTCCGGATGCCGCTGGCATCGTGTCTCTCGTCGGACCGAGCCACGCCGAGGAGGTCAGCAAGAAACTCCCGACGACGATCGTGTCCGCCGCGCGCTCCGAGCGTGATGCCGTGCTCGTCCGAGACCTCTTCATGGCCGAGCATCTGCGCGTCTACACCAACACGGATGTCATCGGGGTCGAGCTGGGCGGGTCGCTCAAGAACGTCATCGCGATCGCCGCCGGTATCTGCGACGGTATCGGCTACGGCGACAACACGAAGGGCGCGCTGTTGACGCGCGGCCTCGCCGAGATCACGAGACTCGGTATCGTGATGGGCGGCCGGCCGGAGACCTTCGCGGGCCTCTCTGGAATGGGTGATCTCATCACGACCTGTATATCCCGGCACAGCCGGAATCGATACGTCGGCGAGCAGATCGCCGCGGGCAAGACGCTCGAAGAAGTCCTGGGTTCCATGGTCATGGTAGCGGAGGGCGTCAAGACAACGCGGAGCGCGGCCGAGCTCGCGAAGAAGCACGACGTCGAGATGCCGATCAGCGAACAGATGTACCAGGTGCTTTTCGAGGACAAGAGCCCGATAGAAGCTATCAGAGATCTCATGCTCAGAGAGCCCAAGCGGGAGACCGCCAGGGGCGGCGTGGTCTGACACGGGGCTCATTCGGCCTTGTCACCGATGGGGTCGTGTGTTAGATTGAATCGCGTCGGGGCGTAGCGCAGTCCGGTTAGCGCACTAGCATGGGGGGCTAGGGGTCGCTGGTTCGAATCCAGTCGCCCCGACCAACACAACCAATCACCGCTCGGCCAGAACTGTGACGGCACCGTGTCTGTGTACCGTGTCTACCGCTTTGCAGAATTCCTGGTCAGGTGGATCCCTGAGCCCATCGCGCGACGTACGTCGTCCGCGGTGGGCCGTTTGATGTGCCACCTGCAGCAGCGGAACAGGACGATCCTCTACCGCAATCTCGAGGTCGCGTTCGGGGCGACAATGTCGCCTGCCGAACTCAGGAAGCTCCGGATCGACATATTCGCCAACTTCGGCCGGTTCGTCTACGAGTTCGTCCACCTGCCGCACGTGACGCTGGACAAGGTTGAGAATATCTTCACTCCGGAGAGCCTGCCCGCGGCGCTCCGGCTGCGTGAGATGGCGAAGAGCGGTCCCGTCATCACGGTCTCCGCCCACCTGGGCTACTGGGAACTCGCCATGGCCGCCGTCGGTCTCGCCGGGGTCCCGATCAATGTCCTCGTCGACTCGCACGCGGACCCCAGAGTGACCCGGTTCTTCAATGAGGTCCGCATGGCCAAGGGGAGCGTGCCGGTTCCCGTCGAATCGGTCACGCGCGTGTATCGCGCCCTGAAGCACAACGCCATCGTGGCGATCGCGGTCGACCGCGCGGTGACGGGGCAGGGCATGACCGCAACGTTCTTCGGTCAGGAGTTTCTGGCTCCCGACGGCCACGCGGTCCTCGCACGGAAGTTCGGGGCGACGCTGGTCCCGATGTTCTGCCTGAAGCGCGATGACGGGCGCTACGAACTCGTCGTCGAGGAACCGATCGAAGTAGTGGCGACGGATGACGCCGAGACCGACATCCGTGCGTGCGTCGACCAGTGTCTCGCCCTCGTCGAAGACCGAATTCGCGAGTCACCCGACCAGTGGTTCGCGTTCCGCCCGATCTGGGGAGTCGCCTGCGAAGACCGGCTCCGCAGCCGCCGGCGCAGGACGCTCACATGGCGCCGGCGCTCCAACAAACTTGCGAGAGAGGCCGTCAACGAGTCGCACCGGCTGAGGGAACGCGACGGCGGACGTCGCGGCGGGGGAGATTCATGAGAACGCTCGTCATCATTCCGTGCAAGAATCTGGAGTCGCACGTGGCGAACGTCATCCGCGCGGTCCAGGCTCTCCGGCTTGGCCTCGACGTCCTCGTCGTCAACGACGGGTCCACCGACGCCACGACCGAGGTCGCGAAGAACGCGGGCGCCGCCGTCGTCGAACATGCGGTGAATCGAGGCAAGGGCGCGGCCCTCGCGACGGGCTTCCGCTACGCCGTCGAGAAAGGGTACGACGCCCTCATCACGATGGACGGCGACGAACAGCACGACCCCGGGAGTATCCCGGCATTCGTCGAGGCGGTCGGGGAGGGCGGCTGGGACGTGGTCGTCGGCTCCAGAATGGACGCGGTCCGCGACATGCCGCCGCTCCGCATCTGGACGAACCGGACGACATCGCGTATCGTCTCACTGCTCGCGGGACAGGACATTCCCGACAGTCAGAGCGGCTACCGGGCCATACGGACCCCGGTGGTCGACGGCATGAAGCTCGTCACCAGCCGCTACGACACGGAATCCGAGATCCTCATCCGCGCCGGGAGGCGTGGCTTCTCGATCGGCTCGATCCCGATCGAGTCGATCTACACGGACGGCATCAGCCACATCAACCCGTTCGTCGACACGCTGCGATTCATCAGGCTCGTGTGGCGAAGCCTCTTCTGGAGATAGGCGGATTGTGAGCAGCAGACCGACCATACTCGTCAGCAACGACGACGGCGTGAACGCCCCCGGGATCCGGGTACTCGCGAGCGCGCTCGGCGAGATCGGCGACGTCACCGTCGTCGCGCCCGACCGCGAACGCAGCGCGGCCAGCCACTCGCTCACGCTCCAGGTCCCGCTACGCGCACAGCGCATCGACGACTCGACCGTGAGCGTCGACGGCACGCCGACCGACTGCGTCATGCTCGCCATCAACAACCTCCTCGAGAAGCGGCCGGACCTCGTGGTGTCCGGCATCAATCGCGGTCCGAACATGGGCGACGACCTGACGTACTCCGGCACGGTCGCAGCCGCCATGGAGGGCACGCTCCTCGGCATCCCGTCGATGGCCGTCTCGCTCGACCGACCGGGCGACAAGCCGTACGACTACGGCGCCGCCGGAGTGGTCGCCCGCGAACTGGCGACCATCGTGCTCGACCGCGGGCTCCCGGAGTGGACGCTTCTCAATGTCAACGTGCCGCACGTCCCGCTCGACGAGATCAAGGGCATCCGGATCACGAGACAGGGGAAGCAGATCTACGAGGAACTCATCGTTGAGAAGAAGGACCCGCGCGGCAAGACGTACTACTGGATCGGCGGGCAGCAGGAGACGTGGTCGATCGAACCGAACACGGACTACACGACGCTCGCGAAAGGGTACGTGTCGGTCACTCCGGTCCAGCTCGATCTCACCGACTACCGTACGTTCGCAACGCTCGAGGGCTGGGGACTCGACAGCATCATCGAGCGATTCGGGCGTGGTACCAACGCCGACCCGCCGACGCGCAGCGGCGCCGGTACCAGCGATACCGACCCACCCGAGGAGGAATCCCCGTGACCGGATGGGACGAACAGCGTCATGAGATGGTCGCGCGCCAGATCGCCGGCCGTGGTGTCGCGGACGAGCGGGTGCTCGAAGCCATGCGCGAGATTCCGCGCCATCTGTTCGTCGGACGCGGGATGGAACAATCCGCGTACACCGACCACGCGCTCCCGATCGGCGAGGGCCAGACGATATCCCAGCCTTACATGGTGGCCATCATGACGGAGGCGCTCGCTCTGACCGGCTCGGAGAAGGTGCTCGAGATCGGGACCGGCTCCGGCTACCAGGCCGCTGTGCTCGCCGGGCTCGCGGACCGTGTCTTCAGTGTCGAACGCATCGAGCCGCTGGCCCGGAGGGCGCGCGAGCTCATCGATGAGCTCGGCATCCACAACGTATCGATCCTCGTCGGAGACGGCACGATCGGATGGAAAGAGTTCGAGCCGTACGACCGCATCATCGTGACCGCGGGTTCTCCCGAGGTCCCGCAGAGTCTCATCGAGCAGCTGGCCGACCCGGGCATCCTCGTGATCCCCGTCGGACCCGCGTCGATCCAGCAGCTGACGATCATAGACAAGCGGGACGGCATCGTCGCGGAACGGAAGGCGGGAGGCTGCTCGTTCGTCCCGCTCCTGGGACGCGAGGGATGGGGTCCGGAGAGAGAAGGGGCGTACTAGTGCTGGAACATCTTCTCCAGGCGTTGCAGGGGCTGCCGAAGGAAGTCGTCGCGTTCCTCGTGTCCATGCTGCCGATCGCCGAGCTTCGCGGCGGCCTGCCGATCGCAGTGCTCCAGTTCGACATACCAATCTGGCGGGCGTACTGGATCTGTGTGGCCGGCAATTTCCTGCCGATGATTCCGCTCGTGTTCCTGCTGGACCCCGTGGCGACGTACCTCAGACGCTGGAAAGCGTTCGACCGGTTCTTCGAGTGGCTGTTCGCGCGCACGCGGCGTCGCGGCAAGGTCGTCGAGCGCTACGAGGCGCTCGGGCTCATTCTGTTCGTGGCGATACCGCTTCCGGTCACGGGGGGATGGACGGGGGCGGCTGCGGCGTACGTCTTCGGCGTGCGGCCGAGGCTCGCGCTTCCGGCAATCCTGATGGGCATTCTCATTGCCGGAGGGATAGTGCTCGCGGCCGTTCAAGGGCTCTTGCATGTCCCGGGGCTCTTTGCTAGTATGTAGGTTCATGTCGGGGCGTAGCGCAGTCCGGTTAGCGCGCACGGTTCGGGACCGTGAGGCCGGAGGTTCAAATCCTCTCGCCCCGACCATCCCATAGGAGGGCACACGCAGATGGATCGCCCTCTCAGGATCACGGTGGTCGGCGGCGGCCGCTGTGACACGGAGACAGCCTCCAACGCGGAGCGAGTTGGCGCAGCCATCGCCCGCGAAGGGGGTGTTCTCATTTCAGGAGGCCTCGGCGGCGTCATGGAGGCGGCATCCCGCGGCGCGCACGAGGCGGGCGGGACAACCGTCGGTATACTGCCCGGCGAACGGGCGGACGACGCCAACGAGTTCGTCACGATCCCGATCGTGACCGGCATCGGCCAGGCACGCAATATCGTCAACGTGCTCTCGGGCGAGGCGGTGGTTGCGCTCACCGGTGAGGGTGGTACTCTCTCTGAGATCGCGGTTGCGCTCAAATCGGACATCCCGGTGGTCGCGGTGAACGCGTGGGGCGAGATCGAAGGCGTGCTCGTCGTCGACACGCCCGAGGCCGCGGCGAAACTCGCGCTCGAGCTGGCTCGCAAGGCTCGAACCGGGGGAGGACGCAGGTCCCCGTGGGTGCGAACGTGAATGAGAGACTCCGCGCGCGCGTCAGAGGCATCGTTCAGGGCGTCGGCTTCCGGTACTTCACGCGCGAGTGTGCCGCCAGGCTCGAGCTCACTGGATGGGTCCGCAACGTCGCGGACGGCTCGGTGGAACTCGTCGCCGAGGGTCCGCGTGCAGACCTCGAGCGGCTGATCGAACGCATCACGGCGGGACCGGCTCAGGGTTCGGTGAGCGGAGTCGAAACGGACTGGTTGAAGGCGACGGACGAGTTCGGTAGCTTCACTGTCCGAGGTTGACGCGGGAATGCCGGCAGCTGAAACGAGACCGTCACACAAGAGACCACTGAGCGAGGGGGACAGGCTGACAGG